>NZ_CP015849.1:0-600000 GCF_001654495.1 Streptomyces sp. SAT1
AGGCGTCATCGAGGTCGACCGGCCCGGCTCTGGTCTCGGCCGCCCACGCGCGGACGATGCGCCTGGTGAAGGCGAGCACTTCGGCAGCCGCCGCGCGGCGGGTGGAAGCGTCGATGCCTGTGCCGGCCCCGCCCGACACGAGCTGATACGGACCAGGCTGCGAGCGAGCGAACTCCAGATACGCGGCTGCCGCCGAATACGGACCCTGCGACGCCGGCCCGTCTGCCACCGCGGTCTGCATCCGCTCCAGCAGGTCGGCGTTGGCCCGCTCCAGCAGGGTTCGCAGCACGGCCTCCTTGCTCGGGAAGTGCTGGTAGATCACCGGCGCGCTATAGCCGATTTCGGCGGCAATCCGTCGGATCGTCACCGCCTGCCAGCCCTCGGCCTCCGCCATGCGGCCGGCGGTGTCCAGGATCTCGGCGAACGTCCGCCGACGGACCTCTTCCCGCTTGCCCATCTAAACCCCTAACGGCGTTAGATTATCTAACGCCGTTAGTATTTTCCTCGATCTCACCTTCTGTCAAGTGGAGTGGGGACCGGTGAAGTGCGAGCAGCGGAGTCTGCCCGTGCCGCTCGACCGGCTCGACCGGCTGGCTGCCCGAGCGCGGTGGCCCGTCGTGCCACGGCGGTCAATGGGCGAAAGAGGCACAGAGGTCACTTGAACAGAGCGTTCATCACTCTCATCGCGCGGCGCCCGGCTCGGAAGGGCCCCCGCACCGACCGCGGGGAGAGGGCGCCTGGCCGACCGTGTCAGGTTCGGATGTGCCACTCCAGGCAATGGTGGCCTGGTTCGGCTTCGTAGAGTGTGGGCCAGTAGCAGAGGAACGGGCCGCCGGATTCCAGAGCGTCGGCCAAGGTTCGAAAGAGCTGTGTCAGGCCGGTCGCCCATAGGGTTCCGTCCAGGTCTCCGGACCCGATGCCCATCTCGTACACGTGGCCGTACGAGGGGCCGGGGCGGTGGTCGATGAAGGCGACACCGCCGTCGTTGGGGAGCGCGAAGGGCACGCAGCGATGCAGATTCACGGCCAGTGCGTCGTCCGCCCACAGGTCGGCATCGATGTTGTCCCTGCCGACCTCCACGAGCACGTCGTACATCATCAGGATGTCGTCCACGCTGCTGAGGCGGTGCCCCGACGGAAGGAATGCACCCGCGGGAAGACTTCTGCGGGAGCCAGGGCCGGTGACCGGCTCAGCGGCTCCATCGTGCTGCTGCAGCAGTGTGTTGAGCTCCGGGTGCAGGTCGAAGCCGAGCCGTGACTCCAGCTCTGCGAGCCGCTCGCGCTCCGCCGGCCCGCGCAGCATGGCGTGATCGGCGGGCGAGTTCGAACGGAGCCACGACGCAAACCGAGACCACTCACGCTCGAACGCAGGAAGATGTGTCCGTGTCATCCACTGAACATAGGTGGTAGCGCTGACAGCGGGCTTCGGGGCGAAGTCGGCCGACAGGGGTTCGGCAACGCCAGCACTGGTGGCATGGGCGGTACTTGAGGCAGTTCTCTGTCCTCCGGTTGTTGCCGGCGGCGCTGCTCACGAAGGTGGCGCGTCGGCAGGGCACCGGAAAACCAGGTGCGGCCTCCCCAACCAGCCCCCATACACTGAGCGGGCAGGACATATCGCCGAAGGAGCCCACCGCTTGCAGGCCGCAGTGACCGTCACCCCTGCCCAGATTCCGGATCTTCTCCTGGGTCTCGCCACAGTCCGCCCGGTCTTCCTCTGGGGCGCTCCCGGCATCGGGAAGTCCTCTCTGGTGAGGAAGTTCGCCGATTCCCTGGGCCTGGAGTGCGTGAGCCTGCTGGGTACTCAGCTCGCGCCCGAGGACCTGATTGGCGTGCCGCAGATCCGCGACGGCCGCTCCGTGTTCTGCCCGCCGGAGGCAATCGCCCGCGACGAGCCGTACTGCCTCTTCCTGGACGAGCTCAATGCCGCGACCCCGGATGTGCAGAAGGCGTTCTACTCGCTCATCCTCGACCGCCGGATCGGCACCTACGAGCTCCCGGTGGGTTCGATCGTGATCGGCGCCGGCAACCGTGCCACCGACAACGCGCTGGCCCGCCCCATCGCCTCCGCGCTCGTCAACCGCCTCACCCACGTCCATCTGCGTGCCTCCGCCACCGACTGGCTGGTGTGGGCTGGCGAGAACGGCATCCACCCGTGGGTGGTGGACTACCTCACCGACCGGCCCGACCACCTGTGGTCGCAGCCGCCCAAGACCGAGGAGCCGTTCTCGACGCCCCGCTCCTGGCACATGCTCTCCGACACGCTGCATTCCTTCGGACCGGCGCTGGACGAGGAGACGCTGAAGGTCGTGGCGCACGGGACACTGACTCCCGCCCATGCCGTCTCCTTCTGCGGGTACGCCAAGATCGTGCGGCACACCTATGGCATCGAGGCGATCCTCAAGGGCGACGCCTCCTGGCCGCGCCGCATCGAGGACCGCGACCTGCTCTACTATCTCGCCGAGGCGTTCCGGGGACGGCTCGTCAAGGAGCTCCCGGCCCGGCGCGAGCACGCCTCGCCCGCCGTGCGTGAGACCTCCTATCGTGCCAAGTCGCTGCTCGTGCAGCTCGCCGAGATCTCCGTCGAGGTGGCCCAGACCGTCATCGCCGAGGACGCCGACGGCAATCCGGTGCTGCCCGCCTGGTTCCTGGTGGAGGCCGCCCGCGACATGCCGCGCCTGGTCGAGGCACGGCGTTGAGCCGGTCCCGCAAGCAGGGCGCGGACCGCCGCGACCCGGCCGCCGAGGCCTTCGCCGCCGGTGCCGAACTGGTGCGCCGCAACCCCGCTCTCGCAGCCGTCGACGCCGATTTCGTGCGTACCAAAGGCAACGCCGACGCCCCTGGCCAGGGCCTCGTCCGGGCGGACTCCAACGGGCGGTTGCACATCCATCCCACCCGGCGGGCCGAACCCGGCGAGTGGGCCTGGGCGCTCGCCCATGGCCTCCTCCACCTCGGATTCGGCCACCTCCCCGCCGCCAAGGAACACCGCGAACAGCCCGACCGCTTCGACCTCGCCGCCCGCTGCACCGTCGTCAACCGCTTCCTCGCCACCTTTCCCGTCGGCGCCGCCCCCGACCACCTCCCCGAGAGCTACCCTGACGGCGACGAGGAGCAGCTCGCCGCCCGCTGGCGCAAGACCGGTGTCCCGGCCGCCTGCGAGCGGGGCGGCACCGCGGACGGCGAACCCGACCAGTTGCTGGTCCAGTGGCCGCACTGGGGCACCGCCCTGCCCGACCGGCAACTCGCCTTCGCGTACGCCCTGACGCGTACGGTCTCCGCCGCGATGGACGTCGCGGGCGGCCGCCGGGACCGGCTCACCGGTGAGCGCGTCGCACAGTGCCCTTGGGACCGCGCTCTCAACTGGTTCGTCTCCTCCTACCCGCTGCTCGGTGGCCTCGCGGCCGGACTGACCGTCGTCGCCGACGCCGAACTCGCCCGCGTGCACGGCATCTCCGTGGCCGCCGTGGACGCCACCGCCGGCGAAATCTACATCAACCCGCTCAAGCGGTTCACGGACGAGGAGTGGCGCTTCGTCCTCGCCCACGAGATGCTGCACGCGGCCTTGCGCCACGGGGGGCGCCGCGGCGCCCGCGACCACTATCTCTTCAACGTCGCCGCCGACTACGTCATCAACGGCTGGCTGGTCGAGATGGGCGTCGGCGCGATGCCCGAAGGACTGCTCTACGACGCCGAGTTGAAGGGGCTGTCGGCCGAGGAGGTGTACGACCGGCTCGCCACCGGGCTGCGGCGCGGCCGACGTCTTGCGACCCTGCGCGGCAAGGGTGTCGGCGACATCCTGGGCGAACCACTGCCCGGCCGGGTCGCCGCCCCGGTCGACCTCGACGAGTTCTACCGGCGCGCCCTCGTCCAGGGCCACCAGTTGCACACCGACCGGCAGCGCGGTCTGCTGCCTGCCGGACTGGTTCAGGAGATCCGCGCGCTCGCTCACCCGCCCGTCCCGTGGGATGCCCGACTGGCCCGTTGGTTCGATGAGTTCGTGCCCCGTCCCGAGCCGGTGCGCAGCTACGCCCGGCCGGCCCGGCGGCAGGCCTCGACGCCTGACATCCCGCGCGCGGGCCGCTGCTACCCGCCCGAGGAGGTCGCCCGCTGCACTTTCGGCGTCGTCCTGGACACCTCCGGTTCGATGTCCGGTCCGCTGCTCGCCAAGGCACTGGGCGCGATCGCCTCCTATGCCGAGGCCCGCGACGTGCCGGCCGCCCGCGTGGTGTTCTGCGACGCCGCCGCCTACGACGCCGGGTACCTGGCGCCGACGGAGATCGCCGGGCGGGTGCGGGTCAGGGGCCGCGGCGGCACGGTCCTGCAACCCGGCATCGATCTGTTGCAGCGGGCCGACGACTTCCCGCCGGCTGCGCCTGTCCTGGTGATCACCGACGGCTGGTGCGATGTGCTGCGGGTCCGCCGTGAGCACGCCTATCTGATCCCGGAGGGCGCGGGACTGCCGTTCACCCCGCGCGGACCGGTCTTCCGGGTGCGCTGAGCGGCGGGGCCGCGTACGGCGACGTGGCCTCGGACTCGGCTACGACACCCTCGACCTCCCCGTCGGTCCCGGCCCCGTCAGGGCTGCACCGGCATTGAGCGCAGCGTTGGCGGCTGGGTGGCGCCGGTGTGTCACGGCCGTGTGGTCTCGCCGTCGCCGGGCTGGGGGACGGTGTCGCCGATGACGGCGGCGAGGCGCTGGAGCTGTGCGGCGAGTTCGCGGCGTTCCCGGGGGGTGAAATGTGACAGTGCCTCGGACTGGCGTGCCCGCAGTTCCGTCCGCATCGCCGCGAGCCGGTCGGCGCCGTCGTCGGTGAGCCGGACGAGGACCTGGCGTTCGTCGTGCGGAGCGCGCTGCCGTGTGACCGCGCCCGCCGCTTCGAGCTGCTTGAGCATGCGGGTGGCGGTGGGAACGCTGACCTCGGCGGTGGCGGCGAGCTTGCCGACCGGCAGTCCGTCGCCCCGGGTGTCCGCGGAGAGGGGTTCCAGCAGGGTGAGCTGTGCCATGGACAGCCCGGCCCCGGAGCGGCCCACGGTGGCTGCCCGAGAGCGGCGCATCGCGTAGAACAGCCGGTCAGCGGCCTGCGCCAGCTCCCGCACGCCCGCCTCGTCGCAGGCCGGGTCCTGGACGTCGTCTTCCACTCGTTTGCTGGTCTCTCGCATGACTGTTAGCTTACTGAAGGTAGTAATTAGCAAGCTAAGCTTTAGGAGGCTTTGAATCATGGACTTCCCCGCACGCATCGACGTCCACCACCACATCGTCCCGCCGGTCTGGGCCGAGACCCTGGCCGCGCGCGGGCTGGACTCCGGCGGCTGGCCCATCCCGGACTGGAGCCCGCGGAGCGCGATCGCGATGCTGGACCAGCAGGGCATCGCCACCGGCGTCATGTCCGTCACCTCGCCCGGCGTCCACCTCGGCGACGACGCGGCGGCCCGCGACCTGGCCCGCGCCGTCAACGAGTACGGTGCCGAGGTCGTCAAGGACCACCCCGGCCGCTTCGGTCACTTCGCGAGCCTCCCGCTGCCCGACGTGGACGCGGCCGTCGCGGAGGCCGTCCACGCGCTCGACGTCCTGGGCGCCGACGGCGTGGTGCTCATGTCCAACGCCCATGGCAAGTACCTCGGCGACGCCGGCTTCGAGCCGCTGTGGGCCGAGCTGGACCGCCGTGCCGCGAACGTCTTCGTCCACCCCGCACAGCCCCCGATGACGCTGCTGCCCGGCACCCCTGCCCCGCTCGCGGACTACGTCTTCGACACCACCCGCACCGCCCTGGACATGGTGCTCAACGGCGTCATGGACCGCTACCGCGACGTGCGCGTCATCCTGTCCCACGGCGGCGGATTCCTGCCGTACGCCGCCTACCGCTTCTCCGGTCTGACCTCCACCGTCGTGGACCGGGAGCGCAAGGCCGACGACATCCTGCGTGACCTCAAGCGGTTCTACTTCGACACCGCGCTGTCCGCCAGCCCCTCCGCCCTGCCGGCCCTGCTCGCCTTCGCCGAGCCCGGCCACATCCTCTACGGCAGCGACTGGCCCTTCGCCCCGCAGGAGACCGGTACCTACTACAACCAGTTCCTGGAGACCTACCCGGACTTCGCCCCCGGCCAGGCGGCGGCCGTCGACCGCGGCAACGCCGAGGCGCTCTTTCCCCGCCTCGCCCGCTGACCCGGCCCTCCGGCGCACGATCCGCGTCGGCGCGGCGCGCCGGACGAACGTGTCGTCCGGTGCGTCCATCGGCATCAGGTCTCCCTTTCCGCCCCCTTCCGCGGGTCCAGGATGGCCGTGACGGCGGCCGGACGATGTGTGGTCCCCCGCTGCCCGTGCCGCGGTAGCGCTGCGACGGCGCGCATCCGGGTGCGGGCCTGGGCGAGGAGTGTCTCGCGGCCAGTTCCGACAGAGCTGCTCGGGCAGCGGTAGGCAACTGGTCTGCCGTGGCCAGCAGTTGGGCCTCGCCGATCGGGAGCAGTGCGCGCTCAGGGTGGACAGCAGGTCGGTCAGGGCGGCGTGGAGCTGGGTTCCGTCCGCCTCCCGTACGGTGAACGACAGGTGGGCGAAGGGGGCGGCGCCGGTGTGGTCGGGCCGGGTGTCCAGGTGCGCGCCGTTCGATCGTCTCCATGGCCGCCGACATCTTCGCCGAGATGTGGTCCAAGCTCCAGGCCCTTGCCCTGGTACACCGACAGATGGTGGTTGGCGGGGCTGATGGCCTGGCAGACCGGGCAGTTCCGGGCCGCCGGGCACGAGGGTGGTGCTGTCGTCGTCGGCCACCTCCTACCACTCGGCGGCCAGTCCGGCCACGCGGTGGGCCAGCACGAGCACCGTCGGGTCGTCCGGACGGCGGCCGGGCCATCGGTCGCGTTCGGCGGACAGAGCGGTGGCGAGCAGTTCGGAGAGGGCGGTGGCGGTCAGGGGGCGATCGGTGAAGGAGCGTACCGAGCGCCGGGCCGCCAGCACCTGCCACAGCGGGCCGGTCGGCGGCACCGCGCGGCCGGGCGGTCCGGTCAGGCGGCGACCCAAGCGAGCGAGCCCGCGGCGGCGCCGACGGTGGTCGCGGCCCCGGCCCGGCGGCCGTCCCGCGGTGCGTTGTGCAGGACCGGCATCAGCTCGGGCCCGGGAGCGACGGTGACGACGAGGGCGAACAGTGCGAAGCCGAGGGCTTCATCGGTCATGCCAGGTCATGCCAGGTCACGCCAGGTCCAGGAGCTGCTCGTAGAAGCCGCCGAAGCCCTTGTCCCGGTCGACGAGGTGCAGTTCGAGGATCCAGTGGCAGTGCCGTCCGGAGCGGTCGGTGCGGCGGAGCGGGCCGGTGTTGTCGGGGGTGATGTACGACTCCGTCTTCGCGCCGTCGTTCGTCTCGTGCGGGAACTCGCCGACCAGGTGGCCGCTGTGCCAGATGCCGATCTCCCAGCCCGCGTCACCGGCCAGCCGCTCGCCCTCCGCGTGCAGCTGCGCGCCCGTGATGTGCTCGTCCGCCTGGAAGGCGGCCCGGCCGGCGTCGAAGATGCGTGGGAGGTCGGCGAGGAGGCGGTGCTTGTCGGGATCGTCGCCGAAGACGTAGGTGCGGCCGAAGTCGGCCTCGTACTCCTCGAAGATCGGGCCGAAGTCGGCGAAGGCGATGTCGTCCGCTCCGATGACGCGGTCCGGCGGGTTGTCCCGGTAGGGCAGCAGGGTGTTGGGGCCGGAGCGGATGATGCGCTTGTGCCAGTGCTTGGTGGTGCCGAACATGTCGTTCGCCAGGTCGCGGATCGCGTCGCTGACCTCGCGCTCGCCGCGCCCGGGTGCGACCAGGCCGCGGCGCTCGGTCTCGGCGAACAGCGCGGTCGCCTTCTCCTGCGCGCGCACGAGGCCCGCCGCGCGCTCGTTCTCGTCGAATCCCACCGTCGCTCACTTCCTGTTGCCGCATGTGCCAGGTGCTTACGGGCAACAGCTTGGCATATGAGATGACTCACGCGACGCTGTCCTGGCACGTGGGAGTCGAGACCGGCGTATACGATCCGGTGGTGATCGACTTCTCGGGCCGCTCCCTGGTCTTCGACATCGACGGCACCCTCTGCTTCGACGGGCGGACCGTCGACCACCGGATCCTCGCGGCGCTCGCGGACTGCGAGCGCGCGGGTCATTCCCTGGTCTTCGCTTCCGCCCGGCCCGTCCGGGACCTGCTGCCCGTCCTCGACGGGGCCTTTCCGTCCGCGGTGCTGATCGGCGGCAACGGGAGCCTGGTGTCGGTCGGCGGGCGGGTGCGGGCGAGGGCCGCGTTCGACTCCGTGGTCCTGGGCGCGTTCCTGGAAGCGGTCGCCCGGTACGACGCCCGTTACCTCGCCGACGGCCCGTGGGACTACGCGTACACGGGGCCCGAGGACCACCCGATCACGAGCCGCGTGGATCAGGGCGGGCTCGCGCGCAGGGTGGATCTGGCCGAACTGCCCGAGGTGGTGAAGCTCCTCGTCGTCGGGGCTTCGGACCTCGCCGCCTGCGCCGAGGCCGGGCGCGAGCTCGGACTGACGGTCAACCATCATCTCGACGAGGCGATCGTGGATCTCGCACCCGCCTCGACGACGAAGTGGGACGCTCTGACCGCGCTGGGGATCAGCACCTATGTGGCGTTCGGCAACGACATCAACGACCTCGACCTCCTGCGGAACGCGGAGCGGGCGGTCCGGGTCGGGGCCCATCCGAGCCTGGAGGGCGTCGCCCACGTCACCGTACCGGCGGACCCGGCCGCGGTCGCGGCCGAGATCTCCCGGCTGGCGAGGGCAGCCCGGCCGGACGCCCTGCCCGACCTGACCGGGGCGGGCGGCTGACGACACGCGAACAGCGCCCCGTCTCGGACGACTTGGCGCAGGAGCGGCGCGGGCCCCTCGTCCTGCCGGACCCGGGAAGCACGACCGGGGTGACGGCGACGGAGCGCCCTGGCGGGAAACCGCCCGATGTCGATGTCCGCCGACGATCCGCGCCTCGCCACCGTCCCGGGTGACACGCACCGGGCGGCCGGAGTCCTGCGTCGCGTGAACGCGCGAGGCGTTGTGGCCGGAGTCAAATGCCCGGACGGGCATTCCGCGGGGCCGAAGGGGTAAATGGGCTGCACGCGGCACTGCCCCGGCTACTCGCGCCGCGGTCGCCTTTCGAGCCGTACCCTCTGCTGGAGGGTACAGAAATTCCGACACGCGGACGGGATTGCGCGGCACGCGAAGGCGGCGTGGGAATTTTTATACGCGACGCTGCCGAAGATGAATTCCAAAGACCTTTTCAGCCGGATCCCGCGGCTTCCGGGAAATGCCCCCTCCAGAAGCGCCGTGGGGCCGGCCCGGCCGTGTGTGAGACCGCCGTGACCGGCCCTTCAAGCTGTCTGCGTCAGCAGACGGCGCAGGTCGTACAGGTGCGGAAGCAGGTCTCGCCGCCGGAGAGAGCGATACCGCCGGACTCGGGCGCGGTGTCCTGGATGGCCGTCTCGGTGAGGTCGATGTCGAAGAGGTCCTGGGTCAGGTTCTCGGGCACAATGATTCCTCCCTGCCTGTCAGATGTGCCGCCTTTTGGCGGACGCTGCGGAATCTAGATGCAGACGGCTGACGCAGTCAAGGGGTTACGGGATCACGACTTCGAGGTTACTGTTGACGCATTCCTCAGCTATTTGATGATTCGATCGGCGGATAAGCCGCCGGTCAGTTTCACTATGCAGTCAGTAATGGGGGCGTGGCAGCATGCGGGGTGGCCTGGGCACGGAACCGCTGTTCCACTGCGCGGACGGAATGCTCCTGCGGGCGCCGCTGCTCGCGCGGGACGAGGTCCGCGCGACCTGGTGGGGCGCCGAGGACGACAGGCGGGACCCTGAGACGCTCCGCGCCCGCCTGACCGGACTGCTCGCCGACGAGCGGTTCAGGGAGGCGGTCGAGGTTTCCAGCCCCTCGCTCGCCCGCACCACCGACGCCGTGTTCTCGGGGCGTCCGGTGCCGGTCTCCGATCTGCGCAAGGCGCTGCGGGCCGTGACCCGGTACCGTCTCAGGGCCGCGTCCCGTCCCACGCCGTTCGGCCTCATGGCGGGCGTCTTGTGGGGCTCCTTCGGCGCCACGACCAAGGGCGAGCTGACCGGTGAGGGGCACAAGGAGGCCCGACCCGACGCGAGTTGGCTCCTGCGCCGGGTCGCCGCATGGGAGCAGGATCCCGCGGTGCTCCCGCATCTGAGCGTCGTGGCGAACGGGCTGTGCTTCGTACGGGGCGAGCGCCTGGTGCTGCCGTTCGCCCCCGCCGGTCCCCGTCCCGGCCGCGCCGTGTCCTCGGGCGGCCCGGTGGACGACGGGCGCCCGAAGTCACGGACCCTGAAGTACACGCCGGTCGTACGCTCCGCGGTGGAGGCGGCCGCCCGCCCGCTCCCGTACGCAGAGCTCGTCCGGCACGTCGAAGCGGGCTTCCCCGGGGCGCCCGACGGTGCCGTGAGCGGCCTCATCGCCCAACTCGTGGCTGCCGGAGTGCTGTTGACGGAGCTGCGTCCGCCGCTGGACGCCACCGACCCGCTGGGCCACGTCGAGCGCCGGCTCCCTGCCGGTTCGTCCGCCGCCGGGCACGTCGCCGCAGTGCGCTCGGCCCTCGCCGCCTACGGGGGAACCTCTCTCGGGTCGGGAATGCCCGCCTGGCGTACGGCACTTGGTGCGGCCATGGCCGTTCCTGCCGGGAGCGCCGCCGCGACTCCGGCAGCGTCGGAGTCCACCCACTGCGTCCAGGTCGACCTGCGGCTCGAAGGGACCGTCGTGCTCTCGCGGGAGGTGGCGCGCGAGCTGGAGCGCGCCGCCGCCGCGCTGTGGCGGCTCTCGCCCCCGGGGCCGGGGCGGCTCACCCCGTACCACGAGGAGTTCGTGGAGCGTTACGGACTGGGGTGCTTCGTGCCCGTCAAGGAAGTCCTCGATCCGGACGTCGGTCTCGGTGCCCCGGCCGGATACCGGCTGCCGCCGAGCCACCGTCCCGTCCCCGGCCCCCTGCCGGTCGGCGCGGTACGGCAGCGCCTGCTCCTCGGGCTCGCCGCCGAGGCGCAGGCACGCGGAGTGCGCGAGGTGGTCCTCGACGAGGCGTGGCTGAGCAGGTTCGAGGACGCCGACCGAGACACCGCCGCCACCGCCGATGCCCCGGTACCGCCGGCGCTGGAACTCGTCGTGCAGATCGCGGCGGAGTCCGCGGACGCCGTGGACCGGGGCGATTTCACCCTGTTCCTGAACGGCGCGGCGACCGCTTCCGGGGGGCTCATGGGCCGGTTCGCCCATCTCTTGCCACCGGGACAGGCCGAGGCGATGCGCCGGACGGTGCGGGCCGCCCGCGAGGGCGCCGGACGGCTGCCCGTGCAGATCCACCACCAGGCGGCGCACCATCGGCACGCCAACGTGGCGCAGGTGCCGACCTGGCTGGACGGCCGGCTCGTCGTCGGGGCCCACCCCGGACCGGCCGCGCCCGGCGTCACGGACCTGACGCTCGACGACATCCTCGTGTCCGCGGACTCCGAGGGCTTCCGGATCGCCTCGGCCGGGCTCGGCCGCGAGCTGACGCCCGCGGCGCTCCATGTGCTCAACCGCGAGCTGACCGCGCCCAACACGGTGCGCTTCCTCGTCGAGGCCGCCGCGTTCGGTCGCAGGCAGTGGCGCCTGTGGGACTGGGGTGCCGCCGACGACCTGCCGTTCCTGCCCGCCGTACGCACCGGCCGGACCCTTCTGAGTCCGGCTCGCTGGTGCCTCGATGCCACGAGTCCGGCGCTCGACGACTGGCGCGCGCTGTGGGGCGTACCGGACCACGTCCAGCTCAGCCTCGGCGATCACCGCATTCCTCTCAACCTCACCGTCCCCGCGCACCAGGAGATCCTGCGGCGCGAGTGTGAGCGTGCGGGCGTCGCCGTGGTCCACGAGCCGGTCACGGGGCAGGATGTGGGCGGCGGCTGGCTGCACGGGCCCGGCGGAGCCCATGATGTCGAGGCCGTGGTGACACTGACGGCGCGTCAGCCGGTGGCCGGGGCGGTACGCCGGCCTTCCCGGGCAGCGACTGTCGCCCGCGCCACCACCGCGACCGTGCGCCAGGGCACCGGTGAGATCCCGCCCGGCGGCCCCTGGCTCTACGCCACGCTCTACTCCTCCGCCGAGCGCCAGGACGAACTGCTGACCGGCCCCCTCCGGCGTTTTCTCACCGCGCTGCCGTCCCCGCCCTCCCCGCCAGACGGGCCGGGTGGGTCGGGCGGGCCCGGGGGCGTCGACCGCTGGTTCTTCATCCGGTACGCCGATCCGCACCCCCACCTGCGCCTGCGGCTGCACGGCGAACCGGCCCTGCTCAACGGCGTACTGCTGCCCCAACTGCACGACCTGGCCGGGGAACTGGCCCGCGCCGGGCTCGCCCGAGGTCTGCGGATCGACGGCTACTCCCCCGAGACGGAACGCTACGGCGGCGCGGCACTCCTGGAGGCGGCCGAGGAGGTGTTCCACGCGGACAGCCTGCTGGTGCTGGAGCGGCTCGCGGCCCCGGAGGACGACCGGATCCTGTCGGCGGCGCACGACGTCGCGGAACTCGTCCGGGCCTTCCACCACGGTTACGGCGGGGACTGGCGGCAATGGCTCACCGCCACGTATGCCAAGCGCGAACAGCACCACAAGGCGTTCGCCGCGCGACGCGGGGCCGCGCTCGCGCGGATCACCCGCGACGGCGGCCCGGACGCGGTGGGCGCACAGTACCGGGCGGCGCCGCGGCGGTTCGGGCGTCTCGTGCGCGAGGAGGAGGAGCGGGGCACCCTGAGCGTCGCCGCCGACGCGGTGCTCGCCTCCCTGGTCCACATGCACTGCAACCGGCGGCTCGGCACCGACCGCACGGCCGAGGCCCAGGCACTCGCCGTGGCCCGCGGCGCCGTCCAGGCACAGCTCGACAGGGAAAGGGCCCGTTCATGAGTGACGCATCCGTCGCGCTCCTCGCACAGCGGCTGTCCGATCCGGTGGCACTCGCCGCGCGGGTGACGGCATCCGAGCACGCCGACCTGGCCAGGACACGCGCGCTGTGGCATCCGCAGTCCCTCGCGGACGGACATGCCGGGGTCGGGCTGCTCTTCGCGGCACTGGCCCACGGCTCGCCCGCGTACGCACGGACGGCGCACGCCCATCTGTCGGCGGCGGTCACCGGAGTGCGCAGGCCCCCGCGCGAAGGGCTCTACTCGGGGCTGCCCGCGGTCGCGTTCGCCGCCCGGACCGCCGTCACCAGGCCGGGCGAGTACGCGGGCCTGCTCGCCCAGCTCGACGAACAGGTCGCGGTGCTCGCCCGGAAACTGATCGACGAGGACGCGCCCCGGATCGCGGCCGGGACGGCGGGCGCCCGCATGGCCGGCTACGACGTGATAGCCGGGCTCTCCGGACTGGGGAGGCTGCTGCTCGCCGCCGGGTCCGCGCACCGCGCCACCACGGAACTGGTGCTCGCACACCTCGTCGCGCTCACGCGCCCGGTCACCGGACCCGGCGGGCAGAGCCTGCCCGGCTGGTGGACCGCCGACCCGATCCTGTTCAGCGAACCGGACGGCGTTCCCGGGGGCCACTTCAACGCCGGTCTCGCGCACGGCATCCCCGGGCCACTCGCCCTGCTGTCCCTGGCGTACCGCGCGGGCGTACGGGTTCCCGGCCAGGAGCGGGCCATCCGCGACACCGCCGACTGGCTGCTCGCCCGGCGCAGCACGGACGGCACGGGCTGGCCGAACATCGTGCCGCTCGACGCCGAGCTGGCGGCGGCCGCCGGGGGCCGCCCGGACCTGGACGAGGTCCGCGCCGGGTGGTGCTACGGAAGTCCTGGCGTCGCCCGCGCCCTCCAACTGGCCTCCCTCGCGCTGGCGGAGCCCGAATGGAACCGGCAGGCGGTGGCCGCCGTCATCACCGCCTGCGACCGGCGGGGCGGAGCGCGTGCCCACGGCGACACCACGCTCTGCCACGGCCTGGCGGGACTGGCCACCGTCGCCACCCTCATGTCCCGCGAACCCGGCGGTGGGGAACTGACCGGAAGGATCGGTGAGTTGACCGACGCCTTGATGCGGGCCGCCGATCCGGACCACCCCTTCCTCTGGCCCGCCGCCGACCCCGGCAGCCCGACCCCCGTGCACCGGCCCGGCTTCCTCGACGGCGCGTCGGGCACCGCGCTCGCCCTGCGCCTCGCCCTCGACCCGTCGGCTCCCGCCGGTGAACTCCCCTGGTACGCGGCTCTGTTGCTCGCCTGACGCGGCAGAGATTCCGCGAGGGGAAGCAACCCGGCAGGCAATGTCTGCCTTCAGCGGGGTGCGGTTTCGGGTCCCGGGGACCATGCGGCAGGTGGCACACCCTCGCGGACGCGGCCGCCGGGCTCTCCGGTCGGGCGGCCGGAGAGCCTGTGGCGGGTGGGGCTCAGCAGATGCGTGGCAACTGCTCGCCCATCGGCAGGTCGACCACGCGGGTGCCGCCCAGGCCGGTGCGGGCGACCACCATTCCGGGGTGTTCGGCGACGCAGTCGCCGATGACGGCTGCCTCGGCACCGAGGGGGTGGCCGCGCATCGCGGCCAGTACGGCATCCGCGTGCTCGCGGGGGACGAAGGCGACGAGCTTGCCCTCGTTGGCGACGTACATGGGGTCCAGGCCCAGCATGGCGCAGGCACTCGCCACGGCGGCGGGCACCGGAACTGCCCGTTCCTGGACGGCGACCCCCACGGAGGCCGCCGCGGCGATCTCGTTGAGTGCCGCGGCCAGTCCGCCGCGCGTCGGATCGCGGAGCACGTGCAGGTCGGGGGTGACGGCGAGCATCGTCTCGACCAGGCCGCCGAGCGCGGCGCAGTCGCTCTCCACCTCGACGCCGAACTCGAGTCCCTCGCGGACGCTCAGCACCGCCGTGCCGTGCAGGCCGATCGGGCCGCTGACGATGACGACGTCGCCCGGGAGCGCCCGCTGCGGGCGGATGTCGACGCCGTCCGGTACGACGCCGATCCCGGCGGTGTTGACGTAGACGCCGTCCCCGTGTCCCGCCTCGACGACCTTGGTGTCCCCGGTGGCGATCTCCACCCCGGCGGCGCGGGCGGCCCGGCCCATCGCCTCGGCGACGCCCGCCACCAGCGCCATCTCGACGCCCTCTTCCAGGATGAACCCGCAGGAGAGGTAGGCAGGGCGGGCCCCGCTCATGGCCAGGTCGTTCACCGTGCCGTTGACCGCGAGGTCGCCGATGGAGCCGCCGGGGAAGAAAAGGGGCCGCACCACGAAGGTGTCGGTGGAGAACGCCAGCCGCGCTCCGCCGAGGGTGACGGTCGCCGAGTCGCCGAGCGCGGCCAGGGCCGGACCGCCGAAGGCCGGGGCGAAGACGTGCTCGACCAGTTCGGCGGACATCGCCCCGCCCCCGCCGTGCCCCAGTACGACGCAGGGCTGGTCGCGCAGTGGTGCCGGGCAGCTCCAGCCGGAGAAGTCGGGCGCGGGCACGGCTGCCGGGCGGGGTGCCGTGAGGCCGGTGGTGCCGGTCGGGTCAGACAACGGAGGTTCCTTCCAGGGCTGCGGGCGCCTCGCTCGTCCGGTCGGCGCCCCGTGTGCCGTCGCCGTCGAGCCGGCGGTAGAGGTAGTAGGCGGCGCAGGCGCCCTCGCTGGAGACCATGGTCGCGCCGAGCGGTGTGCGCGGGGTGCACACCGTGCCGAAGGCGGCGCACTCCTTGGGTTTGATGAGGCCCTGGAGGACCTCGCCGCTGCGGCACTGCGCCGGTTCGCGGGTGTCGATGTGGGTGACCGCGAAGCGGTGCTCGGCGTCCAGGTCGCGGTAGCGCTCGGACAGCCGCCAGCCGCTGCCGGGAATGACCCCGATGCCGCGCCAGGCCCGGTCGGTGACGTCGAAGACGTCGGCGAGCATGGCCTTGGCCGCCGGGTTGCCCTCGGCCGGTACGGCACGGCGGTACGCGTTGTCCACGGTGTGCTCGCCCCGCTCCAGCTGCCGCACCGCGCGGCGCACGCCCTCCAGGATGTCCAGGGGCTCGAAGCCGGTCACCACGATCGGTACCCGGTAGCGCTCGGCCAGCGCCGGATACTCGTCGGTGCCCATGACGCTGCACACATGGCCGGCGGCCAGGAACGCCTGCACCCGGCAGGTGTCCGACTCCATGATCGCCTCGATGGCCGGGGGGACCCGAACATGGGAGACGAGCATGCTGAAGTTGCGGACGCCGAGTCTGCGTGCCTGGTGGACGGCCATCGCGTTGGGCGGCGCGGTGGTCTCGAAGCCGATGCCGAAGAACACCACCTCGCGGTCCGGGTGTTCCTGGGCCAGGCGCAGCGCGTCCAGCGGCGAGTAGACGACGCGTACGTCGCCGCCCGCGCCGCGCACCTGGAACAGGTCGCGGCCCGATCCGGGCACGCGCAGCATGTCGCCGAAGCTGCAGAAGATCACGCCGGGCCGGGAGGCGATCTCCAGGGCTTTGTCGATGACGTCCAGCGGCGTGACGCAGACCGGGCAGCCGGGGCCGTGGATCAGCTCGACGGTATCGGGCAGGAGCTGGTCGATGCCGTGCCGGATGATCGAGTGGGTCTGGCCGCCGCAGACCTCCATCAGGGCCCAGGGCCGGGTGACGTTCGCGTGGATGTCGTCGAGCAGTCTGCGCGCGAGGTCCGGGTCCTGGAACTCGTCGATGTACTTCATCGTTCCGCCTTCCGTGTCGCGTCGGCCGTCGCCGCGGGCGCTCCGGCGCCGGCCGGGCGGGGTGCGCCGCTGTCCCGGGCGGCCGCCTCCCAGGGGTCCCCGAACTCCTCCTCCAGCAGCCCGATCTCCTCGAAGAGGGCCAGGGTCTGCCGTGCCGACTCCTCGTCCAGCCGTTGCAGCGCGAAGCCGACGTGGACGATCGCGTACTCGCCGACCCGCAGGTCCGGCAGGTACTCGCAGCACACCTCCTTGGCCACGCCGCCGAAGTCGACGGTGGCCATACGGGTGCCGTCACGTTCCTCGATGTGCAGCACTCTTCCGGGTACCGCCAGGCACATTCAGTCCTCCTCGGGGTGGGTGCGGTCGTGGGCGGGCCGCGGGAGCGGGCCCTGTTTGCCGCGGGTGGCCGCCGCGCGCGAGGCGACCATGAGCTGGCCGAGGGCGAGCCCTCCGTCGTTGGGCGGCACCAGCCGGTGGCTCAGGACGGTGAAGCCGTCCGCGCGCAGTGCGTCCGCGCACGCCGTGCCGAGCAGGGCGTTGGCGAACACGCCGCCGCTGAGGGCCACCGTGTCGGGTCCGTGCCGTTCCCGGGCCGCCGCGCACAGGCGTCGTACGAGATCGGTGACCGCCCTGTGGAAGCGGGCCGCGATCAGTTCGACCGGTGTGCCGCGCCGCAGGTCGGCGACGGCGGCGGCCAGGACGGGCCCGGGGTCGGCGGTGAGCGGGTCGCCGGGTCCTTCGGCCAGACCGAAGGCGTAGGCGCCGGTGGTGTCACCGGCGCGGACGGCCGCCGCTTCCAGCTCCATGGCTGCCTGCGCCTCGTAGCGCGCGTGGTGGCAGATCCCGGTCAGCGAGGAGACCGCGTCGAAGAGCCGGCCCATGCTGGAGGTGGGTACGCAGCACAGGTCGCGCTCCAACTGCACGGCGAGCGTCTTGAGTTCGGCGGGCGGGCAGGCGGCCGTACACGGCAGGTCGTCCGCCCAGGCAAGTCCCGCCGCCCGCAGATGGGACAGGGCCATGCGGTAAGGGCGCCGGACGGCGGCGTCACCGCCCGGCAGCGGTACGTAGCGCAGGTGGGCGAAGCGCCGGTACCCGTCGTAGTCGGCGAGCAGGACCTCACCGCCCCATACGGCGCCGTCGTCGCCGTACCCCGTGCCGTCGAAGGCGACGCCGATGACCGGGCTCCCGCCGTCGTGGCCGTTCTCGGCCAGTGCGGCGGCGATGTGGGCGTGGTGGTGCTGCACGGTGATCAACGGGCGTCCGGCGGTGGCCTGTCGGGCCCAGCTCCGCGAGCGGTAGCCGGGATGGCGGTCGGCGGCCAGCAGTGTGGGCCGGACTCCGGTGATCTCCTCCAGTTGCCGCTCGGCGCCCTCGAAGGCCGTCAGCGTCGCCAGGTCGTCCATGTCGCCCACATGCGCCGACAGCCAGGCGCGACGGCCCTCGCCGAGGCAGAAGGCGTTCTTGAGGTCCCCGCCGACGGCGAGGGCGGGCGGAACCGGCAGGGGCAGCCGCACGGGCAGCGGTGCGTAGCCGCGGGCACGGCGCACCGGCAGTTCCCGGCCGTCGAGCACCCGTACGACCGAGTCGTCGCAGGGGACGTGGATGGGCCGGTCGTGCGTCAGCCAGGCGTCGGCGAGTCCCGCGAGGCGGCGCAGCGCCTCGCCGTCGTCGGTGATGACGGGCTCGCCCGCGAGGTTGCCGCTGGTCATGACCAGGGCGCGCGGCCCCGGCGGGTCGCCGGGCAGCCCGAACAGCAGGTGGTGCACCGGGGTGTAGGGCAGCATCACACCGAGATCGGCGCTGCCGGGGGCGACGTCGGCGGCGATGTCCCGCTCGGTGCCCTGTCTGCGGCGCAGCAGCACGATGGGGCGGCGGCCGCCGGTGAGCAGCTTGCGGGCGGCGGCGTCGGCGTGGACGAGGGCTTCGGCGTGGGCCAGGTCCGCCACCATCAGCGCGAACGGCTTGTCCCCGCGCCCCTTGCGCCGCCTGAGCGTTCGCACGCTGTCGGAGTTGCCCGCGTCGCAGGCCAGGTGGTAGCCGCCCAGTCCCTTGACGGCCACCACGGCGCCGTCGGCGAGCAGTCGGCGGGCCTCGGCCATCGGGTCGGCGTCGCCGCCGGGTGCCGTGCCGGTGTCCGGGGTGACGAGGCGGAGCCGGGGGCCGCAGTCGTGGCAGGCGATGGGCTGGGCGTGGAAGCGCCGGTCGGCGGGGTCGCGGTACTCGTCGCGGCAGCGCGGGCACATGGGGAAGCCGGCCATCGTGGTCTGGGGCCGGTCGTAGGGCAGGCCCGTGACGATGGTGAAGCGGGGTCCGCAGTGGGTGCAGCTGATGAACGGGTGGCGGTGGCGCCGGTCGGCCGGGTCCTCCAGTTCGGACAGGCACCGGTCGCAGGTCGCGGTGTCGGGTGCCACCAGTGTGCGCGCCGTGCTGCCGGGCCGGGAGGCGGTGATGGCGAACCCGGTCTCGCCCACCGCGGCGACCGCCTCGTGGGAGACGGACTCCACGACGGCGAGGGGCGGCGCGTCGCGGGCCACCCGGTCGCAGAAGTCGGCGAGCGCCGTACCGCTGCCCTCCACCTCCGCGACCACCCCGTCGGCGGTGTTGGCGACATGCCCGGCCAGGCCCAGTTCGCCGGCGAGGACGTAGACGAACGGCCGGAACCCGACGCCCTGCACGGCTCCGCGCACCGTGACCCGGCGGCGCTGGAGGCCGGGTGCGACGGGTGCCGTGCCGGGGTGTCCTGTCACGGGTGCGTCACGGCCGGGGCGTGGTGGCTGTGCGCGGTGCCGGTACGGGCCATGACCGGCCGGTGGACGGTGCCGCCCTCGGCGACCGCCAGCGCCCGTGCGGCCAGTTCGCCGACGCCCTGTCCGCGCCGGGCGGACGTGAACAGCACCTCCACGCCCGGGTTGACCTGCTGGACGTTGGTGAGGAAGGCGTTCTCCTGGAAGCCGGCGGCCTCGGCGAGGTCGCTCTTGGTCACCACGACGAGTTGGGCGAGTCCGAACGCGGTCGGGTACTTCAGCGGCTTGTCCTCGCCCTCGGTGACGGAGGCGAGCACCACCCGCAGGGACTCGCCCAGGTCGTAGGAGGCCGGGCAGACCAGGTTGCCGACGTTCTCGACGAACAGCAGCCGGGTGCCGTCGGGCAGCCAGCCGTCCAGGTGTGCGCGGAGCATGTCCGCCTCCAGGTGGCACAGACCGTCGGTGTGCACCTGTTTGACCGGCGCGCCCGACCGGGCCAGCCGTACGGCGTCGTTCTCGGTCGCCAGGTCCGCGGTGAGGGCGGCGACCGGGACGCCCGCGGTCCGGGCGTGCGCGAGCTCGGCCTCCAGCAGCGCGGTCTTGCCGCTGCCGGGGCTGGACAGCAGGTTGATCACCGTGGTGCCGCGGAGGGCCAGTTCGGCCCGCAGGTCCGCTGCTCGCTCGTCGTTCTTGACGAGGACGGCCTGCTGGAGATCGGCGACTTGGCACATGGTCAGCTCTCCTCATGGGGCGATGCGGTTACCGGGGGGGTCGGTGCGGGCGGTCCATCGGACTTCGGCGATCTGCAGTTCCCGTCCGGACACCAGGTCGGCCGCGGAGCCCCGGCACCTCGGGCACCACAGGGACGGGGGCACGCCGGTGGCCCACTCGGTGTCGCAGCTCGCGCACCGCGCCCGCCCCGGCACCTGCTCGATGCACAGCCGGGCGCCCTCCAGCACCGTGCCGGCGGCGGCGAGCCCGAAGCTGAAGCGCAGTGCCTCCGGCACCACGCCCGCGAGTTCCCCGAGCCTCAGCGACACCGACGAGGCGGCATCGTGTCCGTGTTCCGCCGCGGCTTCCTGGACCTGCTCCACCACGGCCATCGCGATCGACAACTCGTGCATGCGGATTCCCGGGGTGTGTGGGGCGGCCGGTGCCGGGCCGGCCTGCGTGCCATGAGGAGGAGGACCTGCGGAATCGTCCGGTGCGAGCGTCGGTGCCGGACCGTCAGGACAGGAACGTTACGACCCGTACGGCGGCTCGGTGCTCATGTGACACGCCGCACCGCCGATCGCTCCGGTCTGTCGCCGGTCCGCTCCGCCGGGCTTTCCAGCAGCAGGGCCAGCAGTTCGTCGACGGCCAGGAGCGCGGGTCCGACGGCGGCGGCGACCGGTGCGGACAGTCCCATGCGCTCGTCCAGCGTGGCCGGTTCGCAGCCCACGAGGAGGATCCGGCCCACCGGGCGGTGGACGCCGTTGGCGGTGGCGAGCTCGCCGAGGAGAGCCAGCACCGAACCGGGGTCCATGCCGTGCCCGTCGAGGCCGCTCCCCCGGGCCGGGGCGTCCGGGTCGTGCTCGATCCGGTAGACCGTCCCCGGCGGGCCGTCGCCGTGCATGGTGTCGATCAGCAGCAGGCCGTCGTAGCCGTCGAGGAGCCGGTAGGCCAGGTGCATGCCGCGGATGCCGGCGTCGACGAGTTCGACGCCCTCCGGCAGTGCGCCCCGGATCCGCAGCCGCCGCGCCACCTCGACGCCGAAGCCGTCGTCGCCGAGGAAGACGTTCCCGATGCCTGCCACGAGTACCCGCACGTCTTGGCCACCTCCTGAGGACGACGACGCTCACGGCGGCCAGGATCCTCCGGGGCGGGGGTGCCGGCGCCTCCCACCACCTGGTTGCGCGCGGTCTTCACCCGTCTGCGCCGGGAAGAGTCGCGGGCGCCCGTGATCCGCGGTCCTGCGGCGTACGGCACGGGCCCTGTCCGGCAGCCGATCGCGGCACGCCGCGGCTCGCCCCCCGCCGCTCGCGCCGGTCGTTCCCCCGAACGGCTCAACGCGAAGACGCCGGAAGGGCGGGAACGCGTGAGCGGGGTGACCGTGGTGGAAGGAATGGCGCACGCACGGTGACGAGGAGGCGGGATGGCGAAGGTTCCGGTCGAGGACGGTTGCGCGCGCACCGCCGCGACGACCGGCCCGGCTCTGCCGCCGGACCGGGCAGGACGCGACCTGGAACTGCTCGGCGCCGTCGCCGACGCCGTCCTCTACGAGGGGTACCTGCTCTACCCGTACCGCCGGTCCTCGCCCAAGAACCGGGTGCGGTGGCAGTTCGGCGTCCTCTTCCCCCGGGACTGGGTGGAGCGGGACGGCCCGGTCGGTCCCGGCATCTCCGGGTCCGCCGACTCCTGGTACCAGCAGACGGAGTGTCTGCTGCGCGTCGAGCGGCCCGGCGCGGTGGTGCGGGTGCGGGTGCGCTACCTCCAGTGGCAGCACAAGCAGGCCGAGGAGGTCGTCCGGGGAGAGCGCTGCCGTCCGGTCGCGTCGATCCGCGCGGACGACGGCACGACGCATCTCACCTTCGACGAGGCGGTGCCGTGCGAACACGAGATCGTCGTCCCGCTCGACGACCTCCTGGGGCGCGAGAACGTCTTCCCGGTGGGAGCGGCGGACGGCGAGGACGTCGAGTCGCTGCCCGGGGGCGCCGGACGGGTGGTGCGGCGGCGCGCAGCCGTCCAGGCGTCCACCGGTGTCCGGGCCGAGCGGGTCGCCGACGGTGTCTGCCGGCTCCGGATCCGTACCGAGAACACGGGCCCCGCTCCGGTCGCGGGCGCGCCGCGCGGCGAGGCGCTGCGCACCGCGCTGATCGCCGCGCACACGCTCGTCGGCGGGGACGGTGTGCGGTTCGTCTCGCTGATCGACCCGCCGGAGGAACTGCGGCTCCACGCCGGCGAGTGCCGCAACGCGTTCACCTTCCCCGTGCTAGGCGGCGAGCCTCCCACGGCCGGTCGTCCTTCCCCGGATGTCGCGGGCACCGGAGCCGGAGACGGGTCCACCGCGGGCGCCGTGCTGTCGGCGCCGATCATCCTCTCCGATCACCCGCAGGTGGCGCCGGAGAGTCCGGGTGACCTCCACGACGCCGCGGAGATCGACGAGATCCTGACGCTGCGCACCCTGCTGCTGACCGACGAGGAGAAGCGCGAGGCGCGCGCCACCGACCCGCGTGCCGCCCGGATCCTCGACCGGGTCGAGACCATGCCGCCGGAGATCCTGACCCGGCTGCACGGCGCCATCCGCTCACTGGATCCGGCCCCGGCTCCGTCCGCGCCCGTGACCCGGCCGGTGACCCCGGCCGGCCCGGCCGGTGCCCTCGCCGGCCGGCCGGTGTGGTGGCAGGAGGGTGCCGACGACGGGCTGTCGCCGACCACCGACACGGTTCTCGTCGACGGCACGCCCGTGCGGGGTGGCAGCCGGGTGCGGCTGCGCCCGCGCGGCCGGGGCGCCGACGCCCAGGACATGTTCCTGGTCGGCCGTACCGCCGAGGTCGCGGCGGTCCTCCACGACGTGGACGGCAGCGTGCATCTCGCCGTCACGCTGGACGACGACCCGGCGGCGGAACTGAACAGCTGGTACGGCCGCTACCACCACTTCCGGCCCGACGAGGTCGAGCCGCTCGGACCACTGGCCGACGGGCCGGGGAAAGGACGGCCCGATGGCTGCCCCTGAGACGCTGAAGCGCGATCACCGGACGGCGTGGCGGCTTCGGCAGGCCGAGCACCCGGGACGGGACCCGCGGCAGGCCGAGCAGGCCGCGGCGGTCCGTCCGCACCCCGGCGCGCCGGATCCGCCGCCCGCGCCCGCCCTCGTGGCACCGGTGCCCGCGGCCTGCGACCGGCGCCACGACCGACTGGAGCGGAGGCCCGGAGCATGACCACCGACAGCGGCACACACGACGCGGCCCCCGGACCGGGCGGCTCCGAGAAGCGTGACGGCTTCGACGAGGTCACCGTCCTGTGGATCTCCGAGGGCATGAGCTGCGACGGCGACACCGTCTCGCTCACCGCGGCCGGCCAGCCGGCCATCGAGGACCTGGTCCAAGGCCTCGTCCCCGGCCTGCCCAAGGTGAACCTGCACAACAAGGTCCTCTCCCCCACCCTGGGCGGCGAGGAGTTCCTGGCCCCGTTCCGCGCGGCGCTGCGCGGCGAACTGGCGCCGTTCATCCTGGTCGTCGAGGGCTCGATCCCGAACCAGGACATCATCCAGGGCGACGGCTACTGGACCTCCTTCGGCAACGACGAGGTGACGGGCGAGCCGCTCACCCTGAACTGGTGGCTCGACCGGCTCGCCCCGAAGGCGTGGGCGGTGGTCGCCGCCGGCACCTGCGCGACGTTCGGCGGCATCCACGCCATGGCGGGCAACCCCACCGGCTCGATGGGGCTGGCCGACTACCTGGGCTGGGAGTTCAGGTCGCAGGGCGGCCTGCCCATCGTCAACGTCCCCGGCTGCCCCATCCAGCCGGAGAACTTCATGGAGACCCTCGTCTGGGTCCTCTACCACGCGGCGGGCACCGCGCCGCCGCCCCCACTGGACCACATGCTGCGCCCCCAGTGGCTGTTCGGCAAGACCGTGCACGAGGGCTGCGACCGCGCCGCCTACTACGAGCAGGCCGACTTCGCCAAGGACTACAACTCCCCCAAGTGCCAGGTGAAGGTGGGCTGCTGGGGACCGGTCGTCAACTGCAACGTGCCCAAGCGCGGCTGGATGTCGGGCATCGGCGGCTGTCCGAACGTGGGCGGCATCTGCATCGGCTGCACCATGCCCGGGTTCCCGGACACCTTCATGCCGTTCATGGACGAACCCGCGGGCGGCAGCCTGTCGTCCCTCCTCATCAAGCCGTACGGCGCCTTCATCCGCCGGATGCGCGGCATCACCAACGCCGCCGTCAACCGCGAGCCCAAGTGGCGCCGCAACGAGCCGGCCCTGACCTCCGGCTACGACCCGTACTGGCGCGCGTGAGACGGCGCGCCGCACCGACCGACGACCGCACCGAGCAGCGAGGGCAGGAACACACATGACCACAACCGAGGACCGGGCCGGTACCGCCGGGCGGAAACCTCCGCAGATCGTGGACATGAACTGGGACCCGATCACCCGGATCATCGGCAACCTCGGGATCTACACGAAGATCGACTTCGCCAACCGCGAGGTGGTGGAGTGCCGCAGCACCTCGTCGCTGTTCCGCGGCTACTCGGTGTTCATGAAGGGCAAGGACCCGCGCGACGCCGGTTTCATCACCTCGCGCATCTGCGGCATCTGCGGCGACAACCACACGACGTGTTCCGACTACGCCCAGCAGATGGCCTACGGCGTCAAGCCGCCGCCGCTGGCCGAGCACATCGTCAATCTCGGCGAAGCGGCCGAGTACATGTTCGACCACACCATCTTCCAGGACAATCTGGTCTTCGTGGACTTCTGCGAGGCGATGGTCAAGGCGACCAACCCCGGTGTCCTGGCGCGGGCGGAGCGCACCGAGGCACCGCGCGGCCAGTTGCACGGCTACCGGACGATCGCCGACATCATGCGGGCGTTCAACCCGTTCGAGGGCGAGGTCTACAAGGAAGCCCTGAAGATCAGCCGGGTCACCCGGGAGATGTTCTGCCTGATGGAGGGCCGGCACGTCCATCCGTCGACGCTCTATCCGGGCGGCGTCGGCACGATGCCGCAGCCCAGCACGTTCACCGACTACCTGTCCCGCCTGATGGGGGTCCTGGACTTCGTCAAGCAGGCCGTGGCGATGAACGACGACGTCTTCGACTTCTTCTACGAGGCCCTGCCCGGCTACGAGGAGGTCGGCCGCCGCCGCATCATGCTCGGCTGCTGGGGCGCGTGGCAGAACCCCGACGTCGTCGACTACCGCTACGAGACGATGAACGAGTGGGGCAAGGCGATGTACGTCACCCCCGGCATCGTCGTCGACGGCAAGCTGGTCACCAACAACCTCGTCGACATCAACCTCGGCATGCGCATCCTGCTGGGCAGCTCCTACTACGAGGACTGGGCCGGCCAGGAGCCGTTCGTCACCCACGACCCGCTCGGCAACCCCGTCGACATGCGCCACCCGTGGAACCAGACCACGGTGCCGCTGCCGCAGAAGCGGGACTTCGACTCCACCTACAGCTGGGTGATGAGCCCGCGGTGGTACGACAGCAGGAGCGGCGACCACCTGGCCCTGGACACCGGCGGCGGCCCGCTCGCCCGCCTGTGGTCGACCGCGCTGAACGGCCTGGTCGACACGCCGTACATCAAGGCCACCGGGCACAGCGTCCAGATCTCGCTGCCCCGGAGCGAGAAGCTTCCGGAGGCCACGCTGGAGTGGCGCATCCCGCAGTGGAGCAACACCATCGAGCGCAACCGCGCCCGTCCCTACTTCGTCGCCTACGCGGCCGCGATGGCGCTCCAGTTCCTGGAGGAGGCGATGGGGCTGGTGCGGACCGGGCAGACCAAGGTGTTCGAGAACTTCGAGGTGCCCGACGAGGCGATCGGCTGCGGCTTCCACGAGGCCGTGCGCGGGGTGCTCTCGCACCATCTGGTCATCAAGGACAAGAAGATCGCCAACTACCACCCGTATCCGCCGACCCCGTGGAACGCCAGCCCCCGCGACAGCTACGGCACTCCGGGGCCCTACGAGGACGCCGTCCAGGGCCAGCCGATCTTCGAGGAGAACGGTCCGGACGACTTCAAGGGCGTCGACATCATGCGCACCGTCCGCAGCTTCGACCCCTGTCTGCCCTGCGGGGTGCACATGTACCTCGGCAAGGGCAGGACGCTCACCACCCAGCACTCCCCCATGTACGGCGCCTCCCATGGCTGAGCCGGTGCGCACGCCGCCGCGGCTCGGCGACGGCGAGGTCGCGGCACGGATCGCCCGCGTCGACGAGCTGCTGGAGAAGGTCGAGAACGCGCCCGGTCCCACGGCCCGCGCGGCCCTGGACGCCGTGCGCGCGCTCACCGAGGTGTACGGCGAGGCCCTGGCCCGGGTCCTGGGCCACGCTGAACACGCGCTCACAGAGCAGCTGGCCGCGGACGAGCTGCTCGGTCATCTGCTGGTGCTGCACGGCATCCACCCGGAGCCGCCCGCGCGCCGGGCCGCCCGCGCCGTGGAGCGGCTGCGGCCGGTCCTGCAGGAGCGTGGCGGTGACGTGGAGCTGGTCGACGTCGACGAGCGGGCCGCCCGGGTCCGGCTGAAGACCCCCGGCTGCAGCTCCGGCTGCGGCTCCGCGTCCACCGGCGTCGAGGAGGCCGTCCGGGAGGCCGTACTCGCGGCGGCACCGGAACTGACGGCGGTCGAGCCGGTGCCGGAGGCCGGTGCGGGCGCGTTCGTCCCCCTCGAGGCGCTGACGCGCCGGCCGGCCCAGCGCCAGGGCGTGTCGTGACCGGCACGCTGGCCCGGCTCATCCGCTCGTCCGTCGACCGGCCCACCGGCGGCCCCGAGGAGCGCTGTGACCTGTGCGGCGAACCCGTCACCGCCGACCACCGCCATCTGTACGACACCGACCGTGAGGAAACGCTGTGCGCGTGCCAGGCGTGCTCGCTGCTCTTCGCGGAGAAGGAGGCCGGTGACGGCCACTACCGGCTGATCCGGCGGCGGCGACTGCGGCTGCCGCCGGTCGAGACCGGGCCGCTCGGGGTGCCCGTGGGGCTGGCCTTCTTCGTGCCCCGGGCGGACGGCACCGTGTCGGCGCACTACCCGAGCCCGGCAGGGGCCACCCGCTGGGAGGTGGACCCCGCGGCCTGGCGGCAGGCGGTCGCGCGGTGTACCGATCTCGCCTCCGTGGCACCCGAGGTGGAGGCGCTGCTGGTGAACACCGCCCGCGGGCTGCGCCACCACTGGATCGTGCCGGTCGACGACTGCTACCGGCTGGTCGCTCTGGTACGCCGGGAATGGCGGGGCCTGTCCGGCGGCGGCCGGGTCTGGCCCGCCGTCGAGCAGTTCTTCTCGGAGTTGACCGAACGGCCGTGACGGAGCGGCGGCCCGCACGGCCCGCGGGCACCGGAGGCCGGGAGATCCGACAGGAAGGAACATGTCATGGGCGAGATCAGGATCGGCAAGCCCGATGTGCGACCCGACACAGCCAGTCATGTCTCCGGTATCCGGCAGGGCAACGCGGGCCCGTACCGGAAGCAGCCCGGACACCACGAGGACGGCACCTCCGACGCGCGCAGGTCCACCGGGGTGCACTGGAAGCGGCACGACACGATCATGGAGGTCATGCCGGACCTCTCCCCGGGATGACCGGATGAGATGAGCGGCTGACCGGACACGGCACGGCGTCACAGACACGAGCGAGCAGGGAGAGGCGATGACGGCCAAACGGATTCTGACGGCTGAGGCGGTGCTGCTGGGCGGCGCCCTCCTGGCCCTGCTGATCTCCGAGCTGCCGGGAGTGCGGCGTGAGCTGCGCATCTTCCGCATGGTCGGCTTCCGCGGCGCGGCCCGAGGCGCCCGCTAGCGGATCAGGTGCCGGTCGGTTCGGCCGGCCCGTGGGCCCGGGACACCGGGAGGTCCCGGTGTCCCGGGCCCACGGGCCGGTGCTCAGGCGGCCTTGACCAGCTTCACCGGCTCCGTGCCCTCGGCACTGTGGCGTGCCGCCCAGTTCTCCAGGGCCGTACGGCAGGCGTGGTCCAGGGTGCCCGCGCCCCGCGCGACGAGTTCCCGGTTGTACTGGGTGCGCGGCCCGGAGTACAGCCGGTCCACAGCCGCCGCGCCGAACAGCGACTCGGCGGACGCGATCAGGGTGAAGGCCACGACCGTGCCCAGCAGCCCGGCCCCGGCCAGCTCACCGAATGCGCTCAGCGGCTGGGGCTGGATCGAGCCGAGCAGGCCCCGCACCTCCACCGCGGCCACGGGCAGCTCCAGCGCGAACGCGGCCAGCGCGGCGAGCCCGACCGCGGTCGGCGGACCGGGTACCGCGCGCACCTTCGGCGGGGCGTGCTTCCACAGCAGCACCGCGATCGTCCCCGCTGTCACCGCGAGCGACGCCAGGGAGTCGTCGCCGCCGAGGGCGTCCCACAACGCGCCGGGCAGTGCGGTGATCTTGCCGAGCCCGGATTCGGGGGCCTTCGCGGCCAGCGCCGGGTACAGCTGTCCCGCGACGATGACCACGCCGATTCCGGCCAGCTTGCCCTCCACGACGGAGACGGAGACGGCCCGGAAGCAACGGCCGAGCCGCAGCAGACCCATGGCCGCCTGAAGCACTCCGCTGACCGGCGCGATCACACCGAGCACCGGCAGCCCGGACTCCTTGACCGCCTTGAGGACCAGCACGGTCATGCCAGCCGCCGGGCCTGACACCTGGAGGCTGCTGCCGCGCATCAGCCCGGTCACGATGCCGCCCGCGATGCCGGGGACCAGACCGAGTTCGGCCGGCACACCGGAGGCGACGGCCACGCCGACGCACAGCGGCAGCGCCACCAGGAAGACGACGAGGGAAGCGGCGAGATCCTCCTTCGGGAAGGGGAGACGGGGTTTCTTCCGCCCCGGAACGGCGGCGATGACTCGCGGTTGCGCAGGGTGCAACTCCTGTTGCGGCATGTGTAGTTGCTCTCTAGATTTCATGCGTGCGGCGTCACTACCGTGCGCCGCAGGGTTATTGATCGGGAGGACTCCGTGAACGGAAAGCTCGCGACAACCACACTCGCCGCAGTCGCGGCGACCCTGCTGGCCGGGGTGGCGCTCGCCGCCCCGGCAGCGGCCGCCGGTGCCGCACCGGCTCCGGCGGCGGTGACGGCGGGGGCGGCGAACGCGTCCACCTACTACGTCTACGTCACCGGGGTCGGCAGCTCGCTGGACGGCGCCCGCTCGAACGCGGACTACAAGCTCCCGGCGGGCTGCTACTCCACGGTGGTGGACAGCGGCACCACCGGCGACGGCAACATCTGGGTGACCGTCCTGGGCACCTGCTCCGAGGAGCAGTGACCGGAGAACAGCACACGCGCGGCGCCGGCCCGGCACTCGCGCGGCGATGAAGGACCGAGGGGCGCCGACCCAACCGGCGCCCCTCGGGGCTCTCTTCGGTCATCATCTCAGCAGAGCCGGCCGCGCTGCGGGGTGATACGGGCGGTCAGGCGGTGCAGCAGGGGAACGCACTCCCGGAGTCGCCGCTGCTCGTCGGGGCTGAGCGTGTCCCGGATGGCCGTGTTGAGCCAGACGGCGCGCTGCGCGCGCTCCCCCTGGAGGCGGGCGCGGCCGGTGTCCGTGATGTGCAGCAGCAGCTTGCGGCCGTCGGTCGGGTGGGGTTCGGCGCGCACCAGGCCGTCGCCGAGGAGTTCCTTCACCGATTTGGCGGCCGCCTGGTGGGTCACACCGCGCAGTTGGGCCAGGTCGGCCGTGGTGAGCGGGCCGCCGCGGTCGAGATGACCGAGGAGGGCAGCCTCTCCGGAGGGCATGGTGTCCGCGGCTCGTACGGCGCGGACCAGCTCGCCGATCGCCTGCCGCAGGTCTTCAGCCAGCGCGTCATCGCTCATGACCCCACCTTAGCCGAAGTATGTAACCCATCTGTGTAAGGTAGCTGTACAACTAGGTTGCACACTTTCCGAGGGGTCAGAGACATGTCCATGCAGCTCACCAAGTTCGGCCACGCCTGCGTACGCGTCGAGAAGGACGGCCGCCGCCTGGTCGTCGACCCGGGCGGGCTGACCGACCCGCGCGCGCTGGACCGCGCCGACGCCGTCCTGGTCACCCACGAACACTTCGATCACTTCTCCGAGGAGACACTCCGCTCAGCCGCTCGAAGCAACCCGGCGCTGAGAATCTGGACCAACTCCTCCGTCGCCCGGCACCTGGACGGTCTCGGCTCCCGGGTCACGGCCGTCGGCGAGGGCGAGACCTTCACCGCGGCCGGCTTCGACGTGAAGGTCCACGGGACGTGGCACGCGCCCATCCACCCCGACATCCCCCGCATCGGGAACATCGGTTTCCTCGTCGACGACGCCCTGTTCCATCCCGGTGACGCCCTGACCGTCCCGGACACCGGCGTCGACACCCTTCTGCTGCCCGTCCACGGCCCCTGGTCCACCACCGGACAGCTCATCGACTACGTACGGGCGGTGGCACCGCGGCAGACGTACGCCATCCACGACGGTGCCCTCAACGACATCGGCACCGCGATGATCGAGGGCTTCCTGGGAGACAAGGGCCCCGGCTCCGGGGCCCCGTACCGCCGTCTGGCAGCGGGTGAGTCCATCGGGCTCCGCTGACCGCCGTGGCGGCCTTCGGCGGTGAGTTCCGCCGCCGCTGCCCGGCTGCCGTGACCGGGGCGGGCCGACGCCTCAGCCTCGCGTCCCGAGCGGGGCGAGGTGAGGGGTCGGCCCGGTGCGGGGCGGTCTCAGGCGGTGACCAGTGCGGTCACGCCGTCCGGCGCCGAGGGGACGTCCGTGAGGCGGCTCGCCAAGGAGCAACGTGCTCGTGACACACGCGAGCGCACGGTGCCGACCGGGCACCCGCCGAGCGCGGCGGCCTCCGCGTAGGACAGGCCGAGGAGCTGGGTGAGGACGAACGCCTCCCGCCGGTCCGGCGGCAGTCCGTCGACCAGCTCCATCAGCGCGACACCGTCGTCGAAGCCGGGCAGCCCCTGGGGCTGGGACCGTTCGGCGGCGCCCTGCCAGTCGGACGTGTCGGCGATACGGGGTCGTACGGCGGCCTGCCGCAGGCTGTCGACGACCACACGGCGTGCGATGGACAGCAGCCATGTGCGGGCCGACGACCGGCCCTCGAAACGGTGCAGGCTCGACAGGGCGCGCAGGAACGTGTCCTGGGTGAGGTCGTCCGCCGCTTGCGCGTCCTTGGCGAGGTAGGTCACGAATCGGCGTACGTCCCATTGGAGGGCGCGTACGAAGCGTTCGCTGGCGTCGCCGTCACCGCGCGCAGCGGCGAGGGCGATGGCGGTGACCGTGTCGTCGGCCACCGCGGGCGGGGCAGGAGTCATTGCCCGAGGTCCCTTCTCGGATCCCGCCGAGCGCGCGGCAGGCCGACGGCACAGGTGTCCGCAGGTCCAAAAGCGCGTCGCGGGAAGGCGGAGGAAAAGCCGTGCCGCTCAGGGCGCGTGCACGGGAGCGCATCCGGGCAGCGCTCGGCCGCCGGACGCGTGGCGCGTACTGTCATGCGACAGTGAGCGCTCCCGGGGGACCTCGGGTGGCGAGGGTGTGGACGAGCAGCCGCGAGCGAAGGCGTCGTACGACGGCGACGGCGCGACGGGGCGGCGGGGGCACCTGGGCGGTCGGCAGTACGGCGAGGACCAACCGCAGCGGTACGAAGGTCCGGTCGGCCACGGCCCGCAGGACGCGGAACACCGCGCGCTCCCCCTGGGCCAGCCACACGCCGCACACCAGGGCGGCCAGCGCGTGGGCGGCGACCATGCCCCATGAAGCCGTGGCCGACATGCCGCCCATGTGGTGCATGCCGGCCATGGTCGTCTGGCCGGCCATGGCCGCCATGTCGTGCGCCATCGCGCCGTGTCCGTGCGAGGGCGGCATGGGCGTGCCAGGGGCGAGTCCGGTCCGTACCGCCAAGTCGTGGGCGCGGGCCGCCACTTCGGGCGACGGGTCGCCGCACAGCATGCCGCGGGCCCACTCCCGGGCGCCCACCGAAGGGGTGCCTAGTGGTGCCGCCGGCACACTCGCGGCCGACTGGGCCAGAGTGAACACGATGTGCAGACACGTCTGTGTCGCCAGCGTCAGCGCGACCACCGTGCGCCGACGGCGCTCGCTTCCGGCGAACGCCCAACCGGCCAGAGCGGTACCGAGGAGGGCCAGGGCCAGTACGGGCCAGGGCAGCGGGGAGCCGGACATCAGTACGTGGCCCGCGGCGGCGAGCACGACGCACACGGCCGCGAACATCGCGGCGCGCGAGACGCGTGACACCCGGCTGACGGACACGGCGACATCTTGGCACCACCCGTGCGCGGCGAGCCGTACCGGGTGGGGAAAACACCCGATCGGCCATGTATCCGTCCGGAACGCCGCGCCGGACCCACGCGGCGGGCGCCCGTCGTCGGGCGTAGCCCGTCGGAGTGACGCCCGCGGCACAGGGGAACCGGGTCGCGGTCCCGGCCGACTCGTGGAGGACCGGGGCCGGCCGAGAGCCGGACCCTCACGCACACAGCCGGAGACCCACGCACGTCTCCCCGTTCCAGGAGTTGCGCCATGAAGCGAATCGACTACCGCGTCAGCGGCATGACCTGCGGGCACTGCGCCGCCGGTGTCACGGCGGAGGTGAACGCCGTCCCCGGCGTCACCGAGGTGTCCGTCGACCTCAAGAGCGACACGGTACGGGTGACCGGGACGCGCCTCGACGACGCGCTGCTGCGCTCCGCCATCGAGCGCGCCGGGTACGAGGCGGCTTCCTCGGGCGCTGTCTGATTGCGGCGTACGGTCCCCGTCCATCCGTTCAGCGCGGCGCCGGGGACACGGAAGCCAGCGGTTCGGCGGCGTAGCTGATCCTGACCACGCCGTCGGCCTCGCGGCGCGCGGACGCCGACACACCGAAGACCTCGGCGAGCACGGCCGGGGTGAGCACGTCGAGCACGGGACCGGCGGCCACGACGGCGCCCCGGTCCAGCACGACGAGGTGGTCGCAGAAGCGTGCCGCGAGGTCGAGGTCGTGCAGGGCGGCGAGCGTGGTGGTGCCGGTGGAGCGGATCAGGTGCAGGAGCTCGAACCGGGCACGGATGTCGAGGTGGTTGGTCAGTTCGTCCAGCACCAGCAGACGGGGCTGCTGGGCCAGTGCCCTGGCCAGCAGCACCCGTTGGCGTTCGCCGCCGGACAGTGACGCGTGGTCGCGGTGGGCCAGGTGGCGTACGGCGCACAGGTCGATGGCGTCCTCGACAGCCCTCCGGTCCCCCGGTCCGTCACGTCCCAGCGGTCCGTGGTGGGGCGCGCGGCCCAGGGCGACGGTCTCGGTGACCGTGAGCCCGCCGGTGTGGCCCGTACCGTCCTGGAGGACGGCGGCGGTACGCAGTGCGGCGGCGCGGGGGCTCAGCTCCCAGATGTCCTCACCGCCCACCCTGACCGCACCGCCGTCGGGCCGCAGGGAGCGGTAGACGGCGCGCAGGAGTGTCGACTTGCCGCTCCCGTTGGGCCCGACCAGGCCGACGAGGTCGCCGGGGCGGGCCCGCAGTTCCACGCCGTGGAGGATCGGGTGCCGGTCGAGCGTGACGTGGAGGTGGTCGACGGTGAGACGCATCGTGTGTTCAGTCCAGACCCTTGTCGCGGCGCAGCAGCCACAGGAAGAACGGGGCGCCCAGGAGCGCGGTGAGGATGCCCAGCGGGAGTTCGTCGGGTCGGTTCAGCGTGCGGGACAGCAGATCCACCAGGACCAGGTAGACCGCGCCGAGCAGGGCCGACAGCGGCAGGAGTCCGCGGTGGTCGGCGCCGACGGAGAGCCGTACCAGATGCGGGATCATGAGGCCGACGAAGCCGATGCCGCCCGCGACCGCGATCACCGAGCCGGTGAGCAGCGCGCTCACCAGCAGCAGGACCGTACGGAGCCGGTTGACGTCGGTTCCCAGGGAGGTGGCGGTCTCGTCACCGGCGAGCAGTACGTTGAGCCGGCGGCCGAACAGCGTGAGCAGCACGGTGGAACCGGCGACGACCGTGGCGACGGCGGGCAGTTGGTGCCACTGCGCGCCGGCCACGCTGCCGAGCATCCAGAACATGGCCGTGCGCAGCTCGGTGGGCGTCGCCCGGAGCTGGACGTAGCTGGTGGCCGACAGGAAGACGTAGCCGACCGCCACCCCGGCCAGGACGAGCCGGGTGGGGGCCATCCGGCCACGGCGCCGGCCGAGCCGGAACACGAGCGCACCCGCGACGACCGATCCGGCGAACGCCGCGGCCGGGACACCGAGGCCGTACAGGGCGGCTCCGCCGCCCAGGGTGATGACGAGGACGGCGCCGAGGGCGGCTCCGTAGGAGAAGCCGAGCACGGTGGGGTCGGCCAGCGGGTTGGCGACCACGGTCTGCAGCACCCCGCCGGACAGGGCGAGTCCGGCTCCGGCGAGGGCCGCGAGTACGACGCGCGGGGTGCGGAACGTCCAGACGATCTGGTCGGTCGCGATGTCGTCGGACGCCGGTCCGAGGCCGGTGACGTGGTGCCAGACGATCCGCCACACCTCGCCCAGCGGGACGTCGACCGCGCCGATGCTGACGGCCACCAGCATCACGGCCACCAGGGCGACCGGGAGGACGCAGAGCGCGAGGACGGCGCGGTGGCGGCCCGGCGGCGTCAGAACGCTTCGGGGTGGAGCTTCCTCGCGAGGCGTTCCACGGCCAGATCGTTGTCGGGGCTCAGATAGATCGAGTCGGACAGCGTCACGTACATGTGGTTCTTCGCGGCCGGCCACTGGGGGAACTCCTTGAACAGTTTCTCGGCGTAGGCCGCGGGGTTCGGGTCCTGGTAGGCGATGACGACGAGCGCGTCGACGGCGGTGGCCGCCACCTTCTCCTTGCTGAGGTCGGCGAACGACGTCTTCGACGCGTTCTCGAACACGTTGGTGGCGCCCGCCCTGCCGAGGATGTCGTTGTAGATCCCCTTGGCCACGACGGCGCTGAAGTCGTTGCTGCCCATCGTCATGTTCGTGAACAGCATCATGACGTTCGGCTTCTTCCTGCCTTTCACCTTCGCCGCGACGGCGTCGATGTGCCTGCGCGAGGCGGCGATGATCCGCTCCGCGCGGTCGGGCACGTGGAAGATGCGTCCCATGTCGCGCAGCAGGCGGTAGCTGTCCTCGATGGTGAGCTTCGAGTTCTCGTCGTGGCAGCCCTGGGGAGATATGTAGGAACGCGCACCCACGTTCTTCAGTTCGTCGCGGGTGGCGAATCCGTTCTTGGCGTCGAAGCCGTACGACGTCGTCGACAGGACGAGGTCGGGGCGCAGCCCGATCATCGACTCGCGGGGGATGCCGAAGGCGTCGTTCTGCCGGACGCCACCGGTCGGCAGCTTCTTGATCGCCTCGGCGCGGCCGGGTACCTCGGACATGCCGTACGACTGCTGGTTCGCGGTGATCCTGTCGCCGAGGCCGAGGGCGAGCAGCGTCGAGACCTCGGCGACGGAGGCGCCGTTCATCACGACGACCCGGCTGGGCGCCTTGTCGAAGACCTGGGTCGTGCCGCAGTTCTCCATCTTCACGGGGTATCCGGAGGCCGGGGCGGCGCCTTGCTGGGCGGCCGTTCCGTCGCCGTCTGACGTGGAGGATGCATCCGATGTCCCAGATGTGCCGCCGCACGCGGCGGCGGTAAGGCTCAGGGCCAGGGCGGCCGCTGCGGCGGCCAGTCGTCTCGGGACGGGCATGTGTGTGCTCCTTCGGCGTACGGACGGCAGGGGGTGTGCGACGGCTCCCGAATCAGTGGTCGGGCCGCGCCCGGGAAGAGTTCCCGGAAGAAGGAGATCCTGCCGATCGCTCGGATTCATGTGTTCGTGCGTTCGTGCGTTCGCGGGAGCGATTCCGTCAATCGAGCGGTCCGGGGCGTACGACCCGTGCGCGCACTCGCACCGTGCCGCTGTGCGCGAAGCGCAGTTCGAACCAGACGCGGTCGCCCACCCGCCACTTCGGGTTCGCGGGCACGGTCACGTCGCTCGACAGCGGTGACATGTCCAGCGTGCCGTGGGCGGGCACGGACAGCCGGTCGGCCCTTTCCCGGTAGGCCGCGCCGTCCGGTGTCATCCGGTGCCGGCTGAGCGCGATGCCGTCCGGCACCGACGGCGCCGTCACCTCGATGAGTTCGTCCGCCGTGCCGCCCTCGTTCGTGACGCGGAAGAACGCGGCCGTGTCCGGGGTGCCGCCGGTCGGCTGGAAGACGCGGGCCCGGGTCACGCCGAGGTCGGGAGGCGAACCGGCACAGCCGAGCGAGGTCCAGAGGGTCAGCGCGCCGAGCGCGACCAGGCACGCGGCCACGGGAGCGGCGGCGGCGAGGGCGGACGCCCCGAAGCGCCGTACCGTCGCGGCAGCCGACGCGGTCCCGCATGCGGACACGCTCACCGGTCGCTCCTCGCCCGCTGACGGGTCTGGTGCGTCCTGCGGGCGGCGGCGGGCACGGGCTGCCAGGTGCGCAGCCGCAGGCTGTTGGCGACCACCAGCACCGAGCTGACCGACATCGCCGCCGCGGCGAGCATCGGATCGAGCAGGCCGACCATGGCAAGCGGCACGGTGACCACGTTGTAGCCGAACGCCCACACCAGATTGGTGCGGATCGTGGCGAGTGTGGCGCGGGCCAGGCGGACCGCGTCGGCCAGTGCTTCGATGTCACCGCGCACCAGCGTCACGTCCGCGGCGCCGATCGCCACGTCCGTGCCCGCGCCCATCGCGATCCCCAGGTCGGCGGAGGCGAGCGCCGCCGCGTCGTTCACGCCGTCGCCCACGACGGCCACCCGGTGCCCCTCGGCCCGCAGGGCGGCGACCAGCGCCGCCTTGTCCTCGGGGGAGCAGGCGGCGTGGACAGTGCCGATGGCCAGTCGCGCCGCCACCGCTCGGGCCGGGGCCTCGCGGTCGCCGGTGGCGAGGACCGGACGCACGCCCAGTCGGCGCAGCCGGTCCACGGCCCGGTAGCTGCCCGCACGGACCACGTCCCCCACCGCGATCAGCGCCACGGGCGCACCGTCGACCCGCACCTGTACGGCGGTGTGCGCGGCCTCCTCGGCGGAACGCAGGGCGTCCACGAGTACGTCGGGGAGATCAGCGGTGACGGTGCGCACCTCGACGAGACGCTCCGCCACCCGGCCGCGGACCCCGAAGCCGGGTATCGCCTCGAAGTCCCGTACGGCGGGCGGCGTCCCGTCGGCCGGCACACGCGCCGCGTGCGCGGTGATCGCCCGGCCCACCGGATGCTCGGAGGCGTCCTCCACCGCAGCGGCCAGCCGCAGCACCTCGTCCCGCGCGGGTCCGTCCGGCACGGACGTGACGGCGGCGACACTCATGTGACCCGAGGTCAGCGTGCCGGTCTTGTCCAGCACCACGGTGTCGATGTGCCGCAGGCCCTCCAGCGCTCGCGGCCCGGTCACCAGCACGCCCAGTTGCGCGCCCCGGCCGGTCGCGGCCAGCAGAGCGGTGGGCGTGGCGAGCCCCAGCGCGCACGGACACGCCACCACCAGCACCGCCACGCACGCGGTGACCGCCGCCTGTACTCCCGCTCCCGCGCCCAGCCAGAAGCCCAGCGTCGTCACCGCGAGCGCGAGGACCACCGGCACGAACACTCCGGCGACGGAGTCCGCGAGGCGCTGGACACGTGCCTTCCCGGCCTGCGCGTCGGCCACCGAGCGGGCGATGCGTGCCAGTTGCGTGTCCGCGCCGACCGAGGTGGCCCGTACGAGGAGCCGCCCGCCCATGTTGACGGCGCCGCCGGTCACGCGCTCTCCCGGCCCCACCTCCACCGGCTCGCTCTCGCCGGTCACCAGGGCCTGGTCGACCGCCGAGCTCCCCTCCACCACGACTCCGTCGGTCGCGACGCGCTCCCCCGGACGTACCAGGAAGGTGTCGCCCACCGTCAGGTCCTCGATCGGTACGCGCCGCTCGACGCGGCCCTCGCGGACCGCCACGTCCTTGGCGCCGAGACGGGCCAGTGACCGCAGCGCGGCCCCGGTGCCCCGTCGCGCACGCGCCTCCAGGAGCCGTCCCGTCAGCACGAACAGCGGCACCCCGACCGCCGCCTCCAGATACAGGTGCGCGACCCCGTCGGAGCCGGACGCCACCAGGGTGAACGGCATCCGCATCCCGGCCCGGCCCGCGCCGCCGAGGAACAGCGCGTACACCGACCAGGCGAACGCGGCGGCCACCCCGAGCGAGACCAGGGAGTCCATCGTCGCCGTGCCGTACCGGGCTCCGCGCACCGCCCGCGCGTGAAAGGGCCACGCGCCCCACAGGGCGACCGGCGCGGCCAGCATGAGGCACAGCCACTGCCAGTCGCGGAACTGCAGCGACGGCACCATCGACAGGACGATCACCGGGAGCGACAGCAGGGCCACGATCGCGAGCCGCTGCCGTTCGACGCGCTCCGCGTCGGACCGCTCGTCGTCCTCCCGTCCTCTTCCGGTCTCCGGCCCGGGGAGCCGCGCCGTGTATCCGGCCTGTTCCACGGCCGCCACCAGTCGCAGCGGGCTGATGTCCGCCGGGTGGCTGACCCGGGCGCTGCCCGTCGCGAGGTTGACGCTCGCCTTGACGCCGTCGAGCCCGGCCAGCTTCTTCTCCACCCGCCGTACGCACGCGGCGCAGGTCATCCCGCCGACCGCGAGGTCGGTGACCGCCAGGGACGGCATGGTTCCGGCGCCCATCAGCCGCCGCTCCCGTGGTCCATGGTCATGCCGCCCATGTCACCGGAGCCGCCCCGGCCGCCGGATCCGCCGCTCCCGGTCCCGTGCAGGCCCGGCGCGACCGGCCCCGCGGTGCGCCCGACGCCGTAGGCGGCACCGAACATCAGCACCAGCAGCAGGACGAAGCCGAAGAGGGCGGCCGGCGGCGCCCCGCGCCCTCCCCGGCCGTCGTCGGAAGGCGGGAAGGCGCTGTCGCCTTCGGGGACTTGGCTCACTGTGGCTCCTGATCGCACGGGCCCGGGGAAGCGCGGTGTTCCGCGGTGTCCTGTCAGTAGTCGGACGCGCGAGCGGTCCCGCTCCCGGCAGCCCACGTGAGGTGCGTCACCACGTTCCTGCGCCGGTCTCGGTGCGCCGCCCGCCGGGGCGGGCGGATGCACCCGGCTCAGCCGAACGCGCGCCGGTAGGTCTGCGGGCTGACACCGGTGGTGCGCTTGAAGCGGTCGCGGAAGGTGGTGGACGACCCGAAGCCGACCTGACCGCCGATGCGTTCGACGGAGTGCTCCGTGGTTTCGAGGAGGTGCTGCGCCTGGCGGACGCGGGCCCGGTGCAGCCATTGCAGCGGGGTGGTGCCGGTCTGGTCGCGGAAGCGCCGGATCAGGGTGCGGGTGCTGGTCCCGGCCCGCTCGGCGATGTCGGCCAGGGTGAGATCGCGGGCGAGGTTCTCGCGCAGCCAGGTGAGCAGCGCCTCCCACTCGGAGCCCTGCGGCACGGGAACGTGGTCATGGGCGATGAACTGCGCCTGCCCGCCCTCCCGTTCGAGAGGCATCACGGACAGGCGGGCGGCGTCGGCGGCGACGGCCGAGCCGTAGTCACGGCGGATCATGTGCAGACACAGGTCCATGCCCGCGGCGGCGCCGGCCGACGTGAGGAACTGGCCGTTGTCCACGTAGAGGACGTCCGGGTCGACCTCGATGTCCGGGTGGAGCTCGGCCAGCAGCCCGGCCGCACGCCAGTGGGTCGTGACGCGCAGCCCGTCGAGGAGCCCGGTGGCGGCCAGAGGGAAGGCGCCCACACAGAGGGAGGCGATCCGGGTGCCGTCGGCAGCCGCCGACCGCAGCGCGTCGTGTACGGCGGGAGAGAGCGGGGCGGTGACGTCGGCGACGCCCGGCACGATGATCGTGTCCGCGTCCCGGAGGGCCGACAGGTCCCAGGGGGCGCGCAGGGTGAAGGCCCCGGCGTCGATCTCGTCGCGCTCGCCGCACACCCGGACCCGGTAGCCGGGCCGCCCGTCGGGCAGGCGTGTCCGGGAGAAGACCTCGATCGGGGTGGACAGGTCGAACGGGATCACCTGATCCAGAGCGAGAACCGCGACGGTGTGCATGGCCGGAACCTATCTCCTCACGGCACGGGGTTCCCGAACCGGTGCCCGGGTGGGACCAGGTCACCGCACTCCGGAGGCCCTGGGAAGCGCATGGCGTTTTCCCGTCGAAGCCTGTCACTTGTGCCACTGGGCGACCGGGGCGACGGACGGTTGACTTCTGTGGCGTCACAGCCGGAACCTCGTCGAAGGAACCCCTCCATGCACATCCAGATCGTCCTGTTCGACGGCTTCGACCCGCTCGATGTCATCGCCCCCTATGAGGTGCTGCATGCCGGCGGCACGGCATCGGACGGCGCGGTGACCGTGGAGCTGGTCTCCGCCGAGGGTGCCCGCGAGGTGATCAGTGGCACCGGGGGGCTGGCGCTGCGCGCCGTCGGCGTCCTCGACCCGGGGCGGGCGGACGTGCTCCTGGTGCCCGGGACCTCCGGCCGCGTCGGCGGACCCGGCGAGCCGCCGGAGGAAGAGGCGGGCGCCGGCGGGTCGAAGCAGGATGAGACGGGCACTGGCGGATCAAGGCAGGACGAGGCAGGCGCCGACGTGTCGCAGCAGGACGCGTCCGTCCCGGTGCTCCTGGGCCGCACGCTGACCACCGGGCTCCCCGCGCTTCTGCGGCAGGCGATGGACGACCCGACGGTCACGGTCGCCACCGTCTGCGGTGGCTCGCTCGTCCTGGCCATGGCCGGTCTGCTGGAGGGGCGTCACGCCACCACCCACCACCTGGGCCTGGACATGCTCGACGCCACCGGCGCCCATGCGGTCCGCGCGCGTGTCGTGGACGACGGCGACCTGGTCAGCGGCGCCGGTGTCACCTCGGGGCTCGACCTCGGGCTCTATCTGCTGGAGCGCGAGGTCGGTCCTCGTATCGCTCACGCCGTCGAGGAGTTGTTCGCCCACGAGCGGCGCGGCACCGTGTGGCGCGCCCGGGGGGTGGCTCCCGCCGTTCTCTGACCACACACCCTCACCCGTTTGTGACGTACCGTCAGAAAGAACACCAGCATGTCTGTCGAAGACACTTGGCACCTCGCCGTCTCCGCCCCGATCCGCCGGATGGAGGCCGTGGGCGAACTCCGCCGACGCGTCTGCGTCCTGACCGGAACCGCGTACGGAGCCGGTGCGGAGGTACCCGTACCCCTGAACGACGTCGTCCAGGGCGGCGACCGGCTCACCTGGACGCAGGCCGTCAGCAGGCCCATGCGGCTTGACCTGGCGTTCGACGTCACGGTCGACGGCCGCACCCTCCGGGGCGCCTGCGGAGCGGGCCGCCTTCCGGCCCCGAAGGTCACCGGCGAGCGCCGGTCCACGTCGGAGCGCCGGGCGTGAACAAACTCCTCCTGTCCTTGCACGTGCTCGCCGCCCTCGTCACCGTCGGGCCGGTCACCGTGGCCGCGAGCATGTTCCCCGCAGTGCTGCGCCGCGCTCCCGGCGATCAGGACGCCCGTACGACCCTGCGGACGCTGCACCGCATCTGCCGGGTCTACGCGGGCATCGGCATCGCGGTGCCTCTGTTCGGCCTGGCCACAGCCAGCAGTCTCGGCGTCCTCGGCGACGCCTGGCTGATCGTCTCGATCCTGTTGACCGCGACGGCCGCCGGTGTCCTGGGCCTGCTGATCCTGCCCGCCCAGGAGTGTGCGCTGGCCGAGACGCCGGGTTCCGACTCGCGGACTCGACTCCCCTGGGAGCCCGGCCGTCTCGCCATGGTCACCGGCCTCTTCAACCTGCTCTGGGCCGCCGTCACGGTGCTGATGATCGTCCGGCCCGGTTCCACCACGGGAGTGTGACCGTGCGCCTCCGCTCGCCGCGCCGTCTGCGCCTCGCGGCGCACGCCGAACTGATCTCCCTGACCGTGATGCTGGCCAACCTGTTCACCGTCCACCTCAAGCCCGTCTCATCGCTGACGGGCCCCACCCACGGCTGCGCCTACCTGTTCGTGGTGATCGCGACCTGGCGTCTTCGGCGGGCACCGGCCCCCGCCAAGGTCCTGGCCCTGGTACCTGGCGCGGGCGGCCTGCTCGCGCTGCGCCACCTCGACCGCGTAGGACCGGCCCGTCCAGGCCGCCCTGTCCGCCCTGTTCGTCCGGGCGGGCCGGTGGCGGGAGTCACGCCGCCGCCCGCGGACTGAATCCGACGGCAGCGGACATCCGTAGAAGCAGGCCGTCCCTGGGAGGAAGCATGGCAGTGGTGAAGGCGGGTGTCGTGGTCCTCGACTGCGCCGAGCCCGAGAAACTCTCCGCGTTCTACGAGCAGTTGCTGGAGGGCAAGCAGACGGAAGCGTCCGCCAACCTGGTGGAGGTGCGCGGCGCCGACGGATTGCGGCTGGCCTTCCGCCGCGACCTGAACGCCACCTCGCCCAGCTGGCCGCGCCCGGAGAACTCCCTCCAGGCCCATCTGGTCTTCTTCGTCGAGGACTTGGACGAGGCCGAGCGGCGAGTGGTGGGCCTCGGCGGCCGGCCGGTCGAGACCAAGGACCCGGCGGGCCCGTACGAGGAACGCGGATACGCCGATCCGGCCGGTCACTCCTTCACACTGCGGCTGATGCCCATCACGGCCCCCAAGCAGGGCTGAACGCGGCGTGGCCCCGCCACGGAGCCTCGCGACCTCGTGAAGTGAGGCACGCTCCGTGCGGCAGGCGGTGTTCATGAGTCGCGGTTCTCACCGCCCGGCGCGACGGGGCGTGACCCGTGGGTCGCCGCGTGGAGGGAGCCGAGGAGGGTGAGGGCCTGGGCGGTAGGGCTGCCCGGTTCTGCGTGGTAGATGACGAGTTGCTGGCCCGGGGCGTCGCGGACGTCGAAGGACTGGTAGGTGAGGGAGAGCGGCCCGACCTCCGGGTGGAGGAGGCGCTTGGCGTCCTGGGTCTTGCCGCGCACGGTGTGCCGCGCCCACAGCCGCCGGAACTCGGCGCTGTGTTCGGCCAGTGCGTCCACGAGACGGCGCAGGCGCGGGTGTTCGGGGTCGAAGCCGCTCGCCTGGCGCAGATTGGCCACGGCGGCCTGCGCGGCCCGGTCCCAGTCCTGGTAGAACTGCCGTCCGGCCGGGTCGAGGAAGGTCATGCGGGCCAGGTTGTCCGCGGGGGCGAAGGGGGCGTGGAGCGCGTCGGCCAGGGCGTTGGCGGCCAGGAGGTCGAGGGTGCGGCTCATGACGAACGCCGGGGTGTGCGCGTAGCCGTCCATCAGCTGGCGCAGCGCGGGACTCACCCGCTCCGTGGCGTGGAGGGAGCCGCCCTGCGGTGCCACCCCGGCCAGGCGGTGCAGGTGGGCGTGGGCGTCCGGGCCGAGCAGGAGGGCACGGCCGAGGGCGTCCAGGACCTGGGGCGAGGGATGCCGCTCGCGGCCCTGCTCCAGGCGCGTGTAGTAGTCGGCGTTGACGCCGGCCAGGACGGCGACCTCCTCGCGGCGCAGTCCGGCGACCCTGCGTACGCCGTGACCGGCCATGCCGACGTCCTGCGGCCGCAGGCGGGCGCGGCGCGCGCGGAGGAACTCCCCCAGGTGGTTGTCGTCCATGGCCCCCAGGCTAGGCGGTGTCCCCGCGCGCTGCCTGGGTGTGCCGCACCCAGGCAGAGAGGACCCTGGTACCCCTTCGCCGAGCCGCGCAGACTCGGCCGGGCACGACAGCCGACGCCCACCGACGAAGGGAAGTCCGATGACAGACGACGCGCGCAGCGGCGACCACACCCGCGGGAACGCCGACGTGGTCGGCATGTGGGTGACCGCGGACGGTCACATCCGCCAGGAGCTGCTGCCGGACGGGCGCTACGACGAGGCCCGGGGAGACCGGCGCAGCGCGTACACCGGCCGGTACACGGTGACCGGCGACCACCTCGACTACGTCGACGACACCGGATTCACCGCCACCGGCGACATCCGCGACGGCGTCCTCCACCACGAGCACCTCGTCCTCCACCGCGAGAACCGGGCGGAGAGGCCCTCGTGAGGAAGCACAGCGGCAGCGCCCTCGTTCCCCGTACCCACCCTCACGGACACGCCCAGGTCTCCCCCGCACCCGGTCACCCGGCCCTGCTGGTGCTGTGCGCGGCCCATTTCATGGACGCCATCGACCTGTCCGACGTGGGCGTGGCCCTGCCCGCGATCCAGCGCGACCTCGGCATGGCGCCCGGGTCCCTGCAGTGGGTCGTGTCCGCCTACGCGCTCGGTTACGGCGGGTTCCTCCTGCTGGGCGGCCGGGTGGCCGACCTGTTCGGCCGGCGCCGCGCCTTTCTGACCGCGGTCGCCGTCTTCGGCGCGGTGAGCGTGCTGGGGGCGCTCGCGCCGACCGGCGGTCTGCTGGTCGCGGCACGGCTGGTGAAGGGTGTCGCCGCGGGCTTCCTGGCACCGGCGGCCCTCTCCCTGATCACCACCGGCTGGCCGGAGGGCCCGCGGCGCGGCCGTGCTCTGGGGTGGTACGCCACCGCCGGTGCCTGCGGCTTCGTCGGCGGGCTCGTCCTCGGCGGTGTACTGACCGAGGCGTCGTGGCGGCTGGTGCTCGCGCTCCCGGTGCCCATCGCGGTGGCGGCTCTGCTCGCGGGGCTGCGGCTGCTGCCGGCGGACCCCAGGGGCGGCGACCGCGAGAGGCTCGACATCCCCGGCGCGCTGACGGCCACCGGAGCACTGGTGCTCCTGGTCTACGGCCTCACCCGGGCTCCCTCGCACGGCTGGCTGTCCCCCGGCACCCTCGTCCTCTTCTCCGCCGCGGTCTGCCTGCTGGTCCTGTTCCTCCGTGTCGAGGCCCGTGCCCGCCGGCCCCTGGTGCCGCTGTCCTTCCTCGCCCGGCGCGCGACCGCCGGCGCCAATCTGACGATCTTCGCCATGTGGGGCGCGTACACGTCGTTCGCGTTCCTCGCCACGCTCTACTTGCAGAACGTGCTGGGCTGGACCCCGCTTCAGACCGCCGGGGCCTTCGTCCCGCTGGGCCTCGCCAACGGCGCGCTGGCGCCGTTCGCCGGGCGGATCGCGGCCCGGCTGGGCACGCGCAGGGTGATCGCCGCCGGGATGCTGCTCCTCGCGCTGTCCTACGCCCTGTTCTTCCGGATCGGCCCCGGCAGCCCGTTCCTCACCGTGGTCCTGCCGGTCATGGTCGTCAACGGGATCGGCACCGCCGCGACCTTTCCCGCGCTGAACATGAGCGCGGTCACCGAAGTGCCCGACCGGGACCAGGGACTGGCGGGAGCGCTGCTCAACACCTTCATGCAGATCGGCGGTGCCGTCGTCCTCGCCCTCGTCACCGCGGTCGTCGACGCCGGGCGGCGGACGCACCCCGGCGACCCCCTGGCGGGCTACCGCCCCGGCACCGCGGTCATCGTCGCCACCGTGCTGGCCGGGCTGGGCGCCACCGTCCTCATCCGGCACCGGCCGCACCGGCCCGGCGGCCGGGAGCGCTGACGACGATCCCGGTCCCACACCCCGCCACGCCGTCGTCCGTGAGCGCCGACCGCGTACGGACACCCGCCCCGACCTACCTCGCAAGGAGCACCCGTATGACCAGCACGCCCCCGTCCGCCGAAGCAGCCGAGTTCGCCGGGCGGACGGCTCTCGTCACCGGCGCCGCGCGCGGCGTCGGCAAGGAGACCGTGGCCCTCCTGCACGCCCGCGGCGCACGTGTCGCCGCCCTCGACATACGGCCCCAACTGGCTTCGCTGGAGCAGGAGTTCCCCGGAGTCGTGACCGTGTCCGGCGATGTCACCGCGGAGGAGACCGCCACCCGTGCGGTACGGTCCGCCGTCGACGCCTTCGGCGGGCTGGACATCCTCGTCAACAACGCCGGACGCACCCTGAACAAGCCCGTCACGCGGACCACCGCCCAGGACTGGGACAGCGTCATGGACGTCAACGCCCGCGGTGCCTTCTTCCTCGCCCGCGAGGCCTTCCGCGCCATGGAGGAGCGCGGGGGTGGCGGCGCCATCGTCAGCACCGGCTCCTACGCGTCCACCGTCGGCCTGCCCTCGGGTGCCGCGTACAGCGCGTCGAAGGGCGCGCTGGCCCAGCTGACCAAGGTACTGGCGCTGGAGGGCGGCCCCCTGGGCATCCGCGCGAACCTCGTCGCCGCGGGTGTCGTCGAGACGGACTTCCTCGACACCTTCCGCTCCGACAGCCGCGCCTACCTGGCGTCCTTCGCGGACGCCCACCCCCTGGGCAGAGTGGCGCAGCCCCGCGAGATCGCCGAAGTCCTCTGCTTCCTCGTCTCGCCGCGGTCCTCCTTCGTCACGGGCGCCGTGCTCGCCGCGGACGGCGGTTTCACTGCGGCCTGATCCGGCGTCCGGCGTCCACCGTCTGCGGGGCGCAGGGCGCGGATACCGAGACAAGAACGTTCGTTCCTAAGCGGCGGCTGGCACGGTGTGCTCCTCGGCGGGCCGGTCGAGCGCGCCTACCGCCTCACGCGCTACACCCGTATGCCCCGCGGCGGACACTTCGCGGCGCACGAGGAACCCGCCCTGCTCGCCGACGACATCACCGCGTTCTACCGGGGACTCCGCCCGGGTGCCGCCGCCCCGGAAGGATCTGGTGTCACCCGGACCGCCCGCCGCTTCCCGCGCCCCTGAGGGGGTGGACCGGGGCCGGCCGCAGCAGCACCGGGCGCAATCTGCTGTACCCGCGCACCGACACCGGGCGGAGCGCCTTGAGTTCGTACGCGTCCACTCCCGCGAGTTCACCGGCGAACGCCGTGTCGGCCAGGACGGTGCCGGGGCGTGCCACCGCGGTGAGCCGGGCCGCGATGTTCACCACGGTCCCGTAGACGTCGCCGAAGCGGTTGAGGACGGCGCCGTGGGCCAGCCCGGTCCTCACGTGCGGCAGTACCGGCTCCGCCTCGGCGCGGGCGGTGAGTTCCAGGGCGATGTCGGCGGCCGCGGACGCCGACTCGCTGGTGAAGAGCACCTCGTCGCCGATGGTCTTCACCACCCGGCCCCGGCCGTCGGCAACCACGTCGCCGGTCAGGCTCTCGAACCGGTCGAGGACCGCGAGGAGTTCACCGCTCTCCAGTCCACGGGTCATGCGCGTGTAGCCGACCATGTCGGTGAACCCCACCGCCAGGTCGCGGAGGCCGGCGCCCTCGCCGGGAGGCACCGCCCCGCCCCGGGCCGCGCCGCCGGGCTGGTCCTTCCCCCGTGCCGGTCCCGGTGCCGGGCCGGTCTCCTCCGCCTCGGCCAGCATCCGTTCGGCGTACGCCGCGAGGTGGCGGCGCCACACATGCCGCTGCACCAGTTCCATCTCCGGCAGCAGCGCCGCCGCGCGGGCCGTCAACTCCCCACCGTCCAGGGGCGCGCCCGAGGCGCGGTTCATCCAGGACCAGAGGGTGTACACCTGCCACTCGGCGAGGCGGGACAGATGGTGTCCGAGGGCGCGCGCCATCATCGCCTCGCTCTGCGCGGTGATGAGTCCGGCTCCGATCATCCGCTCGCCCGCGCGCAGCGCCTCGATGTCGGCGTCGGTGAACACCCGCGCGTCGTCGTCGACCACCGGGAAGCCGAGCGCGCGCCAGATCTCCATGGTGCGCCCGGCCCCTGTCCCGACCCGCTCGGCGACCTCCCGCCTCGTCCAGGTGCGGCCGCCGCCGAGCAGCAACGCCTCGATGCTCCGCTGCAGTTCGCCGATGCCGGACGGAGCGCCGGGTTCCGCCGCCGGCTCTGCCGCACTCATGTGGTGTGGACGATCAGCACGTCGACACCGGCTTTTCTGGCGACGTCCGCGGGGACGGAGCCCAGGATGCGGCCGGCGATCGAGCGCAGCCCCCGGTTCCCGACGACCAGGAGGTCGGCCGAACATTCTCGGGCGACCCGCACGAGCGCGGCGACCGGTTCGTCCCGTACCGCGACCGTCCGCACGTCCGCCGCATGCTGTGCGCGGGCCCGGTCGCCGGCGATCCGCAGGGTGTCCTCGGCGGGCGCTGAGCCCACCACTTGGTATGCCTCAGCTCCTAACTGATCCTTGGCCAGGTCGAGTTCGGGGCCGCTCATGGGCGTGTACGCGCAGGCGATGACGAGTTCGGCGCCGCAGGCGGCGGCGAGCCGGGCCGCCCTCTCGACCGCGGCGAACGACGACTCAGAGCCGTCGGTGCCGACCAGGACAGTGCGATAGGCGGCCAAGACAATCCCCTTACTCCTAAGTAAACTTACTGTCGAGTAAAATAGGATGCGGCCGACTCGTCGGGCAAGGGGTGCGACACGTGGTACGGACGTGCTGTTGCCAACAGCACACCGGTGGATGCGGTGAGGGCGGCGTCGCCCCTCGGGCGGCGCGGCGGAGCAGGGGGACCGTGGAGCGGGCTGCCGCCGCTCACGCCTGACCGGTGGCCGTCGCCGCGTTGCGGAGTGCGAGTTCGGCGAACGCCTCGGTGAGTTGCGGTGGGCTGATGACCGTGACGGCCGTGTCGAAGCGGTTGAGGGAGGCCGCCAGAGCGATCCAGGACCATGATCCCGCGGTGTAGCGGCACTGGTGGGGGCCGAGATCCTCGACAGTGCCGTCGCCGGCGAAGGGTGCGACGGCGGCGGCGGGCTTCCCCAGGACGACGGTGCCCACGCAGGGCCAGGTGTTGGCCCCGTCCGAACCCTTGAAGCGCGCCGAGACATAGTCCTGGACGCTGCCGCCGGGGATCTCCCGAGGGGTGAAGCGGGGCCCGGCCGGGGTGCGCGGGGAGATGCGGTCGGCGCGGAAGACGTACCAGTCGCCGTGTTCGAGGTCCCACGCCACCAGGTACCAGCGGCCGTGGGACGTCACGAGGTGGTGGGGCTCGACCCGGCGCGGTGGCACGGGCTCGTCACCCTCTCGCCGGGGAGAGGCGTAGTCGAACCGGAGCACTTCGCGGGCGCGGACGGCGCCGGAGAGGGTGACGAGCACCTGAGGGGACACGGGGAGCGCGGGTCCGTCGCCGGGGCGGGGGACGGCGGTGAACTCGAGCTGGTCGATCCGGTGCCGCAGACGGGCGGGCATGATCTGGCGGACGGTGGTCAGTGCCCGAAGGGCTGCGTCCTCGGTGCCCGCTCCGATCACGGTGGCGGCTTGCAGGGCGACGGTCAGGGCGACCACCTGCTCGTCGTCGAACAGCAGCGGAGGCAGTTCCGTGCCGGCGTCGAGCCGGTAGCCGCCGTCCGGGCCCATGGTCGTCCGGATGCTGTAGCCCATCTCGCGCAGCCGGTCGACGTCCCGCCGCACGGTGCGGTGGCTGACCTCCAGTCGTTCGGCCAGCACGGCGCCGGGCCAGTCGCGCCTGGCCTGCAGCAGCGACAGCAGACGGAGCAGCCGGGAAGTGGTCGTCGCCATGTTCCCGACCGTAACGCGAGTGTGGGACACGACCTGTCCTCCACTGCTGCGAGAGTCGGTGGTGCCGGGACAGGCCCGGCACCACATGTGCGCAAGGAGCAGTTGTGAGCATCAGGACGACCCCCCACCTCAATTTCCGGGGCGAGGCCCGCGCGGCCCTGGAGTTCTACCAGGGTGCCTTCGGTGGCGAGGTCACCCTCGCCACGTACGGCGATCTCGGCATGCCGAAGGACCTCCCGGGCGCCGGGAACGTGGTCTTCGGCCAGGTCGAGACCGCCGAGGGGTTCCGCGTCATGGCCTACGACATCCCGGGTCCCTCCGGCGGCCCGGCCGGCGGCACGGGCTCGACCCGCCGGGAGAACGGCACCACGATCACCACGCAGCCGTTCTTCGTCTCGGTGCGCGGGGAGACCTTCGAGGAGGTCGAGGCGTACTGGGAGAAGCTGTCCGCCGGCTCCTCGGTCGTCGAGCCCCTGGCCGCCTCGGCGTGGAGCGCGGGCTTCGGGATGCTCACCGACCGCTTCGGGGTCACGTGGGTCCTGGACGTCGCCGCCGCCCACCAGGCGGAGTAGGAGCGCCGTCGGAGAACCGCTCGCCGGTGCGGAGCGTTCTCTCGCGGGGTGTCACCACGACCCGTCGAAGAAGGCTGCCAGGGCCTCGGCCGGGGCGAGCGCGTTCTTGGCGTCGGCGAGGGGACGAGGACGGCGAACGCCGACGCCGGCACGACGCTGGAGCCGCCGGGCCACGCCGCCATGCGCCGCACGCGCCGGTCGGCCGGGGCGGACCGCGGGAGGGCGCGCCACGCGGGCACGCTCGCGGCGAGGAACGCGAGCGCGACGGCCGCGGCGAGAGCGGCCAGGACGGCGCGGTACTCGGCGAACCGGGAGACCCTGGCGTCCAGGGGCGGCGGCGTACGGCCGTACGCTCCCCCGGGTCGTCGTGCAGGCGCTGCTCGGCCTGGGTGAGAGTGGCGGCGAGTTCACCACGGGGGGATCCGCGGGTCAGCATCGGGAGCAGCGAGGCGACCGGGGCCGCCGCTGCCTGGACGTTGGCCATCGCGGCCACCAGGGCGGCCAGGGTGAGCAGCGCCGTCCCGGTGGCGGACGCGGCGGGGACGTGACCGCCGCTGCGGCGGAAGGCGTTGCACAGGACGGCGCTCGGCAGGCCGAGGCTGAGGAGCAGCAGGACGGAGACGGCGGCCTTGACCAAGTGGTAGTGGAACCAGTAGGTGACCGCGCCGTCCAGATCACCGGTGACCCGGCTGTCGCCCGGTCTCCGGTACGTGACGGATCCGCCGCGGAAGACGCGGGCGGGCAGGGACCCGGGAAGCGTCGGTGTCAGCGGGCGGCGCGCGCGGACGTGGGCGGGCAGCACCCTTGCGGTGCGCCGATGGTCACGGCGCCGCGGAAGCCGCCCGGCGCGAGGACCGACATCGAGTCGAGCGACGCGTCGGGAACGGGCAGCAGGTGTGCGTCGACCCAGGTGTCGCCCGTGGCCGCGTTGGCCCAGGGGTCCTCGATCACGACGGCGCCGGGGACCGCCCCGTGGCACAGCACCCAGTGCGGGACGTCGAAGCCCTGCATCGCGGCCAGCGAGACCAGGAGCAGCACCTGCTCCCCCCGGCCGAGCGCGCCCCGGATCTCCGCCATGGGGAGGTGGCGCGGGTCGACCGGGACGCCGGTCCGCTCGGCGTCCGTCCGTGACGCGTGCTGGAGCAGGGCGCGCCATTCCCGTTCGTGCTCCGGGTGATGGTCGAGCAGGACGGGCCGGTCCGTGTCGAGGTGGACCGTGACGGGGGACGCCGGCCACGCCCGGCGCACCGCGACCCCCAGTCCGACGGGTTCGCACGCGGGGAAGTTGGTCGCGCCGCGCCACAGTGTCAGTTCCCGCTCGCGGTCCAGGGCCTCCCGCGGCAGCGCGCCCGCGTGCGCCTGCGCGACCAGGGCGGTGACCGCGCCGCACGTGAAGTGCGTGGTCTGGCCGTAGTACGGGGGTTCGGCCACCGGGTCGTCACCCAGCCAGCGCACGTAGCCGGTCCCGGGACCCACCGCGTCCGCCGCCTGCGCGAGCGGGGGGTGCAGCGGGGTGAAGCCCGCTGCGGCGGTGGCCTCGGGACTCGCCGTCCAGCCTTCCCACTTGACCTGTGCGAGCCCTTGGCGGCGTGCGTGGGCGACGACCGCGGCGACGGCGGCCGGCACGTCGCCGACCGCGTCGACGATCTTCAGATAGGACGCGTGCGGGCGCGCCGTCACCAGCGCGGCGGCGCTCCACTCCTCGCCGTCGCCGTCCGGTACGGCCACGATGTGCGGGGCCTGGGAGGCGCGGTCGGTCGTGCGCCAGCGCTCCAGTACTTCAGGAGGGCCGAGCCGCCGCAGCGGGGGCGGCGGCACGTCGGGCACGAACGGGAGGACGATGCGCTGGTCCACGGTGCTCTTCTTCACGGGTGTTTCCTGCTGTGCTGTTTCCTGCTGTGCTGTTTCCTGTTGTGGTGTGTCTCGTCGTGACGGGTCTCGCCGCGGCGTGTGTGTGTCGGCGTCCCGCCTCATGCGCGCGACCGCCGGAGCACCCAGACGAAGTACGGCGCACCGACCAGGGCGACCATGAGGCCGGCCGGCAGCTGGGACGGGGCGATGAGGGTGCGGCCGAGGGCGTCGGCCACGCAGACCAGCAGCGCGCCGAGCAGCATCGAGACCGGGATCGCGCGGACGTGCCGGGCGCCCACCAGCGACCGGGCCAGGTGCGGGGCGACGAGACCCACGAATCCGACCACGCCGACGGCGACCACGCTGAGCGCGGCGAGCACCGCGGCGATCGCGAGGACGGTGAAGCGGGCGCGTTCCGGGCGGACACCGACGATGCGCGGGGTGTCCTCGTCGACGGCGAGCAGGTCGAGCCGGTCGCGCAGGGCGAGCAGCACCGGGAGGGCGAGGGCCAGGGCGACCGCGACGGGTACGACGTCGGACAGCGTACGGCCGTAGGTGGTACCGGAGAGCCAGGTGAAGATCCGGGGCGTGTTCCACGGATCGGCGCGCAGCAGGAGGAACGTGGTGACGGAGCTGAGGCCGTACCCGCAGCCGATGCCGATCAGCACGAACCGGTCGGGCAGGAAGCCGCCGCGCCAGGACAGCAGGGCGATCAGCGCGAACGTGGCCAGCCCGGTGGCGACGGCGGCCACGATGAGCAGCGGCCGCCCGCCGGGAAGGCCGGAGGTGACGACGGCCGCCGCGCCCAGTCCGGCACCCGAGGTGATGCCGAGCACGCCCGGCTCCGCCAGGGGGTTGCGCACCGCGCTCTGCACGACGCAGCCGGCCAGTCCGAGCGCCGCTCCGGCGACGACCGCTGCCGTCACCCTCGGGACCCGGTCGTCCAGCGCCTGACCGATCAGGTCCGGGGCAGCGCCCTGTACCCAGAGCGCGAGGTCGCCCGTGCGCAGCCAGAGGCTTCCCGCGAGGACCGCGACGAGGGCCGCGCCCGCCAGCAGCGCCGTGGCGCCGCACACGACGAGGACGAAGGCGCGACGCGACCGTACGGCGACCCGTGTGTGCGGGGTCTGCCGCAGCCCGCCCGTGTCGCGCAGGCGGAGCGCGAGGGCCACGATCACCACGGAGCCGAGCAGTGCCGTGGGCACGCCGGTGGGGATGGAGGCGGCGCCGTCCGCGCCCTGCACCGCGCGCAGCGAGGCGTCCGCGAGCAGGACGAGCAGCGCACCGAACAGCCCGGCCGCGGGCACCAGGTACAGGTGTCTGCGCAGGGCCCGGACCCGTCCGGCGAGCAGCCGGGCCAGCACGGGGGCACCGAGGCCGACGAAGCCGATGGGGCCCGCGAGGGTCACCGCGGTGGCGGTCAGCACCACCGCGCAGAGCACCGCGGCTACACGGGTGGACCGGATCGGCACGCCCAGGGCGGAGGCGGCGTCGTCGCCGAGGCCCATCACGTCCAGCCTCCTGGACAGCGCGAGGGCGGCGCACAGCACCGCGGCCACCACGGGGAAGGCCCGTACCGAGGCGTCGATGTTCAGCTGCGCGAGCGAGCCGCTCCCCCAGGCGAAGAGGCCGGTGGTGTTCTGGCTGAACAGGATGAGCAGCATCGACGTCCCCGCGTCCAGCGCCATCGCGGTCGCCGAACCGGCGAGGATCAGCCGGGTGCCGGTGGTACCGGCGGCCCGGCCCGCGAGGAGCAGTACGAGCGCCGCCGCGGCCAGCCCGCCCGCGAAGGCGACGGCGCCCGACGCCCACAGCGGGACGGTGAGACCGGCGGCCGCGACGAGCGACAGCGTGAAGTAGGCCCCGGCCGTGACCGCGAGCGTGTCCGGGGAGGCGAGCGAGTTGCGGGTGACGGACTGGAGCAGCGCTCCGGCGCAGCCGAGGGCGAGGCCCACCGCCACGCCCGCGAACAGCCGCGGCAGGCGCGAGCCGGTGATGATCTCGGCGACCGGCGCCCCGCCGCCGTCGCGTTCCCCGGCGAGGTAGCGCACCAGGTCACCGACGCCGACGCCCGATGTTCCCTGGGTCAGATGCCACAGGCCCACCAGCACGGTGGCGGCCAGCAGCACCGCGAGGACGGCCGCCCCGGCGGGGCCGCTGCCGCGCTCGGCGCGCGGCGGCGTGCCCGTCCGGGTCGCCGTTTCCTGCAGGGCGTTCACTTCTTGTCGAGGACGTCGACGTACGCGTCGATGGCCTGCTCGCAGGAGCGGGGGCCGCCGGCGCCCCACACCCGCGCCGGGAAGGCGTGCGCGCGGCCTTCCTTGACGGCGGGGATGGTCTTCCAGATCGGGTTCTTCTGCAGCGCCGCCACGTAGCCGCCGGCGCCTTCGTCGTTGGCGTAGAAGAAGTTGGCGTCGCCCACGGCGGTGAGCCCTTCGACGTCGGTCTGCGCGAGGCCGTAGGAGGGATCGACGCCCCCGTCCCCGTGTGCCTTGTTGACGGCGTCGGTCCAGGCCGGCTTCATGCCGAGCTGCTCGCCGATCTCGGTGAACAGGGCGCCCTTGCCGTAGGGGCGGACGGTGAGGTTGCCGCCCTCGAGCCAGCCGTCGAAGAACAGGAAGTCCTTCGTCGGCAGAGCGGCGTCGGTCACCTGCTGCTTCGCCTTGGCGAGGTGGTCGTCGAACTCCTTGAGCACCTGGTCGGCGCGCTCGGTGCGGCCCGTCGCCTTCCCGATCATGCTGAAGACGTTCCGCATGTTGCCGATCGGGTCCTTGGGGTCGGCGCCCTTCGTGGCCATCACGGGGACGCCCCGCTTCTCCAGCTTCTTGATCATCTCGTCGTCGGCCTTGAACGCCTCCACGACGATCAGGTCGGGCTTCGCGGCGTAGAGGGTGTCGAGGTCGGGCTCCTCGCGGGTGCCGATGTCGGTGACCCCGGCGGGCAGCTTCTCCGCGCTGACCCAGGTGCTGTACCCCTTCGCGTCGGAGACGGCGGCGGGGGTGACGCACAGGGTCAGCGCGTCCTCGACCTGCTGCCATTCCAGGACCGCGATCCGCCGGGCGGGCTTGTCAAGCTTCACCGTGCGGCCCACGCCGTCCGTGAAGGAGACCGGCTTCGTCGAGGTGGTCGTGGTGTCCTGGGCGCAGCTCTTCGACACGGGCGACGCGCTCGCGGTGGCGCTGCCGGCTGCCTCGGGCCTGTCGACGGCGGTCGTGCCGCAGGCCGTTGCGGCGAGGGCGAAGAGCCCCGCGGTGGCGGTCGCCGCCAGGCGGTGGGCACGGTTCATGGAGGTTCCTCTTTCTTGCTTTCTTGCGTTGTCCGCGGTGGCGCGTGGGCGCGTCACGGCGGTGGATGCGCCGCTTCGGGTGCGGCCGGGGGGACGCCGCTTCTGGTGCGAGGACGGTGGCGCCGGTTCAGGCGGGGTGGCGTCCGAGGGGGTCGATGCGCAGCCGGCCCGTGCGCGGGTCGAGGGCGACCTCTACACGGATGTCGTAGACCTCGCCGATGTTCTCCGCGGTCAGGACATCGACCGGGGCTCCGGCCGCGTGCACGCGGCCGGAGCGCATCAGGACCAGCGTGTCCGCGACGCGGGACGCGTGGTCGAGGTCGTGCAGCACGATCCCGACCGCGATGCCGTGGTCCTCGACGAGGTCGCGCACCAGGTCGAGCGTCTCGATCTGGTAGCGCAGGTCCAGGTGGTTGGTCGGTTCGTCCAGCAGGACGACGCCGGTGTCCTGGGCCAGACAGGCGGCGAGCCAGACGCGCTGCATCTCGCCGCCGGAGAGTTCCCCGACCGGCCGCCCGGCCATGTCCCGTACGCCGGTGACGCCCATCGCGTGCTCGACGGCGCTCCGGTCCTCGGCACTCGGTCCGGCGAAGCCGCGCCGGTACGGGTGGCGGCCGAACGCCACGACCTCCGCGACCGTCAGCCCTTGCGGCGCGGGGCGCGACTGGGAGAACAGCGTGACCTCGCGGGCGAACTGACGGGCGCTGAGCAGGGCCGTGTCGCGCTCGGGCCGTCCGGGGGCGGCGCCGAGCGCCACGCGGCCGCCGTCCAGCCGGTGCAGTCGGCACAGCGCGCGCAGCAGGGTGGACTTGCCGCTGCCGTTCGGGCCCACCAGTGCGGTGGCACGGCCGGGTTCCAGGGCCAGGGAGACACCGTGGACGACCGGGGTGCCGCCGTAGCGCAGCACGAGGTCGTGCCCGGTGAGGGCGGACACCGGCTTGGCGGCGCCGGTGTCGGCCGCGGGGCCGGCGGGCCGGGAGGGGCTTGTGAGCATCGGTGGGTCCGGACGGTCGGAGGGACAAGGGCTGTGGCACCCTCCGTCCGGCCGTCTCCGGCCGGGCAGCGGACTCTCCCCCGAACGGCGGTGCCGTGCGCGGTGAGCAACAACTAAGGGTTACCTAACTCCGAGCAGGTTATATTCCGCTCGCCACGTCGACAATCAGGAGATCTGGACACCCGATACGGGATTCCGGACACCGCGGGAAGCGGCACCGGGCGGCGCGGAGCGGCGGGCCCGGCCATCACGCCGGGACGTGTCGGGCCGGGTCAGGCCGCGTCGGTACGGCCCTCGACCGAGTCGGCCGCACCGGTCGGATCGGTCGAGCCGGCCGCACCGGTCGAGCCGGTCGAGCCGGTCATGCCAGCCGCATCGGGCGAGTCCGCCGCGTCCGTCGAGCCCGTCGAGTCGAAGAAGGCTCCCGGTGTGGTGCCCATCACCCGTCGGAAGGCGGCGATGAAGGTGCTGGGCTGCGCATAGCCGAGCGTCTCGGAGACGGTCATCACGTCGAACCCCTCGGACAGGAGCGTCAGCGCCCGGTGCACGCGCAGCACCTGCCGCCACTGCGCGAACGACAGTCCGGTCGCCTGGCGGAACGCCCGGGTGATGGTGCGGTCGCTCATGCCCAGGCAGCCCGCCCAGTCCTCCAGCGAACGGCCGTCGGCGGGGTCGTCCAGCAGGGTCTCGGCGATCGTGTCGATCCGCGGGTCGCCGGGCAGCTGCAACGCGAACCGGTGCCGCGAGGGCCGGAGCACGTCGAAGACGACCGATTCCGCCCGCGCCCTGGCCGCCGTGTCGAGATCCGTGCGGGACAGATGGGTCAGCAGCGCCTCCAGCAACGGCGTCATCGCGATCGCCTGCGGTTCCGCCGACGCGAACGGTGTGCGGTCGGGCGCGAAGAAGGCGTCGTGGAACCGGGCACCGGCCGTCGCCCGGCCCGCGTGCACCACTCCGGCGGGCAGCCACAGCCCGTGCCCCTCGCACACGGTGAAGACGCGGTCCGCCACCCGGGACGTCAACGTGCCCCCGCGTACCCAGACGAGTTCGTGCAGGACGTGCGAGTGCGGCGCCCACTCCGTGGGAACGGAGGGCACATGCAGCCCGGCGGTGATGACGAAGGCGTCCTGCGCCCGAGCGGGCATCGCGGCGGCCCGGCGCACCACGGTGCCCTTCTCGCGCCGCCACATCCCGGGGTTCGCTGCACTGCGGGACGAGCGGACCATGCGCCCGAGTCTATCCGGGGGCGCCGAGCCCCCGGCGGACGGGGCGCTCGGGCGGCGCCGCACCATCGCGTCGACAGCCGTCCGCCGACGCGGTCGTCCTCTCGGCCTCGGCCCTGCGTGGCCGCTACTCTCGACGCACCTGCGACGAGAGCGAGGAGGCGGTCCCGTGCCTCAGGACCGGTCGGCCGGTGGGGGCGCGGCCCCGGCGGCGGTGGACCAGGAACGGCGGCTGCGCCGGGACCTGGGCTTCTGGGGACTGACGGCGATCGCGTTCTCCAACATCGTGGGCTCCGGGTGGCTGTTCGCCGCGATGTACGCGGCGCAGACCGCGGGCCCGGCGTCCTTGCTGTCGTGGGTGGGAGCGGGGCTGCTGTGCGTCCTGGTGGCGCTGGTGATGATCGAACTGGGCGCCTCCCGGCCGGAGGGCGGCGGCACGGTGCGCTGGCCGCTGTACGCCGGAGGACGGCTCGTGGGCACGCTGATCGGCTGGTCGGTGCTGCTGTCGGTGGGCGGTACCGCGGCGGAGATCAGCGCGATCATGCAGTACGCCGGGCACTACCTGCCCGGCATCTACCGCGGCGGTTCCCTGACCGCCGCCGGTCTCGGCGTGGCCGCGGCGCTGAGCATCGTCCTGACGGTGCTGAACTGGTTCGCGGTGCGGTTGTTCGCCCGGCTGAACAACCTGCTGTCGGTCTTCAAGATCGCGGTGCCCGTCGTCACGGTGGTGGCGCTGCTGGCGTCCGGCTGGCACGCCGGGCGCCTCACCGACCACGGCGGATTCGCGCCGTACGGTTACGCCGCCTGCCTGTCGGCCCTCGCCGGCGGCGGCATCGTGTACTCGGTGAACGGCTTCCAGGCGCCCCTGGACTTCTCCGGCGAGACCCGCGACCCACGGCGCACCGTGCCCGCCGCGGTGCTGACCGGCATCGCCCTGGCCGTCGCGATGTATCTGGCGTTGCAGGTCGCGTTCCTGTTCACGGTGCCGGAGGGGGCGCTCGGGCACGGCTGGCACGGCGTGGACTTCGACTCGCCGTTCGGCCAGCTGGCGCTGCTGCTCAACCTGCACTGGCTGTCGGTGCTGCTGTACGCGGACGCCGTCGTCTCGCCGGGCGGTTCGGCGTACGTCGGGGTGGCGCTGGACGCCCGGCACACCTACGCGCTGGCCAAGAACGGCACCCTGCCGCGCTGGTTCATGGCGGTGGAGCCGCGCTCGGGCATCCCGCGCCGGGCGCTGGTGCTGAACCTCGCGGTGATCGTGGTGTTCCTGCTGCCGTTCGGCGGCTGGCAGCACATCGTGAGTGTGATGGGCGACATGTATCTGCTGACCTACGCGGCCTCCGCGGTGGCGGCCGCGGTGTTCCTGGCCGACCCGGACAGCGGCACCGCGGGCTGGGTGCCCGGACTGCGCTGGATCGCTCCGGTGAGCTTCGCGGTGGCGGCCGAGTTCGTGTACTGGTCGGGCTGGCACGATCTGCGGCTGGCGCTGCCGCTGGTGCTGGCCGGGCTGCTGGTGTTCCTCGCCATGCACCGCGGCACCGCGGCGGGGCGGCCGCTCGCCGCGGAGCTTCGCACGGGCGCGTGGCTGGTGGTGTTCCTCGCGGTGCTCACGCTCCTGTCCTGGCTCGGCTCGTTCGGCGGCTCCGGACGGCTCCCGGCACCGTGGGACTCACTGACGGTGGCGGCGTTCGCCTTCGCGGTGTTCTTCTGGGCGGTACGGGCGGGCACGGGCTGGCTGCGGGAGTCCCGGCGCACGGGCGGAGGCCCCTTGCCCGGCGCCGCGTCACCGGAGGGCTCCTCACCGCGCCCGTAGGCGTACGAGCAGGAGTGGTCGGCCATGTCGGGGAGGGTGAGGAGCGAGAAGGGCCCGGGGAACGCTCACCGCCTGCGCCGGACCCCGCATCCGGGACCCGGCACCCGATACCCGTCAGGACCGGGAGGCGTTCTCCCGGCGGATCGCCGAGATCAGTCCGCCGGGCTGCTCCGCGCGCCGCGGCGGGGTGCTGACCGGGCGGCCGTAGGCGGCGGCGCGCTCGCGCAGGGTGTGGCCGACGGCCTCCCAGCCGTGTCCCGCCAGCCAGGCCACCGGGTCGTCGGGCATCTCCGAGACCCACATGGAAGCCGCCGAGCCCGGCGTGGCGTCCGCGCCGAAGCGTTCGATCGTGCCGCGCGAGCCCAGGGTCAGCCCCATCCGGCTGCCCGCCGCCGACTGCGTACTGATCCGGGCCAGCAGCAGTTCCACCGCGTCCTCGGGCAGATAGATCAGGAGACCCTCGGCGATCCATACCGTCGGGACGGCAGGGTCGTGCCCCACGGCGGCCAGCGCGCCCGGCCAGTCCTCCCGCAGATCGGCCGCGACGGTGATCCGCTCGCAGCGCGGGACGGCCCGCTCCCGGCGCAGCACCGACGCCTTGAAATCCAGGGGCGCGGCGGTGTCGACCTCGAACAGCCTGGTGCCCGCGGGCCAGTCGATCCGGAAGGCCCTGCTGTCCATGCCGGCGCCGAGCAGCACGACCTGCCGGATGCCGGAATCGGCGGCCTGCCGCACCAGGTCGTCGAGGAACTTCGTCCTGATGACGATGGAGAACGACACGGCCGACCGGCGGCGGCGCGCGGCCTCGTCGCCGGGCGGCGGCGAGGAGGACCACAGGCCGCCGGCCGCGGCGAAGGCCCGTGCGAGCGGGTCGCGGAACAGCGCGTCCTCCCGCTCGGTCTCCAGCGCCCGGACCCTCGCCACCCCCACGGCCGTGGCCCAGACCCCGAAGGCCGCAGCCGCTCCTGGTCATCAGTCACCGCGTCAGCGTAGACGGCGGGCACGACGAGCGGCCCACCGGGCGTCGCTCGTCGTGCCCTGGGCTGCCGGATCGGTGCGATCCGGCAGCGGCGGAGTCAACGGTCGTACGGGGAGCAGGGGACCTCCGGGTGCGGGGTCAGCGCAGCCCGGCGAAGAGGTCGTCCTCGGGCAGGGCCGCTCCGGTGGTGTCCTGGACGCGTACGAAGGTCTCCATGCCCATCAGCTCGCCGAACCGCTCCTGGCCCATCTTGAGGAAGAAGATGTTCTCGCCCTGACTGGCGTGCGCGGCCAGCGCGTCGAACTTCTGGCCGCTGAACGCGGTGGTGTCCACCCAGGTGGTGACCTCACCGTCGGGGAGACCTATCTCGGCCATCGCGGCGGCCTCGGCGGGATCCGGTTCCGGCATGTCCTCGTGGAACTCGCGCATGGCCTCCTCGAAGCGCCGCATCGTCGAGTGGGGCATCGTCGTCCAGTACACCTTCGGTGTCAGGTCGGTCATCTTCACTGCCGCCATGGTGATGCGGTGGGCCTGGATGTGGTCGGGGTGGCCGTAGAAGCCGTTCTCGTCATAGGTGACGACCACGTCGGGCCGGTAGTGCCGCATCAGTTCCGCGAGCCGGGCGGCGCCCTCTTCCACGGGGGTCCGCCAGAAGGATCCCGGCGCGTCGTTCCCCGGCCAGCCCATCATCCCGGAATCGGCGTAGTCCAGCATCTCCAGGTCGCTGATCTTCAGGATCTCGCAGCTCGCTTCGAGTTCTCGACGGCGCATCGCGACGACGGTCGCCGGGTCGTGTCCCGGATCGCCGGGCTTGACACCTCCCGGCCCGTCCCCGCAGCCGCCGTCGGTACACGTCACGAGAACCGTGCGGACGCCCTCCGCCGCGTACCGCGCGAGGATCCCTCCGGTCCCGGTGGCCTCGTCGTCGGGGTGGGCGTGCACGGCCATGAGCGTCAAGGGCCGGTCGGCCATAAGGTCCTCCTGCGTATACATGTGTCGGTTCGCGTGTGCGGCGGGCCTGCCGCGGGTCGCGAGGGCCCGGATCCCGCCGGGACCCGGAACGACGGTCCTGTCCTCCGTGTCCCCGCCCGTGCGGTCCCGCCCCCTCGGTCCATGCAACAGCGCCGGACGAACCGGCTGTTCCCGGCCGCACCGAACATCTTGGCACCGGATCGCGGGGTGGCCGGCGACACCGGGGTCAAGAGGTGATCTCCAGCCGATCTGGGCGCCCGGCACGGCGGAGCGCCGACGCGGGCTACCAGTCGTCCGGCCGCCGACCCTAGAGTTCGGGGACGGGTGCCGTCGGCGCCGTGTCGGCGGTACGGGACCCACCGGACCGCTGCGCGGATGCGCCGGTCGCCCATGTATCCGCGGCTGTTCGAACAGGTCGGCCGGTGGCCGAGAGGTGGGGGCAGGAAATGGCAGGAATCAGTCGACGGGGGCTGCTGCGCGGGGGTGTGGTGGCGGGGGCCGTCACGGTCCTGGGGGGCGCGGCCGCGGGGGCCGGAGCCAGTGCCGCGGGAATCAATCCGACGGTTGCGGGTGAGGCGGCGCACGTCCGGACGCTGCGCAAGGCGCTGGACGACGCGGCGGCGGGCATCGTCGGCCCGCACGGTGTCGACGGCAAGGGCCGGATCATCGTGAAGGCCGGGTACGCGGGTGTTCCCACCTACACGCTGCTCAAGACCCTGGTCATCGGCGGCAACACGGCTCTGGACGCCACCGGTGCGCGGTTCGTCGCCAAATTCGGCACCGTCATGCGGCAGTACAAGCTGGACCGGACCAATCCGCACTCCCCCAGTCCCGCGTACGTGACAGACAGCCAGGGCATGTTCACCGCGCCCGCCGTCAGCGGCACCAGGTCCACCATGCTGATCAACCATGTCGCCGCGGGCACGACGGGCTATTCGGCCCCGGGCAACATCATGGTCAAGGGCGGTGAGTGGGACCCCATATCGGCGTGGGTGTGGGCGGATTCGGGGGCGGCGCGGGCGCGTGCCGACAAGGCCCCGCCGATGAACGTGCTGACCTTCACCCACACCCAGGACGTGGAGGTCGAAGGCGTGACGGTCTGGAACGTCAAGTGGTGGCACGCGGTGGAACTCAACGCCGTGCGCCGGGGCGCGGTCCGGGACTGCTTCTTCAAGGGCTGGGTCGAGAATCCCACATGGGGCCTGTGGCAGGGCGAGGCCGTCCAGCTCGACCTCCCGCTCGCGAACAACACCTGGGCGGGGGCCAGTGACGGCACACCGACCGTGGATGTGCAGGTCCAGCGCAACTACGCCGGTGCGTCCGGCTCCCAGCCGTCCTGGGCGAAGCTGGTCGGCTCGCACACCGGCGGCGAGAAGGTCGGCCAGGTGCACGCGCGCGTCCTGATCGAGGGCAATGTCGTGGACAACGCCAAGTGGGACGCCATCGGCGCGATGAACACCACCCAGATCACCGTCCGCGGCAACACGATCAACAACAGCGTCGGCGGGGTCTACGTCAGTTCCGTGTCGGCGAGGACGGGCAGCCAGCCGCCCGTCCAGGGGGGACCGAATCCCATCTCCGGGATAGACATCGTCGACAACCAGGTGACGATCACGCCAGGCGCTTCGGGAGTCGCGCGCAACGCGGTCCGCGTCAGCGCGGACACGGTCGGGTTCGTCTCACCGGTGAGCGATGTCCTGGTCACCGGCAACCAGGTCAGCGGCGGAAGCTTCTACTACACCCCGAACGTGACGTTCCGGCCCGGCACCACACCCCAGCGCTGAGCCCTTTCCCAGCAGGTCCGTTCGAGGCCCCGGTCGGGGTGGCCGCCCGGAGGACGGCCACCCCGACCCCGTACGCCCTCGCGGTCCGGGCCACTCCGGGCCGGCCGTCCGGCACCACGCCCCCTTGTTGACGGTGCTTACATCCACGGCTACCGTGATGTAATCACCGCTAACATGCGAGCGAGGGAGCAGCGCCATGTCATCGCCCCGGCAGGAGTCGGTGAAGGTCGATCTGGGTGGCCGGACGGTCACGGTCCCGAAGGGCGGGTTGTACGACCGGTACCGGATGGACACCGATCTCGACGAGGTGGCCCGTGACCCCCGCGTCAGCGGGGTGGACTTCTTCCGGCGGCTGCCCAAGACACGTGTCGACTCCCCCATCGGCCCCACCCTCACCCCGAACTTCTACTACCGCGTCTCGACCGCCCGGCTGACGATGATTGCCCCGTCCCGCGCGGTCCGCTCCCGGCTGCCCCGGGAGCTGGCGCCGCTGGAGGTCGCGCCGGGTCTGGGACTGGTGTCGGTGATGTTCTTCCGGTACGACGTGTGCGACATCGACTTCTACACCGAAGCCGCCGTGGGCGTCGCCGTGAAGCCGGCACGGCACGGCAGGCTCGGGTTCGTCGATCTGGTCGCCGGCCTCAAGAACGAGCACCTCGACACCTACGTCCTGTCGCTGCCGGTGAGCACGGAGATCGCCCAGGTGCGCGGCCACGACGGCTACGGCTTCCCGAAGTGGGTCACCGGGCTGGACGTCGGCATCGGCACCGACCGGACGACGGCGCGCGTGGCCAACGACGCCGGCGGGACCGACCTGGCGCTCTCGGCGGCGACACCGGCCCAGACCACCCACCGCAGCGGTGAGCGGGTCTCGTCCCTGACCTCGTACACATCGATCGGCGGGGCGTGGCACGCGACGCTGAGCCAGACCCATGTGCTGTCGGCCGGGACCGCACTCCTCCCGCGCGGTGTCGCGCTCCAGGTCGGGGAGGGCCGGATGGCCGACGACCTGCGTTCCCTCAGGCCCGTCCGGCCTGTCCGGTTCGACGTCATGACCGAGGGTCAGCTCGCCCTGCACATGCCCGTCCCGACCTCGGTCCGGAGCCCGGAGTGAGGAGTCCCGTCATGGCCACCTCCCTCTGGCTCGGCGCACACGGCTACCGCGCATGGGGCCGCTGCGCCGCACCCTGCTGCGACCTCCGCTTCATCGACACGGGACGCCGCGCCCCGCAGCGCTCCTGCTCGACCCGCTGCGGAACGCGGGTCCGGGTCGCCGCCCACCGCCGTCGGAGCCGGTGACCCGCGGCGCCGCCGCCGCCGACCGCGTGGGCCGGGCCGGCGCGTCGGCGCCCGACGCCACTCCCGCTCTCCCCGCATCGGCCGAGGGCGCGGGTCCCCGCTACCGCTTCGTCTGGCCTCGCTCGAAGTACGCGGCCAGTTCCGGGTCGAGGGCGGGGACCTCGTGGGGTGTGCCGCCCGCGCGCAGCGACTCGGTGGCCCGCACCCCGGCCGCGACGGCCATGCGCGCGGCGACCGGCGAGGTGTCGGTGACACCGCCGTCGCGGGCGAAGCGCACGAACTCGTCGATCAGGAGGGGGTCGGCGCCGCCGTGTCCGGCATCGTCCGCGGCGTCCGGGACGGGGTACTCGGCGTCGGCTTCGGGGCGGTGGACGGAGCGGCGGGAGTTCCACACCTTCACCACCGCCCCGGGGCCGTCCCCGAAGTTCTCCAGCCGTCCCGCGTCCCCGATCACGGTGTAGTTGCGCCAGTAGTCGGGGGTGAAGTGGCACTGCTGGTAGGCCGCGAGTACGCCGTTGTCGAGGCGCATGTTGACGAGGGACACGTCCTCGACGTCGATGACGGGGTTCAGGCCGCGCTGGGTGTGCGGCGGCCAGTGGCCGTCCTTCGTGTACCAGTCCTCGTGCTTGGGTTCACCGGGTGCCCGCCGGTGCGGACTGTCGCCGTAGACCATGAGGTCCCCGAGGGCCTGGACCCGCTGGGTGTAGCCGTTCGCGAGCCAGTGCAGGACGTCGATGTCGTGGGCGGCCTTCTGTAGCAACAGGCCCGTGGTGTACTGCCGTTCGGCGTGCCAGTCCTTGAAGTACCAGTCGCCTCCGTAGCCGACGAAGTGCCGCACCCAGACCGTCTTGACCGCGCCGATCTCGCCGCGCGCGATGATGTCGCGCATCAGCCGGACGACGGGCATGTGGCGCATGTTGTGACCGACGTAGAGGCGGCTTCCCGTGTCGTGGGCGGTGCGCAGGAGGGCGTCGCAGCGTTCGACGGTGATGTCGAGAGGCTTCTCGACGAAGACGGGCCTGCCCGCTTCGAGCGCTTCGCGGGCGATGTCGGTGTGGGTGTGGTCGGGGGTGAGGACGAGGACGGCGTCGACGTCCGGGTCCGCGATCACCTTGTGGTGGTCGCCGCAGATCAGCGCGCCGGGGAACGCCTGGGCCGCGTCGGCCCGCGCGGCCGGGTCGTGGTCCGCGAGCGCCGTGACCCGGGAGCCGGCTCCCGGCCGGTGCGCGGTGCGGGCGATGCTGCCGCGCAGTCCGTATCCGATGACGCCGAGGCGCAGGTCGCTGGGGGCGTCGGTCATGACGTGACCGCCTTTCCGTTGAATCGTGGATCGAGTGGTGCCGTGCGGCGAGGGAGCAGGGAGCGTGCGTGCGCCGCGGGCCCGGTGAGCGGTCCGCGGCGCGTCACTGCGGGAGCGGGAGCTACGGATGCGCCAGGACGTGGGCGAGCGCGACCCGTCCGGTGCCGGTGAGCCGGACGCGGAGGTAGCGGGCGTGGGTGTCCGTGTCCAGGAGGGTGGGGCGCAGTGCCTTGCCGGTGATGTGCGTGGTGACGGCGTCGGAGAAGTCGGCGGAGGCGGCGAGCTGTACGTCGAAGTCGGTGGTGGTCATGGCGCTGTCGTTCCATATCTCGACCTGTCCGACGTGGTGGACGGCGCCCAGGTCCACCTGCCACCAGGCGCCCGCCTCGGAGAGGGTGCGGGTGTCGGTGGAGGTGTCGCCGTCGGTGGCGCGGGCCGCTGTCGCCGTGCCGTCCGTGGACGACTGGGTGGCGGTGGCGGTGCCGGTACGGGCCAGGTCGGGGCGGAGCTGTTCGACGCCGCCCGCGCGTCCGGCGCCGGCGGCCGCGGCGACCCGGACCGCTTCGGCGGGGAGCCGGTCCAGCTTCGTGTGGTTGCCGGTCATGGTCGAGCCGGTGCCGCCGAGGGCCGGGGCGTCGGTGTCGGTCCAGTTCCCGGTGGCGTGGTTGTCGATGCCGTAGTCGGCCCAGTTGGACACCCACTTGTAGCCGACACGTGTGATGACGTTCCGGGCGACGGTGATGTGGCTGGACTGCTCGTCGAGGTAGATGCCGTTGCCGTCGCGCTCGGTGTTCCCGTACGCGCTCCGGTTGATGTAGTTCCCGGAGACGACGGTGCCGGGCTGGGCGCCCTGGGTGTAGATGGCGGCCCCGTCGTGCTGTGCGTCCTCGACGAGCATGACGTCGGTGATCCGGTTGTCCGTGATGCGGTTGTCGCGGAGCACGGACTGCCGGGCCTCGGGCTGGTTCCAGCCCCAGCCGACGGAGATGCCGGAGTAGGGAAGGTGGTCGAGGGTGTTGTGGTCGATGACGGTGCCGGCCTCGTAGCCCGCCCAGATGCCCACGGAGTCCGTGTACTCCACGCCCGTGTGGCTGACGGTGTTGTAGGAGACCGTGTTGCGGGCCCCGGTGAGTTCGGGGGCCGGCATGGGTTCGGTGTCACCGATGTAGGCGGCGCCGGAGGAGAGGTCGGTGAAGCGGGAGCGGGTGAGGGTGGAGTCCTGGGTGCCCTGTTCGAAGACGACGCCCGCACCGCCGAGGTGGCTGAAGCTGCCGTGGTCGATCACCACATGGCGGCCGGCGCGTACGGTGAGGGCGGCGGCGGGCTTGGTGTAGAAGCGGCCCGCGTGGTCGACGGGGCCGGTGGCGCCGGTCAGGGTCAGTCCGGCCTGGGTGCCCGCGTAGCCCTCGTCGGTGTCCGGCTGCCGGTAGGCGGCGTAGGCGAAGCCGATGCCGCTGACGCGGACGTCATGGGCGCCGTCGAGGACGAGGAGCCCCTCGGTGACCGGGGTGACGGCCCGGGAGCGGCGCGGGTTCTCGCCCTCGCGGGGCAGGTAGGTGACGGTGTGCGCGGCCGAGTCCCATACGAACTCGCCGGGCGTGTCGAGGAGTTCGCGGGCGTTCTCGAAGTGGGCGACTCCGCTGTAGCGGGCGGAGTCGACGGTCGTCGTGTCCCAGGACGGTCCGGTGCGGTCGGTTCCGGAGGCGGAGTTGGTCCAGCAGGGCTGGGCGAAGGTCATGAGGTCGCCGGTGACGGCGGCGATGCGGCAGTGGTAGTTGCGCCAGCGGACGCTGATGACCGCCTCGGCGTCGGTGGGTCGGGCCCAGTGGGCGATGCCGGTCTTCTCCGCGCCGGTCATACCGGACTTGGTGGCGTCGCAGACGGCGGCGGCGCAGGCCCCTCCCCGGGCGCGCACGGCGCGTCGCCCGTCGACGAACAGCTGGCGCGGCGTGACGCCCCCGGGCACCTTCGCTGTCCAGGTGCCGTCGGCGTGCACGGACCAGCCCGTCAGGGTGCGGCCGCCGGAGAGCACGGGGTGCGCGCCGCGCGCGGCGGTCCAGGTGACACCGGAGTCCTGGCCGCCGAGCCGCAGCGGGGCGTCCAGTTCGTATGTCCCGTCGGCGAGTTCGACGCGTACGTCCCGGCCGCCGATGGCGCGGGCGGCGTTCCGCGCCCCCTCGACGGAGCAGGGGTGCCCCTGGGTGCAGCGGGATCCCGAGCCATGGGGTGCGGCGTGCAGGACCTTGGGCGAGGGGGCCGCCTGGGCGGCGGGCAGCGGGCCGAGGAGCAGGGCGGCGCCGGTGAGCAGGGCGGCCGCGGCGGCGCGGGCCGCGGGGGTGAATGGTCGCATGCGAGGACCTTCCGCTCGGACGGCCCGCCGCACGGGGGCGGGCCGGGACGATGGGGTGCGGCGTTCGGGTGCGAGGGTGGGGCACGCTTCTTTCGCGCGGGGCGGGACGGCGGGGATGCGGCGGGGCCGGTCCTGCCGGGTCAGCCGGCCATCGGCACCGGCTGCGGCCGGTCGTGCGGGGACCGGTGAGTCCGGGACCGGTCACGCCATGGCCGGTCACGCCATGGCCGGTCATGCCGGGCTCGGTCATGCCGTGGTCGTCCAGTCCGGGTGTCCCGGCATCGGCGGGTTCTTCGCGCCGAACAGCCAGTCCCGCAGGAACCGGTCAAGCGACCGGTCGCCCGTCACGGTCACGGCGTGGGCGATGAAGTCCTCGCTGGTGACCGTGCGGCCCTTGAAGCGGCGCGGCCACAGGCCCATGATCCGGTCGAACTTCCTTGCTCCCACACGGAGTCGCAGGGCGTAGAGGACGAGTGCGCCGCCGTCGTAGATGTTGGTGCCGCCGAGGGCGGCCGGCAGTCCGGGCGGCCCGTCGCTCGCGCGGACCGCGTCGAGCTTGGCATACGTCGCCTTCATCTTCGCGGCCATGTCCGACCAGCCGCGCTCCTGGCTGTAGAGCGCGGCGTAGTACACGGCCGGCCCCTCGTTGAGCCATGCCTGTTGCCAGTCGTGCGGCGTCACGCTGTCGCCGAACCACTGGTGGGTCAGCTCGTGCACCATGGTGTTCTCGTACGTGGGGTGGCCGTCGGCGTCGGGCTTGAACCAGTTGGTGCCCATCAGGGTGAGGGTCGTGTTCTCCAGGGCGTCGGTGTATCCGTCGTAGATGTGGATGCCGTACACGGAGAACGGGTAGCGGCCGAACTTGCGCTCCAGCCAGGCGAGATGGTCGGCCGTGCGGGCCACGACCGGCGCGTACTCGTCCTCGCGGCCCCGCGGGACGATGTGCCGCAGCGGCAGCCCGGTGTGCGAGGTGCCGTACAGATAGGTGCCCTTGACGACGGCGATGCCGAGCAGTTCCGTCGGCATGCGCTCGCGCAGGGCGAAGTGCCAGACGGTCGCGCCGTCGGCACGCTTGTCCTTGCCGGTCAGGACACCGTTGGCGGCCGCGACGTATCCGGCGGGCGCGGAGAGGTGGAAGGTCCAGGTGGCCTTGTCGGAGGGTGTGTCGTTGCAGGGCAGGAAGGTGTCGGCCCGCGACGACTGCGCGGCGCAGGCGAAGCCGCCGTCCGAGCCGAACCGCCAGCCGGTCAGCCCGGACCGCGCCGCCTTGCCGTTGCCGTGGTAGGCGACCGCGACCTGGAACGGGGCGCCCTTGCGGAGCGGTGCGGCCGGGGTGACCGTCAGTTCCTGGCCCGACATGCCGAGGGACAGGCTGTGGGAGGCGCGGCGGCCGTCGACGGTGACCGAGTCGATGGTGTGGCCGTCCGTGTCCAGGTTGAACGCCGAAAGGTCCTGCGTCGCCCGCGCGTTCAGCTTCACCACCGCGGTGAAGTCGTAGGTCACCGGGGTGAAGTCGAAGGTGAGGTCGTAGTGGTCGACCTGGTAGCCGCCGTTGCCGAGCGTCGGGAAGAGGGGGTCGCCGACCCCGTCGGAGCCGGGGCGCGGGTCGAAGCCCGCGGCCTGGGCCGGCGAGCCGAGCACCGGTACGGTGACCGCGGCGGCGACCGCCGCCTTCGTGAGGAACGCGCGTCTGCTGGTGGTCACTTCTTCCCCTTCTGCGAGGCCTGCTCGAACTCGGCACGGCATGTGTCGCCCCCGGCGCGGCGCCACTTCTTGACCAGCGCGTCGTACGCGGACATCGGCTTGCGCCCGGTGATCAGGTCCTTCAGACCGTCCAGGTGGATGGTGTAGAGGCTGCCGGATCCCTTGGAGTCCCAGGTCGGCGAGGAGTAGCCGAGGGTGGGGTCCTCGATGAGCCTGGGGATGAGCACCGTGTACGCCTCGTGCACATAGCGGGCGGCCTCGGGATGCGTGGCGCTGAAGAACGCCGGTGTCGCGGAGGCGAGTTTGCCCCACGGCACGGTCACGTCCTGGGTACCCTGCTTGGTGAGGACGGGCGTGCCGTTCGCGTCGCGCCGGTAGTCGGTGTTCTCCACGCCGTAGTTGATGAGCGTGTATTCGAGGGATCCGAACGGCGAGGCGGCGAAGTCGGCCAGGCGCAGCAGTTCCTTCACCCGCTGCTCTCCGGCCTTGGTGATGTAGCAGTTCTGGAGCGAGACGTTGTCGGTCCAGGTGACCGCGTCCTTGCCGACGGGGACCATGGGCCGTACGTCGAAGGACTTGTCGATGGCCGCCATGGAGTCGACGTAGCCGGTGGCCGTGGTCAGGTACGAGGGCATGCCGTCGTAGACGTAGGCGGCCTTGCCGTTCTTGAACAGGTCCGTGTACTGGGCCTTCTGGGCCCCGGACATCTGCACGGTGCCCGGGTAGAAGCAGCCCGCCTTGTGGAGCTTGGCGGCGGTCTCGACCGCGTAGCGGTACTTGTCGTCCTCCAGCTGGTAGCGCCACTTGCCGGTCTGCCGGTCGAAGTGCCAGAAGTGCTGGGCGCCGGCGGACATCGCGAGCAGGATGGTGCCGCTGCCGGTGAAGAAGTACTGCTTCTTGCCGGTGTCCGTGAGGTCCTTGGCCAGCTCGACGAGCCGTTCGATGCTGTCGATCTGGTCGAGGCCGGTGACGCCGGCCTGCCGCAGCAGGTCGGCCCGGTAGAAGCCCGCGCCGCCGGTGCCCGAGCGGGCGATGGGGATGCCGTAGAGCTTGCCGCCCTTGATGGCGTCGCGCCAGGCGTACTGCGGGACGGCCGCGAGGTTCGGGTAGTCCTTGACCTTGTCGCCGGAGAGGTGGGGGCCGAGGTCGGCGCACTTGGCGGCGAGGAACGAGCCCATGTTGTCGACGCCGCCGGTCTCCGGGTACATGAAGATGTCCGGCAGCTGGTCGCCGGCGACCATGGTGGAGAACTTGGCCGGGTAGTCGTCGGCGGGTACGGCCGTGAAGTCGACCTCGGTGCCGAGCAGTTTCTCGATCTCCCGCCAGGCCGCGTTCTTGCCGCGCTCGGGCGGCAGCGGCGCGAAGGTCTCGGTGACGGCGGTGATCTTCTTCGCGCCCTTGAGCGGGGTGCCCCGGGTGGCGCGGGCCAGTTCGGCCGGGTACTTCAGGAAGGCGTTCGGGACGCCCGCCGCGGTGCCGGGCAGGTCGGCCTTGATGCCGATGTTGCGCACCGTGGTGCTCGGCAGCAGGCCGGCGCTCTTGGCCTCGGCCTTGGCCGCGGTGCCGCCGTCGCCGCACGCGGCGAGCAGCGGTGCCGCGGCGACGGCGAGACCGGCGCCCGCACCCCAGCGGAACAGGGTGCGGCGGTCGACGGATGTGGTGCCGGACATGGCGGGACTCCTCAATACGAGGCGGGCACGGGAGGATTCGGGGTGCGGGGGATGCACGGGGCCGCGGGGCGGTCCGGGTGGTGCGGCCGGACGCGGCGGCCCCGCCCTTCGGCGGCGCGGTCAGCCCTTGACGGCGCCGGTGAGGACGCCCTTGGTGAAGAACCGCTGGAGGAAGGGGTAGACGAGCAGGATCGGCACGACGGCGATGACCAGTACGGCCATCTGGACGGCCTGCTGCGGGGCGACGACCTCGCCGGCCGCCGCGGTGTCGAGGTTCTGGCCCTGGAGGATGAAGGTGCGCAGGACCATGGGCAGCGGCCACTTGTCGTTGTCGCCGAGATACAGCAGCGCGTTGAAGTACGCGTTCCAGTAGGCGACGGCGTAGAACAGTCCGACGACGGCGATGACCGCCTTGGAGAGCGGCAGGACGACGCGGACCAGGGTCCGGAAGTCGCCCGCGCCGTCCACCTTCGCCGCGTCGTACAGCTCCTCGGGCAGGTTCATGAAGAAGGCCCGCATCACGACGAGGTTGAAGGCGCTGACCATGGTGGGCAGGACGAGCGCGGCGAAGGTGTTGTAGAGCCCCAACTCTTTGACCAGCAGGAAGTTGGGGATGACGCCCGCGTTGAAGAGCATGGTGAACAGGGCGGTCATGAGGATGGACCGGCCGCCGACGATGCCCCGGCGCGACAGCCCGTACGCCATGCCGATGGTGGCGAGGAGGCTGCAGGCGGTGCCCACGACGGTGACGCCGACGCTGACGAACAGGGCGCGGGTGACCCGTCCGCCGGTGAACGCGGTCCGGTAGGCGTCGAGGCTCGGGTGGTCGGGCCACAGGACGAGCCCGTTGGACTTGATGATGTCGCTCTGCGAGGCGAAGCTCGTGCCGATCACCCCGAGCAGCGGGTACGCCACCAGGCCGACGACGAGCACCAGGGCCAGGCCCTTGAGGACGAGACCTATCCGGGTGGGTTTCTCCATCCACGGGGGACGGGCACCGGAGGGGCGCAGCTCTCCCGCCTCCGGGGCGGGCCGGGCGGCGCGCACGCGGCGCGTCTTCACAGCGGACGTCTCAACGGTCAGCACCGCGGTACACCCCTTCATGGCCGAGCCGGTGGGCGAACTTGTTGGCACCGATGACGAGGACGGTGCCGATCACTGCCTTCACCAGGCCGACGGCGGCGGCCGTTCCCCACTGGTTGTCCTTGATGCCGTGGAAGTAGACGTAGGTGTCGAGGACTTCACCGGCGTCGGGTCCGACGGCGTCGCGCTGGAGCAGGATCTGCTCGAAGCCGACGGTGAGGATGTTGCCGAGGTTCAGGATGAGCAGCAGGACGAGCACCGGGGACAGGCCGGGCAGGGTGACGTGCCAGAAGCGGCGCCACCGGGCCGCGCCGTCCATGGCCGCCGCCTCGTACAGGCCGCGGTCGATGGAGAGCAGCGCCGCGAGGACGATGATGGTGCCCCAGCCGGCGTCCTTCCACATCACCTGGAGCGCGAGCAGCCAGGGGAAGGCGTTCGGGTCGGTCGTCATGTCGTAGCGCGGCAGGCCGAGCGATCCGAGTACGTCGGGCACGACGCCCGCGCCGCCCAGGATCTGCTGGAAGATCGAGACGATGATCACCCAGCCGATGAAGTGCGGCAGATAGACGACGCTCTGCACGAAGCGGCGCAGTCTGTCGCTGACGATGCTGTTGAGCAGCAGGGCGAGCGCGATGGGCACCGGGAAGAACAGGACGAGCTGGACGAGCGCGATCTCCAGCGTGTTGCCGGTCGCCGACCAGAAGTCGGGGTCGGCGAAGGCCGTCGAGAAGTTGGTGAAGCCGGTCCAGGCGCTGTGCATGTAGCCCAGGTAGGGCTGGTAGTCCTGGAAGGCCACCAGGTAGCCGAGCAGCGGTACGTAGTGGAACACCACGAAGTACAGGAAGCCGGGCAGGCACAGCAGCAGCATCACTTTGTCGCGCTTGACGCGCTGCCAGAGGGTCTTGCGGGGAACGCGGTCGACGGCGGTCGGTGGTACGGAGACAGTCATGGAGCGGTCCTGTTCGGCCGGTTGGCGCAGGAACTGGTATCTGCGGCGGCAAGTTAGTAAGCGGTTAACCCCACCGTCAATAGATCCGTCGATCTGACGGGTCGTGATGCCGCCGCGAACAGGCCAGTTATGCGGGGTATTTCGGCCGCAACCAGGGCAACTCAGCTGTCAGATTTTCTTCCCGACCTTGACGGTCCAGCGGCGCGCTCCCTAGCGTTCGGTCCGCCATAGAACACGTTTACTGTCCGGAGGCAGGGTGCGTACCACTGACGAGGCGCCGGTCGAGGCCACGGCCGCCGACGCCACACCGCCCCCGCGGCGGCCCCGCACGGTTCTCGCGATGGACTCCTCCGTCGTGGACGACGTCTTCCCGCCGTCCGTCCGGGCGCGCCTGGAGGAGACCGCGGACATCCGGCCTCCGTCGGTCGTGGCGGAGTTCACCAGCCCGTCGGCGCGCGCGGCCCTCGCCGAGTGCGAGGTCCTGCTCACCGGCTGGGGCTGCCCGCCGGTCGACAGGGCCGCGCTCGACCGGGCGCCCCGGCTGCGCGCGGTGATCCACGCGGCCGGCACCGTGAAGACGTTCCTGGGCCGGGAGGCCTACGAGCGCGGCATCGCCGTCTCCTCGGCGGCGGCGGCCAACGCGGTGCCGGTCGCCGAGTTCACGCTCGCCGCGATCATCCTGGGCGCCAAGCGGGCCTTCCCGCTCGCCCGTCTCTTCCAGGACCGGCGCACCCACCGCACCGACGCCGACCTGGACCGCCACCACTGGCTCGGCACCCGCGGCATCACCGTCGGCGTGGTCGGCGCCTCCCGCATCGGCCGCCGCGTCACCGAGCTGTTGCGCACCCTGGACGCCGAGGTGCTGCTGTACGACCCGTACATCGGCGACGCCGAGGCGGGGCTGCTCGGCGCCACCCGCACCGACCTGGACACCCTGGTGGCGACCAGCGACGTGGTGACCCTGCACGCGCCGGACACCCCGGAGACCCGGCACCTGCTCGACGCCCGCAGGCTGGGCCTGATGCGTCCGGGCGCACTCCTCGTGAACACCGCGCGCGGTCCGCTCGTGGACACCGCCGCGCTCACGGACCACCTGGTCAGCGGCCGGATCGACGCCGTTCTCGATGTCACGGATCCCGAACCGCTGCCCGCCGGGCACCCGTTGTGGGACCTGCCCAACGTCTTCATCACCCCGCATCTGGCCGGCGCCCAGGGCAACGAGGTGGGACGGCTCGGCGCGCTCGCCGTCGACGAGCTGGCCCGGTACGCGCGCGGCGTGCCGCTGGCGCACGCCGTGCTCCTGGAGGACCTGGAGCGGATCGCGTGAGCGCAGCCGCGCCGCACGCCATAGTCTCTGGGGCGGGCCGAGCACAGGCAGACCAGCACGACCATCAGGGGGTGGACCGGATGTCCCGGCAGAGTTCCACGGCACCCGGGCCGGACGGCGAGGCACAGGGCGACGGGCAGGGGGAGCGGAGCGGGCAGCGCCGCGCGACCGTCGTCGACGTCGCGCGGCGGGCCGGTGTGTCCACGGCGACCGTCTCGCGCGTCATGAACCGCAACTACCCGGTCGCCGCGGCCACGCGCGAGCGCGTCGAGGCGGCCATGCGGGAGCTGGGCTATGTGGTCAACGCCCATGCGCGGGCGCTGGCCGGTGCCTCCGGCCGCACCGTCGGCATCATCGTCGGTGAACTGATCGACCCGTTCTACGCGTACATCGCGCGCGGCGTCGAACGCGAGGCCACCGCCGGTGACCGGCTCTGCCTGGTGTGCTGCACCCAGGGCGACCCGCAGCGGGAACTCGCCTTCATCGAGCTGATGCACGAGCGGCGCGCGGATGCCGTGGTGCTGGTCGGCGGCAGCGTCGAGGACCGCGCCTACAAGGCCGAACTGGCCCGCAGGGCGCGCGAACTGGACGCGGGCGGTTCGAAGCTGGTGCTGTGCGGACGGCCCTCGCTCGGGGAGGACGTCCCGACGGTCGGGGTGGAGTACGACAACGAGGGCGGCGCCTTCGCGATCACCGACCATCTGATCACCCAGGGCCACGAGCGGATCCTCTACCTGGGCGGTCCGCCCGGCCTCTCCACGGCGCGGGACCGGCTCGCCGGGCACCGGCGCGCGCTCGAACTGCGCGGCATCCGGCGGGACCCGCTGCTGGAGCAGCCGGGCGCCTTCAGCCGTGCCTTCGGTCACCGGCGCATGGCCGAACTGCTGCGCGCCGGGCCGGAGTTCACCGCCGTGTTCGCCGCGAACGACATCGTGGCGGCCGGTGCGGCGCAGGCCATGGAGGAGGCCGGGGTGCGCGTCCCGCAGGACATGTCGCTGGTCGGCTACGACGACATCCCGGTGGCCCAGGAGCTGCGGCCCCGGCTGACCACCGTCCGGATCCCGCTGGAGGAGATGGGCCGGCAGGCGGTGCGGGTGGCGCTCAACGGCGGGGACGAGGACGACTGGCGCGCCCCGACGACCGGGACGCTGCGCCTGGGTACGCACATCGTCGTGCGGGAGTCGGCGGGACCGCCGCGGAGCGGGGTCCCGGGGAGCGGGGTCCCGGGGAGCGGGGTCCCGGGGAGCGGGGTCCCGGGGAGCGGGGTCCCGGGGAGCGGGGTCCCGGGGAGCGGGGTCCCGGGGAGCGGGCGGGCACGCCGGGGCTGAGGCGCGCGGTCTCTGTGACCGCGCGCCTCCTGAGACCTGGGTGCGCGCGGTCTCCGGGCCTGCTCGCACACCCAGGTTCCGGGGGCTCAGGGGACCCGGCGCCTGAGCCCCGGGGACGCCTTGACACTCGTACCGCCGGTCTCCTGCGGTGTCGGGCACATGAATGTGCTCGATCCTGCTCGCAAGAGCGCTGGTTCGCATAGTAACGAGCAGAAACTCGCCGCACCCCCTTGCGACCGGACAGCAAACGCTTACATGCTGACGTGCAGCGCCGCCCGCTCGTCCCGCCCGTCGCCCCGACGCCGTTCGTCCCCATGGGAGTTCCCGGATGCGCCCTGCCCACAAGCCTCTCCCTGTCCCCGCCGCGCCGCCCGTCGCCGGCCGTCGTGCCGTGCTCGCCGCACTGGCGGGCGCCGGTGCGGCCGCGGCCCTCGGCGGCGGGACCGCGGCCGCCTCCCCCTCGTCGGCCGCCTCTCCCCCGCCGCACGGCACCGCGAGCGGCGACACACTGTTCGTGGAAGCCTTTCCGGACGCCGAGACGGAACGGCTGCGGCTCGACCGGTCGCTGCGGGCCAGTGAGTTCATCCCCACCGGCCGTTACGCCGCGCCCGGCGCGACCGTCACCCTCCGGGTGCGGCCGGGCCACGGGGTGCTCCCGGTGCTGCACATCGGCACCTTCGACGACTACAACACGAACACGGACCTCAAGGCGCCCCGGGTGTTCCGGCTCCGTCCGGGCCTGAACAAGGTCGTGGACCGCTACGGCGGGCCGGTGTACCTCAGCTTCGCCGGGCACGGGCAGCGTGCCGCCGTCACCTTCGTCTCCGGCGCCCGGCCGATGGCCGTCTTCGAACTGGGCCGGACGAGCGAGCGGGAGTTCCAGCGGCGGCTCGACACCGTCACCGACGTCCCCTGGGTCGAACTCGTCACGGCACGGGCGGTCCTGACGCTCACCCGCGAGGGCGCGCTGCTGTACCGGGACGAGGACCACACCGCCCTGATGTCGCTGTTCGACACCGTCATCGGCTCGCACGACCGCGTCAGCGGCCTCGACGGCCGCCGGCCCCTCGACCGGCCCAAGGCGGGCCGGTACCACTTCAACGAGGTCAGCGTCGTACCCAACGGCGTCGGCGCGTACGCCTGGCACGGCTTCAACGGCTTCCCCCGCGCCTATATGGACCGCCTGTGCACGGTCAGCGGTCTCACCACCCGCGGCTGGGGTCTCTACCATGAGCTGGGACACCTCAACCAGCAGGCCGCGTACCAGGCCGGCAGCCTCACTGAAGTCACCGTGAACATCTACTCGCTGGCGGCGCAGCGCACCCTGGGACAGCCCTCGAACCTCCTCACGGTCGACGCGAGGACGGGCCTGAACTGGTTTCAGTCCGCCCGCGCCAAGCTCAATACCCCCGGTCTCTCCTACGTCGACGACCTCGGCGCCTACGAGCAGTTGGTCCCGCTGCGCCAGCTGGAACTCGCCTTCGGCGACGACTTCTGGCCCCGGCTGCACCGGCTGGTCCGCACGGAGCACCAGCACGACGCGCCGGTGGAGGACTACGACCATCCGCCGGAGGTCGAAGCCCGCCAGTACCGCGCCCTCGCCACCTACGCCTCCCGCACGGCGGGCCGCGATCTGACGGACTTCTTCGTCGGCACATGGGCGATGCCGATCGACGCGCGAGGCATCGCGGAGATCGCCGCCCTGCGTCTGCCGAAGCCGGACACGGACCCGAGCACGCTCTCCGACTGACGGCACTCCCCCGCGCCATCCGTGTCCCCGCCCGCGCCGAGGACGCCGCGACAACCGGGCCGTGGCGCGCCGCTCCCCCAGCCCACCGTACGGATCGCCCCGAGGAGACGATGTCCATGCGCACCCCCGCATCCCCGTCCCGCCGCTCCGTCCTCGCCGCGGCCACGGGCGCCGCGCTCGCCGTCGGCGGCCTCGGCGCCGGTGCTGCCCGCGCCGCGGGCCCGGCCGGCGCCGTGAGCACCGCCCATGGCCCCGGCGACCTCGTCGTGCCGCTCGTCGCCCGTCCCTCCGCCGAGGCGGAGCGGCTGCGCCTCGGCCAGGCCCTGCGTGCCAGCGAGTTCCAGCCGACCGGCCGCTATGTCCCGCCGGGCACCGCGCTGCGCTGCGACGTACTGCCCCACCACGGTGCGGTGCCGACCCTGTGGATCGGGCAGTGGGACTACTACGGCACCGTCACCGCACCGCGCAGCTATCCGCTCGGGCCCGGCGCGAACACCGTGACCGACCCGCACGGCGGACCCGTGTATCTCACCCTCGAAGGCGACGGGCAGCGCGCAGCGGTCCGGCTGCGGAGCGGTTCCGTGCCCATGCCGGTCTTCAGGCTCGGGCGCACCTCCGAGGCCGGCTACCAGCACCAGTTGGGCACCTGCACCGATGTGCCGGTCGTCGAGCTGCACGGGCCGCGCTCGATCGTGACGCTCACCCGGGACGGAGCACTGCTCTACCGCGACGAGGACCACGCGGCGCTGCTCACCCTCCTGGAGCGGATCATCGACGCCGAGTCCGACATCAGCGGTCTGGACGGCTCGAAGCCGGTGCACCGGCCCAAGGCCGGCGGCTACCACTTCACCGAGGTGTCGGTGGTGCCGTCCGGCGTCGGCGCGTACGCGACACACGGGTACAACGGGTTCCCGCGCGCCTATCTCGACCGGGCCACCACGGTGGAGGGACTGCTCACCCGCGGCTGGGGGCTGTACCACGAACTGGGGCATCTGCATCAGCAGTTCGCGTACAAGCCGTCCGGGCTCACCGAGGTCACGGTGAACATCTACTCCCTGGCCGTGCAGCGCGCCCTCGGCCGGCCCTCCAACCTCCTCACCGTCGACCCGAAGACGGGCCTCGACTCCTTCCGGTCCGCGCGGGCCAAGTTCGGCACGGCGGGGCTGACGTACGAGAAGTCCTTCGGCGCGTACGAGAAACTCGTGCCGCTGCGCCAGCTGGAGCTGGCCTTCGGCGCGGACTTCTGGCCACGGCTGCACAAGCTGGTGCGCGAGGAGAACCCGCAGTCGGACTCCACCGAGACGGCCCGGCGCTACCGCGCGCTCGCCACGTACGCCAGCCGGGTCGCCGGACGCGACCTCACCGACTTCTTCGTCACCACCTGGGCCTTCCCCATCGACGCCGAGGGCCGCGCCGAACTGGCCGCGCTCCACCTCCCCGCACCGTCGACCGACCCGGCCGCGCTGACCGACTGATCCCGCAGGAAGAGATCCGCCATGGAACTGAGCAGACGCCAGACCCTCGCGCTCGCCTCGGCGGGCGCCGCCGCCGGACTCGTCGCCCGCGCGGGCGGTGCGAGCGCCGCCGCGGCATCCGGCGACGACCCGTACGAGCCGCTGCTCGGACGCGCCGCGCAGCAGCTGACCGGCGGCGCCTTCGATCCGGCGGACCCGGACTTCGCCGCCGCGCTCACCGCCCTGGACACCCAGGCCGCCGCCTGGTGGCGGCAGATCGACACCTCCGCGAACCGCACCGCGCTGTGGGCGGATCTGTCCCCGGCCTCCGATCCGGGTATGTTCGGCCAGAGCTACCCGCGGCTGCGCACGATCGCGACCGCGTGGGCCACGCCCGGCACCTCGCTCACCGGGCAGGAGGCGGTGCGCGACGGGCTCCTGGACGCGCTCCGCTTCCTGCACACCGCCGGCTACGACGCCTCGCGCCGCGAGACCGGCAACTGGTGGTTCTGGGAGATCGGGGCGCCCCGCGCGCTGATGGACGTCTGCGTCCTGCTGCGCGCCGAACTGCCCGCGCAGGACCGCGACGCCTATGTGGCGACGGTGGCCCGCTTCGTCCCCGACCCGGACCGCCGCACCAACTCCCCCACGCTCGCCGAGACGGGCGCCAACCGCACCGACAAGGCCGTCATCGTCGCGTTGCGCGGGCTGCTCGCGGGCGACCCCGCCGCGCTCGTCCTGGCCCGCGACGGCCTGTCGGATGTCCGGGACAAGGGGAAGAACAGCCTGTTCCAGTACGTCACCTCGGGCGACGGCTTCTACCGGGACGGCTCGTTCGTACAGCACTCGGACGTCGCGTACACGGGCACGTACGGCAGTGTCCTGCTCGGTGGCGCCGGTCAGCTGATCGCGCTGCTCGCCGGCTCCGACTGGGCCGTCACCGACCCGGCGGTCCAGGTGCTGTACGAGGCCGTGGAGCGGTCCTTCGAGCCGCTCCTGTTCGACGGCGTGATGATGGACGCGGTGCGTGGCCGCGCCGTCTCCCGCGAGCGCGCGCGGGACCATGCCGACGGGGCCGCCGCGGTCGCGCACATCCTCCAGCTCGCCGAGGGGGCACCGGACGCGTACGCGGACCGCTGGCGCGCCGCGGCCAAGGGCTGGATCCTGCGCAACACGAGGACGCCGTACCGGACGCTCGTCGGGATCCCGGACCTGGCCCGCGCGAAGGCCGTCCTCGGCGATCGGACCGTGCGGCCCGCCGACCGCCCCGACGGGCACTTCGTCTTCGCCGACATGGACCGGGTGGTGCACCGGCGCCGGTCGTGGGCGTGCGCGCTGTCGCTGTCGTCGCGGCGCATCGCCGCCTACGAGGCGGGCAACGGCGAGAACCTGCACGGCTGGTACACCGGCGACGGCATGACATACCTGTACGACGGCGACGACACGGACGCCTTCGGTGACGCCTTCTGGCCCACCGTCGACCCGTACCGGCTGCCGGGGACGACGGTGGACACCCGGGTCCGGGCCGATCTCGGGACCGGCGGCGGGACCGGCACCTTCCGTCCGCGGAACGCGGTCGCGGGCGGGGCGGTGCTCGACGCCCGCTACGGTGCCGCCGCGATGGAGCTGATCGCGGACGGGTCGACGCTGCGGGCCAAGAAGGCGTGGTTCTTCCTGGACAACGCGGTCGTCGCCCTCGGCGCCGGGATCACGGCGAGCGACGGAAGGACCGTCGAGACCGTCGTCGAGAACCGGAACCTGCATGCCCAGGGCGCGCCCCGGCTCGTCGTCGACGGGCGCCGGCAGTCCTCGCGGCAGGGGTGGTCGGCCGCGCTGGACGACGCCCGCTGGGTCCATCTGGAGGGCACGGGCGGGTACGTCTTCCCCTCCGGCGGCCCGCTGCGCGCGCTGCGCGAGGAACGCACCGGGACGTGGAGCGCCCTCAACACCGGCGCGGACACCGCGGGCAGCACCACCCCGGTCACACGCCGCTACGCCACTCTCTGGTTCGACCACGGGCCCTCCCCCGTCTCCGCGTCCTACTCCTATGTCCTGCTGCCGCGCGCGACCGCCTCCGCGACCCTGGCCTGGTCCCTCTCCCGCCCGGCGCGCGTGCTCGCCAACGACGCCACCGTCCAGGCCGTCGCCGCACCCCGCCACGGCCTGCTCGCGGCGCACTTCTGGGCGGCGGGCTCGGTGGACGGGCTCGGCACCGACGGCCCCGGCACCGTCCTGGTGTGCCGCCGCGGCGAGGGCGTGACGGTGGCGGTGGCCGATCCGAGCCGTACGGTGACGGAGCTGACCGTACGGCTGCCCTTCGCCGTGCGCACGGTGGTCCACGCCGACGACACCGTGTCCGTGGTGCCGGGCCGCCGCCCCGTGCTCACCGTCCGCGTGGGCGGCTCACGGGGTCATACACACACCGCGCGGCTCCGGTGAGACCGGTCCGGCCGGACCTCGGCCCCCTCTGCCCCGCCGGCCCACGAGGCCCGGGGTGACGGGACCGGCCGGGCAGCCACCGGACCGCCGCCCCCGGTCACCCGTATCGCACACCGTCCGACGAAGGAGCCAGCGAACCGCCATGCCCGCCCCGCACTTCCCCCTCCCGCCCACCGACCGTGTCCGCTCGCCCCTGACCGGCTGGACGCGGGCGCACTGGGAGGCCCTGGCCGACCGGCAGCTCGCGGCCCTGCTGCCCTACGCCACTCCCGGTTTCGCGCAGTACCGGCTGCCGGGCCGGGCCAGTTGGTCAGGGGTCGTCTCGGACGGCCTCGAAGGGTTCGCTCGGACATTTCTGCTGGCCTCCTTCCGGATCGCGGGCGCGGGCGGCGAGGACGACCGCGAGGGCACTGATCCCACGGCCGTCTCCCATCTCATCGAAAGGTACACGCGGGGTCTGACAACGGGCACGGACCGTGACAGCGACGAGGCCTGGCCCGTGCTCACCGACTGCTCCCAGCAGATGGTGGAGGCCGCCTCGGTCGCGCTCGCCCTGCACGAGACCCGTCCCTGGATCTGGGACCGGCTCGACTCCCGGGTGCAGGAGCGGGTCGTCGACTGGTTCTCCGGCTTCGTCGGCGCCCGGACCTGGGACAACAACTGGCGTCTCTTCCAGGTGGTGTCGGAGCAGTTCCTCGCCTCGGTCGGCGCGCCGTACAGCCAGGAGGACATCGACGCCGGGCTCGACCGGATCGAGGACTGGTACGTCGGCGACGGCTGGTACACGGACGGCGACGGCCGCAACTTCGACTACTACATCGGCTGGGCGATGCACCTGTACCCGCTCCTGTGGGCCCGCATGGCGGGACCGGACGGGGACGGCGGGCGCGGCGCCGTCTACCGGGAGCGGCTGGCCCAGTTCCTCACCACCTACCCGCAGTTCTTCGGCGCGGACGGCGCGCCGGTGCACCAGGGCCGGTCCCTGACGTACCGCGTCGCGGCGACGGCGCCGGTCTGGCTGGGCGCGCTCGCCGACTGCACCCCGCTCGCCCCGGGCCTGACCCGGCGCCTCGCCTCGGGCGCGGCCCGGCACTTCGCCGAGCGGGGGGTGCCGGACGAGCGGGGGCTGCTGCCGCTGGGCTGGTACGGGACGTTCCTGCCCGCTACGCAGGCGTACTCGGGGCCAGCGTCGCCGTACTGGGCGAGCAAGGGGTTCCTCGGCCTGCTGCTGCCCGCCGACCATCCGGTGTGGACGGACCGTGAACTGCCGCTCCCCGTCGAGCAGTCCACGCAGTACACGGCTCTGCCCGCGCCGGGCTGGCTGCTGCACGGCACCCCGCACGACGGAGTCGTCCGCCTGGTCAACCACGGCAGCGACCACAACCCGCCGGACGGACCGGGGAGCGACGATCCCCACTACGCCAAGCTCGCCTATTCCACGGCCACCGCGCCGGAGTCGGCGCCGCACGCCTGGGCCCGCACGGTCGACAACCACATCGCGCTGCTCTCCGCCGACGGCATCCCCTCACGGCGCCGCCGCATCCTCCCGCTCGCCTGCGCGGGACGCCGGGCGTCGTCGCGTCACCTCACGCAACTCCCCGGTTCTGACGAGGAGTTCTCGATCGAGTCGACCAGTGTGCTGCACGGTCCGTGGGAGCTGCGCGTGCACCGGGTGCGGGCACCCGAGGGCGTGACGGTGCGCGAGGGAGGATACGCGGTCGCCGACGGTGCGCGTCCCCAGGTGGAGCGGGGGCCCGGCTGGGCGCTGGCCCGTACGGAGTCGGGGCTGACCAGCGCCGTGGCCGCGCTGTACGGCTGGGACGAGGACGCGGGCGTCGCGCGCGAGGCCGAGGCCAACGCCTGCGGTCCCCATTCGGCGACGCCGTACCTGCGCGCTGTGCGCCACCCGGGCGGGGAGAGCGTCCATGTGACCCTGGTGGTGCTGACCCGCGACGTCGTGCACCCCTGGGTCCTGCGCGAGTCGGTCCGGTGCGAGCGCGGGGACGACGGGCTGGTGACGGTCACGTTCCCGGACGGCGAGACGGTCACGGTCTGACGAGACGGTCACGGACTGAGGGGACGGTCACGGACTGACGAGACGGTCACGGACTGGGGGGACGGGACCGGCCGGTGCAGCAAGGGCAGTTGATGTCCGTGCGCGCGAACGCATCGGTGGCTACCGCGGCTCCGGGAGCCGGTACACGGAGACATGGGACCGTGACTCGGCGGTGAACTCGGCTCCCGTCCAGTCCGCGTACCGGGCTTCCCGTTCGAGACCGGTCAGTTGGGCCATGAGGTCGAGTTCGGCCGGCCAGATGTAGCGGTGCGGGCTGCGGGCCAGCCGCGCCTGCCTGGTCTCGTCGAAGCGGAAGTGGTGCGAGACGACCCGCTGCCGCAGGGTGTCGTAGGTGTCCAGGCCGATGTAGCCGGGCTCGGACTGCCAGACGGTGGCGGCCTGGCCCGGGGGGAGCTTGCGCAGCTCGGGCACCCACAGTTCGACCACGAACCGCCCGCCGGGTGCGAGGTGGCGGGCGGCGTTGCGGAAGCACTCGACCTGCTCGGCCTGGGTGAGCAGGTTGGAGATCGTGTTGTAGACGAGGTAGACGAGGGTGTGCTCCCCCGGTACGACGGTCGTCGCCATGTCACCGATGACCACCGGGATCGTCGCCTCGTCCGCCTTGGAGCGCAGCCGCTCCACCATCGGCCGTGACAGTTCGATGCCGGTGACCGGGACTCCCCGCTCCGCGAGCGGAACGGCCACGCGGCCGGTGCCGACGGCGAACTCGACCGCCGTCCCGTCCCCCGCGAGCCGGGCCAGGAACTCGACGGCCGGTCCCAGGACCTCCGGCGCGAACATGCCCGAACCGGGTGTGTCGTAGCTCTGCGCGGTGTCCTCGTCCCAGATCTCCGACAGCTCTGCCTGCTCTGCCTGCTCTGCCTGCTCCATGCCTCCCACGCTTGCCGCTGCCCTGCGCGGTGTCCAGCGAATATCAGCCGCCCCGGTGTCAGTCCCGCGCCGGGGTGATGACCCACAGGCGGTGGTCCCAGCCGATGTCCCGGCAGGTGCGCACCGTCAGACCCGCGCGCTCGGCGAGGCGGGCGACGTGTTCCGCGTCCCGGACGCCCGAGCCGAAGGCGCACTTGAGACGCAGATGGTGCACGACGGCGTCGATGTCGTCGGGGTCGGCCGGTGTCACCTGTTCCACCAGGACCAGTGTGCCGTCGGCGGCCAGTCCGGCACCGGCCTCGGTGAGGACCTGTACGGCGTCGTCGTCGGGCAGCCACTCCAGCTGCCGGCACATCAGCAGGGTCTCGGCGCCCTCGGGTACACCGGAGGCGCGCGGGACGAGTTCGACGCGCGGCAGCACATCGGTGTCGAGCAGTTCCTCACGCAGCACCCGCAGGGCGGAGGGCATGGCGACGATCCGGGCGCGCAGCCGGGGGAACGCCTTGGCGAGGGCGTTGACGACGGTGGCCGAACCGTGTCCGGTCGCGGTCAGCGCGGGCACCGAGGCCCAGTCGTGGGCGCCGACGACGCCGGGGGCGACCCAGCGGGCGTGGTCCTCGACGGCCGCGCGAGCGGTGCCGGCCAGGCGGGGATCGTCGGTCATCGCGCCGGCCAGGGTCCGGCCGTCGTGGGTGCGGTAGCCGGCCTCGCCGGTGCGCAGGGTGTGCAGGAGTCCGCTGAAGGAGGCGTCGAGCGCGGCCTGGGCGCCGCCCAGGTGGTACTCGTAGGCGGAGTGGTCGTCGTCGACGAGTTCCTCGCCGACCGGGGCCAGCCGGTAGCCGCCCTCTCCGTCGTCGGCGAGGACGTCGAGGGAGGCGAGATAGGCGAGCAGCGCGGTGAGCGTGGCGGGGTCGGCGCCGGTGCGGGCGGCCAGTCGGCGGGGGTCGCGGACGCCGGAGGCGACGAGTTCGAAGACGCCGAGGGTGACCGCGGCGCGGATGGCGTAGCCGGGGGCGAGGTCGGTCAGTTCGTGCAGCCGCTCGTGGGCGTCGTCCTCCTCGTCCTCCTCGGCCGCCGGGGTTCCGGCTGCGGTGGGTTCGGTGCGCCGCCAGTAGCCGGTGATGTCCAGTTGCTCGCGCGGTACTTGACGTTCCGTCACCAGATGGCGACGGATGCCCTTGAGGGTGACGGCCTCGCCCGCCACCCAGGCGAAGACGGTGCCGGGCAGCCACTCGGTGTCCCGGACCGCCTGCTCCAGCAGGCCGGTGGTGCCGGCGGGGGCGCCGTCGCGGGAGAGCCAGACGATGTCGGCGTCGGCGCGGGTGGGCAGTTCCTGGCGGTGGCTGTCCTCGCCGATCTCGACGAAGACCTTGGCACGGGTGCCTTCGGGCATCTCCGCGAGCCAGCGGCCGATGGCGGGCAGCGCGGTCTCGTCGCCGGCGACGAGCAGCCAGTCGGCGCCCTCGGGATGGCTGTGGGACATCTTGGGTCCGGCGATCCAGGCGCTCTCGCCGGGCTTGACGCGTTCGGCCCAGCCGGAGGCGATGCCGCCCTCGTGCCGCACGAAGTCGAAGTCGATCTCTCCGGCGTCGGGGTCGAAGCGCACCGGTGTGTAGTCCTTGGAGACCGGGCGGCCGTCGGCGGGCCAGTCCAGGCTGCTGACGTTCTGCCGGGGCAGCACGAGGCGCCCGTGCTCGTCGGTGAAGAAGAACTTGACGTGGTCGTCGAAGCCCTCGGTGCGCAGTTCGGGCAGGGTGAGGCCGTCGCGGGTGAAGGCGCGGAGCTGTTCTCCGCCGAGGGTGAGGCGGCGCATTCCCGGGGTGATGTTCTCGGCGCGCAGCACGGTCAGTTCCCTGAGCACGATGGGGAATGTGGCGACCGAACGGGGGCTGCGGGTGGGCATGCGGGCTCCTTCGTACCACGGGCGTTCCCGTGGGGGCGGGGTGTGGTGCGGCCGGTGGCGCGGCACCCGTCGGCGGCCGGGTCCCGGGCGGGTCCGGCCACCGGTGCGGGTGCGGTCGGGCGGACGGCGGTGGCGGTTGGCGGGGGTGCTACTTGCCGGCGACGGCGTCGGCCAGGATCGGCGTCAGCTTCTGGGCGACCCAGGGCGAGCTGAGCGCGTCGGGGTAGGCGACGGCGGAGGCGAGGGTGTTCTCGGAGGGTACGACGGCGTAGTGCTTGCCCTTGACCACCTTCAGGGACGCGAAGAGCTTGTTCTTCTCCAGTTCGGAGGCGGACACCAGTCCGTTGTCGCCGAACGGGTAGGTGATGAGCAGGACGTCGGCCTCCAGTTCGTCGAGGTTCTCCAGGCTGACGGCGTTCTTGTCGGCGCTGTACTTCTTGGCGTTGGGCGCCTTGGTCAGGCCGAGTCCCTCGAAGACGCCGGGGTCCTGGTCGGCGTAGGAGGCGTAGGTGATCTGCTCGGGGTGGACGACCGCGTAGGTGTACGTCTTGCCCTTGAACTCGGGGTGGGCCGCGGCCGCGTCGGTGAACGCCTTCTCGTTGGCGGCGATGATCTGTTCGGCCTTGTCGGTCATGCCGAGCGCCTTGGCGGCGATCTTCAGCCGGTCCTGCCAGGTGAGGGTGTCGGCGTCCTTCTTGTCGGCGTAGGTGACGACGGGGGCGATGGGCTTGAGCTTGGCGTAGTCGGTGTTCATCGCCCAGGTGTTGACGCCGAGGATGACGTCCGGGGCGGCTTCGGCGACGGCCTCGTAGTCGGTTCCGTCGGTGTCGTCGTACGTCTTGAGCTTGGACTTGCCGAGCTTGTCGATGGCCTGCTGCTTGTACTCGGGGACGGGGCCGCCGTCCTCGGCGTCCGGGGTGATCACCGGGACGATGCCGAGGGCGAGGGCGATGTCGGTGTCGCCGTCGGAGACGGTGGCGACCCGGACCGGCTTCTTGGCGACCTCGGTGGTGCCCCAGGCGTTGGTGAGCTTGACGGGGAACGCCGCGGAACCGGCCGCGGTGGCCGCGGGCTCGGAGCCGGTCTTGCCGTCCCCGGATCCCGAGCAGCCGGTGGCGAGGGCCAGGGCCGTGGCGACGGCGAGGAGGGTGCGTACGGCGCCGCGGCGGCCGGCCGCTCTGGTCAGGCGGTTCACGTTCTGTTCTCCTGGATGAGGTGGCGGCTGCCCAGCGGGAAGATCTGGGGCCGGTCGGTGCGGGGGTGGGGCACGACGACGCAGTCCAGGCCGAAGACCTCGGCCACGGTGCGTTCGTCGAGCACATCTGCCGGCGGGCCCTGGCGCACGATGCGTCCGTCGCGCATGGCGACGATCGTGTGCGCGTACAGGGCCGCCTGGTTGAGGTCGTGGGAGACGAGGACGATGGTCTTGCCCGTGCGTTCGTTCAGGTCGGCCAGCAGGTCCATCACCTCGATCTGGTGCGCGATGTCCAGATAGGTGGTGGGCTCGTCGAGCAGCAGGGTCGGGGTGTCCTGGGCCAGGGCGAGGGCGATCCACACGCGCTGACGCTGGCCGCCGGAGAGGGCGTCGACCGGGCGGTCGATCAGCTCGGCGGTGCCGGTGGCCGCCAGCGCCTCGGCGATCAGCAGGTCGTCGGCCTCGGTGCGGCGCTGCCCGAACCGGCGGTGCGGGTGGCGGCCCCGCCACACCAGGTCGCCGACGGTGATGGACTCGGGTGCGATCGGGGACTGCGGCAGGATGCCGAGCCGGCGGGCCACTTCCCGGGTGCGCAGGGAGTGGATGTCGGCGCCGTCGAGCAGCACCGAGCCCTGGCTGACGGGCAGCAGCCGGGCGACGGACTTCAACAGGGTGGACTTGCCGCAGGCGTTGGGGCCGACGAGGGCGGTGACGCGTCCGGTCTCGACGGTGAGCGACAGTTCCTCGATGACGGGGGCGTCGCCGTATCCGGCGGTGATGCCGCGCGCCTGGAGCGTGTGCGGCCCGGTGGTGAGGGGCTGTTCGTTCACGAGACGGCTCCGTGCCTGCGCCGAAGGATCAGCCAGACGAAGTAGGGCGCGCCGAGCAGCGCGGTGAGGACCCCGGTGGGCACCGGGCTGATCAGGGGCGCGTTCTGGGCGAGGACGTCGGCGCCGACGACGAGGACCGCGCCGACCAGCGGGGCGAGGGCGAGGGCGCGTTCGCCGCCGACCAGCCGGCCCGCGATGGGGCCACTGATCAGCGACACGAAGCCGATGGGTCCGACGACGCTGGTGGCCAGGGCCGCGGCGGCGGCGCCGACCAGCAGGGCGGCGGCGCGGGCCGGCCGGACCCGGGTGCCGAGACCGGTGGCGAGCTGGTCGCCGAGTGCCATGCCGGACAGCGGCCGGTACAGCAGGGCGGTGCAGACCAGGCAGCCGGCGAGGCCGAGGGCGAGGGTGCGCACGCCCTGCCAGTCGGCGCCGTTGGTGCTGCCGATCAGCCAGCGCATCACCACGGCGAGGTCGTTCTGGTCGGCGATGGTGAAGAGGTAGTTGGTGTAGGCGGTGCACACGGCGCTCAGTCCGATGCCGACCAGGACCAGCCGGTAGGTGTCCACGCCGCCCCGGTGGCTGAGCGCGTACACGGCGCCGAGCAGGGTGAAGGCCCCGGCCAGCGCGGCGAGTGGCGGGCCGGAGGTGAAGGCGGCGGGAGCGAGCAGCAGCACGGTGGCGGCGCCCGCGCCGGCGCCGGCCGAGATGCCGACGATGTCCGGGGTGGCCAGCGGGTTGCGGACGATCCGCTGGTAGAGGGCGCCGGCGAGCCCGAACAGGGCGCCGGACAGCAGGGCGGCCAGGGCGCGGGGCATGCGCAGCTGGAAGATGAGGTAGTCGGCGAGTCCGGTGCGCAGGCCGAGGGCGGCGGGCAGGACGTCGGCGGCGGCGATGTGGGCGACCCCGCCGAGCAGGACGGAGGCGGTGGTGAAGCCGAGCAGGAACACGGCGAGCACGGCGGTGACCACGGCGGTCCTGCGGTTGTGCGCGCGGCGCCGGGCGCGCAGCCGGGCGGCGGTGGCCCGTGGGGAGACGGTGGGTGCGGACGGTATGTCGCGGATCGCGGTCGCCATCACACCCGTACCAGGTTGCGGCGGCGGGCGAGCCATACGAAGAAGGGGGTGCCGACGGCGGCGGTCATGACGCCGACCTGGATCTCGCCGTGGTCGATGACGAGCCGTCCCGCGGTGTCGGCGCCGGTGAGCAGGACGGCGCCGAGGGCCATGGACAGCGGGAGCGACCAGCGGTGGTCGGGCCCGGCGAGCATGCGGGCGCAGTGCGGGGCGACGAGGCCGACGAAGGCGACGGGGCCGGTGGCGGCGGTGGCGGCGGCGCACAGCAGGACGGCCACGGCCGCGGCGGCGAGGCGGGCGCGTTCGACGGGGACGCCGAGTCCGCGGGCGGTCTCGTCGCCGAGGCTGAGGACGTTGAGGGTGCGGCCGAGGGGCAGGGCGAGCAGCAGTCCGGCGGCGGCGAACGGCAGCACGTCGTCCAGCACGGCGGCGCGGCCGGTGAGTTGGCCGACCGACCAGAACCGCAGATGGGCGTAGGCGGCGTCGTCGCGCACGACCATCAGTGTGATCAGTGAGGACATCACGGCGGCCAGGGCGACCCCGGCCAGGATCAGGCCGATGGTGGAGCTGCCGGTGTTGGTGCGGGTGCCGATGAGGTAGACCAGTACGGCGCTGAGCGCGGCGCCGGTCAGTGCCATCCAGAAGTAGCCCTGGAGGTCGGTGACCCCGAGGTAGAGGATGCCGACGACGACGGCCAGGGCCGCGCCCTGCTCGATGCCGAGGAGGCCGGGTTCGGACAGCGGGTTCATGGTCAGGGCCTGCATGATGAGTCCGGAGGCGCCCAGTGCCGCGCCGACCAGCAGCCCGAGGAAGGTCCGCGGAATGCGCTCGGTCCACAGCACATGGGAGTTGTACAGGTCGCCGTTCGGGTGGAGCAGGATGTGCACGATGTCGAGCGGGGAGATGTGGCGTGAGCCCAGTCCGATGCTCGCGATCAGGGTCGCCGCGACCGCGACCGCCGCCAGCACCATGCAGGCGGCGCCCCGGGAGAAGCGGGTCCTGGCCGGTGGTGGCGACGTCGCCACCGGCGGGGACGTGGTTGTCATGATTTCTTCCGCTCCTCACGAGTCGTACGGCAAGTTAGGTTACCCTTACCTTGCCTGGCGTCGATACAACGCAGAGGCACAGGCCTCGAAACCAGGGGTCGCATGTCCGGCCCCGCACACCTGGGGGATCTCGTGACACAGAGCGCGGTTCGGACGGAGTCGGCGGAGCACACGGACACGGGGGCGTCGGCGCACGGAACGCCGGAGCACACGGACGACTCGTGCGTCACGACGGAGGGGCACCCCGTGCACGTGCACGACTTCCACCAGTTCCTGTACGTGCCGCTGGGCCGGATCGTGGTGACGGTGCGGGACGCGGACCATGTGCTGTCTCCGGCGGTGGGCCTGTGGATACCGGCGGGCGTGCCGCACAGCGCGCGCTTCGACCCCGACTCACTGGTGGTCAGCGAGAGCTTCGAGGCCGAGCGCTACCGGCTGCCCTGCACACGTGCGTCGGTCGTGCCCGTCGGAGAGGCCAGAAGGCGGCTGCTGCTGGCCCGTATGCGCAGTTCGGGGGCGACACCCGAGGACACCGCGCTCTTCGCCGAACTGGCGGGCGACGAGCGGCGGCTGCCCCTGCCACGGCCCGTGAGCACGGCGGCCCGCGCGGTGGCCGTGGCACTGCTGCGCGACCCGGGCGACCAGCGGACGGCGACGGAGTGGGCCGAGGCGCTGTACACCAGCTCGACCAGTCTGCGCAGGGCGTTCCGGGTGGAGACCGGACTGTCCTTCTCGGAGTGGCGCACCCGGGCGCGACTCAACCGCTCCCTGGCTCTGCTGGCCGAGGGGCACCAGGTGGGAGCCGTGGCGGCCCGGGTCGGCTTCGTCAGCGCGAACGGCTTCATCCTGGCGTTCCGGCGCCACTTCGACCGGACCCCGGGCGCCTACGTCCGGGAGCGGACGGCGCCCGTCGTCGGATAGCGTCCGCACACCACGGCGTGCGCCGCCGTACGGCGGCGTGCCCTCGATCTCCCGGGGCCCGGCCAGAAGTTGAGCGCGCAACAGCTCCTTCGGGGCGCATGTCACACGGCCGGGGCGGGGCTTGACACCTCCCCGAACTTGGGAAATGTTAGGCCAGCCTTACCTAAGTAAGAATCTTGTGCGCGATCTGTGCGCGACCCGGTGGAGACCGCCGATGCCGCCGTGCCGGGCCGGACAGAGCCGGCCCGGCCGCACCTTCCCTCCCGCACACACGACACCCCCATCCCCACGAGGAGATCCCCCATGGCCGCCACCAACCCCTTCGAGGACGACGACGCCCGCTACCTGGTCCTGGTCAACGACGAGAACCAGCACTCGCTGTGGCCGGCCTTCGCCGAGGTTCCCGCGGGCTGGACCGTGGTCCACGGCGAGGACTCCCGGCAGGAGTGCCTCTCCTACGTGGACGAGCACTGGACCGACATGCGCCCGGCGAGCCTGGCCGGGCGGTCCTGAGGCGGACCGCCCCGCCCCGCCGGGTCAGAGCCGCAGGCTCAGCACGCTCGACCCCGGGCGGGGATCGAGGCCGGCCGGCCAGGCCGCGGTGGCGGGGTCCACCACGGTGAAGCCGTGCCGCAGGAAGAGGGCGGCCCCGCCGCTGGTCGCGGTGAAGACCGTGCCGACCGAGCGGGCCGCCGCCTCGGCGAGCAGCGTTGCCAGCAGGGCCGTACCCACACCCCGGCCCTGACTGGCCGCCGCCACACAGAAGTTGTAGACGACCGCGGTACGGGCCGCCGCGCCCTGGCCGCATCCGAGCCCCACACATCCCTCGACACCGCCCGCGGCGGACTCGGCGATCAGGAAGTCGCCCGTGTCGCGTGCGTACTCGGTCGCGGACCGCGCGCGCAGCTCTCCCGTACGGGCGAACGCGCGCGAGAGGCGGTACAGGGCGGCCACGTCGCCGGGTCCGGCCGCGCGCACCACCACCGGGTGCGGGGGACGGAGCGCGGTCGGCGCGGGACGGAGCGCGGGGGGAGGAGTCACCGTGTCATCGGCTCTTTCACTCGGGGGTTTCGCCGGCACCGGCCGCAACCGGGGCGGGAACGGACCGACTTGACCGGGCCAAGAATAGATTGTTAGGTAAGCCTTACCTAACCAGAACTCAGCACTGATCAGGAGAGGAAGCACCATGACCGACACTTCCGGGCCGCAGTCCTTCACCCTCGACCGCCTCCGCGACGACCTCGCCGAGCTCCTCTACGTCGAGGCCGAGGAGGTGGCCGTCGACGAGAACGTGTTCGACCAGGGCCTGGACTCCGTCCGGATGATGACGCTCGTGGAGGGCTGGCGTGCGCAGGGCGCCGAGGTCGGCTTCGCCGAGCTCGCCCAGCGCCCGACCCTCACCGACTGGGCCACGCTCCTCGCCCCCGCAGGAGCGCCCCGTGCGGGTGCGTGACCTCCTGGTCGACGTCGAACCCCTGCGCACCAGCAGGGACTTCCGGGCCATCTTCGTCGCCCGGGTGGTGTCCCTGTTCGGCCTGGGCATGGCGACCGTCGCCCTGTCCGCGCAGGTGTACGACCTCACCGAGTCGACCTTCAGCGTCGCCGTCGCCAGCATGGTCATGAGCGTGACGGTGCTGCTGGGCTCGCTGTGGGGCGGCTGGATGGCCGACCGCACGGACCGCAGGAGGCTCATCCTGCGGGCACGCGCGGCCGCCGCGGCGGCCTTCGCGGGCCTCGCGGTCAACGCGTTCCTGGCCGACCCCAGCCTGTGGGGGATCTACGGCTGTGTCGCCCTGGACGGGCTGGCCACCGGAGTGAGTGTCACCGCCCTGATGGCGGTGGCGCCCACCCTGGTCCGCCCGGACCAGCTCCCGGCGGCCGGCGCGCTGATCTCCCTCACCGGCGAGATCGGCTCCATCTGCGCCCCGCTCCTCGGCGGTGTGCTGCTCGCCGCCGGGGGTCCCGGGCCGGTGTTCACGTTCACCGCCGTCACCACCGCCGTGACCGCCCTGCTCATCCTGCGCGTACGCCCCCTGCCGCCGGTGGCGGACGAGGACGGCGACGAGGACGGCGAGGACGGCGGCTCCCCCCTCGTGGCCTTCCGGTTCGCGCTGCGCAACCGCGTGGTGGGGGCGCTGCTGGGCCTGGGCGGGATCACCGTGCTGTTCAACCTTCCGGTGGTGCTCTTCCCGGCGCTGGTCGCCACCCGCTTCGGGGGCGGCGACGTGATCCTCGGTCTGCTCTACACCGCCCCGGCCGTGGGCGCCGTCCTGGTCTCCGCCACCAGCGGCTGGGTCACCCGGCACGGGCGGCCCGGACGGCTGCTGCTCACCGCCGCGCTCACCGGCGGCCTCGCCACCATCGGCTTCGGCCTGAGCCACAGCGTCTGGACCGCCGTCCTCATGCTGGCCGTCGGCGGCGCCGCCGGAACGGTGTACGAGATCCTCGAGTACGCCCTGGTCCAGCACCACACCCCGGACCGGCTGCGCGGACGCGTGGTGAGCGTCGTCACCGCGCAGGGCACCACCGGCAACGTGCTCGGGGACGTCGAAGTCGCCCTGGTGGCACGCTGGTTCAACCCGGCCGGTGCCGCCGTCGTCAACGGCGCGGTGTGCGCCGTGGCCGCGGTGCTGGCCGCCGTCCTGGTCCCGGGACTGCGCCGGGCCACCCTCCCCCGCGACGAGGACGAGGCCGAGGCGGACGCCGTCGAAGGCCCGTCCGGCACCGGATCCGGCCGGGACGCCCCGACCGTCGTCGGCTGAGCCCCTCGACCGCCGCCAGAAGAGCCCCCGGCCGCCGTCATTGTCACCGGATCGGCGGACACCGGCACCGGCACCAACACCGACACCCACCCGGGCGGAAGAGCCTGCGGGCCCTCCCGTCCGTTCCGCCGCGCCGCGCGTCCCACCGCGGCGCCCCGACCCCTGCCCCTCCCCTGCGGACGATGCCCCATCGTGCCGCGCCCCACCCTGGAGCGAGACCCATGACCGAGCGTGCCCAGCGGCGACTCCCCCTCACGGGAGCCCAGACCGGCGTCTGGTACGGCCAGCGGCTGGCCCCCGACTCCCCGGTCTACAACGTCGGGCAGTACGTGGAGATCAACGGTCCGGTCGAGGTCGCCGCCTTCGAGGCGGCCGTGTGCCGCACGGTCCGGGAGTGCGAGGCGCTCACGGTGCGGTTCGAGGAGGACGGGGCGGGCGAGCCCTGGCAGTTCCCCGCCCCGCACGGCGCCGCGCTCGACGGCCCGGCGCTGCGGGTGGTGGACCACCGCGACGCCACGGACCCCGACGCGGCGGCGCTGGAGCTGATGCGCTCTGACATGGGCCGTCCCGTCGACCCGGCCACCGGACCGCTGTTCGCGTACGCGCTGCACCTGGTCGGCCCGAACCGGGCCCTGTGGTACCAGCGCGCCCACCACATCGCGCTCGACGCCTACGCCTTCTCCCTGGTCTCCCGGCGCGTCGCCCAGGTGTACACCGCCCTGGTCCGGGGCGAGGAGCCCGAGCCCACGCCCTTCCGGCCGCTGGCCGACGTGGTCGCCGAGGAACAGACCTACCGGAGTTCCGAACAGGCCGTCGCGGACCGGGAGTTCTGGTCTTCGCGGCTCGCCGACCGGCCCGAACCGGAACTGCTGGCCGGTGCCGCGCACCCGGCCTCGCAGACCTTCCTGCGCGACGGCGCCGTGCTGACTCCCGAGGCGACAGCCGGCCTGCACGCCATCGGCCGTGCCGCGCGGGCGAGTTGGGCGGACACGGTGACGGCGGCGTTCGCCGCGTTCCTGCACCGCTCCACCGGCTCCCGGGACGTGCTGCTGTCCCTGCCCGCCATGTCCCGGCTGGGCTCGGCGGCCCTGTGGGTGCCGGCGATGGTGGTGAACGTGCTGCCGCTGCGCGTGCCGGTCCGGCCCGGTACGGGCATCGGCGAGCTGACGGCCGGGACCGCCCGGCTGGTCCGCGAACTCCGCGCCCACCAGCGCTACCGGGCCGAGGACATCCGGCGCGACCTCGGACTCGTCGGCCGGGAGCAGGGGCTGCTCGGCCCGATGGTGAACATCAAGGCCTTCGACTACGCCCTGGACTTCGCGGGCGCGCCCGGCACCGCGCACAACATCGCCGCCGGACCCGTCCACGACCTCACCCTCGGCCTGTACCACGACGCGGCCGACGGACACATACGCTTCGAGCTGGACGCCAACCCGCTCGCTTACGGCGCGGAGGAACTCGCCGCGCGCAGCGCCGAGTTCAACCGCTTCCTGGCCGAACTCTCCGCCGGCGGGCCCGGCACCCCGGTGAGCGCGCCCGAGCTGGTGGACGGCTGGACCCGGCGCGCCCTGCGGGACGCGGCCGAGGCCACCGCCAGGGAGGTGGAACCGGGCACGGTCGTGGACGCGGTCGCCGCACAGGCCGCGGCGCACCCCGCGCGGACCGCCGTCGTCGCGGACGGACGGGAACTGACCTACGCGGAGCTGGACGAGCGCGCGAACCGGATCGCCCGGCTGCTGATCGCACGCGGTGCCGGGCCCGAGTCCTGCGTCGGGATCGCGCTGCCGCGCACCGCGGACCTGCTGGTGGCTCTGCTGGCGGTGCTGAAGACGGGCGGCGCCTATCTGCCGCTGGACCTGGACTACCCGGCCGACCGGCTGGACCACATGGTCCGCGACGCCCGTCCGGTCTGTGTGCTGACCACCCTGGCCGCCGCGCCCTCGGCACCGGACGTGCCGGGTACCGAGACCGTCGTCCTGGACGCTCCCGACACCCTGGCCGCCCTCGCGGCCCTGCCCGCGACCCCGGTCGCCGACAGCGAGCGGCTCGCCCCGCCGGACGGCGCGCACCCCGCGTACGTCATCCACACCTCCGGCTCCACCGGACGTCCCAAGGGCGTGGTGGTGCCGCACTCCGCGCTCGCCAACTTCCTGCGGATGCAGGCGCACCAACTGGCCCTCTGCCCCGGTGACACCCTGGTCGCGGTCACCACGGTCTCCTTCGACATCGCGGCGCTGGAACTGTGGGTGCCGCTGATCAGCGGCGCCACCGTGGTCCTCGCCGACCGTGACACCGTGCGCGACCCGGCCGCCCTCTCCGCCCTGGTGGACGCCCACCGGCCGGCGGTGATGCAGGCGACCCCGTCGCTGTGGCAGGCACTGCTCGCCGAGGGGGCCCCGGCGGCCCTGGTCGGCACGTCCGTGCTGGTCGGCGGCGAGGCGGTCCCCGCGGACCTGGCCGAGCGGCTGACCCGGACCGCCAGGAAGGTCACCAACGTCTACGGCCCGACCGAGGTCACCGTATGGGCCACCTCCGCCGCCCTCTCCCCCGGCCACACGGGCACGCCCGACATCGGCACCCCGTTCTGGAACACCCGCGCCCATGTCCTCGACGGCTCCCTGCGGCACACCCCGAACGGGCGGCCCGGGGAGCTGTACCTGGCCGGCGCGCAGCTCGCGCGCGGCTATCTGGGCCGCCACGGTCTGACCGCCGAGCGGTTCGTCGCCGACCCCTACGGGCCGCCCGGGACCCGCATGTACCGCACCGGCGACCTGGTGCGGCGCCGCGCGGACGGGCGGATCGAGTACGTCGGCCGGGCCGACGACCAGGTCAAGCTGCGCGGCTTCCGCATCGAACTCGGCGAGATCGAGAGCGTGCTGGGGGCGGCGGAGTCCGTGGGCCGTGCGGTGGCCGTGGTCCGTGAGGACGTGCCCGGGACACAGCATCTCGTCGGGTACGTCGTCCCGGCGGGCGAGGGCCGGGTGCCGGACCCGGTCGCCCTGCGGGAGCTGACGGCCGCCCGGCTGCCGGAGTACATGGTGCCCTCGGCCGTGGTGGTCCTGGACGCTTTCCCGCTGACCGCCAACGGCAAGGTCGACCGGCGCGCGCTGCCCGCCCCCGACCTGTCCGGGCTGACCACGGCCGGGGCGCGGGCGCCGCGCGGTGCCCGGGAGGAGATCCTGACCGGGATCCTCGCCGACGTGCTCGGCCTGCCCTCGGTGGGCCCGGACGACGACTTCTTCACCCTCGGCGGGCACTCGCTGCTCGCCGCCCGGGTGATCGCCCGGGTGCGCGGCGCGCTGGGCACCGAGTGCGGCATCCGTGACGTGTTCGAGGCGCGTACGGCCGCGGCGCTGGCCGAGCGGCTGGCCGGGCGGGACGGCTCCACGCTCCCGCCGCTGACGGCCGCCGCCCGCCCGGAGCGGCTGCCCCTGTCGCACGCCCAGCGGCGGCTGTGGTTCCTGCACCAGATGCAGGGCCCGAGCGCCGCCTACAACATCCCGTTCGCGGCCCGCTTCACCGAGCCCCTGGACCCGGGCCCCCTGGACGCGGCGCTGGGTGACGTCGTGGCCCGCCACGAGACACTGCGCACCGTGTTCGCGGAGGCGGGCGGGGAGCCGTACCAGCGGATCCTCTCCCCCGGAGAGGCGGGCGTGCGGCTGCGAGTCGTGGAGACGTCCGAGGCCCGCTTCGACGCTGAGCGCGAACGGGCCCTCGGGCACCTCTTCGACCTGGCGGCCGAACCGCCCGTCCGGGTCACGCTGCTCCGCGACCCGGCGACTGGGCAGCAGGTGCTGGTGGTGCTGCTGCACCACATCGCGAGCGACGAGTGGTCCATGGGCCCCTTCCTGCGCGACCTGGAGACGGCCTACGCGGCGCGGACCACGGGGGCCGCACCCGAGTTTTCCGAACTTCCCGTGCAGTACGCGGACTTCGCGCTCTGGCAGCGCGCCCTGCTCGACGGCGGCGACGACTCGCCGACCGCCCGGCAGGCGGACCACTGGCGTGCGGTGCTGACAGGTCTGCCCGAGGAGCTGGCGCTGCCCGCCGACCGGCCGCGTCCGGCCGGGCCCGGCCAGGCGGGCGGCATGGTGCACCGCGCGCTTCCCGCCGAACTCGCCTCCCGCATCCGCGGGTTGGCGCGGGAGAGCGGCACCAGTGTGTTCATGGTGGTGCACGCGGCGGTCGCCGCCCTGCTGCACCGGCTCGGCGCCGGTGACGACATCCCCCTCGGCACCCCGGTCGCCGGACGCACCGACACCGCGCTGGACGACCTCGTCGGCTTCTTCGTCAACACCCTGGTCCTGCGCACCGACCTGAGCGGCGACCCCGCCTTCGCCGACCTGCTCCAGCGGGTCCGGACCACCGACCTCACCGCACTGGACCACGCGGACCTGCCCTTCGACACGGTCGTCGAGGCCGTCAACCCGCATCGCGGCCTGGCCCGGCACCCCCTCTTCCAGACGATGGTGTCGCACAGCACGGTCACCCAGGACGTGCGCCGGCTGTTCGGCCGGGACACCCGCGTGGACCGGATCGACCCCGGCACCACCAAGTTCGACCTCGACTTCACGTTCTCCGACACGGCACACGCCGACGACATCGATCTGGAGGTGTTCTACGCCGCCGACCTCTTCGACCGGCCCACGGCCGAACGGCTGGCCGACCGCCTCCTGCGCCTGCTCGCGCAGGCGGTCGCCGATCCCGCGCTCCCCGTGTCCGGGTACGAACTGCTCGACACCACCGAGCGCGAACAGCTCGCGCAGTGGAACGCCACCGCCCGCCCGGTGCCGGTGGGGACCGTAGTGGAACTGCTCGCCCAGCGGTCGGCCCACACCCCCGAGGCGACGGCCCTGGTCTGCGGCACGGACCGGCTCAGCTTCGCCGGCCTGGACGACCGGGCGGAGCTGCTGGCGCGCACACTGTCCGCCGAGGGCGTCGGCCCGGACACCGTGGTGGCGCTCGCGCTGCCCCGCTCGGCCGACGCGGTGGTGGCCGCCTTCGCCGTACTGCGTGCGGGCGGCGCCTACCTTCCGCTGGACCTGGACCACCCGGCGCACCGGCTGGAGTTCATGCTCCGGGACGCGGCACCGGTGTGCGTGCTGACGTCCGCGGATGTCGCCGCTTCGGTGCCCGAACTGCCGGGCGTGACACGGCTGCTGCTGGACGATCCCGCGTTCACGGCCCGCCTCGGCACGGCCATGGACCTGCCCGCTCCCCGTGCTGCCGGCCCCGGACACCTCGCGTACGTCATCTACACCTCGGGCTCGACCGGCCGCCCCAAGGGCGTCGGACTGCACCACGCCGGGCTGACGAACCTGTACCGGGACCACGAGCGCGCCCTGTACCGGCCGGTCGCCGAGCGGCTGGGCCGGCGGGTGCGGGCGCTGCACACGGCGTCGTTCGCCTTCGACTCCTCCTGGGAGCAGTTGCTGTGGCTGGTCGCCGGGCACGAACTGCACATCCTGGACGAGTTCGGCCGCCGGGACGCGGACGCCGTGGTCGCGTATGTCCGCGAGCACGGCATCGACACCCTGGACGTCACCCCGTCCTACGCCCGTCAGCTGCTCGACGCCGGACTGCTGACCGGTACCTGGCGGCCGCCGCTGTTCCTGCTCGGCGGCGAGGCGGTGCCGCCCGCGCTGTGGTCGGAACTGGCGGCGGTTCCGGGGGTGGAGACGGTCAACTACTACGGTCCGACCGAGTTCACGGTGGACGCGCTCATGGCCCGGGTCACCGACAGCGCCACCCCGGTCGTCGGCCGCCCCCTGGACAACACCCGCGCCCGGGTGCTGGACGCGCGGCTGCGTCCGGTGCCGCCCGGGGTGCCGGGCGAGCTGTACCTGTCGGGTGCGCAGCACGCGCGCGGCTATCTGGGCCGCCATGCCCTGACCGCCGAGCGGTTCGTCGCCGACCCCTGCGGCCCGCCCGGCACCCGCATGTACCGCACCGGCGACCTCGCCAGATGGCGCCCGGACGGCCTGCTGGAATTCCTCGGACGCGCCGACGACCAGATCAAGCTGCGCGGCTTCCGTATCGAACTCGGCGAGATCGAGCAGGCGTTGACGGCCCGCCCCGGTGTCACCTCGGCCGCGGTCGTGGTCCGCGAGGACACCCCCGGGGCGCCCCGCCTGGTCGCCTACGTCACCGGCACGGCGGAGCCCGCCGCGCTCCGCCGCGATCTGGCGGCCGAACTGCCCGAGTACATGGTCCCGGCGGCCGTCGTACCGCTGGAGGTACTGCCGACGAACGTCAACGGCAAGCTGGACCGGGCCGCGCTCCCCGCCCCGGTGCTCGCAGCGGCCGAGCCCTCCCGGCCCCCGCGCGGACCGGTGGAGGAGCGGCTCGCCGCCGTGTTCACCGAGGTCCTGGGCGTGTCCGCCGTCGGCGCCGACGACGACTTCTTCGCCCTCGGCGGGCACTCGCTGCTCGCCGCCCGGGTCGCCGCCCTGGTCCGCGACGGGGGCACCGCCTGCTCGGTGCGGGACGTCTTCGAGACCCGTACGGTCGGATCGCTCGCCGCCCGGCTCGCCGAGCGGTCGGCCACCGCCCGTCCGGCGCCTTCCCGGGCCGCCGAGCGTCCCACACCGGTGCCGGTGTCGTACGCGCAGCGCCGGCTGTGGTTCCTGCACCAGGTGGAGGGACCGAGCGAGACCTACACCGTCCCGGTCGCGCTGCGGCTGCGCGGCGCGGTCGACGTACGGGCGCTGGAGGCGGCCTTCGCGGACGTGGTGGCCCGGCACGAGGTGCTGCGCACGGTGTTCACCGAGGTCGACGGGGAGCCGTACCAGCGGGTGCTGGCCCCCGAGGAGTGCCGGGTGCCGTTCGCGGTACGCCCGGTCGCCGCGGCGGATCTGGAGCAGGCGGTGGAGACCGCCGCCACCGGCACCTTCGACCTGACCGCCGGTCCGCCGCTGCGGGTGACGCTGCTCGATGTCGCGGACGACGACCATGTGCTGGTGGTGCTGCTGCACCACATCGCCACCGACGAGTGGTCCACCGGCCCCCTGCTGACCGACCTCGACACCGCCTACCGCGCCCGACGCACCGGAACCACCCCCGACTACCCCGAACTACCCCTCCAGTACGCCGACTTCGCACTCTGGCAGCGCGACCTCCTCGGCGACCCCCACGACCCCCGCTCACCGGCCGCCCGCCAGACCGCATACTGGCGCCAGACCCTCGCCGGGGCGCCGGAGGAGCTCGCGCTCCCCACCGACCGGCCGCGCCCCGCCGTCCCCTCCCACCGGGGCGACACCCTCACCGTGGAGCTGTCCGAGGAGGTGCTGACCGGGCTGGAACGGCTCGCGGCGGACTCCGGGGCGACCATGTTCATGGTGGCGCACGCGGCGGTCGCCGCCCTGCTGCACCGGCTCGGCGCCGGTGACGACATCCCCCTCGGCGCCCCGGTCGCCGGGCGTTCCGACACCGCGCTGGACGGCCTCGTCGGCTTCTTCGTCAACACTCTCGTGCTCCGTACCGACCTCTCCGGCGACCCGAGCTTCACGGACCTGCTGGCCCGGGTGCGGGCCACCGACCTGGCCGCCCTGGACCACGCCGATCTGCCCTTCGACCGCATGGTGGAGGCCCTCGACCCGCACCGCACGCTCGCCCGCCACCCCCTCTTCCAGACGATGGTGGCCTACGAGGGCGGCGGCCCGGACCACAGCCGGCTGCTGGGCGCGGACACGGTGGAGTGCCCGGTCCGCGCCGGTGCGGCCAAGTTCGACCTGGAGATCCTCTTCCGGCGGCTGCCGGGCGCCGACGGCCCGGTGCTGACCTGCGGAGTCCGTTACGCCCTCGACCTGTTCGAGCGCTCCGGCGCCGAGCGGCTGCTGTCCCGGCTGGTACGGCTGCTGGAGCGGGTGGTGGCCGCACCGGACGCCCCCCTGGCGCGGCTGGAGCTGCTGGACGCGGGCGAGCGGGAACAGGTGCTACGCGTCTGGAACGACACCGCTCGTACCCTGGACGGACCTGCCACCCTCGCCGGTCTGGTGGCGGGCGGCGCCCGCGAGCCCGAGGCCGTCGCGCTCGTACACGAAGGTACGCCGGTCAGCCGGGGAGTCTTCGAGGAGCGGGTCAACCGGCTGGCCCGGCTGCTCATCGGCCGGGGAGTAGGCCCCGAGTCCGTCGTCGCCGTCGCCCTCCCCCGCTCCGTGCACCTCCTCGTCGCCCTGCACGCCGTCGTACGCGCGGGAGGCGCCTACCTGCCGCTCGACCCCGCCCTGCCCGCCGACCGGCTCACCTACATGACCGACACCGCCGCACCGGTGTGCGTGGTCACGGACGGGGCCTCGCTCCTCTCCCTGCCCGAACGCCTCCGAGTGGATGCCGTGCTGCTCGACGCGCCGTCCGTGGAACAGGAGTTGGCGGGGCTCGCGGCGGACTCGGTCACGGACGCCGACCGGCTCGCACCTCTGCTGCCGTCCCACCCGGCGTACGTGCTTTTCACCTCCGGTTCCACCGGACGCCCCAAGGGCGTACTGATCGAGCACGCGGCCATCGTCAACCGCCTCCAGTGGATGCAGGACACCTACCAGCTCACCACGACGGACCGGGTACTGCTCAAGACACCCACCACCTTCGACGTCTCCGTGTGGGAACTCTTCTGGCCGCTCGCCTTCGGCAGCACCCTCGTGATCGCACGACCCGAGGGGCACAAGGACCCGCACTACCTGGCCGCGCTCATCCGCGAACAAGGCGTCACCGTCTGCCACTTCGTCCCGTCGATGCTCGCCGCGTTCCTGGCCGACTCCGACCTCAGCACAAGCCGGAGCCTGCGGCTGGTCGTGTGCAGCGGGGAGGCCCTGCCGACCGACCTGGTGGCCCGCTTCCACGCCTCGGCGGGCGAGCTGCGGATCGCGCTGGAGAACCTGTACGGCCCCACCGAGGCGGCCGTGGACGTCACCCGCGCCCCGGCCCGCACCACCGGCAACAGCCACTCCATACCCATCGGAACACCCGTCTGGAACACCCGTGTCTACGTCCTCGACACCCACCTCCAGCCCGTCCCCATAGGCGTCCCCGGCGAGCTCTACCTCGCAGGCACCCAACTCGCCCGCGGCTACCTCACCCAACCGGCCCTCACCGCCGAACGATTCACCGCCGACCCCCACGGCACCCCCGGCACCCGCATGTACCGCACCGGCGACCTCGCCCGCTGGAACCCCGACGGCACCCTCACCTACCTCGGCCGCACCGACCACCAGATCAAACTCCGCGGCCAACGCATCGAACCCGGCGAAATCGAAACCGCATTGACCGAAGCACCCGGCATCGCACAAGCCGTCGCACACGTCCACGAGGGTCAGCAGGTGGTGGCGTACGTCGTGCCGGTGCCGGGCAGTGCCCATGCCCCGGACCACGGTGCGCTGCGAGCCCACGCCGCCTCGCGGCTGCCGGAGTACATGGTGCCCGGTGCCTTCGTGACGCTGGACACCCTGCCGCTGACGGCCAACGGCAAGCTCGACCGCCGCGCCCTGCCCGCACCGCCGCAGGCGGAGACCGGCGTGTTCCGGGCGCCGCGCACCGCACGCGAGGAGGTGATCGCCGGCGTCTTCGCCGCCTTGCTGGAGAGGACGTCGGTCGGGGTGGAGGACGACTTCTTCGCGCTCGGCGGGCACTCGCTGCTGGCCGCGCGCGCGGTGAGCCGACTGCGCGCCGCGCTGGGGGTGGAGTGTGCCGTACGCGACCTGTTCGAGGCGCGTACGGTGGCCGGGCTGGCGGCGCGGCTGACCGAGCGCACGGCGTCGGGCCGGCCCGCGCTGACGCGGGCGGCCGAGCGGCCGGCGCTGCTGCCGCTGTCGTACGCCCAGCGTCGGCTGTGGCTGATCGACAGCGTGCAGGGCCCCGGGACGACGTACAACGTGCCGCTCGCGGTCCGGCTGCGGGGCCCGGTCGACACGGAGGCGCTGGAGGCGGCCTTCGCGGACGTGGTCGCCCGGCACGAGGTGCTGCGCACGGTGTTCACCGAGGTCGACGGGGAGCCGTACCAGCGGGTGCTGGCCCCCGAGGAGTGCCGGGTGCCGTTCGCGGTGCGCGCGGTCGCCGTGGACCGGTTGGCCGAGGAGGCCGTCGCGGCGGGCGGGCACGTCTTCGACCTGGCGCGGGAGATCCCGCTGCGGGCCGCGTTGCTGAGCGCGGCGGACGACGATCATGTGCTGGTCGTGCTGCTGCACCACATCGCCACCGACGAGTGGTCGACCGGCCCCCTGCTGACCGACCTCGGCACCGCCTACCGCGCCCGACGCACCGGAACCACCCCCGACTACCCCGAACTACCCATCCAGTACGCCGACTTCGCACTCTGGCAGCGCGACCTCCTCGGCGACCCCCACGACCCCCGCTCACCGGCCGCCCGCCAGACCGCATACTGGCGCCACACCCTCGCCGGTCTGCCCGAGGAAGTACCGCTTCCCACCGACCGGCCGCGCCCCGCCCCCCCCTCGCACGAAGGTGACGTGGTGTTGTTCGAGGTGTCCCCGCGTACGGGTGCGGAGCTGGCCCGGATCGCGCGGGAGAGCGGCGCGACCGTGTTCATGGTGGTCCACGCGGCGGTCGCCGCCCTGCTGCACCGGCTCGGCGCCGGTGACGACATACCCCTCGGTACTCCGGTGTCCGGGCGGGAGGACGAGCAGGTGGACACCCTGGTCGGGTTCTTCCTCAACACGCTGGTGCTGCGGGCCGACCTGTCCGGCGATCCCGCCTTCGCCGAGCTGGTCGAGCGGGTGCGGGACGCGGATCTCGCCGCGTTCTCGCACGCGGACCTTCCGCTGGAGGCCGTGGCCGACGCTGTCGGGCGGTCCGCCGGGGCGCGTCACCCGCTGTTCCGGACGATGGTGACCTATCACTCGACGACCACCGAAGTGGCGGAGCTGTTCGGGGTGCCGGCGGACGAACTGCCGGTGGAGATCGGCGGGTCCAAGTTCGACCTGGAGTTCGCCTTCGGCGGCTCCCCGGTGGACGGCCGGATCAGCGGTGGGGTGCGGTACGCGACGGACCTGTTCGAGGCCGCGAGCGTCGAGCGGCTGGCCGGGCGACTGGTCCGGCTGCTGGACGCGGTGGCGGGCGACCCGGGGCAGACGCTCTCCGCCCTCCCGGTCATGGACTCGGGCGAGCGGGAACAGGTGCTGCGAGGCTGGAACGACACCGCTCGCGCCCCGGACGGTCCCGCCACCCTCGCCGATCTCGTGGCGGGCGGCGCCCGCGATGCCGAGGCCACCGCGCTGCTCTTCGACGGCGCCTTCCTGACCCGCGGCGGCTTCGAGGAGCGGGTCAACCGGCTGGCCCGGCTGCTCATCGGCCGGGGAGTCGGCCCCGAGTCCGTCGTCGCCGTCGCCCTCCCCCGCTCCATGGAACTCCTCGTCGCCCTGCACGCCGTCGTACGCGCGGGAGGCGCCTACCTGCCACTCGACCCCGCCCTGCCCGCCGACCGGCTCAGCTACATGACCGACACCGCCGCACCGGTGTGCGTCATCACGGACCGGGCCTCACTCGGCACACTGCCCGAACGCCTCCGGCCCGGTGCTGTACTGCTCGACTCGCCCGCTGTGAACGAAGAGTTGGCGGGCTTCGGGTCCGATGCCGTCACCGACGCCGACCGGCTCGCACCTCTGCTGCCGTCCCACCCGGCCTACATACTGTTCACCTCCGGATCCACCGGACGCCCCAAGGGCGTACTGATCGAGCACGCGGCCATCGTCAACCGCCTCCAGTGGATGCAGGACACCTACCAACTCACCACGACGGACCGGGTACTGCTCAAGACACCCACCACCTTCGACGTCTCCGTGTGGGAGCTGTTCTGGCCGCTGGCGCAGGGCGTGCCGCTGGTCGTCGCTCGGCCCGAAGAGCACACCGACCCCCACTACCTGGCCGCGCTCATCCGCGAACAGGCCGTCACCGTCTGCCACTTCGTGCCCTCGATGCTCGCCGCCTTCCTGACGGAGACCGAGCTGTCCGACTGCCCGAGCCTGCGACTCGTGGTGTGCAGCGGAGAGACCCTCTCGGCGGACCTGGCCGCCAGGTTCCATGCCTCGGCCGCACCGCGCCCGGTCGCGCTGGAGAACCTGTACGGCCCCACCGAGGCGGCCGTGGACGTCACCCGCGCCCCGGCCCACACCACCGACAACAGCCACTCCATACCCATCGGAACACCCGTCTGGAACACCCGCGTCTACGTCCTCGACACCCACCTCCAGCCCGTCCCCATAGGCGTCCCCGGCGAGCTCTACCTCGCAGGCACCCAACTCGCCCGCGGCTACCTCACCCAACCGGCCCTCACCGCCGAACGATTCACCGCCGACCCCCACGGCACCCCCGGCACCCGCATGTACCGCACCGGCGACCTCGCCCGCTGGAACCCCGACGGCACCCTCACCTACCTCGGCCGCACCGACCACCAGATCAAACTCCGCGGCCAACGCATCGAACTCGAAGAAATCGAAACCGCATTGACCGAAGCACCCGGCATCGCACAAGCCGTCGCACACGTCCGCGAGGACCGGCCGGGGGTGCAGCAGCTCGTCGCCTATGTGGTGCCCGCGCCCGGTGCGGCCGTCGTACCGGACGAGCTGCGTGCCCATGCGGCGGAGCGGCTGCCCGCGTACATGGTCCCGGCGCTCTTCGTGACGCTGGACGCCCTGCCGCTGAGCAGGAACGGCAAGCTCGACCGCCGTGCTCTGCCCGTGCCCTCGGGTGCGGCCCGGTCCGTCCCCTCGGGGACGGGGGTGGGGGCGACGCAGGTGCTCGCCCGGCTGATGGCCGAGGTGCTCGGGCTGCCGGCCGTCGACGTCGAGGACAACTTCTTCGAGCTGGGCGGCGACAGCATCGTCTCGATCCGGCTGGTGAGCCTCGCCCGGAAGGCCGGGCTCACCATGACGGCGCGCCAGGTGTTCCAGCATCCGACGCCGGCCGCGCTCGCCGCGGTCGTGGCGCCCGAGGAGACCGGTGCGGCTCCGCGCCCGGCGGACGTGGGCACGGGGCCCCTGGTCCTGCCACCGGCCGCGCACTGGCTGGCGGCCCGGGGCGGCCCGTACGAGCGCTTCTGCCAGGCCCGTCTGGTGCGGCTGCCCGCCGGAGTGCGCGCGGCCGATCTGGTCACGGCGCTCCAGGCGGTGCTGGACCGGCACGACGGGCTGCGGCTGGCGCTGTCGGTGGCACGGCCGGGGCTGTGGAGCGCCGAGGTGCGGCCGGTGGGCGCGCTGGAGGCCGCTTCGGCGCTGCGCACGGTGGATGCCGCTGGTCTCGGTGACGGGGCGCTGCGTGAGCTGGTGGCGCGGGAGTCGGACCGGGCGGCCGGGGAGCTGGATCCGGTGGCCGGACGGACGGTGCGGGCGGTGTTCCTCGATGCCGGTCCGGACGCGCCGGGCAGGCTGCTGCTGGTGGCGCACCATCTGGTGGTCGACGAGGTGTCGTGGCAGATCCTGCTGCCCGATCTGCGGGCGGCCTGGGAGGCCGCGGCGGCGGGCCGGGCGCCCGCGCCGGAGCCGGTGCCGACGTCGTTGCGGACCTGGACGTCCGGGCTGCTCGCCGAGGCGCACAGTGCGCGGCGGCTGGCGGAGCTGGACCGCTGGCTGGCGGAGGCGCCGCGCGGGCGGCTGCTCACCGACCGGGCGCTGGATCCGGGGCGGGACACCGTGTCGACGGCGCGCAGGCTCGATGTGCGGCTGTCGGCCGAGCGGACGGCGCCGCTGCTGGAGCGGGTCCCCTCGGCGGTGCACGGCACGGTGAACGACATCCTGCTGACCGCGTTCGCGGTGTCCGTGGGCGCCTGGGCGGCCCGTGCGGGCCGGTCCGCGGAGGCGGCCGGGTTCGCCGTGGACCTGGAGGGGCACGGCCGGGAGCAGGATCTCGTGCCGGGCGCGGACCTGACCCGTACGGTCGGCTGGCTGACCTCGGTGTATCCGCTGCGGCTGGGGGCGCGCGCCTATGACCCGGCAGCTGTGCTGGCGGGGTCCGAGGACGCGGGCGCGGCCCTGAAGGAGGTCAAGGAGCAGGTGCGCGGTGTGCCGGACGGCGGGGTGGGCGCGGGTCTGCTGCGCCGGCTGAACGCCGGCACGGCCGGGCTGTTCGGTCCCGGCGCGGCCGAGGTCCTGTGGAACTACCTGGGCCGGCAGACGGCCCGCGCCACCGCCGACTGGGGTCCGGCCCCCGAGGCGGACGCCCTGGCCGTGGCCCCCGATCCGGCCCTGCCGCTCTCCCACGCGCTGGAGGTCGTCGCGGAGGTGACGGGCGGACCGGAGGGGCCGCAGCTCGCGGCGTCGTTCGTGTGGGCGGGCGAGGCCCTGTCCCAGGGCACCGTCAGCGCGCTGGCGGACGGCTGGCTGGACGCGCTGGACACCTTTGCCGCCTGGGCGGACGGCGGGACGACCGCCGGGCACACGCCCTCGGACCTCGACCTGCTCGAACTCGACCAGGACCAGATCACCATGCTCGAAGAAATGTGGAGGGCCCAGCAGTGAAGCAGGCTCGGATCGAGGACATGCTGCCGCTGTCCCCCTTGCAGCAGGGCATGTTGTTCCATTCCGTCTACGACGCCGGACGCGGCGCCGCCGACGTGTACACCGTGCAGGTCACGGTGGCGCTGGCGGGGCCGGTCGACGCGGCCCGGCTGGAGCGGGCGGCGGTCGCGCTGCTGCGTCGGCACCCGAATCTGCGGGCCGGGTTCTGGCACGAAGGGGTGCCGCAGCCGGTGCAGTTCGTGCCGGCGGAGGTGCGCATCGGTGTCGATCGCGCCGATCTGTCCGCCGCCGGGGAGGCCGGGCGGGCGCTGGCCGAGCTGGAACGCGCCGAGCTGGGGCGGCGGTTCGAGCTGCACCGGCCGCCGCTGGTGCGGCTGGTGCTGGCCCGGGTCGCCGACGACGACCACCGGCTGGTGATCACCGTGCACCACATCCTGGTGGACGGATGGTCGATGCCGCTGCTGGTGGGCGATCTGCTGGCGCTGTACGGCAGCGACGGCGACGTGTCCGCGCTGCCCGCGGCGCGTCCGTACCGGGACTATCTGAAGTGGCTGAAGAAGCAGGACGTGGCGGCGGCCGAGGCCGCCTGGCGGCGGGCGCTGGCGACGCTGGAGGAGCCGACGCTGGTCGCGCCGGCCGACCCGGCGCGTCCGGCGGTGCGGCCGGGGGTGCACGCGCTGGAGCTGTCGGCCGGGGCCACGGCGCGGCTGACGGCGGCCGCGCGGCGGCTCGGGACGACGCCGAGCACGCTGATCCAGTGTGCGTGGGGCCTGGTCATAGGTCAGGTGACGGGCCGTCAGGACGTGGTGGTCGGTCTGACGGTGTCGGGCCGCCCGGACGAGATACCGGGGGTCGAGTCGATGCTCGGTCTGTTCATCACCACCGTGCCGGTCCGGCTGGTGACGCGCCCCGAGGAGAGCGTGGCGGGGCTGCTGCGGCGGTTCCGGGACGAGCAGAACGCGCTGCTCGCCCACCACCACCTGGGGCTCGGCCCGATCCAGAAGCAGGCGGGCGGCCGGGAGCTGTTCGACACGCTCGTGGTGATCGAGAACTATCCCGTGGACCCGGGGGCGACGCGCACGGTCGGCGGCGGGCTCCGGGTGACCGGGGTGGAGGCGCGTGACGCCACGCACTATCCGCTGACCCTCGCCGTGGCGCTGGAGGAGCGCGCTCTGCTGCGTCTGGAGTACCGCCCCGACCTGTTCGACGCCCGGCACGCGGAACTGCTCGCCGGGCGTCTGGCCCTGGCGCTGGAGCGACTGTCCGGGCCTCCCGAAGTCGCTGTCGGCACCCTGGAGCTGCTGCCGGAGGCGGAGTCCCGGCGGGTGCGCGAGAGCTGGCGGGGCGCGGTGCGGGAGGTACCGGGCGGTACGGTCGCCGACCGGTTCGCGGAGCAGGTGGCGCGGACGCCGGACGCCGTCGCGGTGGTCGCGGGCGAGGTGACGCTGACCTTCGCCGAGCTGGAGCGGCGGGCCGCGCGGCTGGCCTCACTGCTCGTCGCGCGCGGGGTGGGCCCGGAGTCGGTGGTGGCGCTCGCGGTGCCGCGGTCGGCGGAGTCGGTGGTGGCGATCCTCGCGGTGCTGCGGGCCGGTGGTGCCTATCTGCCGCTCGACCTGGACCATCCGGAGGACCGGCTGGCGTACATGCTCGACGACGCCGCTCCGGTGTGCGTGCTGACCACCTCCGACGCGGTCGGTCTGCTGCCGCGGACGGGCGGGCCGGAGCGGATCCTGCTGGACGCGCCCCTGACCGGGGTCGAGGCGGCCGGGACGGTGCCCGTGCCGCCGGACGTGGTGGCGGAGCATCCGGCGTACGTGATCTACACCTCGGGTTCGACGGGCCGCCCCAAGGGCGTGGTGCTCACCCACGGCGGCTTGTCCAACCTGTACGCGAACCACATCGGCGAGGTCTTCGCTCCGGTGGTCGCGGCGGCGGGCGGGCGCACCCTGCGGGCCCTGCACACGGCGTCGTTCAGCTTCGACACCTCCTGGGAGCAGCTGTTCTGGCTGATCGCCGGGCACGAGCTGCATGTGCTGGACGAAGTGGGCCGCCGCGACGCGGAGTTCGTCGTGGGATACGTCCGCGGGCGGCGCATCGACGCGATGGACGTGACCCCCACCTACGCCCGCCAGCTGCTCGACTGGGGCCTGCTGGACGCCGCGCACCACCGGCCCGCGCTGCTGCTGCTCGGTGGCGAGGCGGTGCCGCCGGAGCTGTGGTCCGAGGTGCGGGACGCCGGTGGCGTCATGTCGGTGAACCTGTACGGGCCGACCGAGTACACGGTGGACGCGCTCGCCGCCGACCTCTCGGTGCGCGGCACGCCGGTCGTGGGGCGGCCCATCGGCAACACCGGCGCCTATGTGCTGGACGGCGCGCTGCGCCCGGTTCCGGCGGGGACGACGGGCGAGCTGTACCTCGCCGGTCACGGCACGGCGCGCGGCTATCTGGGCCGGTTCGCGCTGACCGCCGAGCGGTTCGTCGCCGACCCCTACGGCCCGCCCGGCACCCGGATGTACCGCACCGGTGACCTCGTACGGCTGGGCACTGACGGGCAGTTGGAGTATCTGGGGCGGGCCGACGACCAGGTGAAGATCCGGGGTTACCGGATCGAGCCGGGCGAGGTGGAGTCCGCGCTCGTCGCGCTGGCGGGCGTGGCGTCCGCCGCGGTCGTGGTGCGCGAGGACACTCCCGGGGTCAAGCGGCTGGCCGGCTATGTGACCGGCGTCGCCGATCCGGTCGCGGTCCGCGCGGAGCTGGCGGCGGTGCTGCCCGATCACATGGTGCCGGCGGCGGTCGTGGTGGTGGACGCGTTGCCGACGACGGTCAACGGCAAGCTGGACCGGGCCGCGCTGCCCGCTCCGGTGCTGACGGGGGCGGCGGTGTCCCGGGCGCCTCGCGACGCCCGTGAGGAGACGCTGTGCCGGGTCTTCGCGGAAGTGCTGGGTCTGGCCTCGGCGGGTGTGGACGACGACTTCTTCGCCCTGGGCGGTGACAGCATCGTCTCCATCCAGCTGGTGACGCGCGCTCGCAAGGAGGGCCTGGTGCTCTCCCCGCGTGATGTGTTCGAGCAGCGCACCCCGGCGGGTCTGGCCACCGCCGCCCGCGCTGTGGACGCCGGCGCCGCACCGGTCGTGTCCCGGGAGCCGCTGGTGGTCCCGGACGCGGCCGGGCGGGCGGCGCTCGCCGGTGCGTTCGGTGAGATCGCCGAGGTGCTGCCGCTGGCGCCGCTCCAGGAGGGCCTGTACTTCCACGCGGTGTACGACGACCGGGCGCTGGACGTCTATCTGATGCAGAACTTCGTGGAGCTGCGGCACGCCGTCGACACGGCCGCGCTGCGGGCCGCGTTCGACGCGATGCTGCGCCGGCACCCCAATCTCCGCTCGGGCTTCTGGCACGAGGGTCTGCCCCAGCCGGTGCAGGCCGTCCCGGCCGCCTGGGAACTGCCGTGGTGCGTCGAGGACTTGACCGGTCTCGACGAGGAGGCGCAGCGGTCCGCGCAGCGTGAGTTCTCCCTCGCCGACGCGGCGACCCGCTTCGACCTGTCCGCGCCGCCGCTGATGCGCGTGACACTGCTCAAGTTCGCCGAGGACCGCTGGATGCTGTGTGTGACGCAGCATCACATCCTGACCGACGGCTGGTCGGAGTCGCTGTTCTTCGAGGAGCTGTTCGCGCTGTACGGGCGCGGCGGCGACCTGGATTCACTGCCCCCGGTGACGCCGTACCGGGACTATCTGCGGTGGCTCGCGGACACCGACTCCTCGGCGGCGCTGGACGCCTGGCGGGCGCATCTGTCGGGGCTGGACCAGGCGACCCTGGTCGCACCGGCCGACCCGGCGCGGCAGCCGGTCACCGCCGAGGTGGTGGACATCGCGCTCGGCGCAGAACTCAGCGACGGGCTGCGGCAGTTCGCCCGTGGCTGCGGGGTGACGCTGAACACCGTGCTGTCGGCCGCCTGGGCGCTGTCGCTGGCGGCGCTGACCGGCCGGGACGACGTGGTGTTCGGTGCCACGGTCTCGGGCCGCCCGGCGGACGTGCCCGGCGTCGACCATATGATCGGCATGTTCATGAACACGCTGCCGTTCCGGGTGACGCTGCGCCCGGACGAGCCGCTGCGGGACCTGCTGGTACGGGTGCAGCGCGAGCACGCCGAGCTGCTGCCGCACCACTACCTGGGTCTCGGCCGTATCCAGCGGGCCACCGGGCTCGGGACCCTGTTCGACACGCTGTACGTCTTCCGGAACACGCCGCTGGACGACGCCGCCCGCGAGGAGGCCGTCGCCCGGTACGGCATCGGCTGGACGCACAGTGTGGACGGCACCCACTACCCGCTGACGCTGGCGGTGACGCCCGGCCCCTCGCTGGAGCTGAGCCTCGCCTACCGGCCCGACCTGTACGACGCGGCGACCGCCGGGGAGCTGGCGGCCCGGCTGCGCCGACTGGTCGGGCAGTTCGCGGCGGGCGGTGCCACCGCGGTGGGCCGGCTGCACGCGCTGGCGGACGAGGAGCGGGCGGCGCTGCTGGAACTGGGCGACGACACGGGGCACTCGGTGCCGGACGTGTCGCTGATCGACCTGTTCGCGGGGCAGGCCGCGGCCACTCCGGACGCGACGGCGCTGGTCTTCGAGGACGAGCGGCTGAGCTACGCCGAGCTGGACGAGCGGTCCTGCCGTCTGGCGCGGGTCCTGATCGAGCGGGGCGCCGGTCCCGAGCGCACGGTGGCGCTGGGCCTGCCGCGCTCGGCGGACTTCGTCGTCGCCCTGTTCGCGGTGCTGAGGACGGGCGCCGCGTATCTGCCGCTGGACCTGGACCATCCGGTGGACCGGCTGGCGGCGATGGTCGAGGACGCCGCGCCGCTGTGCCTGGTGACCTCGACGGCGGTCGCCGGCCGGGTGCCGAGCGTGCCGGGTGTGCCGCCGCTGGTGCTGGACGCGCCGCCGACCGCGGCGGACCTCGCGGGCCGCTCGGGCGCGCCGGTCACCGAGGACGAGCTGATCGCGCCCCGGGACGGCCGGCACCCGGCCTACCTGATCTACACGTCCGGTTCGACGGGCCGCCCCAAGGGGGTCGTGGTGCCCTACGCCGGACTGGTCAACATGCTGTTCAACCACCGCGAGCGCGTCTTCGGCCCCGCCGTGGAGCTGGCGGGCGGGCGCCGGATGCGGGTGGCGCACACGGTGTCGTTCGCCTTCGACATGTCGTGGGAGGAGTTCTTCTGGCTGGTGGACGGGCACGAGGTGCATGTCATCGGCGAGGAGCTGCGCCTGGACCCGGCGGCGCTGACCGCGCACTACGACCGGGTCGGCATCGACGTCGTCAACGTCACCCCGTCCTACGGGCAGCAACTGGTCGACGCCGGTCTGCTGGACGCGGACCGGCACCGGCCGACGCTGGTGCTGCTCGGCGGCGAGGCGGTGCCCGACTCGCTGTGGACGCTGCTGCGGGACACCGAGGGCACCATGGGCTACAACCTCTACGGCCCCACCGAGTACACCATCAACGCGCTCGGCGCGGAAGCGGACGCGAGCGCGTCCTCCTGCGTCGGCCGGCCCATCCACAACACCCGCGCCTATGTGCTCGACAGCGCGCTGCGGCCGGTGCCGCGCGGGGTGCCGGGCGAGCTGTACCTGGCGGGGGCGGGGCTGGCGCGCGGCTACTTCCGGCGCCCGGCGCTGACGGCGGAGCGGTTCGTGGCCGACCCGTTCGGCGGGCCCGGCACGCTGATGTACCGCACCGGCGACCTGGTGCGCTGGCGGGCGGACGGGCAGCTCGACTACCTGGGCCGTACCGACCACCAGGTGAAGATCCGCGGTTTCCGGATCGAGCTGGGCGAGATCGAGTCGGCGCTCACCGGCGATCCGGCGGTGGCCGCCGCCGCGGTCGCCGTGCACACGGGTCCCGGCGGGGTGAAGCGGCTGGTGGCGTACACCGTCGCCGCCTCCGGCGGGGCGCACGCCCCGGACGCCCCGGACGAGCCGGGGACGGGCGCGCTGCGGGCCAGACTGTCGGCGCTGCTGCCGGAGTTCATGGTGCCGTCCGTGTTCGTCCCGCTGGACGCGCTGCCGCTGACGGTCAACGGCAAGGTGGACCGCGCCGCGCTGCCCGCGCCCGCCTTCGGGGACACGGGCGGGGGCCGCCCGCCGAAGGACGCCCGCGAGGAGCTGCTGTGCGGGCTGTTCGCCGAGGTGCTGGGGCTCGAACGGGTCGGCGTGGAGGACAACTTCTTCGACCTGGGCGGCCATTCGCTGCTGGCGATGCGGCTCGTGGGCCGGATCCGGGCCGAGCTGGGCGTGCCGGTGCAGGTCGGCACGGTGATGTCGGCGCCGACGGTGGCCGGGGTGGCCGCGCGGATCGGCACCGACGCCCGCCGTGACGCCCTGCGGGTCCTGCTGCCGCTGCGCGAACGGGGTTCCAGAGCGCCGCTGTTCTGTTTCCACCCGGCCTCCGGGTTCAGCTGGCAGTACACCGGTCTGCTGCGGAACCTGGACCCGGAACGGCCGGTGTACGGCGTGCAGTCACCGGGCCTGTCGGGCGAACTGCCCGCCGTCGCCGACGTGGCCGGGCTGTGCGAGCTGTACCTGGCGGAGATCCGCGCCGTCCAGCCCGAGGGGCCGTACCACTTCGCCGGATACTCCTTCGGCGGCACGGTGGCGCACACGCTGGCGGCGATGCTCCAGGAGCGGGGCGAGGACGTGGCGTTCCTCGCGCTGCTGGACGCCTACCCGCCCGAGCGGGAGGACTGGTCCCATCTCGACTCCCCCGACTGGCGGGAGCGGCTGGAGCGGGAGGAGAGCGGCTTCCTGCTGGCGGTGGCCGGCCTCGACGGCGACAGCGGCCGTGCGGTGAGCCGCGCCGAGGCGGTCGCCGCGATCCGGGACAGCCAGGGCCTGCTCGCCGGGTTCGACGAGGAGCTGCTGCACGCCGTCGTCGACACCAATGTGCACTGTGTGCGCCTGCTCTCGCGCAGCCGTACGCGCCACTTCCGCGGTCCGGTGCTGTTCTTCACCGCCGCGCGCTCCACCCCCGCTGAGGACGCACCGGGCCTGGTGTGGCCCGCCCACATCGACGGCCCGCTGACCGAGCACGTACTGGACTGCGGTCACGACGAGGTGATGTCGGCGCGTGCGCTGGACGAGATCGGTCCCCTGCTGGACGCGGCCCTGCGGGCCGTCCCGGACGGGGGCCCGCAGCGGCCGCCGACGGCGATTGACCCGGCGTCCGCCAGCCAACTAAGGTAAGCCTTACTTGCGTTGCCGGGCAGGTCGTCGCCGGGCCCCAGGCCCCGCTTCCGACACCTCCTTCCCCACGGCACATGTCCCGCCGCCCCGCCGGACGGCCCCGCCCGATCCCCTCGGGCGCCGTCGTCCGGCCCGTGCGGCCCGCACGACACGCAACCGCCAACCCCACCGGCCCCGGCCGCACTTCCAGGGAGAAACACATGTCCACGCCCGAGCACGCCACCGACACCACCACGGCGGGTCCCGCCGGCTCCTACGACGTCGTGGTGGTCGGCGGCGGCCCCGGCGGCTCCACCACCGCCGCCTTGGTCGCGATGGCCGGCCACCGTGTCCTGCTGCTGGAGAAGGAGTCCTTCCCCCGCCACCAGATCGGCGAGTCGCTGCTGCCCGCGACGATCCACGGCGTGTGCCGCTTCCTCGGCGTGACCGAGGAACTGGAGAAGGCCGGCTTCATGCCGAAGCGCGGCGGCACATTCCGCTGGGGCTCCAACCCCGAGCCGTGGAACTTCCTGTTCGCCTACTCCCCGCTGATGTCGGGCCCCACCTCCACCGCCTACCAGGTGGAGCGCATGAAGTTCGACAAGATCCTCCTGGACAACGCCCGCCGCCTCGGCGTCGAGGTCCGCGAACGGTGCACGGCCGTGGCCACGCTGAGCGAGGGCGAGCGGATCACCGGCCTGCGCTGGACCGACGAGGACGGCCGCACCCACGAGACCGCCGCCCGGTACGTGGTCGACGCCTCCGGCAGCAACAGCAGGCTCGCCCGCACGGTCGGCAAGCGCAACTACTCGGACTTCTTCCGCAACGTGGCCCTCTACGGCTACTACGAGGGCGGCAAGCGGCTGCCCGGACCGGACGCCGGCAACATCCTGTGCTGCGCCTGGGACGACGGCTGGTTCTGGTACATCCCGCTCACCGACACGCTCACCAGCGTCGGCGCGGTCGTCAACCGCTCCCAGGTCGGCACCCTCTCGCGCGACCCCGAGGGCGCCATGGCCCAGTTCATCGAGCAGGCCCCGATGATCAAGGAATTCCTCCAGGACGCCGAGCGCGTCACCGAGGGACCCTACGGCGAACTGCGCGTCCGCAAGGACTACTCGTACGCCATGGAGCGCTTCTGGCAGCCCGGCATGGTGCTGGTCGGCGACGCGGCCTGCTTCGTCGACCCGGTGTTCTCCACCGGCGTCCACCTGGCCACCTACGGCGGTCTGCTGGCGGCCCGTTCGATCAACAGCGCGCTCGGCGGCGGCCTGGACGAGGAGCGCGCCTTCGGCGAGTTCGAACGCCGCTACCGCCGCGAGTACGGCGTGTTCTACGAGTTCCTGCTCGCCTTCTACGACATGCAGCACAACGAGGAGTCGTACTTCTGGCAGGCCCGCAAGGTGTCCCGGGCCGAGGCGACCGATCTGCGGGCCTTCGTGGAGCTGGTCGGCGGTGTCTCCTCCGGTGAGTCGGCGCTGACCGACCTGGAGGGGCTCAAGGAGCGCTTCGGCGGCTCCTCCAGGGAGCTGGCGGACGCGGTCACCCGTACCGGCCCCGCGCAGACCGAGAGCGGCGAGCGGATGGGCGAGCTGTTCGGCACCCAGGTGGTGACGGAGGTGATGCAGGGCATGAACGAGGTCCAGGCCCGTGCCTCCATGGGCGGTGCGACCACCCTGGAGAAGCCGCTGTTCTCGGACGGTCTGGTGGCCTCGTCCGACGGTCTCGGCTGGGCCGTGCCGGCGACGGCGGACGCCGGGGCCGCCGTGCCCGCGCAGGGGGGCCCGGCCGCATGACCGCGCCCGCCGTCACCGGTACGGGGGCGCTCCGGTGAGTGCGGAGGAGATCACGTCGAGCGTGCTGGCGGCCACCGGTGTGGTCGTCGCCCTCGCCGCCGGGCTCTCGGCACTGGCCCGCCGCGTCGGGCAGCCGCCGGTGATCGGCCAGGTGCTGGTGGGCATCGTCCTCGGGCCCAGCGTGCTGGGCCGGTTCCCCGGCGACCCCAGCTCCGCGCTGGTCCCGGTCGAGGCGCTGCCCCACCTCGGGGTGCTCGGGCAGGTGGCACTGGTGCTGTTCATGTTCTCCGTGGGCTGCGAGCTGGACACGTCCCTGCTGCGCCACCAGGGCCGGGCGGTCACCTCGGTGTCCGCCGCCGCGCTCGCCGTCCCCATGGCGGCGGGCGCGGGGCTCGGCTGGCTCGTCCTCGGCAGCGACCTGGCGCCGCAGGGCGTTCCCGACGGCTGGGCCTTCCCGCTGTATCTCGCGGTCGCGCTCTCCATCACGGCGATGCCCGTCCTGGCGAGCATCGTCCGCGACCGCGGGCTGTCCACGACGACGCCGGGCACGGTGGCCACGGCCGCCGCGGCGCTGACCGACGTCGTCGGCTGGCTGCTGCTGGCCGGTGTCGTCGCACTCGCCGGTTCGGGCGGCCGCTCCGCGGCGGAGTTGGTCGGGCTGCTGGCCTGCTATCTGCTGGCGATGTCCGCGGTGGCCCGACCGGTGCTGCGGCGCGCCGGCGCCCTCCGGGGGGCGCTGCGCGACGGACCGCTGATCGCGGTGGCGCTGCTGTCCGGGTGGGCGACCAGCGTTCTCGGCCTGCACGCGGTGTTCGGGGCGTTCCTGGCCGGGCTGCTGATGCCGCGCCGTACGGACGGCACCCCCGACCCGGAGCTGGTCTCGTGGGCGGACCGGGCGGGCAGCCTGCTGCTTCCGGTCTTCTTCATCACCACCGGCTGGTCCGTGGACATCGGCGGGCTGGGCGGCGCGGACGTGCTGCTGCTGCTCGCGCTGTTCGGGACGGCGGTCGTCTCCAAGCTCGGCGGCTGCACGCTCGCCGCCCGCCTGAGCGGCGGGAGCTGGCGGCAGAGCGCGGTCATCGGGGCGCTGATGAACACCCGGGGCCTGACCGAACTCATCGCACTCAACGTGGGCAAGCAGGCGGGCCTGCTCGACGGCCGCTGGTACTCGCTGCTGGTGGTGGTGGCGGTCGCGACGACCGCGATGACGGGCCCGCTGCTGACCTGGCTCGGGCGGGACGCGGACGCCGAGGACGCCGAGGACGGCGGGAACGACGCAGACGGCACGGGCGGGCGTCCCGTCCCCGAGGTCGCCCACGCGGGGACGGGCTCGGGGAACTGAAGGACGTCACGGCACCCGGGCCCCGCACCCGCGTCCAGGACCCTGGGGCGGGGCCCGGGTGCCGTGACGGTGCGGTGCGGGGCGGTGGGCCCGGCCTTCCCTCCTACGGCGTACGACCGGTCGTGCCGGGCGCGGGGTCCGGGTGAGGCTGGCCGTGGTGACCGTGGTCCGTGCCGGATCCCGTCGCGGTCCCGGCCGGTCGCCACGAGGAGCCCGAGATGTACCGGAACACCGCAGCCGAGTCCGACGCCGGGCGGCGTGGGCGCCGTCCACGCGGTCGCCGCTGCGCGACGCGCCGCCCCGGCGCCTGCTGAGCGGACCATGGCCCACCCCGGCACCCTCGTCCTGATCATGGCGGCGGCCGTCCTCGCACCGGTCCTCGCCGAGGCGGTGACACGCCTGGTCCGGGTGCCGCTGGTCATCTTCGAGATCGTGCTCGGTATCGTCATCGGCCCCGCGGTGCTCGGCTGGGCCCACCCCGACCGGGTCGTCGACACCCTCTCCGACCTGGGCCTGGCCATGCTCATCTTCCTGGCCGGGTACGAGATCGAGTTCGCGGCGGTCCGCGGGGCCACCCTGCGCCGCGCCACGGCCGCCTGGCTCGTCTCCCTCGCCGCCGGCATCGGGCTCGGCTTCCTGATCAGCGGTGGAGCGGCCTACCAGGCGTTCGTCATCGGCACCGCGCTGACCAGTACGGCACTGGGCACGGTGCTGCCGATCCTGCGGGACCAGGGGGAACTGCGCAGCCGCTTCGGCACGGTGGTGTCCGCCTTCGGCGCGGTGGGCGAGTTCGGGCCGGTCGTCGCCATGGCGCTGCTGCTCAGCGGACGCGGTCCGGGTAAGTCCACGGTGCTGCTCGTCGCTTTCGCCGTGATCACCGCGGGGGCCGTCGGGTGGGCGCTGCGGCCCCGGCGGGCCTGGTTCTCCCGGCTCGTCGCCACGACCCTGCACAGCAGCGGCCAGTTCGCGGTCCGCTTCGTCATGCTGCTGCTGGCGGGCATGCTCGCCCTGGCGCAGGCGTTCGGCCTGGACATCCTGCTGGGCGCCTTCGCCGCCGGTGTCCTCACCCGGCTCGTGCTGCACAGCGCCTCGCCCGCGCACGGCGCGGAGGTCTTCGGCAAGGTCGAGGCCCTCGGGTTCGGGTTCCTCGTGCCGCTCTTCTACGTGGTGACCGGGATCGAGTTCGACCTGCGCGCCCTGTTGCACGACGGGCGCGCGGCGGCGCTGGTGCCCGTCTTCCTGCTGCTGTTCCTGCTGGTGCGGGGCGGCCCGGTCCGCCTTCTCGCGCCACCGGGCCTCGGCCCCGGCGACCGCCGGGCGCTCACGCTGTTCGCCTCGACATGTCTGCCGCTCATCGTGGCGATCACCACCATCGGTGTCGACCAGAAGGTGCTCGGCGGGGACCAGGCCGCGGCACTGGTCGGCGCCGCGATGGTCTCGGTACTGGTCCTGCCGCTGCTCGCGACGCGGCTGCGCCGAGGCGGCCGGCGAACGGAACGGGCCTCTGCGTCCTCGGCGGAGTCGGAGGCGTGGTGACGGACCGCCGCAGCTCCCGACGGCGGGCGGGCACGCCGGACGACCGGCACCGGCCATCACCGTAAGATCTTTCGGAAATACGTCTGCGCCGCACAATGAACTCACCCGCAACGGCAGTCACAGGAATTCACGACACCAGCCTTTTTCGGGCGCGGTGGAGATCTGTTGACCGATTTCCGACTCCACGGCAATTCCGCGATGCCGCAGAATAACCACGGACTCGCACCAGCCGGTCGATGCGGGATCAAGAACACACCTGTACGCGTGCTCGGTCCGCACGGACTGACAACCTTGTCACCGCCGATCCGTTCGATTTTCCCGCCTCCCGAACGATTCGAACACACGGATTACGAGACCGGCTTTCCCCCATGCGCGGAACGGCCGGAACTCCGCCCTCCCCGTGAAAGGCGAACAGATGACCGACGACACCGGAAAGCCCGCCGCGCAGCCCACCGACTACGAGACCTTCATGGCCTCCGTGATCTCTCTCGACGGAAAGTCCCTGATCGCCGATCTGCACAAGGCCCATGCCGAGTTCCCCGAGCTGATCACCGCCTTCACCTACCTGAGCATCCACGCGGCGGCCTCGGTCATCGCCGGCAACAGCTTCCGGCGCGGCAATCTGCTCGCGGACTGCGGACCCGCCGTCGCCGAACTCGCGATCACCGCTGCGAACTCCGTCGTCAAGAGTCCCGATCTGGCCAGGAGCGCGCTCTCCCGTATCAATGCCCACTACATCCAGGCCGCCATGGAAAAATCCATGGAGGAAGGCCGTGTCGTCGCGCCCACGGTGGTGCAGGCATCCGATCTCTAGACCAGCAGGCCCCTACCGCAAGGAAATGAACGAGGTGACTGCTGTCGTGAACCCCATCAATCTCGTCGATTTGGCGAAGCTGTTCGAATCCGCCGTCTCTTCCGATGCCGCGAAGCGGCGGGACGTGCTCGAATCGGTCCCCGCGGCCGAGCGCACCCGGATCGGACGCGTCCTCGGGGAACTGCTCGCCAGCCCGGAGGACGAGCGCATGCTGCGGCTTCCCATGACCGACACCGACATGGTCGACTTCGAGATCGCGGAGGAGGTCGGACACGGATGAACGCCCCCGTGCGCGACGGCATCGAATGGAACCTGGCCGAACACGCGGCGTCCTACCCCGCGTTCGACGGCCATCCCGCCATCAAGGCCGAGTTCGCCCGCTCCCTGCGCAAACGCACCCGTCTGTGGGAGCCGTTGCTGACCCTGCTCGCCACGGAGTTCGGCCACCGGCCCTCCCATGCCTCCGCGCGGGTCCTGAGCGGCTGGTTCACGATGGTCCACCTCTCCGCGCCGATCGACCAGATCGTGGACCGCGACCCGATGTCGGAGCAGTGGCGCGAGCTCGGCGGTGCCGGCGCCATCGAGCTGGTGCTGGCGCTGAAGAACCAGGTGCTGCGCGCCCCCCTGGCCGCGCTCGACCCGGCGGCCGACACGGCGACGGTCCAGGCGGTGTCCCGGGCGACCGTCGAACTGGGCTCGGCGTGCCTGACGGCGTCGATCGGCGAGTACCTCGACGTCGTGGGCTATTCCGAGCTGCGTTCCGAGCCCCCCTACCCCGTGCGGGCCGCCACCCGGGTCGCGCTCTTCTACGAACAGCTCGTCGGCTGGAAGTCGTCCGTCATCTACGAGTGCCTGCTGCGCTGCGCGGCCCTCACCATGGACGCACCGGACGCGGCGGCCGAGGCACTGGCCCGCTTCGGCCACCACATCGGGTTCGCGGTACAGGTGCTCGACGACGCCGGCGGGGTCTGGGGCGGCGGTGACGACCTGGAGAAGGACCCCGTCAAGGTCACCTCCCCCCTCGCCTACGCCCTCGCGCTCGACCACCCTCGCCGCGACGAGCTGGTCGATCTGCTGCACACCCCGGCCGCCGACCGGGACGTGGCGAGAACACGCGACATCCTCGACGGCGTCCAGGCCCGCGCGTTCCTCGAATTCCTCATCCGGGACCGGATCTCGCTGGCCGTCGACGCGCTGTCCGAGGTGCTGCCCAAGCTCGCCGACCCGCTGGAACGCTGGGCGGACGCCTACTTCCGGCGGACGCCGGAGACCGTCCGGTGACCGAGACCGCCGCGCCACCGGCACCCGCCGGCCGGGCGCGTCCGGCGGCCATGCCGGGGCTGCCGTACTTCGGTGGCATCGCCCGGATGAGGAAGGACCCGATCGCCTATCTGAGCGAGGCGAGCCGCCGGGGCCCGGTCGTCCGGCTCGGACGGATCGGCAGACGGTCGTACTACCAGGTCAACGATCCGGACCTGGTGCGGACGGTCATGACCGCGCCGTACGCGGACATCGGCATGACCCGCACCAACGACGTGCTGGGCACCCTGTTCGGCGAGTCGGTGTTCACCATGCAGGGCGAGGTGTGGCGCAAGCGGCGCGACGAGTTGCAGCCCGCCTTCCGGACCTCCAACCTGCCGGAGCTCTTCGGTTCGGCGGCGGACGAGATCGACCGGACCGTCTCACGCCTCGCCCCGATCGCCGAGGCCCGGGGATCGGTCGACTGCAGCGCCGCGTTGCTGGACCTGCTCCAGCGCATGATCGTACGGATGATGTTCGGTGTGGCGGTCCCGGAGACCGCCGCGCAGCTGACCCGTGCCTTCGACTACGGCCTGGAGTACCGGCAGCGCCGCCGCTGGGCGCCGGCGGGTCTGCCGCGCTGGTTCCCGACCCCGGCGAGCCGGCTGTTCGACGACGGGGTGGCCCGGCTCAACGCCAGCATCACCGAGATCATCGACGACCACCGCGCCCACCCGCCGGAGCGGGCCGGCCTGCTCCGGATGCTGATGGAGTGCCGCGACGAGGAGACCGGCGCGGGCTGGACGGACGACGAGCTGCTGGCCGAGGTGAAGACGACCTTCGTCGCCGGATGGCTCACCACCGCGACCGCGGCGGTCTGGCTGTTCGACCTCCTCGGCCGCCATCCCCGGATCACCGCCCACGTGGTGGACGAGCTGGACCGCCTGCCGTCGGACCGGCCGCTCCGATACGAGGACCTGCACACCCTGGAGTACACGGAGGACACCATCCTGGAGGCGATCCGGCTCTTCCCGCCGGGCTGGCTGCTGAGCAGACGGGTGCGGCGGACGTACACCCTGGGCGGCCACCGCCTCGGCCGCGACACGGTCCTGCTGGTGTCGCCGTACGCGCTGCACCGGGATCCGGCCCACTGGACCGAGCCGGAACGGTTCGATCCCGGCCGCTTCCGCCACGGCACCCACGGTGAGGCGCACCGCGCCGCGTACCTCCCGTTCGGGTACGGACCGCGTGTCTGCATCGGGCGGGGTGTGGCGATGATGGAGCTGAAGCTGATCGTCGCGACCCTGCTGCGGCGGTTCCGCTTCACGCTCGCCGACACCGCTCCCGCGAGACTCCAGCCCGTGTCCTTCCTGCGGCGTGCCGACCCTCTCGTTCTCGGTGTCGCTCCGCGCTGAGCCCTTCGCGTCCCTTCGAAGCCCTCGCGTCCCTTCGCATTCCTTCGCATCCCTTCGGCCGGGATCCGCCGTCCGCGCCGTCCACCGCCGCGGGCCGGTCCGGCAGGCACACCCCCCATCGGCTTCCGGCCCTGGCGCCGCCAGGCGGAGAGCGGAAGTCGCGCCGCCACTCATCGTGACGAGGTACTGGTATGAGAAAGGTCTCGCTCGACGCCGTCGAAGCGCAGCCGAGTGAATCAGCGGGCGGTCGAGCAGTCGTCGACACCGCCTACGAACGGGAAGTCGCCCGGATGTACGACGAGAAGCAGGACGACTTCAACCTGCTGCTCGGCAAGGAGACGAACCTCGTCCACCACCACTTCGGGATCGGGGACTTCGACCGGACGCCCGGGGCGCTCCGGAACGAGGCCGCGGTGCAGCGCCGGCTGCACGAGCTGGAGAACGCGCAGACCGAGCGGCTGCTCGACCTGCTCGGCGGCCTGGGACCCGAGCACCGGGTCTTCGACGGCGGCTCGGGCCGGGGCGGCACCGCCTTCATGGCCCACGAACGCCTGGGCTGCTTCGTCGACGGCGCCACGATCTCCCGGTACCAGCAGGGGTTCGCCGAACGCAGCGCCCGCGAGCGGGGCTGCGACGCCAAGGTCCGGTTCCACTACATGAACATGCTGCGCACCGGGCTGCCCCGCGCGAGCGTGGACGCCGCGCTGACCAATGAGGTCACGATGTACGTCAGTGATCTGACCGCGCTGTTCCGGGAGTTCGCCCGGATCGTGAAGCCGGGCGGGCGCTATGTCTTCGCGACCTGGGCGGTCGACGAGAGCGGTTCGGCGGACGATGTCATCGCCGCGATCGACCGCCACTACGCCTGCACCATGCACACCCGCGGGGCCTACCTCCGCGCGCTGCTGGACGCGGGGTTCGTGCCGTACCACGTGGCCCAGATGGACGACGACGCGCTGCCGTACTGGGAGCTGCGACGGCGCAGCGAACACAGTGACACGATCGAGCAGTTGTTCATCGACGGGTACAACGCCTCCTCCATCGCCTATCTCATGGTCGCCGCGGAACGGATCGGGACGTGATCCCCGGGGCGCTGCTGAACCAGTTCGACCAGGAGCTGTTCGCCTTCCTGCACCGCGAGCAGCCACGGTCCGAGACGTTCCGGCGGATGGTCAGCGACCACATGGCCTGGCGCTCGTGGGACGACGGCGAGCCGGCGGGGGACGACGCCCGCGGCAAGCGGGTACGGCCGCTGCTGGCGCTGCTGACCGCGCGGGCGATAGCCGGTGACCACCGCAGGGCGGTGCCGGCGGCGATAGCGGTGCAGCTCGTCCACGACTTCAGCATCATCCTCGACGACATCATGGACGGCGACCGCACCCGCCGTAACCGCCCGGCGCTCTGGGTCAGTTACGGCACCGGGCACGCGATGACGGCGGCGGCCGGGATCTACGTCGTCGGACTCGACGCGCTGCAGGACTACCTGGACGGGGCATGGCCCCATGTCGAGGCGCGGGACCTGTCGAGGACCCTGCTGGACTCGTGTCTGGAGATGGCCGACTCCCAGCACATCGACCTGGACTGGGAGAAGCGGCTCGACATGACGCTCGACCAGGTCAGGACGGTGGCTCTGGGCCGCTCGTGCCTGATCAGATGCGGGATCGAGCTGGCGGCGGCCGTCAGCACCCCCGAGTGCGAGGTCCGCGCGGCCTTCCGGGAGTTCGGCGCGCTGGTGGCCACGGCGTTCTCGGTCATCGACGACTACCGCGGGCTGTGGGGCAGTGAGGAGCGCAACGGCAAGCCGCTCCGCAGCGACCTGCGCCAGCACAAGAAGACGTTCCCGATCGTCGTCGGACACCAGCGGTGCGCTCCGGCCGAGCGCCGCCGCCTCCAGGCCCTGCTCACCGTCCCGCATCCGGGCGACACCGAGATCGCGGCGATCATGGAACTGCTGGACGGGGCCGGCGCCCCGGGCGCCACCCTGCGCGAAGTCGCGCGCCTGTCCGAGCTGGCCGTCGCGTGTCTGCGCCGGCCGCCGCTGGACCGCTTCGCCGTCTCCGATCTCGTCGAGCTGACGGAGAGCCTGTTCGGCGGGCTCACCGGTCCGGCTCCCGCCCTGCCGCAAGGAGGATTCACGTGGTGACGCACTCGTCGGCCGACGGAGCCGCGCCGGCCGTCCCCCCGTTCGCGACCCTGCCGCCGCTCACCTCGGCCCGGCTGCCCGAACTCGCGCCCCGCATCAAGGAGGCGTGGCTGCGCCATCCGGTCCTGGTGTTCCACCGGTGCGAGCTGTCCCCCGACGACCTGGTGACGTTCGGCGCGCTGTTCGGCACACCGGTGCCGGTGCCCACCCAGGAGGCGATCGTCGACACCACCGGGCTGCCGCCCGAGGTCATGGTCATCTCGAACATCGTCGAGGACGGCCGTCCGCTCGGTCATCTGGGCGGCGGCGAACTCGGCTGGCACACCGACATGTGCTACGTCGCCGAGCCCGCGCTCGCCAGCGCGCTCCACGCCGTCGAGACACCCGAGGGGCACGGCGACACCTGGTTCCTCGACATGTCGGCCGTGTACGACACCATGCCCGCCGCCCTGCGCGACCGGATCGGGTCGCTGTCGTGCAAGCACGACGACAGCCGCACGGCGGCGGGCGACCTGCGCCACGGCCGTACTCCCGTCACCGACATCACCACCTCCTCGGGCGCCGTCCACCCCCTGGTGCGCGTCCGGCCCGAGAGCGGGCGCAAGGCCCTGTACCTGGGCCGCCGGCTCAACGCCTATGTGCCGGGTCTGCCGCTCGCCGAGTCCGAGGCACTGCTGGACGAGCTGTGGGGGTACTGCGACAACCCGGCGGCGGCCTGGGCGCACCGGTGGCAGCCGGGCGACCTGGTGGTCTGGGACAACCGGGTGATGATGCACCGCCGGGACGCGATCCCGGACGGGGCGCGTCGGCTGATGCGCCGGATCCAGGCGAGGTGACCGTGAACGCGACGTCCGCGCCCGAGGACACCCCGGCCCTGGACCCCGACCTCGTCCTCGACACACTGCTGGCCCGGGGCTACCGCGAGATGGCGGCGGTGCCGTGCAGCTATCTCGGGCCGCTGCTGGCGCGCGCCGCCAGGCGCCCGGACGTCACCTACTTCCCGGCGACCTGCGAGAGCGAGGCGGTGTCGGTCGCCGCGGGTGCCTGGTTCACCGGCCGGCGCGTGGTGGTCGCCCTGCAGAACTCCGGGCTCGGGGACGCCCTCAACCCGCTCGCCTCGCTCTGCCTGCCCTACGGCGTGCCGGTGCTGCTGCTGACGTCGGTCCGCGGCGAGCCGGGGACCCGGGACGAGCCCCACCACGACGTGATGGGACGCACCACGGCGCGGATCCTGGACGACGTCGGAATCGCCCACGCGTGGGTCCCGGCCGACTCCGCCGGGTTCGTGCGCGCGGTGGCGGAGGCCGAGCGGACGATGGACGCCTCCCGACGGGCCTACTGCCTGCTGATCAGGAAGGGGACCTTCCGGGACCGGCCGCAGACCGTGCCGCTCGGCCGGAGCGTGCCGCAGCAGGTACCGGGCACCGGCGACCGGCTGAGCAGGGCGCAGGCGATCAGATGGCTGCGCGAGCGGCTGCCCGAGGAGCAGGTGGTCGTCACGACGACCGGGCTGACCGGCCGTGAGCTGTACGCCGCCGGGGACCGCCCGACCCATCTCTATCTCAGCGGCTCCATGGGCTGCGCCTCGGCGGTCGGTCTCGGCATCGCGCGCTCGGGCGGGCGGCCGGTGGCGGTGTTCGACGGCGACGGTGCGTCCCTGATGCGCTTCGGGACGCTGGTCAGTGTCGCGGCGTCGGGGCCGGACCTGCTCCATGTCATCTACAACAACGGCTGCTACGACTCCACCGGCGGGCAGCCGCTCCAGGGGCCCGTGCCGTTCGCCGCGACCGCCGGGCTGCTGGGCTACGCGGCGACGGCGTGCTGCGCCGCACCGGCGGAACTCCCGTCCGCGTACGACAAGCTGATGGCGCAGCCGGGGCCCCGGCTGCTGGAGATCAAGGTGACGACCGATCCGGTGCCCGCGCCCCGGGTCCCCCTCGCCCTCCCGGACATCGCGGCCCGGCTGCGCGCCCTGTTCGGCTCCCCCGTCACGACGGCGACGGCCTCATGAGCGGCACCGGTCCGGCGCCGAACAAGACAGCCATGCTCAGGCACCTGCTGGACCGCCCGGAGATCAGCTTCCTGATGGAGGCGCACAACGGCCTGTCGGCGAAGCTCGTCGAACGGGCCGGCTTCGAGGGCATCTGGGCCAGCGGTCTGTCGATCGCCGCGGCGCTGGGGGTGCGCGACAGCAACGAGGCGAGCTGGACCCAGGTCCTGGAGGTCGCCGAGTTCATGAGCGACGCGACCGGCATCCCGATCCTGCTCGACGGGGACACGGGCTACGGCAACTTCAACTCGGTACGCCGTCTCGTGCGCAAACTCGAACAGCGCGGGATCGCCGGAGTGTGCATCGAGGACAAGCTCTTCCCGAAGACGAACAGCTTCGTCCGCGGCGGCGCCCAACCGCTCGCCGACGCAGAGGAGTTCGCCGGGAAGATCCAGGCCGCGAAGGCGTCCCAGCACGACCCGGACTTCGTCGTCGTGGCCCGCACCGAGGCGCTCATCGCGGGCGAGGGACCGGCCGAGGCACTGCGCCGCGCCGAGCTGTACCGGTGCGCCGGCGCCGACGCGATCCTGATCCACTCGGCCCGCTCCGACGCGAGCGAGATCCTGTCGTTCAAGGCGGAGTGGGGCGACCGGCTGCCGGTCGTCATCGTGCCGACGACGTACTACACGACGCCCACCGAGGTCTTCGCCGAGGAGGGCATCTCCACCGTCGTGTGGGCCAACCACCTCATGCGCTCCGCCCTGCGGGCCATGCAGCTCACCGCCGCCACGATCCACTCCGAACAGCATCTGCGGAACGTCGAGGTCACGGTGGCGTCCCTGGCCGAGGTCTTCGAACTGCAGGGCGAGGACGAGCTGGCGGAGGCGGAACAGCGCTGGCTGCCCAGGCGCAACGCCCCGAGGCGCTGAGACACGGTCACGCGGGACGACACGGCCGCGGTCCCCCCGGCCCCCCCGTCCCGCGCGGATAGACTCCGCGCGAGCCGAGACGTCCGAGCCGAGCCGAACGGTCCGGGACCGGCACCCGGCCGGGCCGCACTCCTGCCCGCCCGGCCCCGTCGGGCGTCGCTGTCCCCGAGAGGACACAGGACTTTGAGCACACCGGTCCCCGCCGCGGCCGACCGCCCCTCCCTGACGCACGAGGGCACCGGCCGCGAGCCGCGCCGCACCGCGGTCCTCGTCGTCGTGCTGGCCGCCGTGCTGCTGGTGTCGATGGACAACTCCATCCTCAACGTGGCGTTGAAGACCCTCGCCGAGCCCGCTCCCGTCGGTCTCGGCGCCGACCACAGCCAGCTCCAGTGGGCCGTCGACGCCTACACGCTCGCCTACGCCGGCCTCCTGCTCGTCTCCGGGCTGCTCGGCGACCGGGTCGGGCACAAGAAGCTGCTCGTCGCGGGCGTCGCCCTGTTCGGTGTCTCCTCCGCCCTGTCGGCGTACGCGAGGACACCGGACCAGCTGACCTCGCTGCGCGCGGTCATGGGCGTGGCCGGGTCGCTGATCATGCCCGCGACCCTGGCCATCATCTCCGCGGTCTTCCCCGGCGAGCGGCGCACCAAGGCCCTGGGCATCTGGACCGCCGTGGTCGGCGTGGCCGTCGCCCTCGGCCCGATCATCGGCGGCGCGCTGCTCGAACGGTTCTGGTGGGGTTCGGTGTTCCTGGTCAATGTGCCGATCGTGGCCGTGGCCCTGGTCGCGATGGTCCGGTTCGTGCCGGCCGCCCGGAGGTCCGGCGCCGCCGAGGGCCGCCGTATGGATCTGCTGGGCGTCGCGCTGTCGGGTCTGGGGCTGCTCGGCGTGGTCTACGGGGTGATCCGGGCCGGCGAACTCAACGACTGGACGGGCCGCGACGCGGGGCTGCCGCTCGCCGCGGGGGTGGTGCTGCTCGCCGCCTTCGTCCTGTGGGAGCGGCGCGTCGCCCAACCGGCCCTGGACATGCGCTACTTCCGTGAGCGCGGCTTCGCCGCGGCGGCGACCTCGCTGGCCGTGCTCTACTTCGCGCTGGTCGGCGGCACCTTCGTGATCACCTTCTATCTGCAGAGCGTGCGCGGCTACGGGCCGCTGCTCACCGGGGTGTGCGTGCTGCCGCTCGCGGCCTCGCTGATCATCTTCGCGCCCCGGGTGCCGAGGCTCGTCGCCCGGTTCGGTGTGCGCGCCGTGTGCACGTTCGGTCTGGCGACCATGGCGGCCGGTCTGCTGGGGCTCGCGGCGGTCGGCCGGTCCACGCCGATCTGGCTGTTCGAGATCTGGCTGTTCGTCTTCGGCACCGGGACCGCGCACGTGCATCCGCCGTCGACCGCGACGGTGGTCTCCACGTTGCCGGCCGGCGAGTCGGGCGCGGCCTCCGCGGTGAACAACACCTTCCGGCAGGTCGGCGGCTCGCTCGGGGCCGCCGTCCTGGGCTCCGTGCTCAACGCGGCCTACCGCGCCCGGATCGACCCGGCGGTCGGCGGCCTGGGCGACGGACCGGCGGAGCGGGCGCGCGGATCCGTCGCGGCGACGCTCCAGGTCGCCCAGGACCTGGCGGCGCACGGCCACGGCCCGCAGTCGTACTCCGTCGCGCAGGCGGCGTACGGCGGCTTCCTCCACGCCATGCGCACCACCTGGCTCGCCGCGTCGGTCGTCGTGCTCGTCACCACGGTCTTCGTGTTCCTGGTGATGGGTCCCGGGCCGTCAGGCGGGGCCGGTCAGGCGGTAGCCGATCCCGCGGACGGCCTGGATCAGGTCCGGGGGACCGAGCCGCCGGCGTAGCCGGACGATCAGCGCGTCGACCGTGTGAGGCTCCGCCCGGTGCTGTCCGTCGGCGCAGCACTGTGCCAGGCGGTCGCGGGTGACCAGCGCGCCGCCGGCCAGCACGAGGGCACGGAGGACCGCGGCCTCCGGACCGGTCAGGGACAGCGGCGCCCCCGCACGGGTGAACCCGCCGTCGTCCGGGCGCTGTTCCAGGTCGCCGAAGCGGGGCGGGTACGCCCGCCCGGGTACGACGGGCGCGCGGTACAGGGCGCGTGTGCGGGCGGTCAGTTCGGCGCCGGTGAAGGGCTTGACGAGCCAGTCGTCCGCGCCCTGCTCGACGAGCGCCGCCCGTTCGGCGCGTGTGTCGAGCGGGGTGAGCATCAGGACCGGGCGGGTCCAGCCGGCCCGGCGGTGGGCGGCGACCAGGCGGAGGACGTCCCCGTCGGGCTGCTCCCGGTCACCCACCAGGCCGTGGCAGACGGTGCCGCCCAGCATCCGGTCGGCGGTGGCGAGGTCGGCGGCCACGTCGGCGTCGAAGCCGAGCCCGAGCAGCACCGCGGACATCATCGCGGCGAGGTCCGCGTCGTGCTGCACGACGAGTATGCGCATGGCATCCGACTCTAGGACCTGTCCCCGGCCATGCCGAAGACCCCGCCCACGGTGTGCGGCGGCGCGTACGCTCGGCTCATGATCGAGCATCGCGTGGTCCATGTGAACGGGATCCGGCTCCACATCGCCGAGGAGGGCGAAGGCCCCCTGGTCGTGCTGCTGCACGGCTTCCCCGAGTCCTGGCGCTCCTGGCGCCACCAGTTCGGTCCCCTGGTCGAGGCGGGGTACCGCGTGGTCGCCCCGGACCAGCGGGGCTACGGCAGCAGCGACCACCCCGCCGACGTCGCGGCGTACAGCATCCTGCACCTGGTCGGTGACGTCGTCGGGCTGATCCGGGAGCTGGGCGCGGAGAAGGCGTACGTCGTCGGGCACGACTGGGGGGCACCGGTCGCCTGGCACACCGCGCTGCTGCGCCCGGACCTGGTCCTCGGGGTGGCCGGACTGAGCGTGCCGCCGCCGTTCCGGGGCAGGCAGCCGCCGCTGGTCGCCATGGAGAAGGCGTTCGGCGGGCGCTTCTACTGGAACTACTTCAACCGCCCCGGTGTCGCCGACGCCGAGTTCGGGCGGGACACGCGCACCGCGCTGCGGAAGTTCGTCTACTGGGCGTCCGGCGATGTCCCCGGCGAGATCAAGCAGCCGCTCGTCGATCCCGAACGGGGCTGGCTCGCGGCCATGCCCGACCCGGAGACGCTGCCCGAGTGGTTCACGGAGAGCGACCTCGACGCGCTCACCGAGAGCTTCTCCGAGGGCTTCACCGGGGCGCTCGACTGGTACCGCAACCTCGACCGCAACTGGGAGCTGACCGCTCCGTGGGCGGGCGCGGTGGTGACCTCGCCCGCCCTGTACGTCTACGGGGACCGGGACCCCGTCGCCGCCTTCCCCGGCACCCCCGAACTCATCCGGACGCTGCCCGACCGGATGCCCGGCCTGCTGCGCCCGCCCCTGGAGCTGACGGGCTGCGGGCACTGGACCCAGCAGGAACGGCCGGCCGAGGTGAGCGCGGCCCTCGTCGACTTCTTCCGCTCCTGTCCGCGGGGCGCGTGACGGGTTCCCGTGCCGGTGTGCCGCCGGGGGGCTGCTCCCTCCCGACGGCCCCCCGGCGGGACGCGCGTCGGCACGGGGCATCAACTCGGGAGCGTCCACTGCTGGTCGGCGCTCGCGTAGCAGGTCCGGATCTGGAGCCGGGTGCCGTTGGCGGAGCTGGGGCCGGAGGCATCGAGGCACTTGCCGGAGGCGGGATTGACCAGTTCGCCGTCGGAGCGGTGCTGCCGGACCTGGGCTCCTGAGCCGTTGCAGGCGTACAGCTGCACCTTGGTGCCGTCGGCGGTTCCCGCCGCGGTCACGTCCAGGCACTTGCCGCCGTAGCCGGTGATCCGGCCCGAGCACCGCCGACGGCACTCAGCTGCGGATCTGGACCTGCGCGGGGACCGCCGACCAGCAGTGGACGCTCGGCGGCACCGTCGTCCACGCGTCGCCCGGTGCCCTCCGCGCACCCCCGGTCGCGGAGGGCCCGCGGGAAGGGCGCTGCCCGCTCCTCACCGCCGGTGGACGCTGACGGCGTAGCCACCGCCGTCGTACGGTTCCGCGTCCCAGGTGGCGAAGCGGTCGACGAGGGTGAGGCCGGCCGCGGCGCAGTGGCCGTCGTAGTCCGGCAGCGTGATACCGGGCGGCACGGGCAGATGGGCCTCGTCCAGGCCGAAGCCCGCGACCAGCAGACCGCCCGGACCGAGGGCCGCGGTCAGGCGCCGGACCACCGCGGCCTCGGTGTCCGCGGCCAGCAGCGGAAGGACATTGCCCGCGGCGACGACCATGTCGAAGTCTCCCGCGATGCCGAGACCGGCCGGGTCGAACCCCGCCAGATCGGCCTGGAACCAGGGCAGCCCCGGGGCCTCGCGTCGCGCGACCGCCAGCATCGACGCGTCGAGATCCACGCCGACGCAGTCGTAGCCGAGTTCGGCGAGCCGGATCATGACCCGTCCGGTGCCGCACCCGGCGTCCAGCACGCGCGCTCCCGGCGGCACGAGCGCGGCGCACAACCGGGCCTCGCCGTGCACGTCCTGGCCCGCGCGGGCCAGGGCCGCGAACCGTGCGGCGTAGTCCTGTCCGGACTTCTCCCCGGTCACATCCCTCCAGCGGCTCATGGGGGCAACTATAGGCCGGGCCCACGGCCCGCTCGCCCTCATGCCCGCAGGGCCCGGCCGTCCTGCGGCCGGGCCCTGCGAAGAGCGGGGGCATCTGCGGTGTCAGATCACCATCGGTACCAGCGGCCGCGGCCGCCGCCCGCGTTGGTGGAGCGCATGAGGAATCCGAGCAGCCACACGACCAGGACGACGAGAGCCACCCACCACAGGACCTTGAGGGCGAAACCCGCGCCGAAAAGGACGAGGGCGAGAAGCAGGACCAGCAAAAGGGGAACCATAGTTATCAACCTCCTGGACTGCCGTGTGCCCTGCATCCCGTCGCGCATTCCTCGGAAAACCTTTGTTTGTGGTGGGGAAGCAGGGGCACGAGGGGGTCATCGCAACACCGGACGACTCTTCGAGGAGGTGCCTGTCATGACCGCGGGCGAGAAGGCCAAGGCGAAGACCGAGCAGGCCGGGGGCGCGGCCAAGGAGGCCGTGGGCAAGGCGCTCGGCAATGAGCGGATGACCGCCGAGGGAAAGGCCGAGAAGAGCCTGGGTGATGCCCGTGAGGCCAAGGAGAAGACCAAGGACGTCTTCAAGGACTGAGATCCCTTTTCCTTCTTTCCTTCGCCCGACCCTCGGAAAGGGGCCTCCCGTTCAGGGAAGGCCCCTTTCCGCTGTGTCCGAGGCCGCTCTGCGAGGTGTTCCGGGTCAGCCGCCGTGCACGGTGAGCCGATATCCCTCGGGGCCGGTGAAGGAGAACATCGGGCCGAACGGACTGTCCTGCAAGGGGCTGACGTCCTCCGTGCCCGCCCGCACCAGTTGTTCGCGTACCGCGCTCGCGTCCGAGGCGCGCAGCCACAGCGCCACGCCCAGGCCGGGGCGGGCACCACCGTCCAGGTCGACGCCCGGAAGCGGCTCGCGCACCGCGAACGCGACCGGGCTGGTGGTGAACACCACCGCGCCGGGCGGAGAGGCGGGCGCGCGGCGCAGTCCGAGGCGCTCCTCGAAGAAGGCGGCCGCGGCGGGCACGTCCTTCACCTGGAGAGCGATGAAATCGGGGCCTTCGACGGTGGCGGACATGGTTCCTCCGGAAGTGAATGTCAGGACTTTGACATAAGAGACCGTAGGTGCCCGCTCCGGGTATGTCAAAATACTGACATGGATGACCGCTCAGCCGTGCCCCCGCCTCATCCGGCCCAGGACGTGACGGAGCATGTGGGGTACCGCCTCAAACGTGCCGCGGCCGCGCTGCGCGGCGCCATGGACAGGGCCCTGCGCGAGCACGGCCTCACCGTCCCGCAGTACTCCTGCCTCGAACTCCTCGATCAGCGGCCCGGCCTGTCCAACGCCGACCTCGCACGCGGCACCTTCGTCACCCGGCAGTCGGCCAACGTCGTCCTGCGCGGCCTGAGAGAGGCCGGCCTCATCACCCGGGCGGCCACCACCGACCACGGCCGCGCCCTGCCCGTCCACCTCACTCCGGCCGGACAGCAGCGCCTGCACGCCGCCCGCGGCGCCGTGTACGCCGTCGAGAAACGCATGATCAGACACATACCCGAAGACCGCCTCACGGCGCTGCTCGCCGACCTCGACGCGATGACGGGCGCGCTCGACGAGTGAGCGCCCGCCCCGCCGCCGGACCTACGCGCCGACGGCTTCCTCCACGGTCGCCCGCGTGTCCAGCACCGCGTCGGCCCCCGTGATCTCCAGGAGCCGCCGGAGCTGGGGCGGCGGTGCGGCCAGCCGCAGGGCGACGGAGCGGCGGGTGCGAAGCATCAGGTTGAGCAGGGACGAGTCGGCGAACCTCACGCCGGAGGCGTCCAGGACCACTCGGGAGCACTCCCCGGCCGCGGCGGCGAGCGCCTCCTCCAGGGGTACGATCGAGTGCTGGTCATAGGCACCGTGCATGACGACGACCCGGACCCCGCGCAGCTCGTACTGCATCACCGCGGCTCCCGCCGAAGCGCGCGAGCCGGTCCGCTCCGGCACCCCCTCGCCCCGCCCGGCAGCACTCGTCATGTCGGACATCGGGGCCTCTTCCCAAGGCACTCTCGGGCTCCTCACTGTCGCCTCCCTCCACAGGAGCCGGTCAGCCATTGCACGAAAAGTATGTCACGTATCCGCGTTCCGGAAACGACGTGCTCTAAAATGCTGGGCATGGTCGCCGTACCCGAATCCCACACCGGCTGGACGTTCATCACCAACCACGCGCGTGTGCTGGCGGCCATCGCCGACAACCCGAACGTCCGGATCCGCGACATCGCCGCCCACTGCCGGCTGACGGAGCGCGCCGTCCAGCGGATCATCTCCGATCTGGAGGAGGCCGGTTACCTCTCCCGCACCCGCGACGGCCGCACGAACACCTACCGCATCGAGCCGGACAAGGTGCTGCGCCACCCGGCTGAGGCCGGCCTCTCCGTGGCCTCCCTGCTCTCCCTCCTGGTGCGCGACGAGACCGAGCGCGGCGCCCAGCCGTCGGCCCGGTCCCCGCGCATGGCGCGCAGCAACGGCTCCTAGGGCGAGGCACGTTCGGGAGAAGGACAGCGGCAGAAGGACGGCTCAGGAGGCGACCGGCGCGATCTCCCCCGCGAAGACGATGACCTGGTCGATGAGGCTCCGCCGCAGATGGACGACATCCGTTCCCGCCAGACGGGGGCCTCCGTCGGGCGTGGTGAAGACCCACTGGTACCGGGCCCATTCGTCAGGCATGTCCACCGCCGAGCAGCGCACCATCGTGCCGGCCCCGGCCGGGTGGCGTCGGATGTCCAGCACGAACCGCTCGACCGCCTCGATTCCTTCACTGCGGCCCAACGGCCCCCAGAAGACCACGTCCGAGGTCAGGGCCTGGGAGAGCAGGGCCGTCACATAGCTGTCGTCCGAGGCGTTGAACGCGGAGATGAACGTGTCGATCGCGGAGCGTGCGGTCTCTTCCTGCATGCCTCAGTAATACCAGCCGGGCCGGCCGGCGGCGAAGCTTGAGGGCGGGGGGGGCGTCGACCGCGGCCTCATGGGTCCGTGTCAGGCGCCGCGATCCGTCCGGTCGCCTCCGTCAGGGGCACCCGCAACTCCCATGGGAACACCAGTGCTTGACAGAGGAGCAAGCGTTCCCATCGGGTCCGGAGATCACACGAAAGGTTCTTCCTGGCACCGAACCTCCTCCGGGTGCCGCGCATCTTCAGGTGCACAGGCGTGCACCGACCTCGCGCGCCGGTCCGTCCTGCGAGGGGAACGCGAAACTCCATGAAGAGCACACTGACCACCGTGGCCCTTGCGGCCGTCGTCGCCGCCGGTACCGCCGCAGCCGCCGTCCCGGCCTCGGCCGCCCCCGCCGCGGCCCGGCCGACCCGCTGCCACACCGCTGATCTGAAGGCCGGCTTCGCCACTGGGGAGGACGCGACGCCGGAGATGAAGCAGACCAAGAAGCAGACGCAGGCGCACATCTGGTTCACGAACCGGAGCAAGCGCACCTGCACCCTGTCCGGCTTCGCCGGCGTCGACATGGTCGGCGCACAGAAGACCGACGGCACCTGGTCGCTGGTGCGGTCCTCCGCGAAGCCCGTGAAGATGACCCTGGAGCGGGGCGACACGGTGGACTTCAGCATCACCCTGCTCCCGGTGGCCGCGTCCACGCCGCGGAAGGAGAAGTTCGTCCCGGCGACGTTCCTGGTCACGCCGCCGGACGAGACGCAGCACTTCACGCTGAAGTGGCCGTTCGGCGGCCAGATCCTCAAGCAGGACGGCGCCACCCACCCGGCCACCTACCTCAACCCGGTCGGGCTGTAGCAACACCGCTGTAGCGACACCTCAGGGCCGGCGGACCCGCCAGAGCCATGCCGCGGCGCCGGTCAGCAGGGCGAGCATCGCCAGGTTGGCCGCCAGGGCCGGGGCACCGCCCGACGGGCCGCCGCTCGACAGGTTCCAGGTGGCGATGACGGCCGTCGGCAGGACGGCGGTGACCAGGACACCGGTGGACTTCTGGACGGCGGTCCAGTGCACCGAGGTGCACAGGAGCACCGCGCCGGTGATGCGGAACAGGACACCGAACAGCGGGCCGGGCAGGCTGGGGAAGACCATCACGAAGGGCAGCGACAGGGTGAGCATCGCGAGCGGGACGAGGGGGTGCACCTTGCCCCGCCGCGCGGGCGTCGGGGCACCGCCCGCGGCCTGCGCCCCGGTGGTCCGCTCCCCCGCCTCGGCCAGCGCCGTCGCCGCGATCGCACGGGGGTCGCCCAGCTCCGCCAGGACCGTGCCGACGGCGACACCGGGGCGCTCGGCGCGTGTGACCTCGATGTGTTCGGCGAGGTCGGCGAGGAGTTCCTGGCGGCGGTCGGCGGGCAGCGCGCCGGCCTCGCGCTCGACGGCGGCGAGGTAGTCGCGTACGGGGTCGGCGGTGGTCTTCATGCGAGGTCTCCGGTGGGGTGGTGCGGGTGGTGCGAAGTGGCCAGGAAGGTGTCGACGGCGTCGCGGAAGCCCGGCCAGACATGGGTGAACTCGTCGAGCGCGGCCCGCCCGCTGTCGGTGAGCGCGTAGTAGCGGCGGGGCGGCCCCGACGCGGACTCCTGCCAGGTGGTGGTGACCAGGTCGTCGCGGCGCAGCCGGGAGAGCAGGGGGTAGACGGTGCCCTGGCTGGTGGCGAGGGCGCCGGAGTCCTCCAGGGCGTGCAGGAGCTCCACGCCGTAGCGGGGACGGTCCCGCATCAGGGCGAGTACGCAGTACTCCAGGACCCCCTTGCGCAGCTGGGCGGCCGCCCGAGCCTGCTTGGTCGAATCACCTGGTTCCATGCGATGCAAGATACCTGGTCGGACAAGTGCCGGGGAAGGAGGGGTCCCCGCACGCCCGGCCGGTGCGGATTCCGGTGTACCGGGGACAGGTGTCCCCGGCCGCCCCTAGGCTCGGTCCGTACGCACTGCGCACGGGGGTGGGAGGCGGATGGAGCCCGCGGTACTCGGAGGCAAACTGGTCTCCGGCCTGGTCGGCTCACTGATCAGGAAACTGTTCGTGGCGGACGGTCCGGGTGCCGGCCTGGTCGACAGGCCTGTGCGGCTCAAGGACCTGGTCTCCTTCCGCGGCGAGAAGCGCGCGCTGGGCGAGAAGGACGTGCACAAGCTCGCGGAGCACCTGGTCCAGCAGGCGATCGACTCACCCGGCGAACGCCCGTTCCGCAGCCGCGAGCGGGTCGCCGTGGCGGACGCGCTGGCCCGGCGGCTGCTCGCCCTCGGTGACCTGGACATGGACGACGTCCAGGCCGTACGGCTCGGCCACCGCGAACTGGCGCGCAGACTGCGCCAACAGGGCCACCAGGGCCACCAAGGGTCTTCACCGGACGGGCTGTCGGCCGACGCCCAGGTCTTCCTCGACTCCGCGACGGAATGGGCCTGTCTGCAGATCCTGGAGTTCTTCACCCGCCGTTCCACCTTCGTGGCGCGCACCCTGGTGGAGCAGACCCGGTCCCAGGCCGATCTCATCGCCAAGGTCGACGAACTGCTGGCCCGCGCCCCGCGCCCCGACGCCCGCGACACCACGTTCGAGCGCGCCTATCTGGACCACCTCGCCACCAAGCACGGCAAGCTCACGATCTACGGCATCGATCTCAGCAACTCGCCGGACCGCTGGCCGCTCGACGCCGCCTACCTCAGCCTGAACGTGATCGGGCACGCGGAGGAACGCGACCGCGACCTCGGGCCGGTGCCTCCCTCCCGCGTCCCCCTCCCCGCCGACCAGGTGCTGAGCAGCCATGAGCGGGTGCTGCTGCGCGGAGTCGCGGGCTCGGGCAAGACCACGCTGATCCAGTGGCTCGCGGTGTCCGCGGCGACCGGCGCCACGGACGACATGGCCTACCTCACCGGCCGGATCCCCTTCGTGCTCCCGCTGCGCACCCTCACCCGGCACGGCGAACGCCTCCCCTCCCCCGCGCGCTTCCTCGCCTCGGTCGGCTGCCCGCTGTCCGGCACCCAGCCGGAGGGCTGGGAGCACCGCGTCCTGTCCGGCGGGCGCGGCCTCGTCCTGGTGGACGGTCTCGACGAGGTCCCGGAGTCCGAACGCGAGCGCGCCCGGACCTGGCTGCGCGACCTGGTGGAGGCGTATCCCGGCAACCGCTGGCTCGTCACCTCGCGTCCCCCGGCCGTGCGCGAGGACTGGCTCGGCGCCGACGGGTTCACCGAACTCGGCCTGTCCTCGATGAGCCCGTCGGACGTGGCCTCCTTCATCCGGCGCTGGCACCGGGCGGCCATCACCGGCGCACCCGACGACGACGCCCTTCTCACCTCCTACGAGGCCCAGTTGCGCGACGCGGTCCGCACCAAGCCCGACCTGGGCCGCCTCGCCACCAACCCGCTGATGTGCGGCCTCATCTGCGCCCTGCACCGCGACCGGCGCGGCTACCTCCCGCACGGCCGCAAGGAGTTGTACGACTCCGCACTCTCCATGCTGCTGGTGCGCCGCGACCGTGAACGGGACATGACGACACCCGAGTTGAGCGAGGAGCCGCAGTTGCAGCTCCTCCAGCGGCTCGCCCACTGGCTCATCCGCAACGGCCGTACGGAGCTGGACCGGAGCCGGGCGGAGCACATCATCGCGCAGGGGCTCCCGGCGGTCCCGGCCGCCCAGGTGCTCGGGGACGCGGGCGCCGTGCTGCGCCACTTCCTGGTCCGCACCGGACTGCTGCTCTCCCCCGCGCCGGAGACGGTCCACTTCGTGCACCGCACGTTCCAGGACCACCTGGGGGCACGGGCGGCCGTGGAGGCCGGTGACTTCGGCCTGCTGGCCGAGCACGCGGCCGACGACCAGTGGTCGGACGTGATCCGGATGGCGGTGGCGCAGGCCCGGCCACGTGAACGGGCCGAGCTGCTGGACCTGTTGACGGCCTCCTCGGACAAGCGGGTGCTCCTGCTGGCCCTCGCGTGCCTGGAACACGCCACGGAGCTGGACCCTGCGGTGCGGCGCCGGGTCGAGGAGGTGACGGCCACCCTGCTGCCGCCCCGCACGGAATCCGACGTCAAGGAACTGGCCGAGGCCGGGCCGCTGGTCCTGGAGCTGCTGCCGGGTCCGCAGGGGCTGTCGGACGAGGAGGCCGAGGCGGTGACCGCGACGGCCGCGCTGATCGGGACGGATGCGGCGGTGCCGGTGCTCGCGCGGTTCCGGGGGCATGCCGCCGTGCGGGTCCGGGTCAATCTGATGCGGGCGTGGGGCTTCTTCGACGCGGAGATGTACGCCGACGAGGTGCTGGCCCATGTGGACAGCAGTGACTTCTTCGTCTTCGCCGATTCGGCCGCCCAAGTGAGGGCTCTGCCACGCCTCGGTGATCGGCTCCGTATCGGCGTGGCAGGCGACCACACCCTCGCGGACATCCGGCGTGCTCTGCCCGAGCGGGTGGAGCACGTCGGCCTCTACCAGAACACGGTGCTGCGCGATCTGCGTCCGCTGCCCTCCTTGTCCTCGGCCCGCGACCTGAACCTGTCGTACTGCCCGGCGGTGGAAGACCTCTCGCCGCTGGCCGAGATGGGCTTGACGTCCCTCTACGTGAGGGAGATCGGCGGGGTGAAGGGGCTGGGCCGCCTCCGCACACTCCGTAGCGCCACCATCGCGACACACCTGCCGCACGGGTTGGCCGCCCTGCCGCAGGACGCCCCGTTCACCCGGCTGGCTCTGGAGGGCGAGGCCCTCAGCGAGCACGGGCTACGCGGTCTGAGCGCATGGTCCGAGCTGACCCACCTTGAGATCCTGGACGTCATCGGCGGCCTCGACCCCGGGGACTGGGCCGAGGCCGCCAGGCTGCCGCACCTCACCGGGCTGTGCATCAGGACGGAACACCTCTCCGGGCTCGCGCACGCCCCGCGACTGCCCACGGTCGAAGCCGTACAGGTCGTGAACGTCCGGCACGACACCGACCTCACCCCGCTGTCCCGCTGCTGCCCGCAGGTACGCACGGTTCACCTCTATCCGGAGCACAACTCCGAGGATCTGCTTCCAGCTCCCCACGAAGCCCTCTTCCCCGGCGCCAAGGTCACGATTCAGCCATCCCGTCCCTACTTCTTCTGACGCTCCCCGCCGTACTGCTCCTCCGTCACAGCCTCGGCCCACCGGGTCTCCGGGGTGTCGTCACCCGTGCCTTCCCACAGGGCGATGTGCTCCATGAAGCGGTCGGGGGCGGCGCCGTGCCAGTGCTCCTCGCCGGGCGGGCAGGCGACGGTCCGGCCGGGGTGGGCTTCCAGGACGGTGCCGTCCCGGGTGCCGATCAGGGCGATGCCGGAGACGACGTAGAGGGTCTGGCCCACGGCGTGCGCGTGCCAGTGGGTCCGGGCGCCGGGGGCGAAGCGGACGAGGTTGGCCCGCATTCGGGAGGGTTCCCGGCCGGCGACGATGACGTCCCACCACACGTCTCCGGTGAACCAGTCCGCGGGTGCCTTGCTGGTGGGCTGGAGGTCGATGAGTTCCATTGGGTGCTTCCTGTCGGGTCGGACGGGTCGGCTTCGTGGTACGGCCACAGGCCCGAGCGGAACTCGCCGCTCGGACCTGTGGGCGCCGGGTTCCGTCCCTTCCAGGAAACCGCTGCTCCGGGCGGGAAGCGAGTCACCGGTGAAGGGTGTACCGGCAGTACATCGCTCAGGGGGCCTGCGGGACGTACCGTCGAGGCATGGACAACCGTGATGAGGTCCGCGACTTCCTGACCTCGCGGCGCGCCAGGATCAGCCCCGGGCAGGCCGGCCTGCCCGAAGGACCCCGGCGCCGGGTGCCGGGCCTGCGCCGCAGTGAGGTCGCGGCCCTGGCCGACATGAGCGTCGAGTACTACGCCAAGCTCGAACGCGGCAGCCTCGCCGGGGTCTCCCCTGCCGTCCTGGAGTCCGTGGCCCGCGTGCTGCGGCTGGACGACGCCGAGCGCGCCCATCTGCTGAACCTCGCCCAGGCGGCGGACGGCACCGACGTCCTGGCCCGCCCGCGCCGTCGGCGCACCGGGGACCGGTGGAAGATCCACCGCAGCCTCCAGTGGACGCTGGACGCCGTCACGGCGGGACCGGCCTTCGTACGCAACGGCCGCCTGGACGTCCTGGCGACGAACCAGCTCGCCCGCGCCTTCCACCGCGACCTCTACGCCACCCCCGGCAACCAGGCCAACCTCGCCCGGTTCCAGTTCCTCGACCCGGCCTCCCGCCGCTTCTACCCCGACTGGGACATGTTCGCCGCGGTGACCGTGGCCATCCTGCGCACCGAGGCGGGCCGCAACCCCCACGACCGGGACCTGCACGACCTCATCGGTGAACTGGCCACCCGCAGCGAGGAGTTCCGTACCCGGTGGGGCGCTCACGACGTCCGCCACCACGGCACCGGGACCAAGCACTTCCACCATGACATCGTCGGTGAGGTCACGCTCGCCTACGAGGGCCTCGAACTGGCCGCCGAGCCCGGCCTGACCATGACCGTCTACGCCGCCGAGCCCGGCTCGGCGTCCGAGGAGGCCCTGCGTCTGCTCGCCTCCTGGGCCGCCACCCACGAGAGCCCGGCACCGGACGTGCGGGCCTGAGGGGCCGGGTGGTGTTGAATGCGGGCCGGTGGTGCCGGCCGGCGCCACTCTGCTTCCGCCGACCGACCCGGGGAGAACGATGACCGCTGGAGACGAGACCGGTGTCCGCGAGCGGCTCACCGGCCACCGGGACCGCTTCGACGCCCGGTTCGCGCGCTACTTCGACACGGTCGCCCGAGAGCGGCCCTCGCGCGGGGTGTTCGTGCCCGAGGCACTGGAGCTGGTGCGGGACATGTCGTTGCGCGGCGGGAAGCGGCTGCGGGTCGCGCTGCTGTACGAGGCGGCCCGGCTGGTGACCCCCGATGCCGTGGCCGGGCTGGAGGAGGCCGCGCTCAGCATGGAGCTGCTGCACACGCACGGGCTGATCCACGACGACATCATCGACGACTCCCCCGTGCGCCGGGGGGCGCCGTCGGTGTACTACGCGTACCGCGAGCGCTTCCCCGGCCGTCCGCAGACGGCCCTGGGGCTGGCGGTCCTGGCCGGGGACCTGGCCGCGTTCCTGTCGCTGCGGGTCCTGCTCACCGCGCCCGTGCCGCCGGAGCTGCGGCAGGCGATGGCAGCCGTCCAGGCGACGGCGGGGGCCGACACGGTCGCCGGTCAGATCCTGGACCTGGAACGGGACTTCGGCCCGGTCCCCGACCGGGAGATGCTGGACCTGGTGTCCGAGTACAAGAGCGCCCGGTACTCGGTGCTCGCCCCGCTGCGGCTGGGTCTGCTCGCGGCGGGCGCGGACCCCGCCGTCCATGACAAGGATCTCGCGCGGTACGCGACGCTGGTGGGGGTCGGCGGACAGCTGCGCGACGACTACCTGGACCTGTTCGCGGACTCCGACACGGTCGGCAAACCGGCCGGATCGGATCTCCGGGAGGGGCGCCGCAGTTACGCGGTGTGCGCGGTGCTGGCAGCGGCGACCGGCCGCGAGCGGGAGATCGTGGAGGCCGCGCTCACCGGCCCCGGCTGCCGGCCGGAGACGGTCGAACAGATCCGTGACATCGCTCGCCGGCACGGCGTCGACGAGCGGATGCGCGCGGACCTGCACCGGCTCGCCGAGGAGGCGGCCTCGGTCGCGGCGGGCTGGCGGCCGCGGTGGCGCGAGGAGGCCGTCGCGTTCTTCGAGCGGCTGCCGTTGTGGGCCGCGCGCCGCGCCCGGTGACCCCGAGGCCCGTGCCGGCGCGGCCGGCCGGTCACTGCCGGCTGATCGACCGGGTGATGCCGGTGGCGGTGGTGGTGGCCAGGATCCAGCCCGCTGCGGTCAGCGCGTAGGCGAGCCACTGGCCGGTGCCCCGCGGGGCGAAGGCGGTCTCCTGGCCGAAGGCGCTGATCGGGACGAGCAGGTCGAGGGTGTAGAAGAGGGCGTTGAACGGCGGTGCCTTGTCCGCTTCCAGGGGTGCGGGGCGGTGTGCGCCGAAGAAGAGCGCGCCGCAGCAGAGCAGGGCCAGGAGCCAGAGCCCGGCGCGGAGCGGACGGTAGCCGTAGCCGATGGTCGCGTCCTGGACGTAGCCCCACAGGCGTGTGTGCGGGGGCAGCAGGGAGCGGCGACGGCGCTGCTTGGCGAGCAGGACCGTGCGTGCCTCGTCCTCGTGCCCGAGCCGGCGGTAGGCCGCCGCGAGCTGTTCGTAGGGCTGCGGATGGTAGCCGTCGCTGCCGCGCCGGAGCCAGCGGAGCCGTTCGGCGGCCGTCAGCGGGGCGGCGAGGGCCGTGTAGGCAGTGTCGGCCAGCCGCAGGTCGGCGGGCCAGGTGGCCGGGGTGTCGTAGAGGGTGCCCAGGTGGGCGTTGCTCGCGTCGACGGCGCCCTCGGCCGGCCGCCGGGTGCGCAGGTCGGTCTCGCGGGCCTGGGTGAGCCGGAGGGAGAGGGCGGTGCCGCCGGGGTTGGTCAGTGTGGCGTCCCGGAGGCTGAGCCGGGTACCGATGCGGCTGCCGTCGAGCGTGACGCCGCCGTTCACGGTGAGGCCCAGGCCGAGGTCGAAGTTGCGGGCGACGCTGACGTCGACGGCCTCCAGCGCGATGTCACCGGCGTTGTCCAGCCGGGCGCCGCAGAAGCCGATCGCCGCCGCGACCGTGGCGCCGGAGAGGATGACCCGTCCTTCGGCGCTGAAGCCCGGATGGCAGGTGAAGTCCTCGGTGACCTGGACGTGGTAGGCGTCGAGGGCGTGGCCGCCCGGGTTGCTGAGCGTGGCGCGCTCCAGGTCCAACTCGCCCGACAGGGCGGCGCCGGTGAGCCGGAACGCGCCCCGGACGGTGAGACCGGTGCCCAGGACGTCGCCGCCCGTGGTGAGGCGCACCGCGGAGATCGCCACGGTGCCGGGTGCGGTGATCACGGCTTCGCGGAGGTCCAGGTCGCTGTGGATCTGGGCGCGGGTGAGGACGAGGGGTCCGGTCAGGCGGGAGCGGGACAGGACCAGCCGGCCGTCGATCCTGGCCGTGTCGGCGGCGAGGCCCGGCAGGGCGCAGCCGGTGAGGGTGAGGTCGCGCAGGCTCGCGCCCTGGAGCAGGGGCACTTCGTCGAAGGCGCACTCGTCCAGGACGACGGGTGCCGTGATCTCGGCGAAGCGCAGGTCCAGCCGGCCGGTGACACGGGCTCCCCTCAGGCGCAGCGCCGGGCGGTCGCCGGGGGCGGGGGCGGCACCGGCGCCCGTCAGCAGCGCGGCGACGGCCTCGGCCCGTATCTCCGGGTCGTGAGCGGGTGGGCCGTCGCGGACGTCGACGGTGCCGCCGTGGGCGAAGGCGTGCCACAACCGGCTCTCGCGGGGGCTGAGTTCGTCGGGACGCATGGTCGTCGATCATTCCCGTGCGGGATGGGCCGGGGCAAGGTCTCGTGCGGGCGCCGCGCCGAAGTGCCCGGCGTAGGGTGGGCTGTTGTGAGCGGCCCGGGGCGTATCAGCATCAGCTATGAGGAGCGTGCGGGCATCGTCATCCCGCTCGCGGCGGGCGGCGGACTGCCCACGCACAGCCATCCGCAGCACCAGTTGGCCTGGGCGCCGGACGGTGTGCTGACGATGGGGGCGGGTGACTTCCGCTGGGTCGTGCAGCGGTCGCGCGCCCTGTGGATCCCCGGTGGGGTGGAGCACGGGGTCCTGCCCGGCGCGTCGGGCGCGATGCTCTCGCTGTACTTCGAACCGGACGGCTGCCCGCTCCGGTGGGTTTCCCCGACGATCGTCGACGCCACCGGGCTGGTGGGGCCGCTGCTGTCCTACCTGATGGAGCTGGACGGCGGTGCGTACGCTCACGCGCCGGTTCCGCGCGGAGACCGGGGTGGGTTTCGCGAGCCGGCGGACGCTTCGGCGGCTCGATGCCGCGCTGCCGCTGCTGGGCGCGGGGCAGCCGATCGCGCGGGTCGCCCGCGCGGTCGGCTACCGGACCGCGAGCGCCTTCATCGCCGCCTTCCGGCGGGAGCTCGGCACCACTCCTGCCGCGTACTTCGGCGCGCCGTAGACGCCGATCGCCTTCGCCCGTGCGGCGGGCTCGGAGAAGGCGGCCGACAGCAGGGGCAGCGCGGTGGCGAAGAGCATGGCCGCGCCGACGCTCTGCACCGCGCGCTGGACGTCGAGCTGCACGATGCCGCCGACGAGGGTGAGGGCCAGCGACGCGCCGGTGAACACGGCCATGCCGGCCAGGAACACGCGCTTGCGTCCGAACCGGTCGCCGAGTGTGGCGAAGGTCAGCAGGAGGCCGGCCAGCGGGATCGAGTAGGCGTCGACGACCCACTGGAGGCCGTCGATGGAGGCGTCGAACCGCGTGCGGATGTCGGCGAGTGCCGCGGTGACGACGGTCGCGTCGAGCATCAGCATGAAGATCGCGGCACAGACCATGAACAGCACCGTGCCGGGGCGGCGTGGCATGTCGACGGGTGGTGTTCCGCGGGTGTCGGTCGCGGTCAAGGCATGGGTTCCCCCTGGTGGGCGGGTATGGGATGCGGATGCGGGGACACCGCCGTGGGGTGGGGGCCGGTGCCGCACCGATCGCGCTAGGGGCCGGCCGGTCCGACGGAAATGACGTACCAGGACGGGCAGTGTCGCGCAGCGGACAACCTGGGGCCGGGCCGCGTCGGGCCGCGCCGGGCCGTCGGTTCCGGCGGCGGGTGGCGCGGCCGCCGGGTCGCCCTCCTGACCGGTCGCCGCGTCGCCCTCCTGACCGGCTGCCGCGTCGCCCGCGTGACCAGTCCCACACCGCCCGCTATTGCATGATCGTTGCAATTGCTTATTGGATGCGTGTGCCGTGGTTCTGGAGCAACAGGCTGAAAGGGACGTCCACATGCCGGTCACCCCCACCCGCCGGAGTGTGCTCACCGCGGCGGCCGCGGCAGGCGCCGGGCTGCTCACCGGCTGCTCGGCCGCGGACTCCGGGTCCTCCTCGCCGAAGAAGGGCGGGACGTTGCGCGCGGCCTTTCCGGGTGCGGGGGTGAAGGAGACGATGGACCCGCACGCGCAGCGGCAGTTCGTCGACATCGCCCGGCACAAGGCCGTCTTCGACAAACTCGTCGAACTCGACTCCACGCTGCGGCCGGTGCCGCGGCTGGCCCGCTCCTGGTCGAGCGACGCCGAGGCCCGGGTGTGGCGGTTCGAGCTGCGGGAGGCGCGGTTCCACGACGGGCACGCCCTCACCCCGGACGACGTGCTGTACAGCCTCTCCCGGATCCTCGACCCGCGCGCCGCCGACCATCTGGCGAAGAACTCCCTGGCCCACATCGATCTGCCCAACTGCCGCAAGGTGGGCCGACGGAGTGTGGAGATCGCGCTCACCCGGCCGAACGCCGAACTGCCCGGCCAGTTGGCGATGACCGGCACACCCGTCGTCCGCGACGGCTGGAACGACCCGCGCCACCCCGTCGGCACCGGCCCGTTCCGGTTCGTCTCCTTCACCGCGGGACGCGAGTTCACCGGGCGCCGCTTCGACGGCCACTGGAACGGCGCCCCGCACCTGGACGAGGTGCGGATCCTGTCCGCCGAGACCGAGGCGCGCGCCGCCGCGGTACGCAGCGGGGAGGTGCACTTCGCGCACGAGATGACGCCGACCTTCGCCCGTACGGTGCAGCACGACAGCCGGGTACGGGTGGTGGCGACCAGACGCAGCGGGGTCCAGGGCTTCGCGCTGAAGACGGACCGGGCGCCGTTCGACGACCCGCAGGCGGCGATGGCCGTCAAGCTCCTCGTGGACCGCAGGCGGCTGGTGGACGTGGTCTGCTCGGGCCGCGCCGAGATCGGCAACGACGTGTACGGCAAGGGCTACACGTACTACCCGGACGGTCTCGAGCAGCGCGAGCGGGACGTGGCCGAGGCGCGGCGGCTGCTCAGGCGCACCGGTCTGTACAACAAGAAGGTGACCTTCTACACCTCCACGGCGGCAGACGGATTCGCGCAGGCCGCCCACCTGTTCACCGAGCAGGCCGGTGAGGCAGGGCTGAGGGTGGAGGTCGTCGACGGGCCGCCGGAGTCGTACTTCACCGACGTACTGAGCAAGGGCACCGTCACCAACCACCGGTGCGGTGCCATGACCATCCCGACCTACCTCAGCGAGCGGCTGCTGAGCGACGCCCCGCAGAACGCGACGGCCTGGAGGCACCGGGACTTCGACGAGGCGTTCACCGCCGCACGGGCCGTGGCGGACGACGGCAGGCGCACCGAGCGGTACCGCGCGGTGCAGACGACGCTGCGCGACCGGGGCGGTCTGGTGCTGTGGGGGCATCCGGAGTGGCTGAACGCCGTGTCCCGCACCGTGCGGGGTGTGCGGGAGGCGCCGCCCAACACGGTGGACTGGGCGCGGTTCGACACGGTGTGGCTGGGCTGAGCACGGGTGCTGCGCCATGCCCTGCGGCGGTGCGGGTGGACGCTCGTCCAGCTCGCCGCGCTCAGTGTCATCGTCTTTCTGCTGACCGATCTGCTGCCGGGGGACGCGGCCACCGTCGACTTCAACGAACAGGCCGGGCTCGGCCAAGTGGCCCAGTTGCGGGAGCAGATGGGGCTCGACCGGCCGCTCGCCGAGCGGTTCGCCGACTGGGCGCACGGCCTGCTCACCGGTGACCTCGGCACGTCGCTGGTCGGCGGTGGCCCGGTCGGTGCGGTGCTGTCGTCGTCGGTCCCGGTGACGGCGGCGCTGGCCGCCGCCACGGTCGTGCTGCTGGTGCCGCTGGCCGTCGCGCTCGGACTGCTGACGGGGCTGCGGGCGGGCAGCAGGACGGACCGCGTGGTGTCCGCTGTGACGCTGGCGCTCACCTCCGTACCGGACTTCGTGCTGGCGCTGCTGCTGGTCGGTGTCTTCTCGCTGCGCCTCGGATGGCTGCCGTCGACCTGGATCGGCGCGGACGGCGTGTGGTGGCGGCGGCCGGAGCTGTTCGTGCTGCCGGTGGCGGTGCTGCTGGCCCGCACCGTGTGCGTGCTGTCCCGGCAGATCCGGGCCGGCACCGTCACCGCGCTGCACTCCGGCTACGCGGTGCAGGCCCGGCGGCTCGGTGTGCCGCCCGCCCGGCTGGTGCTGCGGCACGTCCTGCCCAACGCGGCGGTCCCCGGCGTACAGGAACTGGCCCGCACCGGTGACCAGTTGCTGGGCGGTGTGCTCGTCGTCGAAGCGGTCTTCGCCGTCCCGGGCACCGCCACGGCACTGGTCGCGGCCGTGCAGAACCGCGACGTACCCACCGTGCAGGCCCTCACCCTGGCCCTGGCGGCGGTGGCGTGCCTGCTCAACCTGGCCGCCGATCTCGTCGGCCAGCGCCTGGCTCCCCGTACGGAGGTACTGCGATGAGTGCCCGCGGACGGTCCGGGGGCCGCCGGGCGGCCGGGGGCGCGCTGCTGCTGGCGCTGCCGGTCACCGCCGCGGTCGTCGGTCCGCTGGTGACGGACCCGGGCATCCCGTCCGACGGCATGCCCTACGCCCTCGGCGACGGCCATCCGCTGGGGACGGACGCCCTGGGCCGGGACGTGCTGACCCTGGTGCTGCGCGGCGGGGCCAGCGCCCTGGGCGTGGCCTGTGCCGCGGTGGCGCTGGCCGTCGCCGTGGGCGGCGCGCTCGGTCTGACCGCCGCGGCGGCCCGCAGCCGCCTGCTGGACGACCTGCTGATGAGGCCGGTGGAACTGCTGCTGCCGCTGCCCTCGCTGCTGGTGATCAGCGTGGTGGGGGTCGGCTGGCGGGGGCATCCGGTCGCGGTGGCACTGGCGGTGGCCGCCCTGAACGCGCCCGCCGTCGCCCGGTTGCTGCGTGCGGCGGCCCTGGACGCCGCCAGCGGTCCCGTGGCCGAGGCGATGCGGCTCCAGGGCGAGTCGGCGGCGCGCGTCCTCGTCCAGCACGTCGGGCGGGCCGTGCTGCCGGTGGCCGCCGCCGATGCCGGGACGCGCGTCGGCGGCGCGGTCTTCACCGTGGCCGCCGCCAACTTCCTCGGTCTCGGTCTCGATCCGACCTCGCCGGACTGGGGCGTGGTGATCGCCGCGAGCCGGGAGGCGCTGTTCGTGCAGCCGTGGGCGGTGCTGGCGCCGACCCTGATGCTGGTGATGTTCACCGTGGGCGCCAATCTGCTGGCGGACGGGCTGCTGCCGCACGCGGCACGGTCCGGTGCGCGGACGGGCGGCGGGAAGGCGGTGCCGTGGAACCGGTGATCGAGGTCAGCGGCCTGACGGCACACGCCGGGACGGCCCGGCTCCTGGACGGCGTCGGCCTCACGGTCGCTCCGGGCACGGTGACCGCCCTGGTGGGACCTTCCGGCAGCGGCAAGACCACCGCGGCGCTGGCCCTGCTGGGCGAGGCGGCGCCCGGTGTACGGCTGAGCGGCACGGTACGGGTCGCGGGCGTCCCGGTGGTGGGGGCCGGCGGACCGACGGGCGCCGGACGGGACGTCCGCGGCCGGGTCGTCTGCTACATGCCCCAGCACCCGGCCCACGCCCTCAATCCGGCCCGGCGGATCGGCTCGGTCCTCACCGAACTCGCCCGTCTGCACCGGCCGGACGCCCGCGGCCGGGCCGTCGCTGCCCGGTACGCCGCCGAAGCGCTGCACAGCGCCGGGCTGCCGGACGAGCCGGCCCTGCGGCGCCGCTTCCCGCACCAGTTCTCCGGCGGCCAGCGACAGCGTGTCGCGCTCGCCCAGGTGCTCGTCTGCGGCCCCCGGGTGCTGGTCCTCGACGAGCCCAGCACCGGTCTGGACACGGTGGCGCGGCTGCGGCTGGCCGGGCAGCTGACGCGGCTGGCCGCCGAGGGGTACGCGCTGCTGCTGCTCAGTCACGACCACGAGCTGGTACGGGCGGTGGCCGGTCGCACCGTGGTCCTCGAACGCGGCCGGGTCGCCTCCTCGGGCCCCACCGCGGACGTCCTCCCGCCGCTCCCGGAGGCACCGCCCTCGCCCGCCGCTCCCCCGGCGCGGGCCCCCGCCGCGGGCGCCGGAGCGGTGCTGGAGGCGCGGGACCTGACCGCGTGGCTGCGGCCGGGCGGCCGGGGCGAGGTCCTGCGCGAGGTGTCCGTGCGGGTGCCCGAAGGCGGCTGCACCGCCGTCGTCGGGCCCTCGGGCAGCGGCAAGACCGTGCTCGCGCGCTGCCTCGCCGGACTGCACGAACGCCATCGGGGGCACCTCGCCTTCCGCGGCTCGCCGCTGCCCGTGCTGCGCCACCGCACGGCCCGGCAGATCCGGGGTGTGCAGTACGTCTGGCAGGAGGTGCGGAACTCCTTCGACGAGCGGCGCACCGTCCTGGAACAGGTCGCCCGCACCGCCGTACGCCTGCGCGGCCTGACGGCGGCGGAGGCGGAACGGCAGGCCCGGCAGGTGTGGGAGCGGCTCGGCCTCACCCCGGAGCAGGCCACGCGGCACGCCGCCTCGCTGTCGGGCGGGGAGCTGCAACGGGCCGCGCTGGCACGGGCGTTGCTCGCCGAGCCCGATGTGCTGGTCTGCGACGAGATCACCACGGCGCTCGATGCCGTCGGCACCGGACTCGTGACCGCGGAGATCGGCCGCCTGCGCGAGCGGAGCGACACGGCCGTGCTGTGGATCGGCCACGATCTCACGCTCGTGGAGCGGCTGGCCGACGACCTGGTCGTCCTCGACGCGGGCCGCGTCGTGGAATCGGGCGACAGCCGTACGGTCCTGTCCGCCCCGCGCTCCGAGATCACCCGCCTGCTGCTGCGGTCCCGGCACCTGGGCACCGCGGGCACGGCGCCCGTCGAACCGGCCCCGTCCGGCGTCCAGCGAAAGGAACACCCCCACCCATGACCACCACCTCGACCGCGTCCGACTGGCAGCGGTGGCAGACGAGCTGGGACCGCCAGCAGGAGTGGTACATGCCGGACCGGGAGGAGCGCTTCCGCGTCATGATCGACGCGGTCGAGGCCGTGGCGGGCCGTACTCCGCTCGTCCTGGACCTGGCCTGCGGCACGGGCAGCATCTCCGACCGGCTGCTGCGGCGGCTCCCCGGCGCCCGTACCGTCTGCGTGGACATCGATCCGGCCCTGCTGTCCATCGCCCGCGGCCACTTCGCCGATGACGGGCGTGTCACCTTCGCCGAGGCCGACCTCACCGACCCGGACTGGACCGCGCGGCTGCCCGTCGCCTCGTTCGACGCCGTCGTGACCGCCACCGCCCTGCACTGGCTGGACACCGGACCGCTCCGCCGCCTCTACGGCAGCCTGGCCTCACTGGTGCGCGAGGGCGGTGTGTTCCTCAACGCCGACCACATGTGCGACGAGTCGGCGCCCCGGCTCAACGCGGCCCTGCACGCCCTGCTGCTGGAGAGCCGGGAGCGGCGGCGGCGCGAGGGCGCCCTCGACTGGGCCGACTGGTGGAGCCGTGTCGCGGACGATCCCGTCCTCGCCGGACCGGCGGCCCGCCGCTTCGCCCTGCTCGGCGATCCGCGCGAGCCCCGCCCCGCCGGTGCGCTGCCCGACCGTCCCACGGCCACGAGCTGGCACCTGGACACGCTGCGGGAGCAAGGCTTCACCGAGGCACGGCAGTTGTGGTGCTCGGCGAGCGACGCGCTGGTGGCCGCGCTGCGCTGAGCCCACGGGCGCCGGGACACCGCGCCCGGCACGCTCACCGCTCCCGCGGGCCGAACACACCCGCGCGGTACGTCCCGGGTGTGGTGCCCATGGCCTGGGCGAAGATGTCGACGAAGGCACTGGCGGATGCCCAGCCGCAGGCGTGGGCGGTGTCGGTGACGGTGGCGTCCTCGGCGAGCATCACCATGGCGTGGAAGAGGCGGACGCGGGTGCGCCACTGGGGGTAGGTCATACCGAACTCCTCGCGGAACAGCCGGGACAGGGTGCGTTCGCCGACGTGGGCGTGGCGGGCGAGTTCGGCGAGGGTGTACGGGCGGCTCAGATCGGCCTCCACCAGTCGGCAGACCTGGGCCAGCCGCCGGTCCCGCGGCACGGGCAGCATGATCGGCTGCTCCGCGACCCGGCGGAGCCGGTCACGCAGGACCGCCTCGATGTGGCGGGTCTCGGCGCGGGTGAGGTCGGGGCTGGTGAGGGCGATCAGCAGTTCGCGTACGAGGGCGTCGACGGCGACCACGGCCGGTGTCCGCGCGTCGAGCACGGGCTTGGGGTCACCGGCCGGGAAACCGACGGTGTGGAAGCGGCTGCGGCCGTAGAAGCGGTGCTCGTGCCAGGTGTGCGCCGGGATCCACAGGGCCCGGTCGTTCGGCGCGATCCAGGAGCCGTGCTCGGTGCGGATCGCGAGGACGCCCGAGCTGACGTAGATCAGCTGGTGGTCGTCGTGGCGGTGGCGGTCGATGACGTCGCCGCCCGCGCGGGACTGGGTGCTGGTCGGCGCGACCGGCTGGTGTCGGATCTCGGACATCGAGGGGAAGGATAGGTCTTGTCGGTGCGGGGCGTGGGGCCCGGCGCCGGCGGGGCAGGTGGCCGCGCCCGTACGGCTCCGCGGCGGCGCGGCGCTCACCCGGTCACCCGGTCACCGGGGGGCCGCTCCGGGGGCTGGTGCGCCGGGTCCACCGGGGCCCGGCTCGTCCGCCGGCTCGTCCGCCGGGTCGTGCGCGGGTTCGCGCAGCGCGGTGGAGAGCAGGATGGCGAGGACCGGGACGACGGCGAGGACCACGAGCGCGCCGCGCGGTCCGTGGTGGCCCGCGACGAGGCCCAGCAGGGGCATGAAGAGCCCGCCGGCGCTCACGGCCAGGCCGAGGGTGACACCGGCCGCGGTCCCCGGACGGCTGGGCAGGTAGTCCTGGCCCAACTTGATCAGCACGGCGAACGGGATGTTCGAGATCAGACCGACGAGCAGGGCCAGCGGAAGGGCCGCGTACTTGTCGTCGCAGGCCAGCATGGCCCACAGGGCGGGCAGCATGGCGGCGTTCCCGATCTGCACGGTACGCACCATGCCGATGCGGTCGGCGAGCCGTCCGCCGAGCAGGGTGCCGAGCACACCGCCGCCGAGTTCGAGGGTCAGGGCGGTCCCGCCGAGTCCGCTGCCCGCGCCGAGGTGGCGGATCCAGTACAGCGAGATGAAGGTGTTCAGACCGGTCGAGACCGTGGACCGGGCGACCTCGACCGCGGTGAGCGCGGCGAAGCGCCCCGGCTGGTCCTTGCCGCGCGGCCCGGCCTTCCGCACCGCGGTGTCCGCCGTGCGGGTGTGGTGGCGCAGCAGGACGAAGCCCATGAGGACGGCCGGCGGGATGAACAGCGCGGTCGCGCCGATGCCGAGCCCGTCCAGGGCCGGGGTCACCAGTGCCGGTCCGACGAAGAAGCCGACGCTTCCGCCGGCCGCGAAGTAGCTCATCGCGGTGGCGCTGCCGCCCGCCGCCCGGCGGGCGTCGCGTCCGGCGGGCGGGTGGAACATCGCGATGCCGACACCGGCGAGCAGCAGCAGCGCGAACACCGCCGGATAGGCGGGCGCCAGACCGGAGAGGCCCGCCCCGACGCCCGCCAGGCTGATCCCGAGCGGTGCCATCCAGCGGAGCCGGTGGCGGTCGGCCAGCAGCCCGATCGGCACCTGGGGCAGCGCACTGCCCAGCGTCGCGGCCAGCGCGAGCCCGGAGGCCTCGACATAGCTGAAGTGCCGTTCCAGCACGAAGTAGGGGACGGCGGCGGGCACGAGGCCCTGGTAGAAGTCGTCGACGGCGTGGGCCGTGGCCCACACCCTCATCCGGCGCCAGTGTCCGGGCGGGTCGCCGACGCCGCGGGAGCGGGTCGTTTCCTGGGTCGAAGTCACAGCACCACGATGGTGAATCGGGGGCAGGCGCGCTTCCCATATTCTGCCCATCGATGTCGGAGAACCGCCGGACGGCGCCACCGGCCCGTCGCACCCGGCCCGGGAGCGATGCGATCCGTCATGCACGGGACGGTGCTTGGCTGGAAACCAGGCGTCCGTGTGAGGGGACGGGACCTCGAAATCCTCGCATCCCAGCACATTGTGACGGTACGTCAGTCAGGCGATGTCAGGTCTGTGCATGTCAGCCGGGTCAGGATCCGGCCGCTCCCACTATCACGCCGACGGAAACGGAACGGCGAGTTCGCGACGAAGTCGAGCCGACGAGGGACTGTACGGCTGGACCGAACGTCTCGTGCGGTGAGGATGGCTAACATGAACCGGAGTCCGGTCGGAAGATCGTCCTCCTCTTGGGGCGTGTCGCGACGACCTGCGGCCGTAGTCCACGGGCCGCACCGTTTCTCCCCCACTCACGGACCGAGGGACCGCGGAATGCCAGTGCCTGCACCGCCCAGCCAGCACCGATCGGCGAAGGAGCCGCACACTTCACCGGCCGTCCCCGTGGCCGTGACGGCGGTGAGCGCCGTGGCGGCCGGCGCGGCGGTCGTCCTGGCGCCGGCCGGCGCCCGCGCCTGGACGCTGGGCGTGGCGGTGACCGGCTGGGTCTGTGTGACCGTGGCCGTGCTCGTCGGCACTCGGCTCGCGCGCCGGGCCCGCCGCGCGGCCGCCGCGCAGGAGACCGAGGCGGCCAGGCTCCGGGCCCAGCTCGCGCAGTACTCCGCTGAGACCGCGCATCTGGTCAATGTCACGCTCCCCGCCGTGGCCGTACGGGTACGGGGCGGCGCGAGCGCGGCGGAGGCGCTGCGGGACGTGTCGCCCTCGGGCGGCGGGCAACTGGGCGGGCTCGCGCAGGCGTTCGCCGCCGCGGTCGAGGAGGGCGCCCGGCAGGCGGCGCTGCTGGACGGCGAGCGCCGGCAGGCCCGGCACGAAGTGGGCGCCGTCATGACCGAGTTGGAGCGGCTGACGCGGGAGACGCTGCCGGCCGCGGTCGCCCGGCTGGGCGAGGGCGAGTCCGCCGACACGGTGCTCGCGGAACTCGACCTGCCGCGACTGCCCGCCGTCCGCACGCTCGCCGAGTCGTTCGTCCGTGAACTCGCCCGCAGCGAGCGGCGCGTGGCCGCGGCGCAGGCCGCCTCCGCGAAGGCGCTCAGCCGGGTCCAGGCCAAGACCGTCAGCATGCTCGCCGATCTGCGGGACATGCAGGAACGACACAGCGAAGAGGTGTTCGGGGACCTGCTGAAGCTGGACCACAACACCTCCCAGCTCGGTCTGATGACCGACCGGCTGGCACTGCTGATGGGCGGCCGGTCCAGCCGCGCCTGGAACAAGCCGATCGTGATGGAGAGCGTCCTGCGCGGCGCGGTGGGCCGCATCGCCGCCTACCGCCGGGTGCGCCTGCACTGCTCGGCCACCGCCGCGATCTCCGGCTTCGCCGCCGAGGGCGTCATGCATCTGCTCGCCGAACTGATGGACAACGCCGCGAACTTCTCCCCGCCCATCGACGAGGTGCACGTCTACGTCGAGGAGCGCAGCGCCGGTGTCGTGGTCACCATCGAGGACAGCGGTCTGAAGATGGCGGACGCGGCGATGCGCCGGGCCGAGGAGGCGGTGTCCGGCCGGATGAGCGACCTGGCCTCGCTCCAGGGCACCCGGCTCGGCCTCATCGTGGTGGGGCGGCTCGCGCTGAAGTACGGCATCAGCGTCAACTACCGGCCCTCCTCGCGCGGCGGCACCGGTGTCGTCGTTCTGCTGCCCCCGCAACTGCTCGCCCAGCAGCGCGAACCCGCGCCGCGCGAGCCGGTCCGCCCGCCGGTCACCGCCGCCGCGTCCGCTGCGGGTGCCGCGCCCTCCGCCACGCGCACGGCCGTCCCGGCGCCCGCACCCGCTCCCGACCTCGACGCGCTCCCGAAGCAGCCACAGGCCCCCGCCCCGGCGGCCCGCCCCGCCCTCGCGGCGCGGCCCGCCGACCGGTCCGACCCCCACGAGCCGGGGCGGCACCGGCGCCCCGCCGGGGCGACCCCGAACGGCCTGCCGGTGCGCAGCCCCGGCCGGACCATGGCGGAGGCCGAGCGGGAGCGCGAGCAGCGCCGGTCGCCGTCCCAGGCGGCACAGGCGACACAGACGACACAGGCGGCACAGACGACACAGGCGGCACAGGACGGCCGTCCGGAGCCCCGTCCCGAGCGCCCGCCGGGGCAGGACGCGGGCGCGCGATTCGGTGCCTTCCACCGCGGGCGCCAGTCCGCGGGCGGCGCCGCGGGACCGGACGGCGAGGAGCGGCCCGGTTCCCGGCCACCGGCCGCGTCCTAGCCCGGCGCGCCCCGGCCGCACCCCTCCCCCGCTCCGTGGGCGCCCGCGCGCCCTGCCCGTACCCCTGCCGCCTCTTCCTCCTCTTCCGCTTCCCTGCCCTTCCCGCTTCCCTGCCCTTCCCGCTTCCCCGCCCTCCGCTTCCGCGCCACACGCGGGGCTCCCGGCGCCCACCTCCCCGTCGAGTTCATGAGACATGAGATTGGAGGAACGGGCCGGTGACCGGCCAGCCGGGCACCACCGTCCCGACACCCGTCATGCAGACCACCGACAACAGCCTCACCTGGCTCCTCCAGAGCCTCCTGGAGCGCACCCCCGGCACCCGGCACGCGCTGGTCCTGTCCCGGGACGGCCTGAAACTGTGCTGGACCGAGCATCTGTCCCTGGACCAGGCCGACCAGATGTCGGCAATCTGCTCCGGCATCCAGGCGCTCGCCCAGGGCGCCTCCGCGGAGTTCGGCGACGGCAGCGGCGGGGTGCGCCACTCCATGACGGCGTTCCACGGCGGGCTGCTGTTCATCGTGGAGGCCGGCGAGGGCGCGCACCTCGCCGTCGTCGCCCGGGAGGACGCCGACCCGGGCGTGGTGGGCCACCAGATGACGGAGCTGGTCGAACAGATCGGCGACCATCTGCGCGCGGAGCCCCGACAGCCCGTCCGAGGGAGCGGTGCCTCATGACGCGCAGGCCCGTGGACATCGGCGACCCCGACCGCCTCTACACGGTCACGGGCGGGCGCAGCCGGGCGAGCGACTCCTTCGACCTGGTCACACTCGTCGTCAGCGAGTGCCGTCCGGCGGCGGGGATGCAGTCGGAGCACGTCCGGATCCTGGAGCTGTGCACCCACCCGACGGCCGTGGTCGAGATCGCGGCCGAGCTGAGACTGCCGATCACCGTGGTGCGGATCCTGCTCGGCGACCTGCTCGACACCGGCCGGATCACCGCCCGGCACCCGCGCGCGGCGCCCTCCGTCGCCTCGCTCCCCGATTCCGCCCTTCTCAAGGAGGTGCTCCATGGGCTCCGCAACCTCTGAGACGTCCGACGCGTCCGTACCGCCTCGGACCTCCGAGCCGCCTTCCCACCGCACACCGCTGGCCGACACCGCGGAGACCGGCCTGAAGATCGTCGTCGTGGGCGGGTTCGGTGTCGGCAAGACGACCCTGGTCCGCTCGGTGAGCGAGATCCGGCCGCTGAACACCGAGGAGGTGATGACGCAGGCCGGTGTCGGGGTCGACGAGATCGGCGCGGTGTCGGCCAAGACGACGACCACGGTGGCGTTCGACTTCGGACGCATCAGCCTCAGCGAACGGATGGTGCTGTATCTGTTCGGCGCGCCGGGGCAGGAGCGGTTCTGGTTCCTGTGGGACCGGCTGTTCTCGGGCACGCTGGGCGCGGTGGTCCTCGTGGACACCCGGCGGATGGACGACTCCTGGTACGCGATAGACCGGCTGGAGCACCACCGGACGCCGTTCGTGGTCGCCGTCAACCGGTTCGACGATGCCTCCCACCACTCGCTGGACGAGATCCGGCAGGCGCTCGCCCTGCCCGAGCGGGTGCCGATGGTCGACTGCGACGCACGGGTCCGGCAGTCCGGCAAGGACGTGCTCATCACCCTCGTGGACCACCTCTACGACATCGCCATGGCCCAGGAGACGACACCGTGACCGACACCGGTACCCCTTCCGCCCATCCGGCACCGCCGGGCTGCCCCGCTCACGAGGACGCGGTCCCGCTGGCCGGTCTCGAGTACCAGCAGACGCCGTCGCAGCTGTACCGCGAACTGCGCCGGGAGCACGGGCCGGTCGCGCCGGTGCTGCTCGACGGGGGCATCCCGGCCTGGCTGGTGCTGGGCTATCCCGAGGTCACGTACGTGACCCGGCACGACGAGCTGTTCGCGCGCGACTCGCGGCGCTGGAACCAATGGGCGAACATCCCGCCTGACTGGCCGCTGCTGCCGTTCGTCGGGTATCAGCCGTCGGTGCTGTTCACCGAGGGCGAGGAGCACCGGCGGCGGGCCGGTGTGATCACCCACGCGCTGGAGGGCGTCGACCAGTTCGGGCTGGCCCGCGACTGCCGGCTGATCGCCGACCGGCTCATCGCCGGCTTCGCGGGCAGCGGGCAGGCCGAGCTGATGACGAGTTACGCACACGCGCTGCCGATGCGGGCCGTGGTGCAGATGTGCGGGATGCCGACGGCGGGCGCGGACACCCAGCAGCTCGTCGACGACCTGCGGATCTCGCTGGACGCGGCCGAGGGCGACGACCCGGTGGCGGCGTACGGCCGGGTGGGCGAGCGGCTGCGGCAGCTGGTGAAGGACAAGCGGGCCGAGCCCGGTCCGGACGTCACCTCGCGCATGCTGCTGCATCCTGCGGAGCTGACGGACGAGGAGATCGTCCAGGACCTGATCTCGGTGATCGCCGCCGCGCAGCAGCCGACGGCGAACTGGATCTGCAACACGCTGCGGCTGCTGCTGACCGACGAGCGGTTCGCGGTGAACGTCTCGGGCGGCCGGCTCAGTGTGGGCGAGGCGCTCAACGAGGCACTGTGGCTGGACACTCCGACGCAGAACTTCATCGGGCGCTGGGCCGTACGGGACACCCAGCTGGGCGGGCGGCACATCCGGGCGGGCGACTGCGTGGTGCTGGGTCTCGCCGCGGCCAACACCGATCCGCAGATCTGGCCGGAGTCCCATGTGGGTGCGGAGAACTCCGCGCATCTGTCGTTCAGCCACGGCGAGCACCGCTGTCCGTATCCGGCGCCGCTGCTGGCGGACGTGATGGCGCGTACGGCCGTCGAGACGCTGCTGGAGCAGTTGCCGGACCTGGTGCTCGCGGTGGAGCCCGGGGAGCTGCGCTGGCGTCCGTCGATCTGGATGCGGGGGCTGGTGTCGCTTCCGGTGGCGTTCACGCCGGTGGTGAGGTAGCCGGACGGTGCGGTACGGCCCGTGGTGCGGGGATCCGGTGCGGTGATCCGGTGTGGTGATGTGGTGGTGATGTGGTGCGGCGAAGTGGCGCGGTGCGGGCCCGTGGTGCGGTCGCCGGGCCCGCCGCTCCGGCCGGGGGCGGGTCAGCCGCCCACGGGGGTGAAACGCACCGGCAGGGACTGCGGTCCGCGGGTGAAGACGCCCTGTTCGGCCGGGTCGAAGCCGTCGGCCAGGCGCATGTCGGGCATGGCGTCGAGGAGTTGGTTCACGCCGGTCTCCACCTCGGCCCTGGCGAGCAGCGCGCCGACGCAGAAGTGCCGGCCGAGCGCGAAGGCGAGGTGGTCGGCGGCCGCGGAGAAGGCGGTCGTGGTGGTGAGGTCGTCGCGCAGGATGTCGAAGCGGTCGGGGTCGCGGTAGCGGTTCTCGTCGCGGTTGGCGGCGCCTATCAGGCAGGTGACGGTGGCGCCGGGGGGCACGGTGCCGCCGCTGAGCCGCACCTCGGTGGCGGACTGCCGCATGATCATGTGGACGGGCGGGGTGTAGCGCAGCGTCTCGGCGAAGGCCCGCGGGACCAGGGCGCGGTCCGCGCGGACGGCGGCGAGCTGGTCGGGGTGGCTCAGCAGGTTGGCGAAGATGCTGGCGATGGCCTTGTCGGTGGTCTCGCCGCCGGCGGCGAGCAGCAGGCTGCAGAACGCCTTGATGTCCTCGTCGCTCATCCGTACGCCGTCCACCTCGGCGGCGCACAGCGTGGACAGCAGGTCCTCGCCCAGGTCGTCGCGGCGCGCGCGGATGATCGGCAGCATGTACTCGGCGAACTCCACCCGGGTCCGCTCGCCCGCCGCGGTCACCTCGGGATCGCCGGAGAGGTTGCCGAGGAAGGCGATGACGGCCGTGTACCAGCGGTGGAAGCGCGCGTGGTCGGCCTTGTCGAGGCCGAGCATGTCGGCGATCACGTTGACCGGGAAGCGGGTGGCGTAGTCGCCGACGAGGTCGGCTGATCCGGTGTGCCGGAACGCGTCGATCAGTTCGCGGGAGTTGCGCTCGATGACGGGCAGGAACTTCTCCTGGAGGTCGCTGCCGCGGAAGGCGGGGGCGACCAGGGCGCGGCGCACGGCGTGTTCCCGCCCGCTGAGCTGGAGGATCGTTTTGCCGTGCACGGGCTCGATCTGCCAGTCGTAGTTGTCCGTGGTGAACTCGTTGTTCTTGTCCTTGAAGACGCGTTCGACGTCCTCGTAGCGCGAGACGATGTAACTCCGGGTGGCCTCGTGCCAGATGAGGGGCGCGGTGTCACGCATCGCACGGTAGGCCGGATAGGGGTCCTTCGCGAACTCCGGCGAGAGGATGTCGGGCACCTGCTGCGCGGTGGACATGATGCTCCCTCAGATAAGGAACCGGCTGTTCCTCTCAGGCTATTGATCATCTGTCCGGGGGGACACCCCCGGAGCGAGTGCGGTCGCCTTGGGTGCCGCCGTTGGCCGAAAAGCGCCCTCCCCGGTCTCCCGCCCGGACGGTTCGCGTACGACGCGCACGGCGGCGGCGCGGACACTCTGGCGCACCGACGCGCGAACCCTTAAGTTAATCCCTGCTTTAACTCCACTTACTTCATGGGCTAATCGGGAACTCCAGTGAGGTCGCCGTGCCGCATCGCAGGAAGCCGTATCCGCGTTGGACCGCCGCCGTCGTGGCCGCCCTGGTGAGCGCGGCCGCGCTGGTCGTGGGCGTGGACCCGCCACCGGCCGGGGCCGCGACCGGTTCCGGCGGGCACCGCCAGAACGTCGAGTACTTCCCCGATCCCTGGTCCGCCCCGCGTCAGGTGACGGTGACCACGGACACCGCTGACACCACAGCCCCGAGCGCCCGCGCCGCGCCACCCGCGGCCGGCGCCGCGTCCGCCGTGCGCGCCCTCCAGCAGACCGGCCCGGTCTCCGGCCGGCTCGACCTCGTGGTGCTCGGCGACGGCTACACGGCCGCCCAGAAAGACGACTTCACCGCGGACGCCGAGGACAAGCTCGACCAGATCTTCCGGATCGAGCCGTACCGCAGCTACCGCGGCCTGTTCAACATCTGGCTCGTCGACACCCCCTCCCCCGAGTCCGGCGTCTCCGGCGATCCGACGGCGGACGTCAAGCGGACCACGGCCCTCGGCTCCTCCTTCTTCTGCGACGGCCTGGAACGTCTGCTGTGCGTCGACCCGGACAGCGTCACCCGCTACGCCGCCGCGGCCCCCGCCGCCGACATCGTCTTCGTCATCGCCAACTCCGCCAAGTACGGCGGCGCGGGCTACTCCGCCGTCGACCTGCCGCCGGGCACGCCCTTCCACGGCGTGGCCACGATGTCGTCGGACAACGACCGCTCCTACCTCATCGGGGCCCATGAACTCGGGCACTCCATAGGGCACTTGGCCGACGAGTACCAGTACGCCGGATACGGCCCCTACCCCTCCGCCGACGAGCCGGAGGCGGCCAACCTGACCCTGCGACGCGATCCGGCCGCTACGAAGTGGCGCCGCTGGCTCGGCGCCCAGGACCCGACCGGCTCGGCCGTGGGCACCTACGAGGGCGGCGGCTACTACGAGACGGGTGTCTACCGTCCCACCGAGACGTCCCTCATGCGCGACCTGTCCTCGACCGACTTCAACGTCGTGGGCCGCGAGGCGATGATCGCCGGTTTCTACGCGGACGCCGACGCCCTGACCTCGCCGCTCGCCACCTCGCGCCCGGTCGCCTCCGCCCGGAACATCACGGTGCGGCTCGCCCCGCTCACCGGTCTCGCCCGGCTGCGCCTGGACTGGTACGCCGACGGGAAGCGGATACCGTGGGCCACCGGGCGGATGGCGGTGACCCCGCGCGAACTGGCCGGCCGTCGCTCCGTCCACCGCGTCACGGCGGTGGTGAGCGACGGCACCGGCGCCGTACGAGACCCCCGGGTCCGCCAGGCGGCGTCCAACTCCCTGACGTGGACGGTGCGATGAGGTGACATGAGCCCTGTCCGCGCCTGCGGGCCGGGAATCGCCGCCCGTCGGCGGCTCACGGCGGACCCGCGCGGGGACGGGAGGGGCCGGCCCGCTACGATGCCGGACCGGCCCCGACCCTGGAGATGCCATGAAATGCGCCCTGCTCGTGATGGACGTCCAGCGGTCCATCGTGGAACTCACCGACGCCGGACCCGAGTTCCTGCGCCGGGTGCGCAGGGCCATGGACGGCGCTCGGGCCGCGGACATCCCCGTGATCCATGTGACCATCGCCCTGCGACCGGGCTTCCCGGAGGTCGGCACGCACAACAGGGCGCTCAGCGCCATCGCGCAGGCCGGGCTCTACGTCGAGGGCGCCGCCGGTACCGAGATCCACCCCGAGGTCGCTCCCCTGCCCGGCGAGGTGGTGATCACCAAGCGGCGGGCGAGCGCCTTCTCGGGGAGCGACCTCGATGTGGTGCTGCGGGCACGCGGCATCGACGGCCTGGTGCTGACCGGCATCGCCACCGGCGCCGTGGTGCTGTCCACCGTGTGCCAGGCCAACGACCTGGACTTCGGCCTCACCGTCCTCGCCGACGCGTGCCTGGACCCCGACCCCGAGGTGCACCGGGTCCTCACCGAGAAGCTGTTCCCGCAGTGGGCGCGGGTCCTCGGCGTCGACGAGTGGGTCGGCGGCCTCGCGGCCCGTTAGGGCCACTCCGGCCGATCGTGATGGAGGCGAGCAGCAGTGCCTGGCCGCGCCTCACAGCGCCGCGGTCGTGCCCTCGCCCGACGCGCTGCCCGCCAGCCACTGGTCCCAGCCGAGGTTGAAGTCGGCGTAGCCGTTGTCCGGGTCCGCCTTGGCCCGGGACGAGCCGGTGATGGTCACGGGGTCACCCTGCTTGACCTGGCCGTAGAACCACTCGGCGTCGGACATGGAGAGGTGGACGCAGCCGTGCGAGCCGCGGGCGCTGCCGCTGCCCGGGTTCGGGTCGCCGGTCGAGTAGTGCACATAGGTGCCGGACTGGGTGAGGTGGATGTCCCAGGGCAGCGTCAGGTCGTAGTAGTCGGGACTGCCCTTGTCGCAGGTGATGCCGGCACTGCAGGAGGTCATGTGGACCTTCTTCTCCTTGTCGATGACGGCCATGGTGCCGTTCCAGGTCGGGTACTGGGCGCTGCCCGCGTTGATGGACAGCGTGCGCACCGCCTTGCCGTTGCGGGTCACCTTGAGGGTGTGGCCACGCACCGAGACGTCGGCGCGCACGTCGTCGCCGACCTTGAAGGTGTGCGTGTACTCGCGCACGCCGTACCGCCCGTTGCCGTTGGCCACGCCCCGCATGTCGACGTCGACCTTGACCTCGGTGCCGGACGGCCAGTACTCCTTGGGCCGCCAGTCGGCGCGCTTGTCCCCGAACCAGTGCCAGGCGCCGGCCACCGGCCGGGAGGCACTCACCTTCATGTGCTTCTCGACCGTGGCCCGCGCCTTGGCGGCCACCGGGTTGCTGAAGACCACCGAGACGGGCATGGCGACACCGACGGTGGCCTTCGACTGCGGCATGATCGTGTCCAGCAGCATCGGCGGCCCCGCGGGCTTCGTCGGCGACGGCGAGGCGGTCGCGCCCGGCTTCGCCGGGGCCTTCGCGTCGTCCCCGCCCGCCCGGTCGCTGCCGCCGCCGTGACCGCAGGCGCTCACGCCCACCAGCATCGCGCCCGTGACGAGTGCGATCCGTATGCCGCCCCTGCGCCGTCCCATGACCTGCCCCACTCTCTCAACTCTCGCGCCCCGAGGGGCTCACTCCCCTGTCAGACGGCCCATCGCGGCCGCCGGGTTCCGGGTACCGCGCAAAGTGTCTCCCAAGACTCCTCCGGCGCATTTGCCGGGGGCCGCTCCCGCCCACCGGGCCGCGGCGGGCGGCGTCCCGGCCGTGCCGCACGGGCTGCGGCGGCCCGCGCCACGGACGGGACGAACCGGACCGGACTTCCGATCGTCCAACCCCCCTTTCCCGCACGCCCCTTGACCCGCCGATTGGCACAGTCCAATAGTGGTCCCGTAGTGGTACCGCTCCCACTCCCCTTTCTCTCCCCTGTCTCCCCCGTCTCTCCTGTCTCCTTGAGGCGACCACCCCCACACCCACCCCGGAGGCCGTTGTGCTCTCCCGCCGTGCCCTTCTCGCCACCGCAGCGGCCACCGCGGCCGCCCTCCCCCTGACGGCCGCCGGCACCGCCGCGGCCCGCTCCGCCCCCTTCGCCCTCGCCGCGGCGCTCCCCGTCGCGCTCGCCAACAACTCGGGCGGCTCCGCGCCGGTCTACGCCTACATCTCCGGTGCCGACACCTCCGGCTGGCCCGGCTTCGTCACCGCGGACGGCGTCTTCCACCGGCTGCCGAGCCCGTCCTCGGTCCTGACCCCGATACCCGACTACGCCATCCCGCTGGGCGCTTCGGGGTCGGCACCGACCCGGCTGACGCTGCGCGACTACGTGATCGGCGGCCGGGTCTGGTTCTCGACCGGCCGGAAGATCCAGTTCTTCGTCAACCCGCCGGGAGGCAACGGCGGCGTGCCCGGCCTGGTGCAGCCCGGCTTCACCAGCACCGACCCCAACTGGACCACCAGCTGGACGTTCTGTGAGTTCACCTACAACTCGGCCAACCTGTACGCCAACATCAGCTACGTCGACATGGTCGCCCTGCCCGTCTCGATGGCCACCACCGGGGCCGCCGGGAACCAGTCGGTGCCCGCGCTGCCCTCGGGTGCCCTGGCCTCGATCGCCTCCGGGCTGCGGGACCAGCACGCGGCGGACGGCGCGCCCTGGGACCAGCTGGTGGCGACCGACTCGGCGGGCACGGTCCTGCGCGTGCTGGCGCCCTCCCACGCGCCGGTGGACTTCGGCGCGTACTGGCGGCCGTACCTGGACCGGGTGTGGGACTACTACCGCACCCACACCCTCACCGTGGACGGCCAGGGCTCGATCGGCGCGTACTCCGGGACCGTCAGCGGTGACGTGCTCACCTTCGCCGGGCTCAACACCAACGGGGTGCCCTTCACCAGGCCCTCCGCCGCCGACATCTTCGGCTGCGCGAGCGGCCCGCTGTACAACTCGGGAGCCGACGCGCGCTCCGCCGTCGCCGCCCGCCTCGCCGCCGCCCTCAACCGCTCCAGCCTGCTGGTCTCCGGCGGCGCGTCGCAGCCCAGCGGGGTCACCCCCGCCCAGTACTACACGGAGTCGGTCACCAACCACTACGCCCGGCTGGTGCACCGGTACGCGAGCATCGGCTACGCCTTCCCGTACGACGACGTCGGTCCCACCGGCTCCGCCCCGGTCGACGGGCACCTCCAGGACCCGGCGCCCGCCTCCTGGACGGTCACCCTCGGACCGGGCGGTGGCGGGACGACCCCGCCGGGCGGAGGCGGGACGAGCGCCTACTCCACCGTCCAGGCGGAGGACTACAGCGCGCAGAGCGGCACGCAGACGGAGACCTGCGCCGACACCGGCGGCGGCCGCGACGTGGGGTATCTCGCCGCCGGGGACTGGCTGAAGTACGCGTCGCTGGACTTCGGTTCGGCCGCCCCGGCGCAGTTCCTCGCCCGGGTCGCCTCCGGGGTGGGCGCCGGTGTCAGCGGCGCGATCCGGGTGCGGGTGGACAGCGCCACCGGGCCGCAGATCGCCGAGATCGACCTCGGCGACACGGGCGGCTGGCAGAGCTGGCGCACCGTCCCGGCCAACGTCACCCGCGCCGTGACCGGCGTCCACGACGTCTATCTGACGTTCGCGGAGAGCACCGTCGAGTTCGTCAACGTCAACTGGTTCACCTTCACCCGCTGACCGTCGCCCGACCGTCCGCCCGGCGGCAGCCGGCGGATTGAGGCCGTGGGGCGGGGGCACGTGCTCCTGCACACGGCGGTCGCCGCGGCGGCCGGGACGAGGAAGGACGGGACAGGATGAGCGAGGGACCGCGAGCGGCGCGGGAGCAGGGGGCGGGGCCCGGCCCCGAGGACGGCGTACCCACCCCGCCGCTGCGGCCCGGCGGCTACGAGCCCGCCGACTACGCCGCCACCGTGGTGCGCAGCGCGCGGCAGGCGGGCATCTCACCGGTGCTGCTGATGGCCGTGCTGCACAACGAGGCGTACAAGCCGCACCATCCCCTGCTCGAACGTCTCTGGCAGTGGTGGAAGCGCGACGCGTCGTTCGGTGTCGCCAACATGCACCGGGCGACGTTCGAGAAGGTGCGGCGGGCGCACGCGCTGCCGGGCCGCTGGCAGGACCTGCGGGACGACCCCGCGTTCGCCGTCCGCACCGCGGCTCTCCACCTCGGGGATCTGGACCGCGCCCTGCCGCGGCGCCACCCGCGCCGCTACCGCAGGGACGAACTGCTCGCCCTCGGCTACAACGCGGGCGAACGCAACATGCGGGCCTTCGCCCGGGGTGTGCCACCGGGCCCGATGGCACGGTCGTATCTGCGCCGGCTGCGGGCGCACTGGCCCCGGGCCGCCCGGGTGGTGTCGGAGCGGGCCGGGGAGCGCGGGGCGAGCGGGAACGGCCCGGTGGCGGCGCCGGACGGTACCGCGCCCGTCACCGGACCCGGATCGTGAAGACCCGGACGAATGCGGCCACGGTCAGGATGCGCAGGGTGTGCGAGGGGACACCGGTCAGTTCGATGCCGGCCCCGGCGGCAAGAGCGTGCCGACGTGGGGCGAGCAGGCCGCCGGGATGAGCGGAGGGGCCGGCGCGGCCGTCGGCCCGCAGGACGAGGGCCGAGGGGTGGCCGCCGGAGGTGAGGCGCGCGGTGCGGTGGCCCGGTTCGGAGGTGGGTTCGACGACGCCGAGGACCACGGTGCGGCACCGGGGCCTCCGTCTGCGGAGCGGCGCTCGTAGTGCACGGTGTCCAGCGTGGTCAGGGCCGAGGCGGGCGCCGCGTCGTGCAGGGCGGCGACGCGCGGGGCGCGGCGGGTCAGCCAGGTCGGGGCGGCGGCTTCGGGGCCCATGCCGCACATGTAGCCGACGAAAGCGCCCAGCGGGCCGGCTTCCCCAGGTAGTCCGGGATGGCCCGCTAGGTGGCCGGGCCGGCGACCGTCACGTTGGTCCTGCGGCGGATGTCCGTGCGCACCGTCCTCCCACCCGGCCGCTCGGGTACCGCAGGCGGTCCGTGATCGCTCATGGGGGCGCCGGTGCCGCGGCCTTCGGGCCTGTCATGGCGAGCGGGCGCGCGGCCGAGCGGCCAGGCGCCGGGCGGGAGGGGGTCTCAGCGGGCAGGGATCTCAGCGGCCGGCGGGCCGCGGCGCTGGCCGCCAGTCCCGGGCCAGGAGCCCGAGCAGCACCTCGTCCAGGAACTCACCCATCACCCATGCCGAGGAGCGCAGTACGCCCTCGCGGACGAATCCGTTGCGCTCGGCGGCGCGCAGCATCGCGTCGTTGTCCGCGAGGGTCTCGATCTGGAGCCGGTGCAGACCGCGCACGACGAATCCGTAGTGGCACAGCACCTCGACCACTTCGGTGCCGTAGCCCTTGCCGCGCGCGGCGGGCAGCAGCCCCAGCCCGATGTGCGCGGTGCGGTTGTGGGTGTCGATGCCCCACAGCGACGCGGTGCCGATCAGGGTGCCGCCGTCCAGCTCGGTCACGGAGAACGGGACGTGCTTCTGCTCCGTGTCGTCCACCACGAGCCGCGGGTCCTTGGTGCCGGGCGTGACGGGCCGCCACGGACCGGCCTCGGACCGCGAGGCGTTGACCACGTCGTCGTACAGCTCCGTCCGCAGGACCGGTATGTCGTCCTCGTGCCGGGCCCGCAGCCCGACCTTGCCGCCCTTCAGCATGTGAGCTTCCTATCCGACCGGGCCGGGCGGCGGCAAACGATTTCGGCGCCGGGTCAGGCACGCGGGCGCGGCACCTCGATCTCCTCCAGCCGCGGGGCGTCCCCGTCCAGGGTCCGCCGCCATGCCTCGTGGTAGAGATCGGCGACGGGCCGGGTGGGCGCGACGACGCCCAGGGGGACCCGCTCGTCGTGGAGCAGGTCGTACAGGGGCAGCTTCCAGCGTTCCAGCGGGGTGTGCGGCTTGGCGAGTGCCAGCCAGCCGCCGGGCAGGAACAGGGAGCGTCCCGCTCTGGTGCGGGTGCCCCGCACCACGAGGCCGGTCGCGGCGAGTTCGGCGCGGGCGGCGCGCAGCCGGGCCGTGCCGCCCCGCTGCCTCGCCCAGCCCGTCCAGCGGCCGGTGTTGCGGTCGGTGGGGTCGGGCAGGGCGAGCAGCATCAGGTAGAGGACGGCGGCGTCCTCGCCGATACCGTGGCGTACGGCGGCGTCGGCGACCAGGCCGGGCACGGACATGGCCGGGTTCTGCGGCCACCACAGGCCGTGCTCGTCGCGCTCGCCCGCCGCCGGTTCGCCCGGGTCGGCGAGCAGGTGCGCGAACCGCTCGTCGTGGGCGACGCGCAGGGCCGTCTCCTCGGCGGTCGGGCCTTCGCCGGGGAACAGCAGCGGCAGTACGGGATCGCGTCCGCTCTCGTCCAGGAGCGCGGGCCGGACCGCGGGATGGACCGGTCGGCCGCTGCCCGTGTCCAGGGTGCCGGTGCACAGGACGACCGCGCCGTGGCGTTCGAAGTCCTCGGCTCTCTCCGTGGGCTCGCCGAGGATCCGCCGGAAGTCGTCCAGGCCGTTCCACCGGTCCATGCGGATCAGCAGCCCCGGGTGGGCCAGGCGGGCGCGGACCGCGGCCAGGACGCCGGGGAGCGCGGCCCGCAGCGGGTCGCCGGACGGGAGTCGGTGGGCGAGCCAGGCGGTGAGGGCCACCGAGCCCTTGAGCGTGTCCGCGTCGAAGCCGGGGCCTTCGGCCGTGGGGGCGCTGTAGCCGGTCAGCCGCCAGGTGAGGTCCCGGGTCAGCCTCGGTTCCTCATCGGCGCGCAGAAACGCGTGCAGCGCCTCGTACGGGTCCCACCACGACGGGGACACGGCGCGGACCGTGTCGTGCAGTACGTCCTCGGCGAGGGGTGTGCGCCGGCCCACCCGCTCGTTCCAGATCTCCGCCGCCGCTGCCGCGTCGGGGCCGTCGGTCCACAGCCGGGACGGTTCGGCGGGCAGCAGGGCGGCCACGACCGCCCGGCGCGCGTCGGCGTCGACGGTGCGCAGGATGTCCTTGGCGATCCGCGCGTCGGCGGCCTGCACGCCGAGGGTCTTCAGCGTTCCGGCCGGTACGGGCGCGCGCTCGTCGTCGATCATGGGCAGTCCGGCGACGACCAGCCGGGCCATGGCCGGGGTGACTCCGGTGCGCCGGGCGAACTCGGCGGCGGCCTCCGGGTGCCAGGGGGCCGGGCCGTGCCCGGCCAGTTCGGCCCGGAAGGCGGCGAGCCAGCCGGGCGCGCGGACCGGACCGGAGAACGCCTCGCTGTGCACCAGGGTGTAGGGGGCAGGTGTGCGGAACCGGCCCCGGGGGTCGTGGTGGACCGCCTCGAACTCCCTGCCGTCGGTCGCGGACCGGGCCGGCCGGTCGGGGAACCGGTACCGGTCGCCGGGGAAGAGCAGGAACTCTCCGTCCCCCAGGTCGAGCAGGGCCGCCGAGGACGTGGCCGGCGGCAGGGCGTCGGGTCCCTCGAACAGGCTCGGGTCCAGGCGCAGCCGGGTCCGGCGCCAGTGGCCCGGGTCGGGCGCCGACAGCCGCTGGGCGTCCAGCTCGGCGAGGTAGGCGTCCAGTGCGGCGCGGTCGCTCTCCCGGGTGGCCGCGCCGGCGGCCCGGAGTGCCAGCGTGGCGGACAGGGCGGGCAGGCCCCGCCAGTTCAGGAGGTCCAGGGGCGCCTCGCGGACCGCGCAGACGTGGGCGCGGCCAGGCGGGGCCGGTTCGGCGTCGCCCCGCACCGAGCTGCCGATCAGGCGCAGTGCGTCGACGAGGTGGTGGTACTGGTCGTAGCAGACGCCGCGGCCCATGAAGGTGCCGAGCAGGCCGAGGCCGTCCAGCGCGGCGGCGAGCGTGGCGTCGCCGGGGACCGGGCGCGCCGGCTGTTCCGGCCCGGGGCCCTCCTCCCCTGGGCTGTCTCGCGGGTCCCCCTCGGGGGCCGTCCGCTTCCCGTCCGTCGCCGTGTCCGCGCCCGCTCCCTCGTGCGCCACCGCCACCGTGTCCGCGCCGGCGCGTCCGGCCGCCGTGTCGAGCCGGGCGAGCGCCGCGTCGATGGTGCGCTGATGGCCCGCGGCGAGCCGCACCACCCCGGCGATGCCCGCGCGCAGCGCCGCGTGGGTGACCTGTGGCAGCAGGGCGCCGATCGCCTCGGTCACCGGATCGGAGGCGTGCGCGCGGGTGCCGATCGGTTCGGACACCGGATCGGAGGCGTGCGCGCCCGGCTGCTCGGGCCGCGGGGCGTCGTCCGGCCGCGGCGGCGCGTCCTGCGGCGGCTCGGCCACCGCCGCCGCCAGGAGTGCCGCGGCGGTGTCCTCGCCGATCCGGCGGAGCGCTGCGGAGCCCTGCGGGTCGCGCGGCCGGAGCTGCTGCCAGTGACGCAGGGGCGGCAGCAGCGCGGTGCCCGCGGAGAAGCCCGCTCCGCGACCCTGTTCCAGGGTGGCGGGGGTCTGCTCGGGGAACTCGGCCATCAGGGTGCCGTCCGCGTCGAACAGGCCCAGGGAAGAGCCGTCGAGGACGACCGCGCATGGCCGGTCCGTGCCGGGGAACTGGAGCGCGTGCCACAGTTCCCGGTTCGTCCTGCGCGACGGTGCCGGCGGGAGGACGACCGACCGTCCGGCCAGGTCCTCGCCCCGCAGGGAGCCGTCGGGCAGTTCCAGCACCCGCCAGCCGACCAGTCCGCCGACCGGGGCGCACAGCGGGCCGGGGACTGCCGAGGGGGCGGGCAGCAGGCTGCTGTTCCGGGCCAGGGTGCTGCCCGGCGGGGCGTCGCGCAGGCCCTCGGCGAACCAGTCGGGCAGGCCCGGTCCGCCCCGGGCGCCGCTCAGCGGGTCGTACGTGTGCCAGTCGCCGGCGCGCACCCAGTACGACGTGCCGTCGCTGATCACCGGCAGGGCCGCCGGGACGGTGGTGTCCCCGGGGCGCAGCACTCCCGTCCCGGTGGTCAGGCCGCCCCCGCGGAGCGGCAGGGCGACCGGGGGCATGTTCCGGCCGAAGTCCCGCATCGGGGCGCAGCACAGGGCCTCGGGGTCGGTCGGGAACGGGTCGGGGGCGGTGCGCTCCCAGTAGCCGCGCTTCTCGGCGGGGAACGGCGGGTCCCACCAGACGAGAAGCTCGCCGTCGACATGGCGGCAGCCCACCGCGCCGAGGCCCCGGACCGATCCGCGGTCGGTCACCTTCGGTGGCAGGCGCAGGTCGTGGGTGTGCACCGTGCCGTGCGCGTCGATGACCCGGGCCCGGGTGCCGGCCAGGACGACGAGACGGGGCCAGGCGTCGGTCACGTGGACGGCGGCCGTCCGGTGCTGCGCGGCGGCGTCGGCGACGGCCTCCTCCCAGGCGGGCCAGCCCAGTTCGTCGATGATCCCGCGGCGCAGTGCGCGGGCGAGCGCCGGGGCCGTCCCGGTGCTCAGGGCCTCCCGTACCTCCTCCTCGGCGAGCGCCAGGATCTCCCCCGGCAGCCAGGCGACCGGTTCGAGCGGGTGGGCGTACGGGGCGGAGTACCCGGCCAGTTCCACCGGGAGGTAGGCGCGGGCGGCCTCGGCCACCCAGTCGGCGAGCAGCCGGCGTCCGCCCGGGGAGCCGGCCAGCGTGGTGAGGGTGTGGAGGTCGTCCTTGTGCCGGTAGGTGGGGCAGCTGCGGCGGAACGCCCGGCGGAAGCGGGGGTCGGCCGCGAGCGCGCGCAGATCGCGCCGGTTGCTGTCGGTGGCCCACCGCCGGAGGGACAGGGAGTGCCGGGGCGGGGGGTCCGCCACCGGTACGCCCAGGGCCAGCAACCGGTCGAGGAGGTTCATGTCGTGGACGGCCGGCAAGGGGTCGCCGCCGTCGCGCAGTTCGGCGCGCAGGGCACCGGCCATGCGCTCGATCAGCGGCGCCACCTCGGCGGGTGGGTGCGTCCCCACCAGCGACAGCAGTCTGCGGGCCCATCCGGACGCGCCGTCGGGGGGACGTACGTCGGCGGGCAGCGTGGTGTCGCACAGGCCGGCGGTGGCGCCGGTGCGCTCCAGCAGGTCCAGCCACTGCGGCAGTTCCTCGCGCTCCCACTCCGAGGGCATCAGTCCCAGCAGGACGCCGCGGAAGGCGGGCTCGTGCCGGGTCAGGTCGAGCAGGGCACGGCGGTGCGTCTTCCACCAGCCGGGCGGTGCCTTCCGGGTGCCGGGCCGCACCAGCATCTCGCGCAGATGGGCCTTCTCCTCGTCGAGCGCGTCCTCGCCCGCGACCTGCCTGGCGAGCCTGCGCAGTTCGCTCGCGCCCGGACCCGAGGGTGCGAGGCCGTGCTCGGCGAGCCGCACGAAGAGCCCGCGCAGGTGCCGGAACGCCGTCCGCGGCGGGACGCGGGAGGACAGTCCTCTGGCGTAGCCGGTGAGCATGGTCGCCGGTACGGCTCCGGCCAGGGAGAACTCCAAGAAGACCGCGTCCATGCGGTCCTCGTCGAACGGCAGCGCGTACGCCGTCTCGGCCTTGCGGGCGCTGACGAACATCAGTGACGCGTACCGTGTCTCGTCGGCGGCCAGGAACACCCGGCCCGCCTGCTCGTAGAAGACCGGCAGGAGGTGCGGTACCGCTCCGGCGAGCCGTGCGCCGATCGCCTCGTAGGCCGCGCGCGCCTTCTTCGGCCGGGACCGCGCGGTCCGGGCGATCCGGTCCATCTCCTCGGCCACGGACATGGCCAGGTGGCCGTCCGCGGGGTGGTGGACCAGCGCCCATTCGGGGAAGCCCAGCGACCGGGGCCGGCCGAGACCGACCTCGGCCGCCTCGCCCACGGGTTCCAGGCCGAGGAAGCCGGTGGCGGGGTCTTCGCCGGGTTCCGCGGCGACCAGGCGGACGACGGTCCGGTCGTCCAGGGCGGGATGCCGGTACGCCTGGGTGAGCATCGGGACGGCGCGGGCGCCGCCGCTGTCGGTCCCGGGCGGCAGTACCGCACCGGCGCGCAGCAGTTCCTCCGCCCGCGCGTGCGGTCCGTCAGCGGTTGCCGAGCCGTTCATCGACGTGTGCCTTCCGTGCGTGTGCCGTGTGCCGTGTGCCGTGTGCCGTGTGCCGTGTGCCGTGTGCCGTGTGCCGTGTGTGCTGTGCCGGTCGTGGCGGTGTACGCCGGAGGTGTCGCCGGCCGAGCGCCCCGGTCCGTGGTGCGGGGGCCGCCGGTCATGCGGTGTCCTCGGCCGGGACACGGCCGCCCGCGTGCAGGGCGGCGGCCATGCGCATGCCCTCGGACCAGGCCACCGGGCCGACGTCCGTCGGCGCCATGGCGGCGCCGGGGCGGTCGCCCCAGGTCAGTCCGCCGGTCCGGGCACGCTCCTCGGTGTAGGGGTCGCCGATCGCGACGGACGCGGTGACGACCCGTCCCGCCTCGCGTACGCGGTCGGTGACGTACGTCCCGGTGACCTTGTAGCCGAGCGCGGTGGCGTGGGCGGCGAGACGGAACCAGGAGCTGTACTCGGCGCCCGCGAACTCCTCGACGGCGCGGGTGCCGTGGTCGGTCGCGGCGGGCTTGTGCCATACGGCGCGGTGCAGTTGCTCCACGCCCTGGACGGCGCCGAGTGCGGTGGCCTGTGCGCGCAGGGCGGGCAGGCCGGGGAGCAGGACCGGGTGCGGCACGGTCACGGCGGGCGCGGAGAGGTGGCGCGTCCCGCCGTCCGGGGCGACCAGCAGCAGCCGCCCGGAGGGGGAGGCGTCCCTCAGGAAACCGATGTCGCCGGGGTGTTCGCCGGTCACGACGAGATCGCGCAGCGCCGCCCGCCATGCCTCGTCGGGCCACACCTGGGCCAGCAGCGCGGTGGGCACCGGCAGCGAGGACACCATCCAGGTGTCGACCCGCGCCGCGCAGTCGGCGGCGTGCCGCTCCAGCCACTCGGCGAACCGCTGCAGCTCGATCACCTCGGGCCGGTCCCGTATCTCCTCCGGCAGGGTCCGCGACCCCGCCGCCGGGGCCGCGCCGGACACGGGCCGCGCGATCACCCGCCCCCGGGCGAGGGTGATCTCGTGGTCGTCGCCCGCCGCCAGCCAGCCCATGGATGTCCTGCCTCTCGCCCGTCCGGAGATCACCGCGGTGCGCCGGGACGGCGCGGACCGTCCCGGCGTACCGCGATCACGGCGAAAGACTAGAGGCACCCACTGACAGTGCCGGGAGGACGGGTCACGTCACGGGGCTCCCTGTGCGGAAGAACGTCTTCGACGCGATCCGCCACTGCCCGTCCTCGCGGACCAGGGAGAAGTGGTTGGTGAAGTCCTCGCCCTGGTAGCCGTGTTCCTCCAGCACGGCCACCGCCACCTCGCCGCTCACCTCGATCGAGCGGACGGCGTACGTGTACGTCCGGGTCCAGGCGCGCTCGCCCGAGTCGGCCGCGACGACCTGGCAGAACGCCCCGATCGGGGCGGAGACCAGTTCCGGGCCGAGGTAGCCCCACATGTACGCCTCGGGCCGGAAGGCTTCGCGTACGGCCTGCGGGTCCCCGGCGCACACCGCCGAGACATACGCTTCCACGGCGGCCCGGACACCGTCGTGCGCGGTGGTGGGGTCGGTCATGCGGTCTTCCTCTCCGGTGGCGGGGGTGTCAGCCATGGTGGATCCACACACCCTTCGTCTCGGTGAACACGTCCAGCGCGTAGGAGCCCATCTCGCGGCCCCAGCCACTGGAGCGGAACCCGCCCCAGGGCGCCGCCGGGTCCGGGACCGGGGGCATGTTGACGAACACCGCGCCTGCGCGGACCTCCGCGGCCAGCCGGTGGGCGGTGGACAGGTCCCGGGTCCACACCGCGGCGGCCAGGCCGTAGCGGGTGTCGTTGGCGCGTACCGCCAGTTCCTCGTCGTCCTCGTAGGTGAGCACGGGCAGTACGGGACCGAAGACCTCCTGCCGGGCCACGGCCATGTCGTCGCGCACCGAGGCGAAGACGGTGGGCCGGTAGAAGTTGCCGTGCTCCAGGGGGCCGTCGGCGCGCTCGCCGCCGGTGACGACCTCGGCGCCGGCGGCGACGCCCTCCTTGACCATGGTGTCCACCCGCCGCAGGTGTTCCTCGGTCACCAGCGGACCCAGCTGGGTGTCCGGGGACATGCCGGGCCCCAGGCGCAGCGCGGCGACGGCGGCGGCGAGCTTCTCGGTGAACTCCTGGGCGCGGCGGCGGTCCACGTAGAAGCGGGAGTAGGCGGCGCAGACCTGGCCGCTGTTGAGCAGCGCGCCCTGGACGTTGCCCCGGACGGCGGCGTCGATGTCGGCGTCGCGGGCGATGATGCTGGGTGCCTTGCCGCCCAGTTCCAGGGTGACCCGTTTCAGGTCGTCGGCCGAGGCGCGGACGATCTCCTGTCCCACCTCGGTGGAGCCGGTGAAGGAGACCTTGTCCACGCCGGGGTGCGCCACGAGGGCCCGGCCGGTGGCGGGGCCGCCGGTGAGGAGGTTGACCGTGCCCGGGGGCAGGCCGGCCTCCGCGCAGAGCCGCACCAGGTGCAGGGCGGTCAGCGGGGTCTGTTCGGCCGGTTTCAGGACGACGGTGTTGCCGCAGGCCAGCGCGGGGGCCAGCTTCCACGCCGCGATCATCAGCGGGAAGTTCCAGGGGGTGATGAGCGCGCACACCCCGACCGGTTCGCGGCGGGTGAAGTGCAGAGTGCCGGGGAAGGAGACCGGGCTGACCGCGCCCTGGATCTTCGTGACCCAGCCGGCGTAGTAGCGGAAATGCTCGGCCGCCCCGGCGACGCTCACCCCGCGGGCGACCTGGAGCGGCTGCCCCTGGTCGCGGGTCTCCAGCTCGGCGAGCAACTCGGCGTCGCGCTCGATGAGTTCGGCGACGCGCCACAGCAGCCTCGCGCGGTCCGCCGCGGTGAGCGCGGCCCACGCGGGGTCGGTCAGCGCCCGCGCGGCGGCGTCGACGGCGGCGTCCACCTCCGGCTGTCCGGCCTGGGCGCAGGTGCCCAGGACCGTCCCGGTGGCCGGGTCGCGGGTGGTGAACTCCGCGCCGTCCGCGGCGGCCGTCCACTCCCCGTCGATGTAGAGCTGGCCTCGCACATTCATGAAGATCCTTTTCTGGGCGGTACGTACGGGGGGCGCGGGGCACGGCGGGCCCCGCGCCCCCGCGGGTCAGTCGCCGGTGATGTCGCGCATCAACCGGTCGACGTGGGCGCGGTGTTCAGGGACGAGCGCGCCGTCGGGGAACATCAGGGCGGTGACGTTGGCGCCGATGGTCAGGCCGATGACCTCCCCGGCGAGGCCGGTCACGGCCGGGTCGTCGGGCGGCTCTCCCCGGCCGCGTGCCGCGGCGATACGGGCGGCGAGCAGCCGGCGCCACCGGCGCAGGTGGTCGCGGTACAGCTCGGCGAGTTCCTCGTTGGCCACCGAGTGCTCCCACAGGGCGAGCAGCACGCGGGCGCCGTCGATGCGGTACCGGTCGAGCGGCAGGGTCGCCTCGATGTCGTGGCGCAGTGCCTCCTCGGGGTCGGGGGCCGGTTCACCGGCTGCTGTCATCCGTTCGTTCATCTCCGCCAGCACGCTCTCGAAGGTGGCCGCGACGATGCTGTCCTTGCTGGGGAAGTAGCGTTTGAGGGCGCCGTTGGCGAAGCCCGCCTCGGCGACGATGCTTCTCATCGTCGCGGCCTCGAACCCGCCCTGGACGATGAGTTTCCTGGCGACCGCGACGATCTCGCGCCGCCGCTGGTCATGATCGATGATCTTCGGCATGGTCGCGCCTACGGTACGGGGGAGGCTCTCACCGCTCGCAGCCCGAGCCAGCTTCTCCTGCGCTCGGCCTGCCGCGCCGGGTCGGCCACCGGGGAGGCCAGCAACAGCCTGCGGGTGTAGGGGTGTCCCGGGTCACGGGTGACGGTCTCGTTGGGTCCGGACTCCACGCACTCGCCCTGGTACATGACCGAGACCCGGTGGCAGATGCGCCGGACCACGCCCAGGTCGTGGGAGACGAACAGGTAGGAGACGCCGGTCTCGCGCTGGATGTCGATGAAGAGGTCGATCACCGCCGCCTGGGTGGTGAGGTCGAGCGCGCTGACGGGTTCGTCGCAGACGATCAGGCGCGGGCGGCGCACCAGCGCGCGGGCGATGGCGACGCGCTGGCGCTGGCCGCCGGAGAACTCGCTGGGGTAACGCGTGACGGTGTCCGCGGGCAGGCGTACGTGGTCGAGCATCTCGGCCACCGCCCTGCGCGCCTCGGCCCGGCCGGTGCCGGACGCGGTGAGGGGTTCGGCGAGGATCTGGCCGACGGTGAGGGTGGGGTCCAGTGAGCCGTAGGGGTCCTGGAAGACGACCTGGAGGTCGGCGGCCAGGCGGCGCCGTTCGGCTCCCTTGGCGTGGGTGATGTCGCGGCCGTCGAAGCGGATGGTGCCGGAGGTGACCGGGGCGAGGCCGAGGATGGCCTTGCCGAGGGTCGACTTGCCCGATCCGCTCTCGCCGACCAGGCCGACGCACTCGCCCGCGCCGATCTTCATGGAGATGCCCTTGAGCGCGCGGAACGTGGTGCGTCCGCGGTGGTAGTCGACGACGACGTCGTCCACTTCGAGCAGCGCGTCCCCGTGGGTGTCCGTGGTCATGAGTGCACCGTCCGTCCGGCCGTGTTCCAGGCCGCGTCCAGGTCGGCGCGGCTCTCGGTGTCGTCCTGCGAGGCGCGGATGAGTTCCGCGGTGTACGGGTCGCCGGGGTCACCGAAGATCTGCTCGACCGGGCCGGTCTCGATGATCCGGCCGTCCTTCATGACGGCGACACGGTCGCAGATGTCGGCGACCACACCGAAGTTGTGGGTGACGATCACCAGGGCCATCCCGTACTCGGCCTGCAACTCGCGGAGGAGTTCGAGGACTTCCGCCTGGACGGTGACGTCCAGCGCGGTGGTCGGTTCGTCGGCGACCAGCAGGCCGGGGTTGCCGGAGACCGCGCCCGCGATGAGGACGCGCTGCGCCATGCCGCCGGAGATCTGGTGCGGGTAGGAGGCCAGCACCCGGTCGGGGTCGGTGATGCCGACGCGTTCGAGGATCGCGCGGGCCCGCTCCCCCGCCTCGGCCTTGGACAGCCCGTGCACCGCGCGCAGGGGTTCGGTCAGCTGGTGGCCGATGGTGTAGCAGGGGTCGAGGTTGCTCATCGGCTCCTGGGGCACGTAGCCGATGCGGGTGCCGAGCAGGGCGTGGCGCTTGGCGCGCGGGAGCGAGCCGGCCTCGCTGCCGCCGACCCAGATGCCGTCGGCGGTGGCGGTGCCGTCGGCCGGGAGCAGGTCCAGCGCGGAGAAGACGGTCTGCGACTTGCCCGAGCCGGACTCGCCGACGATGCCGAGCACTTCGCCGGGTGCGACGTCCAGGCTCACTCCGTGCACGACCTGCTTGTCGCCGTGCGGAGTGCGGTAGGTGACGCGGAGGTTCTCGATCCTGAGCGCGCTGTCCGCCGCCGAGTGCAGCAACTCGCCGGTGGCGCCGCCCTCCTGGCGGGGCGGCGCGGCCGCGCGGGAGCGCCGGGGGGCCGGTGCGGTGCGCGAGTTCACCAGGTCGGCGAGGGTGGAGCCCATGAAGGCGAGGGCGGCGATGGTGATGCCGAGGGCGGCCGAGGGCCACAGCAGGATGAGCGGGTGGGTCAGCATGGTGCGGAACCCGTCGTTCATCATCTGTCCCCAGTCGGGGTTCGCCGCGGTGCCGATGCCGAGGAACTGGAGGCCGGTCTGCAGGCCCATGGCGATGCCGGCGGTCAGCGCGGACTGGATGATGACGGGTGCGTAGACGGCCCGCAGCATGTGGGCGCGCAGGATCTGGGTGTGGGTGAGGCCCGCCACGCGGGCCGCGTCGATGTACGGCTCCTTGCGCACGGCGAGCGCCCTGGAGCGGGAGATGCGGTAGTAGCCGGGTGCCATGAAGGCGCCGACGGTGATCATCAGCACGGTGAAGTCGGCGCCGGTGCCCGCGGCGACGATGAGCAGGACGATCATGCCGGGCACGGACTGCGCGGCGTCGCTGATCCAGGAGAAGATCCGGTCGGCCGGGCCGCCGAAGTAGCCGGCGGCCACGCCCGCGGGGACACCGAGCAGGGCTCCGGCGAGGCAGGCGACGGCGGCGCCGTACAGCGTGGTGCGCGCGCCGTACAGGAGCCGGCTGAAGATGTCGCGGCCGGCGGAGTCGCCGCCCATCAGGTGGCCGTGGCCGGGCGGGGCCTGGGTGAGGTTGAAGTCGACGAAGTTGGGGTCGTGCGGGGCGAGCAGCGGCGCGAACAGGCCCACGAGGACGACGAGGAGGAAGACGGCGAGCGCGGCGACGCCGACGGGGCGGCGCAAATAGCGCGACCAGAGGCGCTGTCTGGCCTGGACGGGCTCGGGTGTGGCGGGGAACGCGGCTTCGGTCATTTCTCGCGCACCTTCGGGTTGACCCACCCGAGCACGAGGTCGAGCAGGAAGTTGACGACGACGACGAAGACGACCGTGACGACGGTCAGTCCGAGCAGCACCGGGATGTCGCCGATCTGGCTGGCCGACTGGGTGAGGCTGCCGATGCCCGGGAGGTTGAAGACGATCTCGACGACGATGGCGCCGCCGAGCAGTCCGACGAACATCACGGCGAGGACGGTGAGCGCGGCGGGCGAGGCGTTGCGCAGCACATGCAGGGTGACGCGCCGCGAGGACAGGCCGCGGGCCCTGAGGGTGCGGACGAAGTCCTGGTGGGTGACCTCCAGGAAGCCGTTGCGCAGTTGTTCGGCGATCATCACGATCGCGCCGAGGGCCAGGGCGATGGACGGCAGGGTGATGGAGCGCAGCCATTCGGTGCCGGAGTGCGCGAGGGGGACGTAGCCGACGGCGGGGAACCAGCGGAGTTTGATGGCGAAGGTCAGGACGAGGATGAGGCTGACCCAGAAGCCCGGGAGGGCGAACAGCACGACGGAGGCGACCTTGAGGACGCGGGCGAGGACGCCGCGGGGGCGCAGTCCGGTGGTGATGCCGACGGCCAGGCCGATGAGGGCGGCCAGGACGGTGGCGGCGATGACGACGGACAGGGTGACCGGGACGCGGATGGAGATCTGGTCGGAGACCGGCTGGAAGTTGCGCCAGGAGGTGCCGAAGTCGCCGTGCAGCGCGTGGGAGAACCAGTCCCAGAACTGGACGAGCAGGGGCCGGTCCAGGCCGAGCTGATGGCGCAGCGCGGCCCGCTGGACCGGGGTGGCGCTGTCGCCGAGGAGGGCGGCGGTGGGGTCGCCGATGGCCAGGTGTGCCAGGAAGAAGGAGGCCGAGGTGACGACCACCAGGAGGACGGCCCCTGAGAGCAGGCGCCGCAAGGTGAATTTGATCATGTGGGACCCCTCTGGGTGCGGCGGCCGGCTGTCGGGGCGGGCCGCCGCCGGGACGGGAACTAGCCGCGCTGGATGAACCGCAGGGTCGGGAACATCATGCCGGTGATGGGGGTCACCGTGATTCCCTTCATGCTGAAGTAGGTGTTGTTCGCCTGGTACCAGACGTCCTGCCAGGCCGTGTCGGTGACCTTGGCGTCCAGTTCGCGGATCAGCGCGGTCTGCCGGTCGCCGGTGGCCGCCTGGATCCTGCCGAGCAGCGACTGGATCTCGGGGAACGCCTCGGTGGAGGGGTTCGGGTTGAACCACTGGCGGGAGGCGATCCGGCCGTCCACCGACGCCGCCGAGTTGGAGTCGAGGGCCACGACCGCCACGAACATCGGGAAGGTGGAGGCGTTCTTCTGGTAGTCGGCCGGTGACATGTTCTTCCAGGTCACCTTGATGCCGAGCTGGCCGAGAATCTGCTGGACGGCGGGCTGCCAGGCCTGGAAGATCGACGACATCGGCATCGTCACCCGGAAGCCGTCGGGGTAGCCGGCCTCGGCCAGCAGCCGCTTGGCCTTGTCCATGTCGAACGGGTAGCGGTCGTTGAGCGAGGCGTCGTAGGCGGGGTCGCCCGCCGGGAACACCTGGTTGGTCGCCACGCCGGAGCCCTGTCCGACGGACTTGAGGATGGCCGCGCCGTCGAAGGCGTGGTTGATGGCCTGGCGCACCCGGACGTCGCCGAGCGGCTTGAGCTGCTTGCCGGTGCGGTCGGTGAACTGGATGCCGACCCAGGTGGCCACCTTGGAGGCGATGTTCCAGCCGTTGCGCTCGGCGTACGGGATGTCGGCCGCGTTGGCGTAGTTGACGTCGAGCTGGCCGGAGAGCATGGCGTTGAAGCTGGCGGTCGGGTCGGCGATCGGGAACACCTTCACCGTGCGGTACGGGTAGGTGGCGCGGTCCCAGTGCCGGGGCTTCTCGGTGAACACGTACTGCGATCCGGGTGTGGACTCGCCGGCCCGGAAGGTGTACGGGCCCGAGCCGACCGGTGCGGCGGTGAGGCTCTTGGCCTTGATGGCGGCGGGCGAGGCCATCCAGCTGCGGCCCAGGCCCATGTAGTAGAGCAGCGAGTCGTTCTTCTTCTTGAGGTGCAGGGCGATGGTGTCCGCGTCCACCTCGGTGACGCTCGTGACGTCGGCGTACGTCTGGCCGGAGCGGACTCCGGACCTGAGGTGCTCCAGGTTCCGCACCGCGGCCGCCGCGTCGAAGCGCTGTCCGTCGCTGAAGGAGACCCCGGTGCGCAGGTGCATGGTGAGGGTCAGGTAGTCCGGGGAGTAGGACCACGACGTGGCGAGTGCGGGGACGGGGCGGGAGTTCTTGTCCAGGGCGACCAGCGGGTCGTAGACGGCGGACAGATAGGGCCCGTCGAAGCCGATGTCGGCGTTGGCCGGGTCCCAGGACGTGACGTCCAGGAGCGTGCCGATCCTGAGTTGGTCCGTCGATGTGCTGCCGGACGTGGCGGCGGCGTTCGTGCAGGCGGCGAGCGCGAGCGCGACGACCGCGACAAGTGCGGCTCTCCAGATCCTCTGCATGGAATCTTCTCTCGGGTAAGAGGGGCGCTGATGCCAGATCGAGCCGGGAGAGGATCGCCGGTTCTCGTCGCCGTCGCAGCGCTCGGCCCATCGATCGACGAGAGCGGGTGCGCGGGCCAGTGTTCCCCCGCACGCCACCTCACGTGTCGTGGCCGTTAGTCTACGGATGTCGGCTAAAAAGACAATGGCCCCGTCGCAGCCGATTGGCGAGCGAGGGGGCCATGTCGTGGCCGGAGGGTCCGGCCGGGGGTGTCACCGCAGGTCAGACAGCTTCCGCGACGACCACACGGGGGCTTCCGGGCAGCGCCAGGACCTCCCGCGGACGCCAGCCGGCGGCCGTCAGCCACTCCTCCACCTCGGACGCCGGGTACACCACCGTGCCGTCGATGACGAAGTACTCCCCGGCGTGCAGCGCGTCGATGGAACGCTGGCGCTCGTCGTCGTCCAGCAGGAAGTCCAGCAGGAGCAGGGTGGCCCCGGGCGCCGCGGCGGCGCGCGCGGCGGTGAGGATCGCCCGGTTCTGCTCCGCGGTGAAGCGGTGGATGACGTGGTTGACCATGACGAGATCGTGCTCCCCGCCGGGGTCGGCCGTGTCGGTCGGTGCGGGTTCGACCGTCGCCCGGTCGGCGACGCCCGCGGCGGCCAGCGCCCCGGTGACGGCGTCGGTGGAGGCGGGGTCGAAGACGAAGCGGGCCGTGAGAGCGGGGTTGGCCTTCAGGGCGCCGATGGCGAAGTCGGGCGAGAGACCGCCGAGGTCGAGCAGGCTGCGGAAGGGGGTGAAGTCGAAGGAGCGGGCGAGCATGGCGGCGTGCAGGGTGTTGTAGCGCATGACCCCGGCCATGAACGCCTTCCACCGGTCGTCGTCCATCTTGAGCTCGCCGGGCTCGGTGGTGTCGACGGTGGTGTCGAACTGGAGCCAGTGGCCGTAGCTGATCTCGTTCAGGAAGGCGAGGAAGGGGTGCAGGTCGAGGTCGCCGTCGCCGGTCAGGTACGCGGCGGCGTCCGGGGCGAGCCGGTAGCGGCCGTCGCGGCGCTCCAGCAGCCCCAGGCCGTTCATGGCGTCGGCGAGGATCCGCGTCATCCGCTCGCTCAGGCCGGTGGCCGAGGCCAGCGCCGGCACGTCGCGCTCGCCCTCGGCGAGGGCGCGGAACAGGCCGGTGCGCGCCGCGGCGAAGAGCTGCTTGGCGCCCATGTAGCCGGTGGCTATCCCGACGATGCGGTCGGGCGTGGCCGGTGTGCCGGATGCGGTCATGGTGTTCTCCTGAGGGTGTGGTGCGGCTGTCGGGGGTGGATCCGTGCGGTGGCCGGTGCCGGCCGGTGTCACCAGGTGCCGTCCGCGGCGACGTCGCGGTCGAGCCAGAGGTCGGCGGTGGCCCGGCGCAGAGCCTGCGCGCCCACCCGGTCGAGCAGGGCCAGCGCGCCGACGTTGTCCTCCAGCTGGCTCTGCCGGGAGACGCCGACCAGGACGTTGGCGGTGGCGGGGTTGGCCAGGCAGAAGGCGATGCCGAGCTGGGCGGGCGAGGCGCCGAACTCGTCGGCCAGGCGGCGCACCGTGCCGTAGGAGGCGGCGACGCGTTCGCGGATGCCGCCGACATCGGCGCCGATCTTGCGGTCCGGGATCAGCTTGCCCGCCAGCATGCCGCCCTCCAGGACGTCGGAGGCCTGGAGGGCGATCTCCCCGGACGCGAACAGCGGCGCGTAGTAGCCGCCCTCCGCCATGGACCTGCGGACCAGGCCGTACTTCAGCTGGGCGAACGAGGGCGGTACGAGTCCTCGTTCGCGTGCGACGTCGATCGCCCGGCGCAGGTCGTCGTAGCGCCAGTTGTTGACACCCCAGGTGTCGAAGCGGCCCGCCTCGATCTGCTCGGCGACATCGGTGACCACGCGCTCGACGTCGAGTTCGCCGAAGTAGTCGCCGACGACGACCGAGTCGGCCCGCTCGGTGCCGACGCGTTCGAGGGAGGTCTCCAGCTGCCGGGTGAACCCGGTGGCGGGGTAGTCCCAGAGCCAGAGCTTTCCGCAGAAGTGCCAGTCGGCGCGGGCGAGCCCGGCCTCCCGTACGGCCCGCCCGAAGATCAGGTCGGTGCGGGCGTTCTCCGCGTGCGGGCCCATGTTGTAGTGCGCGACGTCGAAGAAGGCGCAGCCGAGTTCCGCGGCCCGTGCGATCAGCGCCACGGCGTCGTCGAACTCCATGCGGTCCCAGGTGTTCCACGATCCCAGGGCCAGCACCGGGACCTCGGGTCCACCCGGTCCGAGCCGGCGGCGGGGAACGGTCTTCGCAGCACTCAAAGTTCCTCCCGGAAGCCTCGGGTTTTTCGTCTACAACCGTATACTATACGGCCGACGCCGTGACGCGGGTCACGCTGTGAGGAGAGTGGACGATGAACAAGACACGCACCGTGCTCGTCACCGGTGGAGCGGGCGGGATCGGCCGGGGCGTCGCCGCGGCCTTCGCCGCCGCGGGCGACACCGTGGTCGTCGCCGACCGGGACGCGGAGCGCGTCACGCACACAGCCGCGGAACTCGGCGTCCACGGCCGGGTGCTCGACATCACCGACGCGGCCGCGATCAGCCGTGGACTCGACGCGATCGAGGCCGAGTCGGGCCCGGTCGAGGTCCTGGTGAACAACGCCGGGCTGCTCACCGTGCACGGCGCGCTCCTGGAGCTGGCGGGCTCCGACCTCGACACGATCCTGCGGACCAATGTGCTCGGTACGTTCCTGATGACCCAGCATGTCGCCCGGCGGATGGTCGACGCGGGCGCCGCCGGGGCGATCGTCAACATCTCCTCGATCGGCGGCCGCCAGCCCACGCCCGGCATGGGCGGCTACGAGAGCAGCAAAGCGGCGGTGGACGCGCTCACCCGGTGGGCGGCGATCGAGCTGGCGGAGCACGGGATCCGCGTCAACGCGGTGGCGCCCGGCCCGGTCCTGACCGAGATGCTGGCCACGGGGATGCCCGAGGGGTCGCCGCAGCGCCAGGCCTGGGAGAGCCGCATCCCGCTGCGCAGACTCGCCGCCGTCGACGACGTCGCCGCCGCAGCGGTCTTCCTCGCCGGCGACTCGGCCGCACACATCACCGGCACCAGCCTGCCGGTGGACGGCGGGCAGCTCCTCACCTGAGGGGCGGCGCGGGCCCCGGCCGGATGCCCGCACCCTCTGCGGAGGCGAACGCCGAGGCCGCGAGGCCGCTCATGCCAGAGGCGGCGGACGGTGAGGCGCTCCGGGCCGGGACACCGTGGGAACTCGGCCGCGGTCTCGGGCCCTGGTCCGCTGTTCTGCCCGCGGCGTGGGCCGGACCGTGTCCGCCCCCGGGCAGGCCCGTCAGCTCAGCAGTGCGAGCAGCCGGCCCAGCGCCTCCATGACGGGCCTGCCCACCTCGCCCACGGTCGCCGCGATCTGCGAGACGTGCGCCAGGATCATGCCGCGTTCACGCAGGGCGGTCCGGTCGGGGGTGAGCGCGGGCAGCGCGTCGTCCACGGTCCGGGCCTGCTCCGAAGTGAGCACCGGGCGCAGGTCCCCGAGGAGGCGGGTGAGGTCCGTCACGGCGGCTCGGAGCTGGGCGTCCTGGGCGGTGCCGTCGTTGTGGACGACGGTGCCGCGGTTGATGCCGACGACCTGCTTGCCGCCGTTCACGTTGACGACGTCTCCGTAGTAGTTCGACGTGTCGCTCACAGTTTGATCCCCGTGTTTCCCCTGCCGCCGTTCATGTTGACGACGGAACCGAAGTTGTTCGTGGTGTTGTACTGCTCCAGGACGGCGGAGAACTCGTATTCCGGGTGGTCGATCGCGTACACGACCTGTCCGGCGATCGCCCGCAGTTCATCCATGGTCGGCAGGGTGAGGACCACCCTGGAACCGCTGTTCAGCTCGACGACCAGCACCGGCTTCCTCGACGAGAGCAGGACGGCGCAGACAACGACCAGGGCGGCCAGGGCCAGGACGCCCGGGGCGGGGCCGCCGCTCCCGCCACCCCCGTCCGTGGAGCCGAACCGGTCGGAGACGAAGAAGGCGATGCCCGCGAGCAGCAGGAGGTAGAGGCCGGCCTTGCCCCAGGCGGGCTTCAGCCTGAACACCTCGACCCAGCTGACATTGCGCAGCGGAACCGCCGCCGACCCCACCCACAGGATCTGCCGCTGGACCTGGAGTTCCAGCGGCTTTCCCCTGCGCGGAGGCAGCGGCATCGGCGGTATCTGCGGAGCCGGCTGCGGCGGCCGGGACGGGGGCCGGGGCGGACGCTGGGGCGGAGGCCCGGGGGGTGGTACGCCGGTGTCGCCCGCTTGATCCATGGTCCCCCCGTGCTGTCGTCACCACCCGCGCGGCGCGTGGCGCGGGAGCATCATTAAGCCTGTGCGGGTCGTGGGACGGCAGACGAGATACGGCCAATGTCCTCGTCCCTCGCCGAGTCCCCGGTCAGGCGATCTCCGCCGCCTCGACGGTCTCGGACATCCCCGTCGTCCCGGGCGTCTGCGCCGCCTCGATCGCGCCGACGGCTCCGGCCGCCCCCCGCTCGTAGACGATCCTGCCGTCCACCACGGTCAACTCGACGCTGACGTCAGGGAGTTCGGCCGGGGCGACCGAGTACGGGTCGGTCTCCAGCACGCACAGGTCGGCGGCCATACCCGCAGCGAGCGTGCCCTTCCAGGAGGCGGCGCGGTCCTGGCGGGCCGGCTCCACGGTGTAGCAGCGCAGCAGCCGGTCCATGCGCCGCCGCGGATCGGCGGCGGGGCCCATCCACGCGTCGGCGGCGGCGATCTGGCGCCGCCAGTCCGGCGAGAGCACCGGGGCGTCGGAGGTCAGGCAGAGCGGCACACCCGCGTCCAGCACGGCGCGCAGCGGCCAGGCCGCCGTCGCCGTGCCCTCGCCCAGCGCGGCGTCGACCAGGGGGTGGGTGCGCAGTGCGATCTCGGGCTGGGTGTCCAGACCCACTCCGAGGGCGGCCATCCGGCGCAGTTGTGGCACGGTCACCAGGTCGCCGTGGATGACGTAGTGCCCAAGGTCGACGTCGTGCTCGCGGCGGGCCTGTTCGATCGCGTCGAGCATGACATCGATGGCACGGTCGCCGGTGGCGTGGACGCCCACCTGGAGGCCGAGGCGGTGGGCGGCGAGGATCATCCGGGTCAGGTTGGCCTCGCGTTCGGTGTCGTCGGCACCCGCCACCAGCAGCTCGGGCCGGACGCCGTCCGTGTAGCAGTGGTGCGTGTAGGCCGACTTCATCGGGGGGATGCCGTCGGCGAATATCTTCACGCCGGCGAAGCGGAGCCAGCGCGGGTCGCTCGTGGTGGCGTCGGTGGCGGCGAGCCCGGCGAGGAAGTGCTCCAGGTCGCTGGGGCCGTCGAGTTCGCCGTAGAGCGAGAGCACGGTGACCCGGGCCCGCAGCAGCCCCTCGGCGGCGAGCGCGCGGTACTCCCCCACGACCGAGGTGCCGAACGCGCCGGTCGCGCCCTCGTCCTCGCCGGGACCGAGGCCCGGCTCCGTGTAGCTGGTGATGCCGAGCGAGGCGAGCAGGTCCCCGGCGCGCAGGATCGCCCGGCGGCGCTGCGCGGCGTCGAGCAGGGGGCGCTGCGGTCCGGGGCCGGGTCCCGCGTGCCCGCCGAAGAGGGTGTCCGGCCAGAGCGCGCCGAGCCAGGTGGCGTGCAGATGGGCGTCGTTGACGCCGGGCAGGACGGCCCGGCCGCCGAGGTCGACGACCGTGGTCGAGGGGCCGGTGAGCTCCCTCATCGCGCGGTCGTCGCCGATCCGTGCGACACGTCCGTCGCGGACGGCGATCGCGGTCGCCTCCTCGTCGCCCGCGCACAGGGAATGGACCACCCCGCCTCGCAGGATCAGGTCGGCCGATGCGTTGCGGGCGTCGCCGTCGGCTGTGCGCACGGGTGCTCCTCATTGCTCTCGGGGGTCTCGACATTTGAGTCGACAACCGTAGACTAACGCATCGTCGAGCCGCCGCGTGCTCGATCCGAAGGAGCATCCGATGGACCTTCCCTCCGCCACACGCGCCGCCGTCCTCACCGCGCACGGCGCCCCTCTGGAACTCACTGACCTGCCACTTCCGGCGAAACCGGAGCCGGGCGCCGCCCTCGTGCGGGTCCTGTGCACGACGCTGTGCGGCACCGACATCGAGATCTGGTCGGGGAAGATGACCTTCCCCGGCATGCTGCCGATGGTGCTCGGCCACGAGATGGTCGGCGAGATCGTCGCGGTCGGCGAGGACACCCGCGACGCGCTGGGCCGCGCGCTCGGCCCCGGCGACCGCATCGGGTGGTCCGAGTCGACCTGCGGCGCCTGCCACGGCTGCACCGTGCTGCGCGAGCCGGTCGCCTGCTCCGCCCGCGGCTACGGGTTCCTCCAGCGCTCGGACGCCTGGCCGCACGCCACGGCGGGCCTGTGCGAGTACGCCTATGTGGTGCCCGGCGCCGCCAAACTGCTGCTGCCCGCCGAGACACCCGACACCTGGGCGGCGATGGCGGGGTGTGCCGCCAAGACGGTGCTCCGGGCGTTCTCCCGGGCCGGCGGGGTGCGCCCCGGCTCCCGTGTCGTGGTGCAGGGTTCGGGCGCGCTCGGCCTGTTCGCCACCGCCGTCGCCCGGATCAGCGGCGCGGGCAGCGTGGTCACCGTCGGCGCTCCCGCCTCCCGGCTGGCCCTGGCCCGCGAGTTCGGCGCCGACGAGACGGTGGACATCGCCGAGGGCTCGGCCGCCGTCGTGGACCGGGTGCGGGAACTGACCGGCGGCCACGGCGCCGACCTGGTCCTCGACTTCGCCGGCGCGCCCTCGGTAGGCCGGGAGGCCGTGGAGATGGCCGCGCAGCGCGGACGCGTCGTGATCGTCGGCAGCACCGGTCCGGGCTCCGAGGCCCTCGCGCTGGGCACGGTCATGGGCAAGGAACTCACCGTCGTCGGCTCGCTCAACGGCGACATCGCCGACTACCACGACGCGATCGGCTTCTTCACCTCCTTCCGCGACCGCATGCCGTGGGACCGGCTGTTCGGCACACCCGTCGGTCTGTCCCAGGCGTCCGCCCGGATCGAGGCGATGAGCCGGCACGAGGAGATCAAGGCCGTCGTCGACCCCCGGCTGCCCTGAGACCGCCCCGACCTGCCGCGGTCCGTACCCGCACGGCGCACCCGCACGGCACACCCACGCGGCGCAGCACAGCCGCACACAGCTCCGCACCGCTCCGTACGCCCGCGTACGGGCCCACGAGAGGAACCCACACGTGTCCCCCACGCTTCTCCCCCGCCGCCGCATCGGCAGCAGCGACCTGGAGGTGTCGCAGCTGTCCCTCGGCTCCTGGCACACCTTCGACCGGATGGACTTCGCCGACGCCGTCGCCATGGTCCGCCACGCGCTCGACCAGGGCGTCAACCTCTTCGACGTCGGCGTGTACGGCATGCCCGGCATGCCGCCCGTCTTCACCGACGTGCTGTGGGGCGCGATCATGCGGGCGGTCGGCGTCCCCCGCGCCGACTACCTGGCCTCCGTGAAACTGTGGATCGAGGGCTTCGGCGCCGAGGGCTTCGCCCCGCAGCTGGAGAACGCGTTCCTGCGCACCGGTCTCGAACACGCGGACCTGGTGATCCTCGGCGACCTGCGCCGCGACGACGTACGCCTGGAGGACCTGGTCGGCGACCTCGCCGCGCTCACCGAGGCCGGGCTGATCCGCGCCTGGGGCGTCAACAACTGGTCGGCCTCGAACGTACGCGCCCTGCGCCGCATCGCCGCCGAGCAGGGGGTGCCCGGACCGCAGATCGCCCAGCTGAAGTACAGCCTGGCGCGCCGTTCCATCCCCGACGGGAAGCCGTTCGCCGAGCTGTTCGCCGACGGGTTCGCCATGCAGGCCTCCGATGTGCTGGAGGGCGGCATCCTGGCCGGGCGGACCGCCCCGGAGCGCGAGATCGGCCGCGATCCCGGCGGCATCCGGGACGCCATCGTGGCGACCGTCCCGGCTCTGACCCGGCTCGCCGACAAGCTCGGCACCACCTGCGCCCAGCTCGCCGTCGCCTTCACCCTCACCCACCCGGCCAATGTGACGACCCTGGTCGGTGCCAGCCGGCTGGAGCAGGTGCGGCAGAACGTCGGCGCCCTGGAACTGCTGCGCCGGGTGGGCGCCGAGGAACTGCGCGCCCTGGCCGAGCCGTTCTGGGCCGACCGCGACGCCGTCGACCCGGAAGGCCCCTGACCGTGACCGCGACCGCACCGCGCACCCCGGACGGGGAGCGCACACCGCGCCCGCGCCCCGTCCCCTACGACCCGGAGCTCGAACCGGGCCTCGCGCACTGCCGCGAGCTGATCGAACGCATCCCGCTGCGCGCCGGGACGATCCTCGCCAACCGCGCGCACTTCGCCACACTGGTGCCCTCCGCCGAGGAGGTGATCGGCGACCTGCCCGTCACCTACGAGCATGTCGCCGCGCCCGGTCCGGCCGGGGCGCCGGACGTGGAGCTGACCGTGCTGCGGCCACGCGGCACGGTACGCGACGCGCCGGGCCTCTACTCGGTCCACGGCGGCGGCATGGTCCTCGGCAACCGGTTCTTCGGGCTCGCCGGTCTCGTCGAGGACGTCCTGCGCTACGGCGCGGTCGCGGCCACCGTGGAGTACCGCCTCGCCCCGGAGCATCCCGCGCCCGCCGCCGCCGAGGACTGCTACGCGGGTCTGCTCTGGTTCGCCGGGCACGCCGCCGAGCTGGGCGTCGATCCGGCCCGCGTCGTCGTCGGCGGCGCGAGCGCGGGCGGCGGCCTGAGCGCGGCGGTCGCGCTGATGGCCCGGGACCGCGGCGGCCCCGCCCTCGCGGGCCAGCTGCTGGACTGCCCGATGCTCGACGACCGCAACGAGACCGTCTCCAGCCGGCAGTACGACGGCATCGGCATCTGGGACCGCGCCAACAACGACACCGCCTGGGCCGCGCTGCTCGGCGCGGACCGGGGCACGGACGCGGTGTCGCCGTACGCGGCTCCCTCGCGCGCGCGTGACCTGTCCGGGCTGCCGCCCGCCTTCGTGTCGGTCGGGGCCGCCGAGGTGTTCCGCGACGAGGCGGTCGACTACGCCACCCGGATCTGGGCGACGGGCGGGCAGGCCGAACTGCATGTGTGGTCCGGCGGCTTCCACGGCTTCAGCGGCTTCTCCCCGGACGCCGAGGTGTCCCGGGCGGCCGGGGCCGTGCGCCACTCGTGGCTGGAGCGCGTCCTCGGCGTCACCGGCCGGTCCCGATGACGGCGGACACGATCAGCGGCGCGCGCCCGATGAGCGCGCGCCGCGCCGCGTTCGTGCTCGGTTCGCTGGAGGTGTTCGGGCCGCTGTCCATGGATCTGTCGATGCCGCTGCTGCCCCGGCTCGCCAGGGACCTGCACACCAGCGACAGCCTCGCCCAGGCGTCGATGTCGGTGTGCATGCTGGGGCTGGCCTTCGGCCAGTTGGTGGCGGGTCCGCTCAGCGACCGCCTGGGCAGGCGCCGGCCGCTGCTGTGGGGCATCGCGCTGTTCGCGGTGTTCTCGCTGCTGTGCGCGCTCGCCCCGACGATCGAGGTGCTCCTCGTGACACGTTTCCTGCAAGGTGTCACGGGCTCGGCGGGTGTCGTGATCGCGCTGGCCGCCGCGCGGGACATCGCCTCGGGCATCGAACTGGCGCGGCTGCTGAGCCTGCTGGGGCTCGTCGGCGCGCTGGCGCCGATCCTGGCCCCGGTCGCGGGCGGGCAGCTCACCGCGGTGCTGGACTGGCGCGGGCTGTTCGTGGTGCTCGCCGCCGTGGGCGCCGCCCTGCTGGCGGTCGCCGCGACGCTGCTGCCGGAGACGCTGCCCGCCGCCCTGCGGCATCCGGGCGGGTTCGGCGACACCGGGCGGCGGTTCGCCGTGGTGCTGCGCGACCGCCTGTTCGTCTGCTATCTGCTGGTGGGAGCGTGCACCGGTACGGCCTTCTTCACCTACCTCGCGTCCATCAGCTTCGTGCTCCAGGACGGTTTCCACCTCGGCCCGCGTGCGTTCAGCGCGGTCTTCGCGGCCAACGCGGTCGTCGCGGTGCTCGGTTCCCTGTGCAACCGTGCCGTGGTGCGCCGGGCCGGGCCCGTGCGCATGTATGTGGCGGGCACGACGGCGACGGCCGTGGCCGCCCTGGGACTGCTGCTCGCGGTGCTCGCCGGGGCGGGCCTGGCCGTCGTGCTGGTGCTGCTCGCGCTGGTGCTGTTCTGCTACGGCGTCATCAGCCCGAACAGCTCGGCGCTGGCGCTCGCCGGGCACGGTGAGCGCGCCGGGACGGCGGCGGCCCTGCTCGGCATGTCGGCCTTCGCCGTGGGCCCCGTGGTGGCGCCCCTGGTCTCGCTCGGCGGCAGCGCCGAGACGACCATGGCCGTCACCATGGCGGCGGCCACCGCCGTGGCCGGTGTGCTGGTCTGGACGACCGTGCTGCCCCGGCTGCGCCGCGCCGGGGAAACCGCACCGGCCGGCGGGCCCGGGGACAGGAGCACGGTGAAGCGGCCCGGCGTGCCGCGCTGACGGCGACCTGGGCGCAGGCGAAGACACGTGTGCCGGGTGGCGGAGCGTTCCGCCACCCGGCACATCCGTGTGTCAGTCGTCCTGCTTGACCGGGTCGACGATGCCGAGGCCGTCGGCGCCGACCTGGACGGCGGACTCGTCCAGCACGGCCTCCACGACGGGCTGGGGCCTGCCGTCGAGGTCCAGGACCGGGGCCGCCTCCTTGTACCAGGACTCGATCACCGCGTTGCCCCAGAAGTCGCGGCGGCGGTCGTCGTGCACGTTCCACCGGTACGTCTCGTGGTCGGGGTCGCCGGTGTAGTAGTCGGAGGTGTAGATCTCCACCCGGTGGCCGTCCGGGTCGCGCAGATACAGGTAGAAGGCGTTGGAGACACCGTGCCGGCCGGGGCCGCGCTCGATGTGGTGCTCCTTGCGCAGGGAGCCGAAGATGTCGGCGGTGCGCAGCACGTGGTGGGACTCGTGGGTGGCCACACCCACATGGTGCAGCCGGGGTCCGGCGCCGCCGGTGAAGGCGACGTCGTGGACGGTCTGCTTGCGGTACATCCAGGCCGCGTACAGCTCGTGCTCGTCGCCCTCGATGGTCTCCGAGCAGCCGAAGCCGAGCGCCTGGTAGTGGGCGTAGGCGGCGGGTATGTCGGGGGTGCAGATGTTGAAGTGGTCCAGGCGGGCGATCTCGGCGCCGCGGCGCAGGTCGTAGCGCTGGATGAGGCGCTCGGCGCGGTCGATGTCGTGGAAGAACTCCACCGGGAAGCCGAGCGGGTCGACGACGCGTACGGCGTCGCCCACACCGGGGGTGCCCTGTCCCCTGGGGACGCGGCGGACCGGGCGGCCGAGCGCGGTGAAGTACTCCTCGGCGCGGTCGACGTCCTCGGGGGTGCGCACCCGGTAGGCGAGGTGGTCCAGGGCGGCCGTCCCGCCCTGCCGAAGCACGAGCGAGTGGTGGGTGAGTTCGTCGGTGCCGCGCAGGCAGAGCATCGCCTCGTCCTCGTACTGGACGTGGAAGCCGAGCATGTCGCACCAGAACCAGCGCGCCTTGGCCAGGTCGGTGACGACGAGCTGGGCGTAGGCGGAGCGGACGACGTCGGGAGGTGTACTCATGGGGGTGCTACTCCTTCGCGGTCAGGACGCGCCGAAGCGGGGTGTGTGCACCTCGCCGAGCATCACATGGACGATCTTCGACTCGGTGTAGAAGTCGATACTATGCGCGCCGCCCTCGCGGCCGAGGCCCGAGGCCTTCACTCCGCCGAAGGGAGTGCGCAGGTCGCGGACGTTGTGCGAGTTGATCCAGACCATGCCGGACTCGACGGCGTGGGCGATGCGGTGGCCGCGCTTGAGGTCGGACGTCCACACATACGCGGCCAGTCCGTACTGGGTGGCGTTGGCCAGGGCGACGGCCTCGGCCTCGTCGTCGAAGGGCGCGACGGCGACGACCGGGCCGAAGATCTCCTCCTGGAAGATACGGGCGTCGCGGGGTACGTCGGCGAAGACGGTGGGCTGGAGGTAGTTGCCCTCGGGCAGGTGTGCCGGACGTGTCCCGCCGGCCACCAGCTTGGCCTCCTGCTGTCCGATCGCCACGTACTCCAGCACACGTGCGTAGTGCTCGGGGTGGACGAGCGCGCCGACCTCGGTGGCCGGGTCGGCGGGCGGGCCGACCTTGACCCGCTCGGCGCGCTCGGCCAGGCGGCGGGTGAACTCCTCGTACACGGGGCGTTCCACGAGGACGCGGGAGCCCGCGGTGCAGCGCTCGCCGTTGAGCGAGAAGACGCCGAAGACGACGGAGTCGAGGGCCGCGTCCAGGTCGGCGTCGGCGAAGAGCACGACCGGGGACTTGCCGCCCAGCTCCATCGACGTGGTCTTGAGCCGGTCGGCGGAGCTGCGGACGATGTGCCGGCCGGTGTCGGTGGAGCCGGTGAAGGAGATCAGCGGCACGTCCGGGTGGTCGACCAGGGCCTGTCCGGCCTCCTCGCCGATGCCGTGCACGATGTTGACCACACCGGCGGGCACCCCGGCCTCGTCGAGGATCTGCGGCCACAGGCTCGCGGACAGCGGGGTCCACTCGGCGGGCTTGAGGACGAGGGTGCAGCCGGAGGCCAGCGCCGGGGCCAGCTTCCAGCTCTCCAGCATGAACGGGGTGTTCCACGGGGTGATCAGGCCCGCCACGCCGACCGGGGTGCGCACCACGTAGTTGATCTGCTGGTCACCGGCCCGGAATGCCTCCTCGCCGAGGGCGACGATGACGTCGGCGAAGTAGCGGAAGTTCTCCGCGGCCCGCCGCGCCTGCCCCTTGGCCTGGGTGATGGGGAGCCCGGAGTCGAAGGTCTCCCAAGCGGCCAGACGCTCCTCGTGCGCCTCGACGGCGTCGGCGATGCGGTACAGGATGCGGGCGCGTTCGCGGTTGCCCAGCTTCGACCAGGCGGGGAAGGCGGCGCGGGCCGCGGCGACGGCACGGTCCACGTCGGCGGACGCGCCGGCGGCGGCGGAGGCGTAGGGGGCGTTGGACACGGGGTCGCAGACCGGGAAGGTGCGGCCGTCGGCGCTCGGGGTGAGTTCACCGCCGATCCAGTGCTGGATCTGCTCGGGCAGGTCGGCCGGGCGTGGGGCCGGCGTGTCGGTGCTCATGGCGTCTCTCTTCGTTCGCGGGGGTTCGTGCGCAGGGGTTCGTTCGCGGGGCTTCGTTCGCGGGGTCAGAGCTGCTGGGTGAGATCGCCGCCCTCGGCGAGCAGGGCGCGGATGCGGGTCAGGCCGTCCTCGGTGGGGCCGGTGAGCGGCGGGCGGACGTGGGCGGAGGCGATCCGGCCCTGCTGGGCGAGCACCCACTTGGCCGGGGCCGGGTTGGTCTCGACGAACAGCAGGTCGACCAGCGGGTGCAGCCGGTAGTGCAGGTCGCGGGCGGCGTCGAAGTCGCCGGCCTCCCACAGCTCGTACATGCGGGCCACGGCGGCGGGCGCGAGGTTGGCCACCGCGGAGACGAATCCGGCGCCGCCGAGCGCGAGCAGCGGCAGGCACAGCAGCTCGATCCCGGACCACACGAGCAGGTCGCGGCCGCAGGCGTGCAGGACGCGGGAGAAGTGCTCGAAGTCCTTGGTGGTCTCCTTGACGCCGACGAAGTTGTCGAAGTCGGTGAAGAGCCGCTTGACGGTCCCGGGCGCGATGTCGACGGCGGTGCGCGAGGGCACGTTGTAGGCGACCAGCGGCAGGTCGGGGAACTCGCGCGCCACCGTGGCGTACCACTGGTACAGGGCTTCCTGGGTGGGCCGGGCGTAGTACGGGGTGATGACGAGGGCGGCGTCCGCGCCCAGGTCCCGCGCGGCGGCGGTGATCTCCAGGGTCTCGTCCAGCTTGTGCGAGCCGGTGCCGGGCAGGAACGGCACCCGGTCGCCGATCTCGTCGGCCGCGGTGCGCATCGCGGCGATGCGTTCGGCCGTGCTCTGTGCGGACGGCTCGCCGGTGGAGCCGCCCAGCGAGATGCCGTGCGAGCCGGACTCCAGCTGCCAGCGGATCAGTGCGCGCAGGCTGTCGTGGTCGACGGCGCCCTCGTCGGTGAACGGGGTGACGACGGGGGCGATGGACCCGCGGATGGTGGCGGGGTCGGTGCGGAACTTCATGTGCTGCTCCGGTGCGTGGAGGGCGGTGGGTGTGGGCGGGGCGGGTGGGACGGGCGGCGGATTCGGGGGACGCGGGCGCGGGCGCGGTCAGGACCGGGTCTCGCGCCACTGCCGGTAGGCGTCCTGCCGGGCGGGGCCGAGCGGGTACAGGCCCTCGATGGGCTCGCCCGCCGCCACCTGTTCGGCGATGTAGCGCTCCTGGAGTTCCTGCTCGGCGCTGTCGGCGGCGAGCTGCTCGGCCAGGTCGGGCGGGACGACGACCACGCCGTCGGCGTCGCCGACGAGGATGTCGCCGGGCTGTACGAGCGCTCCGCCGCAGGCCACGGGCACGCCGGTGTCCCAGGGGACATGGCGGCGGCCCAGGACCGCGGGGTGCTCGGCGGCGTAGTACGTGGGCAGGTCGAGGGCGGCGACGGCGGCGCTGTCGCGCAGGGCGCCGTCGGTGACGATGCCGGCCGCGCCGCGCATCTTGGCGCGCAGGGCCAGGATGTCGCCGATGGTTCCGGCGGTGGGGTCGCGGCGGGCGTCCATGACGAGCACCTGGCCGGGGCGCAGCTCCTCCACGGCGCGCTTCTGGGCGTTCATGCCGTTGCCGTACTTCTGGAACAGGTCCTCGCGCAGCGGCAGATAGCGCAGGGTGTGGGCGGTGCCGACCAGGGTGTCGCCGGGGCGGGTGGGGCGCACGCCGTCGATCGTCATGTGCTGGAGTCCGCGCTTGCGCAGCTGCGAGCTGAGGGTGGCGGTGGCGACGGAGCGCAGCGCGTCGGCGAGGCGCGGGTCCAGCGCGGGTCCGGGCAGGTGTCCGGGGCCCCAGGCGTCGGCGCGCAGCGCGGTGTCGACGCGGGGCATCGCGCCCCAGTCGGCCAGGTCCAGGGCGGCCTCGGTCACCGTGTTGCGCAGCCGTCCGGTGGACAGTTCCCGGTCCGGGTCGCCGACCTCCACCTCGACGACGTCGCCGGGCGAGACGACGGAGGCGCCGGCCGGGGTGCCGGTGAGGATGACGTCGCCCGGTTCCAGGGTGACGAGCCGGGAGAGGTCGGCGATCAGGGTGCCGAACGGGAAGAGCAGGGTGCTGGTGTCGGCGTCCTGCACGAGTTCGCCGTTGACCCAGGTGCGCAGCCGCAGGGCGGCCGGGTCGAGCCGGGTGGCGTCCAGCAGCCGGGGACCGAGCGGGGTGAAGCCGTCGGCGCCCTTGGAGCGCAGGTTCGAGCCGCGGTCGGCGTGGCGGAGGTCGTAGACGCCGGCGTCGTTCGCCGCGGTCACCCAGGCGACGTGGCTCCAGCCCTGCTCGGGGGTGACCCGGTGCGCGTGGCGGCCGATGACGAGGGCGATCTCGCCCTCGAAGCCCATGAGTTCGCAGCCGGCCGGGCGCACCAGGGGGTCGCCGGTGCCGGACAGGGAGGAGGGCGGCTTGAGGAAGTAGGACGGCTGGGCGGGGATCCGTCCGCGCTCCTTCGCCCGGCTCGGGTAGTTGAGATGGACGGCGATGATCTTCGACGGCTGGGTTCCCAGCGGGTGCGGCATGGGAGTTCTCCTGGGGCGTGAGCGGCGGCGGGGGCCGGTCGAGGAGGGTGGTGCCGGTCGCCGCCGGGGTGACCGGGGTTGGCCGGCCGGAAGGCGGCTCATGGAGATACCGGGAGGCCGGGGCGAGCGCGGCGGCCTCAATAATCGTATACGCTATCATGCATGATCTAGAGTGGAAGAGGCACTGTGATGACAGTGACACCACCTTCGGAACTCCCAGTGAGGGGCGCCCACACGATGCAAGGTCGAACCGGTCCGGCCGTCCGTACGTTCACTCCCGGCACTCCCGGCACCTCCTCCCCCGGCCCGGCCGCCGCCGCGCCGCCGGTGCTGCTTCTGCACGGCTTCGGCTCCGACGGGGACAGGGACTGGGTCGCGACCGGGACCGTCCGGGCGCTGACCGACGCCGGACGGACGGTGCTCGTGCCCGACCTGCCCGGCCACGGGGACAGCCCCGCGCCGTCGGCGGCGGCCGAGGCGGGTGCTCCGGCGCTGGCCGCGGCCCTGCTGACGGTGCTGGACGAGGCGGGTGCCACGGCGTTCGACGCCGTCGGCTACTCGCTGGGCGCGCGGCTGCTGTGGGAGCTGGCCGGGGCGGCGCCCGACCGGCTGCGCCGGGCGGTGCTCGGCGGGCTCAGCCCGGCCGAGCCCTTCGAGGCGGTGGACGTCCGGGCGCTGCACCGCGCGGTCGCCGACGGCACCGAACCGGCCGATCCCTTCACGGCGGTGATCGCCGGCATGGTCCGCGCCCATGGGGACCGGGCGGCCGCTCTGGCGCTGTGCGTCGAGGGCCTGCGCGGTACGCCGTTCGTCCCGCGGGGCTGGGCCGGGGCGACCCCGCCGGTCTTCGTCGTCGGCGCCGACGACGTGATGACCCGGGGGATCGAGCGTATCGTCGCCGGCATCGAGGGGGCGGAGCTGACCACGGTGCCCGGCGGCCATCAGGACGCCCTGGCCGACGCCGCCTTCCGCCGCACGGTCCTGGAGGTCCTCGCCCGGTGACCGAGCGCAGGACCGGGTGCGGCGCGGCCGGTGCCGATGCGCCGGGGACCGCCGACCGCGTACAGTTCCGGGGCCGCGCCAGGGCCGGCCGGACCAGGACGAGGGGACAGCGATGAGTGTCACGCAGAAGCAGACCCGGGCCAAGGGGTCGAAGGCCGAGGTCAGTTACGACCTGCTGCGCTCGCGCATCCTCGACGGCACCTACGGTCCCGGCTACCGGCTGGTCCTCAGCCGGCTCGCGCGGGAGACCGGGGTGAGCACCATCCCGCTGCGCGAGGCGCTGCGCCGGCTCCAGTCCGACGGGCTCGTCGAGGTCGAGCGCAACATCGGCGCCCGGGTGGCGGTCTTCGACGCGGCGCAGGTGGAGCACTCCTTGCAGGTCCTGGCCCGGCTGGAGGGGTACGCGACCGCGATCTGCGCGCCGCACATGACGGCACGGGACATCGAGCGGTCGCGGAAGGTCAACGCCCGTATGGTCAAGGCGCTGGAGGACTTCGACCCGGCCTCCTTCACCGCGCTCAACCGGGAGTTCCACTTCTCCCTGTACGAGCACTGCCCGGACCGGCATCTGGTCGCGCTCCTGGAGGCGGAGTGGGCGCGGCTCGACCATATGCGCCGCTCCACGTTCACCTATGTCCCCGGGCGGGCCCGCCGCTCGGTCGAGGAGCACGAGCGGATGCTGGAGCTGATCGCGGCGGGCGCGCAGGCCCAGGAGATCGAACGGGTCGCGTGCGCGCACAAGATCGCCACCGCCGACGCGCTGCACCAGGCCCAGGACGCGCCCCGGACCGACTGAGCCGGTCCACCAGCCCACCGGTCCACCGGTCCACCGGGGCGCGTCCCGTCTGTCGCGCCCGCCCGCCCGTACGGGATCCGCCGCTCCCCCGGCTGATCGTCCCGCCGCCCGGCACACTCCGCGGGCGGCGGGACTTTTTCCGTTCCCGATCGTATACGATTACTGATCTCATCTGCTACGTTGACCGCATGCCCACCACCGATCCGACCGCAGCAGCGGTACACCCGCCGGGAGCCGCGCGGGCAGCACGGGAGACGGTCGTCACCGTCACCGGCGAGATCGCACCGGACGCGCTCGGCCCGGTGCTCCCCCGCGAACACCTGCTGGGCGACTTCGCCCCGCCCCACGACACCCCCGCGTCCTGGGCGGCCACCGGACGGGAGCGCCCCACCGGCGCCGGGCGGCTCGCCCTCTACCGGGCGCCGCTCACCATGGACCTGCTCGGCGAGGTGGGCATGGGGGCGCCCAACCGGGACGACTGGCTGCTCGACGACGAGGCACTGGCCACCGCCGAGGCCACCGCGCTGCGCCGCGCGGGGGGCGGCACCCTGGTGGACGCCACCACCGACCCGCTCGCCCGCCGCCCTGCCGGTCTGCGCCGGATCGCCGAGGCGAGCGGTCTGCACGTCGTGATGGGCAGCGGATGCCACCACCCCGGCTGGTCCGGCGAACCCGCCGGGAGCGACCCCGGCCGCCTCACCGAGGAGATCGTCCGCGACCTCACCGAGGGCGTGGACGGGGTGCGGGCCGGCATCATCGGGGCGCTCGCCGCCCTCGACCCGCGCGAGGGCGCCGAACGCGCCGTCCTCGTCGCCGCGGCACGTGCCTCGGCGGCCACCGGCGCCGCCCTGACGATCGACCGCAGCGCGGACCCGGCCGACCAGCAGCGCGTGCTCGACCTGATCGCCGAGCAGGGCGCGGACCTCGCCCGGGTGGCGGTCGGACACTGCGACCCGCTCGCCCCGCGCCCCGACGACCTCGAACCCCTCCTGGAACGCGGGGTGTTCGTGCAGTTCGACCGGCTCGGCCGACTGCCCTCGGTGCGCAGCGTCTGCGACGACCAGGACGTCGCCGCGGCCGTGCTCGAACTCGCCCGCCGGGGCCGTGCCGGACAGATCCTGCTCTCCCAGGGCGTGCGCGCCAAGTCGCAGCTGCTCGCCTACGGCGGCGGCGGATACGGCTTCGTCCTGGAGCAGTTCGTCCCCTGCCTGCGCATGCTCGGTGCCGACGAGGCCCTGGTCGAGACCGTCACCGTGACGAACCCGCGCCGACTGCTCACCCTCACGACCCCGAGGACGGACCAGTGAGCCGCCACCCCTTCGACATCCCCGACCTCGCCGGACAGGTCCTCACCGTCGCGGGCCCGGTGGACCCCTCGGTGCTCGGCCCGACGCTCATGCACGAGCACGTCTTCGTCGACCTGCGCCGTCCGCCGGGCTTCCGCCGGTCGGGCGAGGACGCGCCCGAGGCCGCCGAACCGCTCACGCTCGCCACCCTCGCACGCACCCGCCACGGCCGCCCGAACGCCGACAACGACATCCTGGGCGACTTCGACGAGATGCTCACCGAGGTGGCGGCCTTCGCCCACTGCGGCGGCGGCACCCTGGTCGAGGTCTCCCCCGCCGGTCTCGGCCGCGACCCCGGGTCACTGCTGCGGCTGTCCCGGGCGAGCGGACTGCACATCGTCATGGGCGGCGGCTGGTACACCCCCACGTTCCACCCCTCCGACATGGACGGGCGCACCGTCGACGAGCTCACCGGCATCCTCGTGCGCGACATCGTCCTCGGCGCCGACGGAACCGGCGTACGGTCGGGCATCATCGGTGAAGTCGGCGCGGATTCCGTGCCGTTGACCGGCAACGAGCTGAAGAGCGTCCGTGCGAGCGGCCGGGCGAGCAGGCTGACCGGCGCCCCCGTCACCTTCCATGTCGGCGGTGTCGGCGAGGACAAGTTCCGGGTGCTCGACATCCTGGACGAGGAGGGCGTCGACCCCGCCAACATCGTCCTGGGGCACGGCGGTGAGGTCCTCACCGACCCCGGGTTCGGCGAACGGGTCCTGGCCCGGGGCGTGTTCGTGGAGTTCGACTTCCTGGCGTCGCCCGGCAGCCCCTGGGGACACCTGTTCCTCACCAGTGACCACAAGGTCGCCCGGGGCATCGCCGGCCTGGTCGAACGCGGCTACGCCCGCCAGATCCTGCTCGGCCACGACGTGTGCCAGAAGATCCAGCTCAAGAGGTACGGCGGCAAGGGCTACGACTACATCCCCCGCTACTTCCTCCCCGCCCTGCGCGGCCTCGGGGTGAGCGAGCGGGACCTGCGCACGATCATGGTCGACAACCCGGCGCGCGCGCTCGCCTTCACGCACCCGGGGTGAGCCCGGCACGCCCGCCCGGCCACCCCTTCCCCACGCCGCCCCTTCCCCACCGGTCGGCCCGCACCAGGACAGGAGCACCATGTCCGTCACGCCCGTTCCCTTCGACCCGGCCCTGGAGGCGGTGCTCGACGCCATGTCCCGGGGGTCCGGCGAGGCGCCCGCACCGCCCGCGACCGTCGAGGCGATGCGCGCCTCCGCCTCCCTCGTCCCCGCCCCGCCGGTCGCCGAGGTGCTCGCCGGCCGCGGGATCGACGCCGAGGAGCGTACGGTCCCCGGGCCCGCCGGCGCGCCGGACCTGGACATCACCGTGCTGCGCCCGCGCCGCGTCACCGGGCCGGTCCCGGGGCTCTACAACATCCACGGCGGCGGCATGGTCAGCGGCCACCGCGACCAGGACACCGTACGTCTGGCCGCCCTGGTCGAGGAGTTGGGCGTGGTCGCCGTCAACGTCGAGTACCGCCTCGCCCCCGAGCACCCGGACCCGGCCCCGGTCGAGGACTGCTACGCCGGTCTGCGGTGGCTGGCGGAGCACACCGCGGAACTCGGCGTCGATCCCCACCGCCTCGTCGTCATGGGCGGCAGCGCGGGCGGCGGTCTCTCGGCGGGCGTGGCCCTGCTGGCACGCGACCGGGGCGGACCGCGCCTGGCGGGGCAGCTGCTGCTGTGCCCGATGCTCGACGACCGCAACACCACCGTCTCCAGCCACCAGTACGACGGCCTGGGCACCTGGCAGCGGGAGATGAACCTGCTGGGCTGGCGGGCGCTGCTCGGCGAGAAGGCGGGCGACGGCACGGCCGACGTGTCGGTGTACGCGGCCCCCGCGCGGGCGGCCGATCTGTCGGGCCTGCCGCCCGCGTTCGTCGAAGCGGGCAGCGCGGAGCTGTTCCGCGACGAGGACGTGGCCTACGCGACCCGCATCTGGGCCACCGGCGGCCAGGCGGAACTGCACATCTGGCAGGGGGCGTTCCACGGCTTCGACGTGTTCGCCCCCGACCACGAGGTGACCCGCGCCGCCCTGGCCGCGCGCCGGTCCTGGCTCCGGCGCGTACTGGACCTCTGACTTCTCCCACTCCTCCTGGTTCTCTCCGCTTCCCTCCCCCTCTCTGCCCCCTCATTCTCCTCCCCCTCTTCCTCTGCCTCCTCTGCAAGAAAGGCCGCCGATGCCAACGACAGCGGACCTCATCCTGACCGGCGGCGACGTGCTGACCATCGACGACGACTTCTCCGTGGCCCAGGCGGTGGCCGTGGCGGGCGACCGGATCCTCGCCGTGGGAAGCGACGCGGAGATCACCGCGCTGGCCGGACCGGACACCCGGGTCATCGACCTCGCCGGGCGGACCGTGCTGCCCGGGATCAACGACTCCCATCTGCACGCCGCCGCCTGGGCGTTGACCCGGCCGCCGTTCGCGCTGAGCCTCGGGCATCCGGAGGTCCGGTCGATCGCCGACGTCGCCGAGGCCGTACGGCAGGCCGCGGCCACCACCCCCGCCGGGCAGTGGATCACCGGCCTCGGCTGGGACGTCGGCTACCTCGCCGAGTGCCTGGCCGACCCGGCCCGCCGCCCCGCCCGCGGTGACCTGGACGCCGCCGCCCCCGATCACCCGGTCTGCCTGACCGACTTCTCCGGCCACATGGTCTGGGTGAACTCCAGGGCGCTCGAACTCGCCGCGATCGCCCGCGGCGGCGAGCCGCCGGCCGGCGGGGTCATCGAGACCGACGCCGACGGGGAGCCCACCGGCATCCTGAAGGAGACGGCCCAGGCGCTGGTGCAAGAGCTGATCCCGCCCGCGACCGTGGCCCAGCGCAGGACGGCGATCCGGGCGGCCGTGGCCGCCCTGCACGCCGAGGGCATCACCAGCTACACCGAGCCGGGACTCGGTCCGGGCGGCGCCCAGATCCTCGGCGGCGGCCTGGACACCGGCACGCTCCACGCGTACGTCGAGCTGGCCCGCGACGGCGAACTGGCCGCCCGCGTACGGGTCCTGCTGCTCCCCGCGCCGATGGGCGGCTCGGCGGCCGATGTCACCGAGGGACTGGCCGGGCTCGCCGTGCCGGACGACGTGGACCCGCAACGGCTGGCCGTCATCGGGGTCAAGGTGTTCGCGGACGGGGTGCCGCCCAACGAGACCGCGTGGATGAGCGAACCGTACGCGGGCGGCGGCCACGGCGGGCTGTGCGTGCACGGCGCCGACGCCGGTCTGAAGGAGGCCGAACTCGCCGAGATGATCCGGGTCGCCCACGCGGCCGGGCACCAGCTCGGGGTGCATGTCACCGGCGACCGGGCCATCGACGCGGTGGTCGACGCCTTCGTCGCCGCCGACCGGGCCCACCCGCGCTCCGACGCCCGGCACTACGTCATCCACGGCGACTTCGCCTCCCCCGCGAGCCTGGAGAAGCTGGCCGCGCACGGCTACGGCATCAACATGAACCCGGCCATCAAGTGGACCATCGCCGACCTGATGGACGACGTCGTCGGCGGCGAACGGTCCGACTACCAGTGGCCGGTGCGTACCGCCGCCGAGGCGGGCATCGCGGTCTGCGCCAGCTCCGACGCCCCCATCACCGCACCCAACTGGCGCCAGGGCGTGGCCGCCATGATGCTGCGCGAGTCCAAGGCCACCGGGCGGGTCAGCGGCCCCGGGCAGTGCGTCCCGCTGGAGACGGCGCTGCGCGCCTACACGGTCAACGCGGCACGGCAGGACTTCGCCGAGTCCTGGAAGGGCACCCTGGAGGCGGGCAAGGCCGCCGACCTGTGCGTCCTCGGCGGCGATCTGCGCGCCGCCGACCCGCACGACATCCCCGGGCTCGACATCGACCTGACCGTCCTCGACGGCCGGATCGTGTACGAACGCGCCCGGAGCACGCGCGGACAGCGGGAGCGGTGACCGCGCCGCGCGCCGTCCGTCCCGTGTGACCGGCCGGCCCGGCGCCGGGGGCCTTCCCGGTCTCCTCCGGCCCCGGGCCGGCCACGCCCGTACAATTCGTTCCCGAACGACCGGCCGGACCGACACGCCGCCCGGTGCTGTCCAGACCCAGGGAGCACGCTTGCCCGGCCAGCGATCCATCACCGAAGCGGAGAAGCTCGCGGAGGCCAAGCTGGGCGGCATCGCCGTCCAGCGGGAGCAGATGGCGGCCGTGGCCAACATCTACCGGGCCGCCTCCACCGTGCGCCACCACCTGGAGAACTCCGTACTGCGCGGCTCGAACCTCACCTGGACCGCGTTCGTGGTGCTCTGGGTGGTGTGGGTGTGGGGCGAGTCGGAGACCCGGCACGTCGCCGAGGAGGCGGGCATCTCCAAGGGCACCCTCACCGGTGTGGCCCGCACCCTGGAGTCGCGGGGGCTGCTGCGCCGGGCGGGGCACCCCACCGACGGACGGCTCGTGCTGCTGAGCCTGACCGAGGAGGGCGAGGAGTTCATGCGCCGGGTCTTCCCCGCGTTCAACGACGAAGAGGCCTTCGTCACCTCGCGGTTGACCACCGAGGAGTGCAGCGGTCTGGCGGCCGCCCTGCGGCGTGTGGTCCTCCAGGTGGAGCAGCACGGCGAGGACCGCCGCAGGTCGCTGCTGGAGGGCGCCGAGCTGGCGCCGCGGCGCGGCGGGCGGCGCGCCAAGGGCTGAACCGCCGCCCGCCGCGCCGCCCGGTCAGCGGGGGTCGCGCGCGGCGGCGACCAGCGCGTCGAACAGCCGCTGCTGGGCGGGGTCCTCGCGGGCCGTGTCCTCCGGGTGCCACTGCACGGCCAGGAACCAGCCGCCGGTCCCGGCCGCCGCCTCGACCGCCTCCACGGTGCCGTCGGCGGCGTACGCGGTGGCGGTCAGGCCGCTCCCCAGCCGGTCGACGTGCTGATGGTGGTAGCAGGAGGCTTCGGCCTTGTCGGCTCCGGTGACGGCGGCGACGGCGGATCCGGGGGTGAGGGACACCGGGTGGCGCAGATGCCGGTGCTCGCGGCCCGGCCCGCCCATGTCCTGGTGCAGGGTGCCGCCGAGGGCGGTGTTGACCACCTGGAGGCCCCGGCAGACCGCCAGCAGCGGCAGCTTCAGCGCGAGTGCCTGCCGGGCCACCTCCAGGTCGAAGGCGTCCTGTTCGTCGTCCACGTCGTAGACGGCCTCGTGCGCCTCGTGCGCCCCGTAGCGGTGGGGCGCCAGGTCCCCGCCGCCGGGGAGCAGGACTCCGTCGAAGCGGGCGAGCCGGGCGGCTGCCTGGGCCGGGTCGCAGACGCCGCCGGGGGCGTGGGGGTGGATGGTGGCGGGCTCGCCGCCCGCCCGCCAGACGGCCTCGACAAGGGCGCGGGCGTTGACCTCGGCCGCGTGGCGCAGCGCCGAGGCGGAGGCGGAGAAGCGGGCCGGGACGGCGATGAGGGGCCGGCGGGCGGCGCGGGTGTCGTTCACAGCTGGATCCAGGTGGTCTTCAGTTCGGTGTACTTCTCCAGGGCGTGCACGGACTTGTCCCGTCCGTTGCCCGACTGCTTCATGCCGCCGAAGGGCACGGTGAGGTCGCCCTCCTCGTAGCAGTTGACCCAGACGGTGCCGGCCCGCAGGGCGCGGGAGATGCGGTGGGCGGTGGACAGGTCGGAGGTCCACAGTCCGGCGGCGAGTCCGTAGTCGGTGGCGTTGGCGAGGGCCACGGCCTCGTCGAGGTCGTCGAAGGCGAGGACGGACAGGACGGGCCCGAAGATCTCCTCGCGGGCGAGCGCGCTGTCCGGTGCGACGCGGTCGAAGACGGTGGGCTGGAGATACGTGCCTCCGGTGCCGGTCAGGGTGCGCTCTCCGCCGGTACGCAGCCGGGCGCCGGAGCCGGTACCGGCCCTGATGTGTCCGAGTACGCGGTCGAGGTGGTCGCGGCCGACCAGCGCGCCCATCTCGGTGGCCGGGTCGAGGGGGTCTCCGACGCGCAGGGTGCGGGCGCGGGCGACGACGGCGTCGGTGACGCGTTCGGCGACGGAGGTGTGCACCAGCAGCCGGGAGGGCGCGGTGCACATCTCGCCCTGGTTGAAGAAGATGCCCCAGGCGGCGGTGGCGGCGGCCCGGTCCAGGTCGGGGGCGTCGGGCAGGACGATGTTGGGTGACTTGCCGCCCAGTTCGAGCCAGACCCGCTTGAGGTTGGAGTCGGCGGCGTAGCGCAGGAAGTGGCGGCCGACGGCGGTCGAGCCGGTGAAGGCGAGGACGTCGACGCCGGGATGGAGGCCGAGGGCCCGTCCGGCGCCCGGTCCGTCGCCGTTGACGACGTTGAGGACACCGGGCGGCAGGCCCGCCTCGGCGGCGGTGCGGGCGAGTGCCAGGGCGGACAGCGGTGAGTGCTCCGAGGGCTTGAGGACGACCGTGCAGCCGGCGGCGAGGGCGGGGGCGATCTTCCAGCCGGCCAGGGTGAGGGGGAAGTTCCAGGGGACGACGGCGCCCACGACGCCCGCCGGTTCGCGGGTGACCAGGGCCAGGGCGTCGGGCGCGGTGTGCGGGGACTCGTCGGTGAGCTTGTCGGCGAGCTGACCGTACCAGCGGAAGGTGTTGATCAGGGCGCGCAGTTCGATGTCGTGGGCGTCGCTGATCGGCTTGCCCATCTCCAGGCTCACGGTGAGGGCGAGGTCCGCCCGGCGCTGTTCGATCAGGTCGGCCACGCGCAGCAGGGTCCGGCCGCGTTCGGCGGGTGCCAGGCGCGGCCAGGGGCCGTCGTCGAAGGCGCGGCGGGCCGCGGCGACGGCCAGGTCCACCTGGGCCGCGTCCGCGTCGGCCACCTCGGCGAGCACCTGGCCGTCCCTCGGGGAGACGACGGCGAAGGTGCGGTCCGCCGCGTGGTCGCGGCCGTCGATGACGTGTGCGCCGTTCAGCCGGAGCGCCGTGGCCCGGCGGATCCAGTCGTCGTGGGTGGCGTCCACCGTGCGTCCTCTTTTCGTGGGTGGTGCGGACCGGAGGGGTGCGGGACGGAAGGATGAGGGGGCGGGATGAGGGGAGACGAGGGGAGCGGGGTGGTGCGCGGCGGCCGCGGGTCAGCCGGTGGCCGCGGTGCCCCGGCGGCGCAGCCGGTCGGCACCGATGCCGAGCAGCATCACCACCGGCACCGAGAGCACGAGCCGGACGGCCGTGCCCGTGTCGCCGCCGATCAGGGTGGTGAAGTTGGCCAGGATCAGCCAGACGGCGCCCGCGAGACCGGCCGCTCCCAGGGCCGGGGCGAGCACGGTGTTCCAGCGGCGGCGGTCGAGGCCGGTGCGGCGGAAGAAGACGATCACCGAGACGGACGTCAGCAGGTAGAGCAGCATCATCGCCAGGACGGCCAGTCCGCTGAACCAGGAGAAGAGGCTCACCACGGGGTCCTTGCCGAGCAGGGCGAACGGGACGACCAGGGCCAGGGCGATGACGGTCTGCGCGCATCCGGCGGACCAGGGGGCGCGGCGTGCGTTGAGCCTGCCCAGGCCCCGCGGCAGCAGCCGGTCGCGGCTGAGCGCGAACAGGTAGCGGTTGGCGGAGTTGTGGAAGGTGAGGATGCCCGCGAAGAGCGAGGTGGCGAGCAGGACGGGCAGCACGGTGTCGATCCAGTGGCCGAACTGCGCGGCGATCGGCGCGAACACGAAGTCCGAGGCGTCGCCGCCCGCCAGTGCCGCGGCCGCCGCCTCCGGTGCCCCGGACGCCCCGTGGGCCGAGACCAGCATCCATGAGGTCAGGGCGAAGAAGCAGGTCACCACCACGACGGAGAGGTAGGTGGCACGCGGCACGGTCCGCTTGGGGTCGCGGGCCTCCTCGCCGTAGATGGCCGTGGCCTCGAAGCCGAACATGGACGCCACCGCGAACATGACGGCGACTCCCGGCGCGCCCTGGAGGGCCGCGGAAGGGGAGAAGCTGGCGGCCGTGCCCAGTCCCTCGGGGCCGCCTCCCTTGGCCAGGGTGACCAGGCCGAAGACGAGCAGGACGGTGAACTCGGCGCACACCAGCAGGGCCAGCACCTTGGCGCCGACCTCGATGCCCGTGGCGGCGAGTGCCTGGACCAGTGCCATCGTCGCCAGCGTCCACACCCACCAGGGCAGGTCCAGGCCCGTGTCGTGGGCGACCAGGGTGCTCAGTGTGGCGCCGTACAGGCCGTACATGGCGGCCTGGATGACGCAGTAGGAGAACAGCGCGACGGCTGCGCTGCCCGCGCCGGTGGTCCGGCCGAGGCCCTTGCCGATGTACGTGTAGAAGGCGCCGGCGTCGACGACATGACGGCCCATGGCGACGAACCCGACGGAGAAGAGGAGGATGACCGCGCCCGCCAGCAGATAGGCGGCGGGGGTGCCCGCGCCGTTGCCGATGGCGACCGAGATCGGGGCCGCCCCGGCTATGCCGGTCAGGGGGGCCTGGCCGGACAGGACGAAGAAGAGGATGCCCAGGACACCCAGGGCGTCGGGTTTGAGCGCGGCTGTGGCGGGGGCGTCCCGTACGGTCCGCTCCGCGGGCACCGTGTGACTGTCCACTCGGATTCACCTGCCAGAAGAAGGGGGAAGTCGTTTCGGCCCAAACGAGTTGCCCCATGGTGGTGCGGGACTATCCGTTTGACAAGGGGTGCGGACGACAGGAATCGGGCCGTCCTCGGCGGCGCACGCCCGCGGCCGGGCGGCCCAGGGCCACCCGGGCGGGGGTACGGCGGGGACCGGGTGCGCTCAGCTCCCGGCCGCGTCGCCGGTGGTGGTGTCGGCGGCGGTGTCGGTGTCGGCGGCGGGAGTGCCTTCGACGTCCCGGCCGTCCGCGGCCAGTCCGGCGAGCAGTTCCCGCAGCCGCGCCAGCGCCTCCTCGGTCACCTCGCGCTCACCGAAGACGAGCTGGTGCAGCACGAGGCCCTCCAGCGCGGCGAAGACCAGCCGGGACAGACCCCGGCCGGCCGGGCGGCCGAGGATCCGGGACAGCTCGCTCCCGGCCGTCGCGAAGTACCCCTCGTACAGGGCGCGCAGCTGCGGCAGCAGCTCCGGCCTGCGGCGGGCCTCCAGCATCAGCTCGTACTGGAACGCCTGAAGGTCGGGACCGGCCTCCACCATCGCCCCGAGGCCCGCGGCGAAGTCCGGTGCCCGGCCCGTGCCGCCCTCCAGGGCGCTGACGCCGAGCGAGGCGCGGACCGCGTGGTCGACGGCCTCCTCGATGAGCGCGTCCCGGGAGCCGAAGTGGTGGACGACGAGCCCGTGGGTGACCCCGGCCTCCTCGGCGACCGCCCGGTAGGTGAGCCCGCGCAGACCGACCCGGGCCACCACGCGGACGGCGGCGTCCAGCAGGGCGACCCGTCCGGTGCCGTAGTGCGTCACGCGCTTGCGGCCGCGGCGGCCGTCCGCGGGCTGCTGGGGGTCGGTCATGCCCCCGACCCTACCGGCGCGGCCGCGCTCAGCGCCTCGGCGGCCTGATGCCGCGGAACTCCCAGTCGCCGCCGAGCGCGGTGGACAGGACCTCCTCCGACTCGGTCGGCTGGGCGCCGACGTCGGCGCGGATCGCGGTGGGGCCGCTCACGATGTGGTTGGTGAGCCGGCCGAGGCCCTCCACCTCGACCTCGACCACGTCCCCCGGCCGCACCGGACGGGAGTTGGCCGGGGTGCCGGACAGCAGGACGTCGCCGGGGCACAAGGTGATGGTGCGGGCGATGTCGGCGACGAGGTAGTGCATGTCCCACTGCATCTCGTCGGTCGAACCGTCCTGCGCCACCTGCCCGTTGACGTAGGTGCGCAGCCGCTTGCCGCGGAAGTCCCAGTCGGTGACCAGGCCGGGGCCGAGCGGGCACAGGGTGTCGGAGCCCTTGACCCGGAGCATGGACCCGGCGTCGGTGTCGCGGAAGTCGTGCAGTCCGTAGTCGTTGGCCACGGTGTAGCCCGCGATGTACGCGCCCGCCTCGGCGGGGGAGATGTTGCGCGCGGTCCTGCCGATGACGATCGCCACCTCGCCCTCGTAGTTGAGCCACTTGCAGCCCTCGGGCCGGACGATCGCGCCCCCGTGGGCGTTGAGCGCGGAGACCGGCTTGTGGAAGTAGGTGGGGGTGGCGGGCAGGCCGATGCCGAACTCCTCCACGCGGCTGCGGTGGTTGAGATGGACGGCGACGACCTTGGACGGGACGACCGGCGGGAGGTGGACCGCGTCCGCGGCCGGGACGCGGCGGCCGTCCCCGGCGATCAGTTCGTCGCCGTCGCGGACGGTCTCCGTCACCTGGCCGTCCAGGAGGATGCGGCGGTACTCGGGCATGGGGCGGGGCCTTTCTAGGCGCGGTCGCGGGGGGTGCGGGAGGCGGGGGCGGGCAGTCCCGCGCCGGTCCAGCCGTCCTCGGGACGGTCGAACCAGAGGTGGACCTGGCCGGTGCCGACGGAGTTCTCGTACTCGCCGTACTGGCGGCCCGGGGCGGTGCACGCCTGCTCGCCCAGGGCGCCGGCCATCATCAGGTAGTGGAAGAACTTCGCCTCGGGCCGGTACTTCCAGAACGTGTCCATGGTGTCGAGGACCTTGTCGTGGCGGCCCTGCCGGAACCAGTCGATGCGCTCCAGGTCGGCCGCGCGGGCCTCGGGGGTGAAGATGTGCTCCGGGTCGCTGGCCTCGTGGTCGCGCAGCTCGCGCAGCGGCCAGAAGGTGTGCGACAGCGCGCCGGAGGCGATCAGCAGCACCCGGCGGCCGGGGGTGGCGGCGATGCCGTCGGCCAGCGCGCGGCCCAGGCGCAGATGGTCTTCCATGTCGCCGGTCTGGCAGACGCCGATGGACACCCAGCGCTTGTCGGGCAGGCCCTCGCCGAGGTACTTCCACAGGTTGAGCGTGGCGTAGTAGACCGGCAGGTACGTGTCGTCGATCGGGGTGATCCAGGTGCCGTGCGTGTCGGCGAACGAGGCGATGTTGCGGGCGAGTTCGGGGTCGCCCGGGTAGTCGTAGGGCATGCGGCACATACCGCGCGGCAGTTCCTCGGAGGTGAACAGGCCGGCCCGGCGGCGCTGCGCGGTGACGACGAACTCGACGGTGGTGGCCCAGTGGGAGTCCAGGACGACCACGGTGTCGTAGTCGTCGCGCTCGAAGACGTCCCGGCGCAGTTGCCTGAGACCGGTGACGAGGGTGACCTCCTTGCCCTCGTTCAGTTCCCGGCGGGTCTTCTCGGGGAGCACGATGGTGGGCACATGGGCGAGCAGTCCCGCCCCGACGATCTCACCCATGGTCCTTGAATCCCTTCGGCGCGGTGACGGTGTTCTTGACGTCGCAGTAGAAGTCGAAGCTCCAGGTGCCGCCCTCGCGGCCGACCCCGGAGTGGCGGGAGCCTCCGAAGGGCGCCTTGAGGTCGCGGACGAAGAAGCAGTTGACCCAGACGGTGCCGGCGACCAGGCGTGCGGTGACCCGCGCGGCGCGGTCGGCGTCGCCGGTGGCGACGGTCGCGGCGAGTCCGAAGCGGGTGTCGTTGGCCAGGCGTACGGCCTCGTCCTCGTCGTCGAACGTCTGGAGGGTCAGGACGGGTCCGAAGACCTCCTCCTGCACGATCTCGGAGTCCTGCCGGACGTCGGTGAGCAGGGTGGGGGCGTAGTACTGGCCAGCTCCCCGGTGGCCGCCGATCACCGCGCGGGCCCCCGCCTCCAGCGCGCGCCGCACGAAGCCGTTGATCTTCTCCAGCTGCCGGGGGTGGATGGTGGGCCCGATGTCGGTGGCCTCCTCCCTCGGGTCGCCCTGCCTCAGCGCGGCCGCCTTCTCGGTGAAGCGGCGGGTGAACTCCTCGGCGACCGGGGCCTCGACCAGGATGCGGGTGGCCGCCAGACACACCTGTCCCGCGTTGTCGTACTGCTCGACGGCGAGGTCGGCGGCGAGGTCGAGGTCGGCGTCGGCGAAGACCAGCAGGGGTGACTTGCCGCCGAGTTCGAGACTGAGCGGGGTGAGGTTCGCGGCGGCGGACGCGGCGATGTGCCGGGCGGTCGGCACGGATCCGGTGAAGCTGATGCGGCGCACGTCCGGGTGCGCGGTGAGGGGGTCGCCGACCTCGGAGCCGTAGCCCTGGACGACGTTGAGGACACCGGCGGGCAGTCCGGCCTCGGTGGCGATGTCGGCGAGCAGCGAGGCGGTCAGCGGGGACCATTCGGCGGGCTTGAGGACGACCGTGTCACCGGCCGCGAGTGCGGGGGCGACCTTCCAGGTGGCCAGCATCAGCGGGGCGTTCCACGGGGTGATCAGCACGCAGGGCCCGGCGGGGTCCCAGGTGACGTGGTTGGTGTGGCCGCGGGTGGTGAAGTCCTCGTGGTCCAGTTCGAGCAACCAGTCGGCGAAGAAACGGAAGTTGTGGGCGACGCGGGGCATGACCCCGCGGCGGTGGGAGCGCAGCAGGGCGCCGTTGTCGGTGGTCTCGACCAGGGCGAGTTCCTCCAGGCGCCGCTCGACGCCGTCGGCGATCGCGTGCAGGAGGCGGGCGCGTTCGGCGCGCGGGGTGGCGGCCCAGGCGGGGAACGCGGCCTTGGCGGCGGCGACGGCCGCCGCGGCCTCCATGGCGGTGCCCCGGGAGATCTCGGCCAGGACGCTGCCGTCGATGGGGGACACGTCGGTGAAGGTCTCGGTGGAGGCGACGCGTTCGCCGCCGATGAAGTGCCGGGTGTCGACGGCCACGCCGGCGACGGTGGTGAGGTGTGTGCTCATGCGGTGGGGCTCCTCGGGGTCGTACGGTGCGGTCACTGGGCGCCGGAGGTGTGCGACTCCAGCAGCCGGCCGCCGTCCCAGACCACGCCGACCTGGCGGTAGTACGCGGCGATCGGCTCGCGGATCTCCAGGTGGGCCAGTTCCTCGGTGGGCGAGGCGAACAGCTCCAGGTCGGCGTCGCCCACCCAGGACCGGCCGCCCTCGAAGGAGGCGGCACCGGACTCGACCAGCTCGTCCAGGGCGAGGCCGCCGCCCTTCTCTACGGAGGGCAGCCAGCGGTGGTGGGCCATCGGGTGGGCGTTGACGAAACCGTTGGCCGGGGCGGGTTCGCGCAGGGTGACGACGGCCTGGGCCAGGCGCCGGTCGGCGGCGGCGAGGGTGGCGCCGAAGCGGGCCCCGGCCTCGATGCGGGGGGCGGGCCCGTAGGGGTGGGGGCGGGTCTGGTGGATCGAGCCGAGCTTCTTCGGGTAGCCCTGGTGCAGGCCGCGGGCGATCGCGAAGTCCTTGTCGACCCAGATGTACACGCAGCGGCTGTAGGTCCGGCCCCGGTAGCGGCAGCGGACGACCGCGAACGCCTCCTTGTACTGGGCGAGCACCGGGTCGAGGAGTTCCGCGCCGGAGGCCGAGCAGGACTGCCAGTCGGCCCAGATCAGCGCGACCGCGCCGGGGTCCTCCTCGGCGAGTTCGAGCGGTTCGGGCAGCAGGGCGCGCACCCGGTCCGGGTCGGTGCGGTACTCGACGGTCAGCAGGTCGCCGGAGTAGCGCCAGGGCGGCGCGGGGATCAGCGACGAGGCACCTGTCGCCGTCTTGGGGTGGAGGAATCCGCGGACGGTGGTCATGGCTAGTGTTCCTTAAGCGATGAGGGCGGGCGGCTGCGCCAGGGCGGCGCGGTGGCGGGCGGCGGCCGCGGCGGCGGCCGATCCGCCGAGGGCGGCGACGCCCACCAGACGCCGGCCGCGGTGGTAGCCGACGACCAGGTCCCCGGCCGGGTCGCCGTCGAGGACGCGTACGTCGTCGAGACCGAGCGCGGGCGCGCCGAAGCACTGGAGCCGGACGTCGTGCTGGTCGCTCCAGAAGGTGGGCAGCGGCGCGAACGGCGCGCGGGCCTCTTCGGTGCCGGTGAGATGGGCGGTGAGGGTGCGGGCGGCGTGCCGGGCGGTGTCGCTTGGCATCGACCAATGCTCCACGCGGCGCGGTACGCCGTCGTAGCGGGCGTTGGGGAAGCGGGCGACGTCGCCGACGGCGATGACGTCCGGGCGGCCGCCGGCGCGCAGGTGCGCGTCGGTGCGTACGCCGTCGGTGAGGTCCAGGCCGTTGCCGTCGAGCCATTCGGTGTTGGGGAGGGAGCCGACCGACTCGACCACGACATCGGCGGTGAGGACCGTTCCGTCGGCCAGGACGGCCCCGGTGACGTGGTCGTCGCCCGTGAACGCGGTCACGCCGGTGCCGAGGGCGAACCGCACCCCGCGCCGCTCGTGGCGCGTCAGCAGTGCGGTGGCGAGCAGTTCGCCGAGCGGGCGGACCATGGGCAGCGGCAGCGGGTCGACGACGGTGACCTCGGCGGCGCCGAGGGCGACGGCGGTGGCGGCGACCTCGCAGCCGATGAACCCGGCGCCCACCACGACCACCCGCGCGCCCGGCCGGGCCAGCGCCGTGCGCAGACCCCGGGCGTCGTCCAGGGTGCGCACGGTGTGCCGGCCGGCGCGCGGGCCGGGGCAGGAGAGCCGGCGGGGGCGGGTGCCGGTGGCGACGACGAGTCCGCCGTACGGCAGGGTCTCGCCGTCGGCGAGGGTGACGGTGCGCCGGTCGAGGTCGGCGCGGACGACGCGGGTGCCCAGCCGCCAGCGCACGTCGTGGACGGCGGGGCGGGGTCTGAGGGCGAGCGAGGCGAAGGACGCCCGGCCGGCCAGCACCTCCTTGGAGAGGGGCGGGCGGTTGTAGGGCATGTGGGGTTCGTCCCCCACGAGCGTGACCGGGCCGTCCCAGCCCGCCGCGCGCAGCTGTTCGGCGGCGCGCAGACCGGCCAGGGAGGCACCGGCCACGACGACGGCGGCGGGCACGGCTCAGCCCTCGATCCGGATGGCCTGGAGCGGGCAGACGTCGGCGGCCTCCTCGACGTCGTCGCGCAGTGACTCGTCGGGGTCGGGGACGTGGGCCAGGTGTCCGGTGTCGTCGAAGGAGAAGACGTCGGGGGCGGCGAAGACGCACTGACCGTGGTCCTGGCACTTGTTCATGTCGACGACGACCTTCATGGCCGGTCCTCCTGGGGCTGAGGGGGCGTCGGAGTGGTGGAGAAGGGGCCCGGCCGCGGGGGCCGGGCCCCGGCCAAGGGACACGGGGGGACACCGGATCCCCAACTCGTTTGGCTTCAAACAAGATAGGAAGCGGCAGGGCCCTGGTCAATAGCTATCCGGATGGATAAATTTCCGTGACGACCCTCTTGCGGGAGCGCGTCGCCCAGCCCTACCGTTTGCGGTCAAACAAGCTTGCGGCCTCCTGCCCTCCCGCAGTCCGAGACCGCCTCCCCCTCCGCCTCTTCTTCCGCCTTCTCCCTCCCTCTCCCACCTCTTCCCCCTTCTCCCCCGGCGCCCGAGCCGTCACAGGCGCCCCCTTTCTCCAGAGGAGACACCGGTGAGCGCATCCGACGCACCGTCCGTCCGCCGGCACCTGGAACGCCTGGCCGCCGAGGGCATCGACGTGGTCCGGGTGACCTATCCCGACCTCATCGGCACCGAACGGGCCCGGGACGTCCTGCTCGACCACCTGCCCGCCGCCTGCGACCACGGCCTCGCCTTCTGCCGCGCCGTCTACCACACCAGCCCCCAGGGCGACACGGTCCCCGTCCCCGGCGGCCTCGACGCCGGACTGCCCGACATCTGCGTCCACCCGGACCTGGACGCCCTCACCGCCCTGCCCTGGGAGCCCGGGGTCGCCGCCTGCCTGGGCGACGTCACCGACCCGGCCACCGGACTGCCCGCGCCCGAGTCCCCCCGCGACCTGCTGCGCGCCGTCGTCGAGCGGTGCGCCGAGCACGGGCTGCGCCCGGTGGTGGGCCCCGAGCTGGAGTACTTCCTGTGCGACGCCGCCCCGGAGACGGAGTCCGGCTGGCGCCGCTACAGCGAGGCCCAGGGCGTCGTCTACACCGCGGGGCTGCGCGCGGACGGCGACAACCACCTGCTGCGCACGCTGCGGATGCTGCGCGATCTCGGCATCGGCGTCAGCGGCGGCAACCACGAGTACGACGGCTCCCAGTTCGAGATCAACCTGACCCACTCCGATGCCCTGGAGGCCGCCGACCGCGCCTTCCGCTTCAAGGCGGCCGTCAAGGAACTCGCCCGCAAGGAAGGCCGGCTGGCCACCTTCATGGCCAAACCCTTCAACTCCGCGGGCGGCTCCGGATTCCACCTGCACCTGTCCTGCGTGGACGAGGACGGCGCCGGCGCCTTCGCCGACCCGGCGGCCCCGTACGGCCTCTCCGCGACCGCGCGCCACGCCGTGGCCGGGGTCCTCGCCCACGCGCCCGCGCTCGCCGCGCTCGCCAACCCCACCGTCAACTCCTACAAGCGCTTCGGCCCCGACACCCTCGCGCCCTGGCTGATCGACTGGGGTCTGGACAACCGCAGCGCCATGGTCCGGATCCCGCCGGAGCGCGGCGCGGCGACCCGTTTCGAACTGCGCCTGGGCGACGCGGGCGCCAACCCCTATCTGCTGATCGCGGGAACCCTGGCGGCGGCGCTGCTGGGCGTCCTGGCGGGCGAGGAGCCGCCGGCCCCGCTGGAGGGCTACGGCTACGACTCCGCCCGGTCCGCGGTGCTGCCCGGCAGCCTGCCCGCCGCCCTGGACGCACTGGAGGCGGACACGGCGCTGACCGACCTGCTCGGCAAGGACTTCACCGCCTCCTACCTCACCTACAAGCGCGACGAGGTCGCGCGCTTCCAACGGCACGTCACCGACTGGGAGTTCACCGAGTACGCCTACCACCTGTGACCCCGAGGAGGCACACCCCATGACCCCGACCGCCCCGCTCGTGTCCGAGGCCGTACGCGAGCCGCTGGCCCTGGCCGACGTCGACCTCACCGACCTCGACAACTTCACCGACGGCGTGACCCCCTGGCGCATGTTCCACACCCTGCGCCACGAGGACCCCGTCCACTGGCAGCCCGAGGAATCCCCCAACTCCGGCTTCTGGGCGGTGACCCGGCACGCCGACATCGCCCGCGTCGACCGCGACGCCGAGACGTTCACCTCCACGCGGTTCGTCAATCTGGAGGAGGTCGACGACGACCAGATCGCCCGGCGCGCCTCCCTGCTGGAACTGGACGGAGTCCGCCACCGCGCCCTGCGCCGCCTGCTCCAGCGGCAGTTCGGCGCGGGCGTCATCGACAGCTACGCCGACTTCCTGCGCGGCCTGACCGCCACCACCCTGGACGCGGCGCTGGCCAAGGGCTCCTTCGACTTCGTGAAGGAGGTCTCCGCCGACTTCCCCATCAACGTCCTCGCCCGCCTCCTGGACGTGCCGCCCGAGGACAACCAGCGGCTCATCGACTGGGGCAACCGCATCATCGGCAACACCGACCCCGACTACGCCGACGTGCTCCTGCACAGCGCGGAGAGCGAGCGGTACCGCGATCTGCCCTTCCGCTCCCCCGCCTCGCTGGAGGTCTTCGCCTACGGGCGCGAACTGGCCCGGCGGCGGCGCGGCGGCACCGGCACGGACCTGGTCTCGCGGCTCGTCAACGAGACCCCGCGCGACGGGGTGCCGCTCTCCCCGCAGGACTTCGACAACTACTTCCTGCTGCTGGTCGTCGCCGGCAACGAGACGACCCGGCACACCATCACCCACGCGATGCTGGCCCTCCTCCAGCACCCGGAGCAGTTGGCCCGCCTCCAGGAGGACCCCTCCCTGATCCCCGGCGCGGTCGAGGAGTTCCTGCGCTGGGCCTCCCCCGTCTACCACTTCCGCCGCACCGCCACCCGCGACATCGAACTCGGCGGCCGGCACATCAAGGAGGGCGACAAGGTCGTCATGTGGTTCGCCTCCGGCAACCGCGACGAGGAGGTCTTTCCCGACCCGTACGGCTTCGACGTCACCCGCCGCGACAACGACCACGTCACCTTCGGCAAGGGCAGCCCCCATCTGTGCCTGGGCAATCTGCTCGCCCGCACCGAGATCCGCATCCTGTTCGAGGAACTGGTCCCCCGCCTGTCGGGCATCCGCCTGACCGGCGACGTCCCCCGGGTCCGCTCCAACTTCGTCAACGGCGTCAAGAGACTGCCGGTGGAGGTGACGCTCGCCTGAGGGACACGAGCCGCCTCTCCTTTGGGGGGCCGCACGCCCGCGCGGGGCGGCTCAGGCCGGGGCGGGCGCCGGGCGAGGTGGTGCGGGCAGCGGACGCAGACGGCGACGGAATCGGAGCGGCGAGCAGGACCATCGCGCTGCCGAGCAGCAGCGCCTGATGGTAGCCGTGCCTGAGCAGCGGGGCGGCGAGGAGGGGGCGATGATCTCCGGCGCTGTATCCGGTGGTCAGCAGGGCCACCGCCCGCGACACCCGGAGGTGGGCCCCGACGGCCAGGGCGATCGTACTGACGCCCATGAACGTGGCACCGGACAGCACCGCGGACACGAGTGCCGGTCCCGCGCCGCCGACCAGCGCCGACAGGGCGATACCGACGGCCTGGAGGCCCACCACCAACCAGGCTCCCCCGCCGAGCCGGCCGCCGACGCCCTGCTGGATCGCGGCGACCAGGAAGGTGTTGGCGATGCTGTAGCCGATGCCCTCGAAGGTGCAGCCGGCGAGCAGCGCCGGGAACCAGCGGTGGGCGCGGCCCACGCTCACCAAGCAGCCCGGCAGCATGTCGGTGAGCGCGTGTGACCGCCTCGCCGGCTAGGAGCATGGGTCAGTAACGGGCTTGGCTTCCGCCGAGGCTGGAGCGTGGGGGTCTCGACTGTGCCTTGGGCTGGCCTAGGCTGCCGGTCATGAATCGAGCTATGTCCAGCGGTGTGACCACTGAGCCAGTCATCCTTGACACCATGGAGCTGACTTCCGATCCGGAGCTGGAGGTCCGGTTTGCCGAGTCGGCCCACCGGATCCTGGCGGACCTGGTCAGTGGAGGTGCCGCGCTGGGCTGGGTCGAACCACCCTCGCGGGATGAGGTGGCGGAACTTCTCGGCCACGTCGTCTCTGCGGTGCAGGCCGGGGATGCGGCCCTGCGGGCCGCTTACCTCGACCGTCGGCTTGTCGGCTTGGGGTACTGGCTCCGCTACGCCCGCCCGACCCATCGGCCACACGCCGATCTTGAGAAGATCGCGGTAGATGCTGCTGCCCATGGTCGTGGTGTCGGCCGGGCGCTGACCGCTGCCTTGATCGCTGACGCCCGGGAGACGGGTATCGAGGTCCTCACCCTGGACGCCCGTGGCGACAACACCAACGCCCTGCACCTCTATCGGTCGCTGGGCTTCACCGAATACGGCCGTCTGCCCGACTTCGTCGCCGTCGGCGAACACCGCTACGACAAGGTCTTCTACATGCTGGACTTCCGCCAACAAGGCTGACCACGATCACGCACGAGGGCCCGGCGGCGCCCCGCTGGCGCTTCGCGATCTTTCACGCGAGATGACCACGATATACGTGGTGGGGATGGACTGTTCGAGGTGAGGCGGCCTCCATCGCTGGACGACTGGCTGCCCGAGGACCACCTCGCCCGGTTCGTCGCCGACCTGGTCGACGAGGTACAACGCCCAGGCGGTCGCGGACGAGAAGCACCAGGTCATCACCGCCGCCGACGTGACGACCAACCCCTCGGACACGCTGAACCACACCACCATGCTCGACCGGTCGGCCCGGAACACCGGCCGCCACCCCAAGCAGGCGCTGGTCGACGCCGGCTACTGCTCCGAGGCCAGTCTCGACGCCGCAAGGGAGCGCCAACTGGTCTGCGACACCGACACGTTCATGGCCACCGGACGCCTGGCCCACGACGAGCAGGTCCCACCCACACCGCGCGGACGGATACCAGCGAACGCCACGCTGAAGGAGCGGATGGCCCGCAAGCTGCGGACCAAGCCCGGCAAGGCCGCCCACAGCCGCCGCAAAGCCATCGTCGAACCTGTCTTCGGCCAGATCATGACCTGCCAGAACGGCCGCCAGCTCCTCCTGCGCGGCGAAGACGGCGCTCGCGGCGAGTGGAGCCTGCTGGCCGCCTGCCACAACCTCCGCAAGATCTTCCGACACGCCGGAACCGCCGGACTCGCCGCCATGGCCGGCTGATCAGCCGGGCCCCGGACCCGTCACGGTCCGACCAGGCCGCACACCTGATGGGCAGAACCCCATCCCGGCCTCACAGGCGCCGACTGGACGACCGCGACTGATCCCACCGCTCACGGCCACCCGACCAGTTGCCTGTTACTGACCCACGCTCCTAGATACTCATCACGTACCACTGCCTTCGCGATGAGCCGTGCAGGTACAGGTGGCGGCCTCGCCCGACGGGCTGTGCGTACCGCTTGAGGGGGGCGCCGTTGGGACACCGGCGGGTGGCCGGTAACCCCGCTCGTGGTTGCCACCACTGTCCCAGCGCACCAGGCCGGCCGCGCTGATCGGGTCCACGTAGACACCTTCGTCGAAGCAGGCGCTCCACAGGTGATGGCGCCGGTCCGCCATCAGGTATTCGACGGCGATCCCCATGTCGAATCCATGACGCCGCCGACCGTCGGCACCATGGATCTGCGTGTTCTGGTCCGCCGTTGCACCGTAGCCGTGCAGGACGACCCGCCCGTGGGGCAGCGCGTCCAGGCGGACCACCTGCAGGGTGATGCCCTGCAAGGGCTGCTCCCGGACTGCTGAGCCACTGCTGATGACCAGAACCGCGTCGTACGAGCTGGTGCGCGGTACGGGGGAAGTCCAGCCGTACCGGCTCGTGCGGACCTCCGCGTCGGGGCAGATCAGCCAGAGGGCCCGGCCCCAGGCGTCCACCGTGGTCGCCAGCACCTTCTCGTGGTCGTACTGCCGAGGCAACAGTGCGTACGGACGCAGTGCCACCTTCCTCAAGAAATCACCTCACGGGCGAACGAACATGTCCCGTCCATGATCGCATTCCGCCGGCTCCGCCGGCCGGCCTCCGGCCGGCCGGATGCGGGGGTTCCGTCCCGTGAATCGCGGACCGCCGGGAGCTGTGGAAGCATGGGCCGGGGAACACCCGCGCGTGCCTCATCAGGAGGTCTGCATGTCCTCGAAGCGTCGCCGGAAGAAGAAGGCCCGCCGCAAGCACCAGGCGAACCACGGGCGGCGGCCTCAGTGCTGAGTGCCTGACGGCGCCCGGTACCCGCACGGTCGCACCGTACTCACGGCGCATCCTCCCAGGGTGCGCCGTGGCGGCGTGTGCCGGGCGGGGCGCCCCGCCCGGCACACGCCGCCGGCCGGCTCAGGAACAGCTGCAGTTGCAGCAGTTCGGCGGCGGGGCACAGCAGAAGGACGCGCTCACTTCGGTCATGCCGTGACCCGCCGTCAGCGACTGGCTGTGCTCGTCCTCGGCCAGCGAGCCGAGGTCGAGGTCCAGCGCGAGGTCGGCGACCGCGTCAGCGAGCGAGGGCGTGCCATTGCTGAACTCGTTCATCAGAACCCTCCTTCCCGATTTGACATGCCGTCAACAATGTGTTGGCGACAACGAGTTGGGACACTAGCGTGGCGGTCTCCCCTTGTGAAGGGGATGGACTAGACCATTTGAATCGGTTAGTGTCGGCCGCCGAGAGGCCACGCATCACGGCTTCCGCCGGCGGCTGCGCGCCCGCGGAAGCACATTCCCGCAGCGGCTCCCGATGGAGGTGGCGATGAGGCCGAGACTGCTTCCCGACACACATCTGCTGCCCTCCGACCGAGGTGTGGTGATCAGCGGGCCCCGGCACACCGCCGCCTTCGCGCTGCCGGGCATGTATCCCTGGCTGGAGCGGCTGCGGCCGTTCCTGGACGGCCGCAGCAGCCTGGACCAGCTCACCGCCGGACTCGCGCCGCAGGCCGCCCGGCATGTCCGCACACTGGTGGACCTGCTGGTCAGGGAGGGTTTCGCACGGGATGCCGCACGGGATCTGCCGCACGGACTGAGTCCGCAGATCCGGGCACGGCACGCCGCGCTGATCGACTTCGTCGCGGCGCGCGCCGACTCGCCCGAGCACCGCTTCGAACGGTACCGCGACTGCGCCCCCGTGGTGGTCGGTGCGGGGCGGCTGGCGGGCGCGCTGGTTCTCGCCCTGATCGCCTCGGGTGTGGCCCGCATACGCGTGCACATCGACGAGGCCACGGACGACATGGCCCGGCTGCGGGAATGCGTCGCGCTGCTCGGCGAGGAGGGCTACTGCTTCCGTCACGAGGAGCTGGACGGCCCCCTTGACCGACTCCCGCCCGACACAGGGGTGTTACTGCTCGGTTCCGATGTGTTCACCCCCGATTCCATGGCACGGGCCCACACACTCGCGGAACGTGCCGGGGTGCGCTACGGGCAGGCGGTGGGCCGAGGCGACCACGTCGTGATCAGCACCGTGAGCGATCCCCGCAGTTCGCCGGAGTCACCGGCCCCCGCCGACTCGCCCGACGGCGGCGGCCGGTCCGCGCGGGAGCCCGCAAGCGCCCTGGGCAACGCACGGGCGCGGAAGCCGAGTTCCTACCTCCGCGGCCCGGTCGCCGCGCTCGCCGCCGACCAGCTCTGCCTGCACCTGCTGTACCGGACGGCGGGGCTGGACGGCCCGGACGGCGACGGCCGCCCCTCACCGGTCGCCGAGCCGGTGGCACTGGACCTGCGCACCGGCCGCTTCGTCGGCGCGGACGCGGCGTGACCGGCACAGCGAGCACGGCGCGCCCGGCCGAGGTGACGGCGTCCGACAGTCCGTTCCCCATGGCTCTCTGGTCCGAGGCGGTCTGCTCCCGCCGCGCGATCCCGGACACGCTCGCGTCCGGCGCCCCGGCCCCGGGCACGACCGACCCCGACCAGGACCCGCTCCCCGCCGGGCCCCGCCTGCCACTGGCGCCGCCACCGCTGCGGCTCCCGCCCGCCCCCGGTTCCCCGGCCGGCCTCGCCGACCCTGCCGTCCTCGCCGCGCTGCTGCACTACTCCTACGGCCTGCTCCAGCACGATCCGACCCCGGGCGGCCGTCCGCTGCACCGCGCGGTGGCCTCCGCCCGCTGCCGCTACCCGAGCGAACTGACCCTGGTCACCCCCGAGGCGGCGTACCGCTTCGATGCCCTTCATCACCAACTCGTCGGCCTCGACGGCTCCTCGGCAGCCCGGCGGCCGCCCGCCCCGGGCTCGTCGGCGTTCCTGGTGATCACCAGCCGCTTCGCCCGCACCGCGCGCCTCTACGGCGACTACGCGCCGCGCCTGTGCGCCCAGGAGGCGGGGATGCTGCTGGGCGCGGTGCACCTGGTGGCCGCCGCACTCGGCCTGCGCGCCCGGCCCGGCGCGGACCTGGGGACCCTGCTCGGGCTGTGCGCGGACTGGCTGCCGGGCACTGGCGAACACCCGATGGCTTATGTGGAGTTGGGCTCCGAGTCGCGCTCCGTCGGCGGCCCGGCCACGCCGAGGACAGACGGACCGGCCTGGTTACCGCCCGACCTGGCCTCGGTGCTGCGTGCCCGCCACTCCGGTGCCGCGATCTTCGACCCGGACCCGGTGCCCGCCCCGGCCCAGTTGCTCCCCGACCTCGGCGCCGCCCTCGCCGACGCGCCGTTCGACGACTTCTCCTGCCATCTGCTGGTCGGCCGGGTCACCGGCACCGAGCCGGGGCACCATGTGCACAACGGCGGACGGACCCGCCTGGTGTACGACGGCGACCCGCTCCCGCTGCTGGAGCAGATCGGGCAGACCGAGGGCCGGGTGTCGGTGAACTTCCGCGCCACCGCCTGCACGGCCTACATCGCCGTCCGGCGCGGCGAGGCGGTGGCGAAGTACGGCGCGGACGCGTTCCGCAGGCTGCATCTGACCGCGGGGGCGGTGGCCCACCGCATCTGTGTCGTCGCCGCCCGGCACGGGCTCTGCGCCCGGGTGCACAACGGCTACGACGCCGCCCGCGCCGCACACCTGCTGGGCCTGTCCCCGGACGAGGAGACGGTCCTCTTCCAGGTGGCCCTCGGCACGGCGCGGCCCAGCGCCTCCTTCCGGGTCCCGGTGGTCTTCTGATGAGCCCCGGAACTCCGCACGCCCACCCCGCCCCCGCCCCCGTGGCCGCCTGCCCCACCGCCGGCCCACGCTCCACGCCCCCCGCCGACCTCCTCTCCTCCCCCGTCGGCGTACGCGTCGCCGGCCTGCCCACCAGCGCGCTGGACGCCTCCCGCATCCCGCGCAGCACCGAACTCGCCGTGCGGATCGCCTCGTTGGACCGGCGACTCGCCCTCGACGCGGCGCGTCTCGGCGAGGAACTGTACGCAGTGATCGGCACGGAGGCCGCACGCCCGTTCAAGGCCCGGCTGGTGGGGCTGCGCCGAGCCGTCCACCAAGGCGTTCGTATCGCCGCACTGCTGGACAGGGCGGCCCCTCCGCACGTCCTCGGCGCCGACCTCGCCGAGGGCCTGCACCGGCACGCCGCCCTCCTCGGCGCCCGGGACAATCTCTTCGCCGAACTGGAGCGCACCCTCCCCGCCGAGACCCGTTCCGCCGCGGCGGCCCTGGCGGGGCTCGTCGAGGACCGGCCGTTCGCCGCCGGTCTCGGATACGCCAGCGCCGATCTGTACGCGGACGTGCTGCGCTGGCGCGAGCGCGCCCGAGCCGGACGACGGCCGCTGGACGGGGCGGCCGTCCGGCTGGCCAAGTACGCGGCCCGCGCGATGGCCAAACCCAGCCCGCTCACCACCTTCGCCGCGAGCGGGTTCGGCCGCTGGGCGGCGGACGCGGGCGCCGCGGTACGCCTGGAGAGCACCGCGCGGACCGAGGTGGCCGAAGCCAGTCTGCTGCCGCTGTCCCGGATCGCCGCCGCGCTCGCCCTGCTGCCCGAACTGGACGCGGCCGTGGAGCTGCGGGTCAACCCGTGGGCCACCCGGGTGCGCTCCCCCGGCGGGGACGAGGAGTGGCTGTTCACCGTGCCGGGCCCCTCCGGCGCCGTACGCTCGCTGCCCGCCACACCGGCGCTGGAGGCGATCCTGACGGCGGTCCACGAGGCCGGAAGCCCGCGGCGGCTGCGCGCCCTGCTCGGCGCGTCCGGCTCGACCGGTGACACCGCCGTCCCGACCGGTGGCGCCCCTGTCCCGACCGGTGGCGCTCCTGCCCGGCCCCGGGCGGCCACCGCCGACGCCGTCGTCGCACAACTCGTCCGGCTGGGCCTGCTGGAGGTACGCCTGGGCCTCCCGGACCAGGAACTCGACGCGGCCTCGCTCTGCGACTGGCTCGGCGAGCGGCTGCCCGCACCGCACGACGCGCAGCCGGCCGAAGAACAGCCCACTGCCGGACGGCCCACCGACACGCAGTCGTCCGACATACCGGCGGCCGTTCCACCAGCGACCGATCCACGGACGGCCGACCGCGTCACGCTCCTGCTCGCCGATCTGCGCGCGATCCGCGACGGAGCGGACGCCGCCCGCACCGCCGAGCCCGCCTCCCACGGTCGTATCGCCGCCGCCATGCACATCCGCACCAGGGACGCGGCCCACCGGCTCGGACTGCTCGGTCCGGCCGGGCAACCGGAGGGCGGCACACCCTACTTCCACAACACCGTCGTCACCGGCACCGCCGCCGTCCTCGACCCGGCCGCCTGGCGGACCGCCCTCGCGGATCTCGCCCTGGTGCCCGCCCTGCTCGCCCCCTTCGACGCGCTCGCGCCCCGGCGAGAAGCGCTGGGCCGGCGCGCCGCGACCGCCTACGGGCCGGGCTTCGTACGGCCGTTGTCCACCTTCCTCAAGGACTTCGGCGCCCACTGGGACCGAGCCGAACCGAACGGGCCGGACGCACCGGCTTCAGGGTTCGCCACCGCGCGGGACGCGGGACGGCAGGACGGACTGCGCCGTCTGATCTCCGGTACCGCGCCCGGCCCCGACGGCACGGTCCGGCTCGATCCACGAGCCGTCCGCGAGCTGTGCGCCACCTGGCCCGAGCCGCACACCTCCGGCGACCGCCACACCTGCTACGTCCAGACACTGCCCCACACAGGCACAGACTCACACCCAGGCTCACACCCAGACGCACACACCGGCACCGGACTCGCCCTGGTGCTCAACACGGTCACCGGCGGCCACGGCACCGGCCGCACCCGGACCGCCCGCCTCCTCGGCGCACCGCACACACACCCGGACCCGAACACCACCGTCACAGCGCCCGAGAGCGCACAGAGCAACCTCCTGTACGCCGAGTTCGACGCCGCCTTCGGCAGTGCCCTCAACCAGCGCGCCCCCGCCACCCGGTACGCGATCGACCTCGACGGCTCCACCTCGCACCGGCCCCCCGGCCGGCTGATCCGCCCCGCCGATCTGGACGTCGCGCACGACCGGCACACCGGGCACCTGCGCCTCATCCACCGCCCCACCGGCCACGTCGTACGACCGCTGCACCTGGGCCTGCTCGCCACCCCGCTGCTTCCGCTGCCGGCCCGGCTGCTGGTGGAGGTCTTCGGCCCGGCCTCGTACACCTTCTGGTCGGACTGGCCCCAGCTCTGGCAGTTCCTCCCGCCGGACCCGGCCGCCGCCCCGTCCGGCCCCGGCGCGGGGACGGCACCCGGAACGGGCTGGACGAAGATGCCCCGGCTCGCCCTCGGAAGCGTGGTGCTGCGCCGCGCGACATGGTTCGTCGACCGGGGACAGGCGCCCGTACGTGCCGCCGGGGAGCGGAACGCCGCCCACCTGGTCCGGATACACGCCTGGCGCGCCGCCCTCGGCCTGCCCCGGCGCTGCTTCCTGCGCGTGCTCACCCCGCGACCCGCCGGGGGTTTCACGGGTCCCGCGCTGCACGACAAGGACCGCAAGCCGGTCTACCTCGACTTCGCCCATCCCCATCTGCTGCGTGTCTTCGAACGGGCGGCGGCCACGGACCGGCCGCTTCTCCTCACCGAGGCCCTGCCCGACCTCCATGACGCGCCCGCCCACCGGGACGGCCGCCGCCACGCCGCCGAATTCCTGATCGAGCTGCCCGCCACCACGGTCCCGGCGCAACAGAGGCGGTCGGAAACATGCTGACCCCTACCGCCGACGGCGCACCGGCCCACGAGCCCGGCCGAAAGCCGAAGGGCCGGGAGACGGAAGTCCGGGAGACGGCAGGCAGCGGCACAGAAGGCACGGACGACTCCGGGTCGACGGACCGGTGGGTGAGTGCTCACGTGTTCACCGCTCACCCGCTGGACCTGGTGATACGCGACCTGGTCCGCGAGGTCTCCGGCGAACTGCGCCGACGCGGCCTGATCGACCTCCTCTTCTTCCTCCGCCACTGGCAGGGCGGCCCCCATCTGCGCCTGCGGGTGCGCCTCACCGAACCGGCCGCAGAACCGGCGGTGCGCGCCGCGCTGGCCGCCCACGCCGAGACGTTCTTCCAAGCCCTGCCCGCCTCCGCTGCCATGACGGAACATCAATACCGGTCGCTCGCCGCGGAGTTGTCCGCTCATGAACCGGAGAGCGAGCCCGGGACCCTGGCGCCCAACGACACCCTGGCGTTCCTCCCCTACCGGCCCGAACACGCCAAGTACGGCCGGGGCGCGGCGCTGCGCGCGGCCGAGGAGTCCTTCGCGGCGTGCAGTGAGCTGGCCACCGCCGCCGTGACCGCCCGCCGGAGCACGGCCCAGCGGACGGCGTACTGCTTCGCCCTGCTGACCGGCACCCTGGACCCGCGCACCGCCCCGCCCGCGCGGCGTCCGGATCCGGCGGTGGTGGCGCAGTACCGGGGCCGACGCGACGTGCTGCTCGGCGTCGCCCGCGCGGCGCGGGCGGCGCACGCGGCGGCGCCGGAACAGGCGCCCGCGGCGCGCGAGCGGGCCGACGCCGACCCGGTGGCCCGCTGGCTCACCTGCTGCCGCCGCGCCCAGCGGGAGGCCGCCGATCCCGCCCGGCTCGCCGGGCACCTGACCCACCTGGCGTGCAACCGCCTGGGCGTACGCCTCGACCAGGAGGCGGCCTTGCGCGGCCTGGCCCGGCTCGCCGTGGCGGAACTCACCGGCAGCGCCGGTCCCGCATGACCGCGGCCCCCGCCGGGAAGCCCCGGTCGACCGAGAACCACGAAGGAGGCACTCCCCATGGCAGGCAACCCGCCGGCGGCCGAACCCCAGTGGCGCGCGGCTCATGTCGCGTACTTCGGCGACGACACCGACCAGCTGATCCTGCGGGCCGTACGGCCGGTCATCGAGCGCTGCGCCGCTCACGGCGCCGCGGCCCATGTGCTGCGGCACTGGCGTCGCGGGCCGCATCTGCGCCTGGTGGTCCGGGCCACACCCGCCGTCTTCGCCGAGGTGGTGGAGCCCGCCGTACGCGAACTGATCGGCGGCCATCTGCGGGCACACCCGTCCACGGCGCCCGCGCCCGACGAGGACGCGCTGCTGCCGCTGCACCGCCGCCTGGCCGAGGCCGAACGGGAGACCGGCCCGCTGACCCCCTTCTACCCGGACAACTCCATCACCTGGGAGGAGCACGACCGCCGGATCGACGTGCTCGGGTGCCCGGTGGGCGCCGACGAGCTCGCCCTGTTCTACGAGCGCACCAACGACCTGCTGTTCGAACACCTGGAGGCCGTCGCCGCCGGTCTGCCGCGCGAGACACTGGCCCTGCGCCTGATGCTCGCCACCGCGCACACGCTGTGCCGGCATCCGCAGGACCCGTCGATCCGGCGCGGGTTCGTCTCCTTCCGCTCGCATGCCGAGGGGTATCTGAGCACGGCCGGTCCGCGGGCGCGGCAGGGCTTCGAGCAGCGCTACGCGGCCAACCGCGCGGTGCTCACCGCGCAGGTGCGTGCCGTGGTCGCGGCCTTCGACCCCGTCCCGCCCGGACCCGTCCCGCCCGGTCCCGGCCTGCCCGCGACCGATGTGCCCGCGTCCGCCACACCTGCGCCGGGCCGCGGGTCCGCGTCCGATACGTCCGGTGCCGGTGCCGGTACCCTCGCCGAGCCGGGCGGGGCTGCGACGCTGCACCGCTGGGTGGCCGCGATCGATCCGCTGGGCAGCCGCTGGACCGCGTTGTACGAGGCCGGTGAGATCCCCGAGGCGGAGATACCGGACGACGAGGAGAACGGCATCGGCGGCCTGCTCTCCGCCAGCCCGCTGCACCGGGCGATCAGCGGCAGCGCGACGTACAAGCGGATGATGTACCGCGATCCGCGCTTCCTGAGGTACCGCCTCATGCTCAACTACACCTATCTCCACCTCACCCGGCTCGGCCTCCCGGGGCTGAGCCGCTATCTGCTCTGCCATCTGGCGGCCGACGCCGTGGAGGAGGTCTACGGGGTCAGCGCGCTCCGACTCGTCCTGGCCACCGCCGAGAACAGCGGCACCGCGAGCGGCACCGAGGCCGAGAAGGCCAAAGAGACCAAGGAGACCGAGGAGACCGAGGAGACCAAGGAGACCGACGAGAGCGGTGGCCGTGCCCCGCGGGCCGTCGTCGCACCCGCGCGGACCCGCGGATGACGGCCCCCGCACCGGCTGCCGGTTCCGGCACCCGTCCCCCGTCCGACGAGACCGGCGGTGCCGCGGCACGCCGCTACCACGCCCGGTACGGCAGTGTGCTGCCCGCCATCGACCCGGCGGCGGGCAGCACGCCGCCCAAGCACCATCCGGGGGCGCGCGTCCTCCCGCTGCCGTATCCGCCGGCCTTCCCGCCCGCTCCCTCGGCGGACCGCCCTTCGCCGTCCCCGGACCATGGCCTCGCGCCGGACCCGCAGGACCTGGGCCACCTGGGCGCCCTCCTCGCGCTGCTGAACGGCGTCACCCGCGCCGACTGGACGGACGGACGCGTACGCGCCGGACGTCCGGTGCCGTCCGGTGGCGGCGCCTATCCGGGCGAGGTGTATGTGGCGACCGCCTCCGGTCTCGGCCACTACCTGCCGGCGGCGCACGCCCTCGAACTGCTCTCCGAGGCCGATCTGCGCGCCGACCTCGCCGGTGCGCTGAGCCCGCCTCCGGCGGTGCCGCCGGAGGTGCTGCTGCTGATCAGCAGTCGGCTGGGGGCGAACCTGGCCCGCTACGGACCGTTCGGCCACCGCCTCCAGGCGCTCGACACGGGTGTGCTGGCCGGGCAGGCGCTCACCCTGCTGGAGTCGGCCGGTGCCGCGCCGACGGCGCACGCGCTGTTCGCGCAGGAGCGCGTGGGGCGGCTGCTCGGCCTGGACGCGGAGACGGAACACGTCCACGCCGTCGTCACCGCCGGGCGGCCGGGCCCCGTGGCGTCCGCCACCGCGTTGCTGAACCGCCGTACGGCCAGGGCCGGTTACGAGCCCGTCCCGGTTCCGCTGGCCCTTGTACTCGGCGTTCTGGACCGGGCGGCCCGCCCGGTGGCACTGGACCACACCGCGCCCGCCGACTGCGACCTCTACGTGGTGGCCCACCGCGTCACCGGGCTCGCGCCCGGCTGCCACCGCCGCGATCCGCGCACCGGGCGGCTGGTGCCGGTCGCCGACGGCGTCAGCGCGCGGGAGCTGTTCCCGGCGGGCGGTCCGGGCGAGCTGGCCGCCTTCGAAGCCGCCTGCGCCGTGGTGGTGACCGGGAACTACGAGGCGGGATATCCGGTGTACGGGGACCGCTGGTACCGGATGCTCAATCTGCGGGCGGGCGTCCTCGGCCAGCGCATCGGCCTGGCGGCGGCCCGTGCCGGACTGGGTGCCGGGCTGCGCTGCGACACCGACACCGGGGCCGCCGACGCCGCCCTGCGCACACCCCCGGACCGTACGACGCTGCTGGCCGCACTGCTCGGGCCGGAACGCCGCGCGGGCGCGCCCTCCCACCACCTGCTCTTCAGCCCGGGTGTTCCGCCTCCTCCCACCGGGTGACCCGTCCTGCCCTCAGCGAATCAGCCGACCGTGCCCCCCTTCCCCAGCCGAGGACACCGTGCTCGCCTCCGACTCCGTTCCCTTTCTGCGTCCCGACGTCTTCGTCACCCCGAGCGGCAGCGGCACCGTGCACGTGCGCTCCAGCCGCGGCACCGATCTGATCGCCGCGCCGGGCATCGCCGCCTGGCTGGACCGGCTCGCGCCGTTCCTCGACGGCACCCGGACGGTCGACCAGCTCGTCTGCGGTCTCGACGAGAAGCGCCGCGCGGTGGTCCTGCGCGTCCTGCGGCTCCTCGACGCGCACGGCCTGCTCGACGAGCGGTCCGCCACCGGACCCGACCCGCGCGCCGCCGCCCACGCGAGGATGCGGGTGCTGCTCTACGGCGACCCGGAGCACACCCGCGCCCAGGCGGACGCGCTGCGGCTGACCGGCCTGCACACCACCACGGCGCTCAAGGATCTCGACGCCGTCCGGACAGCGGTGGCGGCGGGCGGCCACGACGCGCTGCTGCTGCTCACGGCGGACGCCGACACGCGGTCCGTCGCCCGGCTCGACGAGGACTGCCGCAGGCACGGCCTGTGGTTCGCCGCCGCCGTCCGCGACGCCGAAGCCTGGTGGCTGGGCCCGTCCCTCGCCCCCGGCGCCGAGCGCGCGGCGGGCGGCTGGGCGGGCGCCTGGCTGCGGGTCCACGGCACCCGGGCCGCCGACCGTGCCGCGCAGCCCCGTACTCCTGTCCCCCGCCCCGCCCTGGGTGCGGAGGCGGCCGCCGTGCTGCTGGCGCACCGGTTCCGGCAGGCTGTCCTGGACCCGGCCGCGCCCGAACCCCTCGTGCGGCTGGACGCCGCCGCGCTGACCACCACCCGGCACCGCTACCGGCCCCATCCGGCCGCGCTGCCGGCCGCACCGGAGTCCGCCGAGCGGCTCCTCGCCCGGATCGCGGCCCTGCGCGGCGGCCCGGCGGTCGGCGACGAGGAGTTCTCGCGGCGTGCCGCGGACTGCATCGACCCACGGTCCGGGCTGCTCGCGGAGCTGGACGAGGGCGGGCTGCCGCAGTTCCCCCGGCACGCGTCCAGCGCCCTGGTGCGCGATCCGCACACCGGCCGGGCCGGGCACCGGGTCCACGCCACCGGCCGCGACTTCACCGACGCACGGCTGCGCACCGCACGACGCGCCCTGCTCCACTACGCTCAACTCGCCCTCGATCCGAGGCGGTTCGTCGACACTCCGGAGGGACCCGCGCTGTGGGCCTGGTCCCCGGAGCCGGGCACGGCCCGCCTGGTCCCGGCGGCCTCCGTGTCCGCTCGGGCGCCGCGCGTACCGCGCGGACTCGGCGCGGGCGCCACGTTCGACGAGGCGCTGGCGGCGGCATTGGGTGACCTGCGCGGCCCCGCGCGCGGCGCGCTGATCGTTCCGCTCGACCACGACCCGGCGGCCACCGAGGTCCTGCCCTACCTGCTGAAAGCGGTGCGCTGCGATGACTGAGACCCTGCTGCCCGTCGCCGCGCGGCTGCACCACGACGGCGGTCTCGTCGGCGGTGCCCTGGCCCGGCGGCTGAAGACCGCGTCACCGGCGCACGGGACAGGCATCAGGATCTTCTCCGCCGATACTCCTGACGCCTTGTCATCTCTGCTGTCCGATCAGGACGTCGGTGGAGAGCCGTGCCTGCTCGTCGTGGCGGAGCTGGACCGCGTGGTCGTCGGCCCGCTGGTCCGGCCCGGCGTCCCCGGCTGCCATCGGTGCCTCGCGGCCCGCCGCTCCGGGGCACGGGCCGACGCGGCCGAGGCGGCGGCCCTCGAAGCCGCTCACGGCAGCCGCCTGACCGGCATGGTGTCCCCGCTGCTCACCCCGCCGGCCGCCGATCTCGCCGCGATCCTCGCTCTGCACCGGCTCACCGCGGCGGACGGCACCACTCCCGCCGTCACCATGCTCCGCCTCGCCGATCTGGGGATCAGCCGCCACACCTTCCGGCCCGATCCGCACTGCGCGCACTGCGGCGGCCTGCCCGACGACCGCGCCGCCGGTGCCGTGATCCCGCGCGTCCCCCGGCCCAAACCGGACCCGGCGGTCCTGCGGGTACGGGACCTGCGTGCCGAGCGGACGGAGCTGGAGGCCCGCTACGCCGACGACGAGACCGGTGTCCTCAAGGGGCTGCGCACCCGCGGCCTGCACACGCTGCCGTTCGCCGAGGCCAAGGTCGGCCCGCCCGAGTCGGTCGACGGCGGGTACGGCCGCGCACTCGACTTCCGTACCGCCAGGGTCACCGCGGTCGCCGAGGCGCTGGAGCGGCTGGGCGGGGGCCGCCCGGGAGGACGGCGCACCGTGGTGCGCGGCAGCCACCGCGAACTGGCCGCCCTGCACCCCGACGGCGTACTGGACCCGGCGACCACCGGCAGCCATGAACCGCACCGCTACCGGGAGCCGGGCTTCCCCTTCCAGCCGTACCACCCCGATCTCGTCCTGCCCTGGGTCTGGGGCTACTCGCTCACCCGGGAGCGCCCGGTCCTGGTCCCCGAGCAGCTGGCCTACTACCGGCTGGGCCGGCACAGCCCGGGGGACGTCCGGCCGTTCGTCTCCGAGATCTCCAACGGCTGCGCGCTCGGCGGCTGTGTGGAGGAGGCCGCCCTGTACGGTCTGCTGGAACTCGCCGAGCGCGACGCCTTCCTGCTCACCTGGTACGCCCGGCTGCCGGCGCCCGCGCTCGATCTGCGCTCCGCGCACGACCGGCGGATCGGTCTGCTCGCGGACCGGATCCGCGAGAGCACCGGCTACCGCGTCGAGGTGTTCGACGTGACCGGCGCGGAGGGCATCCCCAGCTTCTGGGCCGCCGCCGTCGACACCCGGCCGGGCACCGGATCCGGGGCGGGGGCAGCGCGTCCGAGCGTGCTGTGCGCCGGGGGCTCGGGGCTCGATCCCGAACGCGGTGTCTTCGGCGCGCTGCACGAACTGGTCACCGCCGTCGAGGCGTACCGGATGATCTACCCGCAGCGCGTGGCGGACGCCGCCCGGATGCGCGACGACCCCGAGCAGGTGCGGCTGATGGACGATCACGCGCTGCTGTACTGCGATCCGGTGGCCGCCCGCCGCCTGGACTTCCTGCTCGGTCCCGGCGGCGGGCCGCCTCGGGAGCGCACCGGTCTGCGGGAGCTGACCGACCGTCACGCCTGGCCGCGCCATGCCGATCTGCGCGCGGATCTGGACGAGTTGGTGGGCCGCTTCGCCGCGTCCGGTCTGGAGGCGATCGTCGTCGACCAGACCACTCCGGTGCACGCCGAGGCCCATCTCTCCTGTGTCAAGACGCTCGTCCCGGGCCTGCTCCCGATGACCTTCGGCCATCATCTGCGCCGGATCAGCGGTCTGGACCGTGTGCTGACCGCCCCGCACACCCTCGGCCACACCGCCGCGCCGCTCCGCCCCGAGGAGGTCAACCCGCATCCGCACCCGTTCCCGTGACCGCGTACGCGCGGGCGCGGGCGCGGGAATGGGTGTAGGCGCAGCCGCACGCGTCCGTCACGCGTGACCACGGGGCCCCGAGCGCCTGCTCGCGGCCCCGCCGTCCCCTCCCGTCCGGCGCCGGGTCAGACGAGCAGGACGCGCCGTCCGCGAGTGTGCCCGGCCTGGCTGTCGATGTGTGCCGCGGCGGCGTCGCGGAGCGGGTACGTCTTCTCGACCGGGATGTGCAGCCGTCCCCGCGAGATGAGGCCGACGGCCTCGGTGAGCGCGTCCGGCACGCTGCCGGCCACTCCGGAGAAGCGCGCTCCGAACTCCGGTGCGCCGAGGTCGGCGATGGAGACGACCTTGTGCGGATCGCCGGTCAGTTCGACGAGTTCGCGGATCACACCGGAGCCGGCCAGGTCGAGCGCCGCGTCGACGCGGCCGAGCCGCCGCACCCGCTCGACCCACCCGTCCCCGTACGTGGTGGCGAGGGCGCCCAGGCTCCGCAGATAGTCCTGGTTCGCCGCCCCGGCGGTGCCGATCACGGTGATGCCGCGCTCGCGGGCGATCTGGAGCACCGCCGATCCCACGCCGCCGGACGCGCCGCTGACCAGCAGCGTCTGCCCGGACCGCACACCGACCTCGCGGATGATGCGCAGCGCGGTCTCGACCACGGACGGGTACCCGGCCGCCTCCTCGAACGTGAGGTCCTCGGGCATCAGGGCCCAGGCCGACAGCACGGCGAACTCGGCGTAGGTGCTCGACCCTTCGCCGAACACCCGGTCTCCGATCGCGACCCCTTCGACGCCCTCTCCGACCTCGTCCACCACCCCCGCGGCGTCCAGGCCGACTCCGGCGGGCAGCTCGATGGGATGGGCCGCCAGGATCTGGCCCTCACGGATCCGCCAGTCGACGGGATTCACACCCGCCGCCCGTACGGCGACACGTATCTGACCTGGGCCCGCGTGGGGCTCCTCGGCGTCCAGGAGGCGCAGCACGTCCGGACCGCCGAACTCGGCGAAGCTCACTTTCTTCATGCCGCCGAACCTAACACTATCGGTTAGGTTTTCAAAACGGTTAGCCTTTTGCATCCGGTAGCGGTACTCGCGGTGCGCCCGCCGGGCGGCGCACGCACCAGGGGTCTCCTCACCAGCGGACGGCGGTGAAGTCGATGGGGCGGGGCCGCAGCAGCCGGGTGCGTTCCGTGAGGGAGCGCAACCGCCGGGACATCTCGTCGGCGGGCAGCCTGCGGCGGTCGCCGTGGCCCGGCAGGACCCACTCGAAGCGCAGGTGTGCGGCCACCCTGGCGAGGGAGGCGGCCAGCTCCTCAACCGAGTACCACGTCACGCTCTCCGCGACCTCCAGGTCACCGGTGGTGCGCGACCAGTAGAAGCTGTCCCCGGTGAAGCAGTACCGGTCGTCCGCGAGGTAGAGGACGCTCCCCCGGGTATGGCCGGGCAGCGGCAGAGCGGTGACGCCCTCGCCGACGTCCACCGCGTCCAGGCCGCCGATCACCCGGTCCGCGTCCGGTGCCGCGTCGAGGTCGCCCTCGTGGATCCACAGCCGGGCGCCGAAGCGGTCCGCGTAGTCACGGCCGTGGGCGGCGTGGTCCCGGTGGGTGAGCAGGACGTCGGTCACGGGTCCGACGGCCGCGTACCGTGCGGCGAGGGCGGGGCTCCAGCGCGGGGTGTCGATCATCATCACGCTGCCGGACGGCCGCTTGAGCAGGTAGGAGTTGGCTCCCGCGGTGTGCCGGGAGTTGTGGCCGCAGATCAGCACACCGTCGTCCAGGGCCATCGGGAAGGGGTCGAGCGCCGGGTCGGGCCGCCCGGTCGCCGGGCGCACCGAGCGGGTGGGGCAGGCGAAGGCGGCGGCGTGTAAGCGCCTCGTCTCCGCCTCGTCGCGCGGCGCCCGCAGCATGTGCGAGCGTCCTTGCGACTCGCCGATCAGCTCCGGTGCGAACTGCCGTGCGACATCGCAGTTGGTGCACCGGTCGTCCACGTACCAGCCGTCCATGGCAGGGCTCCTTCCAGCGGGAGCGGCCCCGGCCGGGGCCGCCCTCCAGGGATACGCCACCGGGCGGCGGGACCGGTAGGTCCCGCAGAGCTTGCGCTTGGCGACACCACCCTCTCTCACCGCCCGCCGGAAAGGGTGGTTCATACCTGATTGTCCCACCCTTCGGGGCGGTCAGGCGTCCCAGGTCCAGTCGGTGACCTCCGGCAGGTCCGTGCCGTGCTCGCGGATCCAGGAGTGGTGGCGCAGCCGCACGTCCTCCATGCGCTGGCGCACGGCTGCGGCGCGCACCGCGAGGCCGGGGACGCGGTCGATGACGTCCATGACGAGGCGGTAGCGGTCGAGGTCGTTGCCGACCACCATGTCGAACGGGGTGGTCGTGGTGCCGATCTCCTTGTAGCCGCGGACGTGCAGGTGCTGGTGGCCGGAGCGGCGGTAGGCCAGGCGGTGGATCAGCCACGGGTAGCCGTGGTAGGCGAAGATCACCGGCTTGTCGGCGGTGAACAGACCGTCGTACTCGAAGTCGGTCATGCCGTGCGGGTGTTCCTCACGGGGCAGCAGCCGGGCGATGTCCACGACGTTCACCACGCGCACGGCGAGTCCGGGCAGCTCGCGGCGGAGCAACTGGGCCGCGGCCAGCACCTCCTGGGTGGGCACGTCGCCCGCGCAGGCCAGGACGACGTCCGGTTCGCGGGAGCCGTCCTCGGTGCCCGCCCAGTCCCAGACACCGGCTCCGCGCGCGCAGTGCGTCTTCGCCTGCTCCATGGAGAGCCAGTCGAAGCAGGGCTGCTTCCCGGCGACGATCACATTGACGTAGTCGCGGCTGCGCAGGGCGTGGTCGGCCACCGACAGCAGGGTGTTGGCGTCCGGCGGGAAGTAGACCCGTACCGCCTCGGGACTCTTGTTGAGGATGTGGTCGACGAAACCGGGGTCCTGGTGGGAGAAGCCGTTGTGGTCCTGGCGCCACACATGCGAGGTCAGCAGGTAGTTGAGGGAGGCGATGGGCGCGCGCCAGGACAGCCGGCGGGTGGTGCGCAGCCACTTGATGTGCTGGTTGACCATCGAGTCGACGATGTGAGCGAACGCCTCGTAGCAGGAGAACAGCCCGTGCCGTCCGGTGAGGAGGTAGCCCTCCAGCCAGCCCTGGCAGGTGTGTTCGGACAGGATCTCCATGACCCGCCCGTGCCGGTCGAGGTGTTCGTCCACGTCCAGGGTCCGGGCCTGCCATGCCTTGCCGCTGGCGTCGTAGACGGCCTGGAGGCGGTTGGAGGCGGTCTCGTCGGGGCCGACGAGGCGGAAGTCGCGGCGGTCCGCGGTCGCGGCCATGACGTCGCGGAGCAGGTCGCCGAGGACGCGGGTCGGTTCGTGCAGGGTCGCGCCGGGCCGGTCGACCTCGACGGCGTGCTTCTCCAGCGGCGGCAGGGGCAGCTCGCGCAGCAGCAGCCCGCCGTTGGCGCGCGGGGCGGCGCCGAGCCGCCGGGTGCCGTGCGGGACGCAGGCCAGGACGTCCGGGCGGGGTGTGCCGTGCTCGTCGAAGAGTTCCCGCGGCCGGTACGAGCGCAGCCACTCCTCCAGTTGCCGCAGATGCCCGGGGTCGTCGCGCACGGCGGCCAGCGGGACCTGGTGGGCGCGCCAGGTGCCCTCCACGGGCAGGCCGTCGACCTCGGCGGGTCCGGTCCACCCCTTGGGGGTGCGCAGGACGATCACCGGCCAGCGGGGCCGCTCGGTGGCGCCGTCCTCGCGGGCGGCGCGCTGGAGGGCGGTGATCCGGTCGACGGCGGTGTCCATCGCGGCGGCCAGGGCCCGGTGCACCGCGGCCGGTTCGTCGCCGGTGACATGGATCGGGTCGTGCCCGTAGCCCCTGAGCAGGGCGTCGAGTTCCGCCTCGGGGATCCGGGCGAGCACCGTGGGGTTGGCGATCTTGTAGCCGTTGAGGTGGAGGATCGGGAGCACGGCTCCGTCGTCGACCGGGTCGAGGAACTTGTTCGCGTGCCAGGACGCGGCCAGCGGTCCGGTCTCCGCCTCGCCGTCGCCGATGACGCAGGCCACCAGCAGCCCGGGGTTGTCGAGGGCGGCGCCGTAGGCGTGCGCGAGGGAGTAGCCCAGTTCGCCGCCCTCGTGGATCGAGCCGGGTGTCTCGGGCGCGACATGGCTGGGGACCCCGCCGGGGAAGGAGAACTGCCGGAACAGCCGCTCCATCCCGGCCATGTCCCGGGTGACGTCCGGGTAGGTCTCCGTGTACGAGCCCTCCAGCCAGGAGTTGGCCAGCACCGCGGGCCCGCCGTGCCCGGGTCCCCAGACGCACAGCGCGTCCAGGTCCCGTGCCTTGATGACGCGGTTGAGGTGGGTGTGGACCAGGTTGAGCCCGGGAGAGGTGCCCCAGTGGCCGAGCAGCCGCGGTTTGATGTGCTCCCGGCGCAGCGGCTCGGTCAGCAACGGGTTGGCGAGGAGGTAGATCTGACCGACGGCCAGGTAGTTGGCGGCCCGCCAGTGGGCGTCCAGTGACCTCAGTTCCTCCTCCGTCAAAGGGGTGTGCGCCTGCTGCGTGTCGACGGACATCGGGTTCCTTTCCGTGTCGGTGCACGGTCCGGGCGGCGGCGGGTTCCGGCCGGTGGCTCCCGCCGTCCGCCGAACGGACGGGTACCCGCGGGAGCGGTCCGTGCCACAGGATCGCCGGTGTCGCAGGGCCGATCGGCCGAAAGGTACGGGGCGCCGCCCGGACGGCCGACCGGGGCGTCCGGCGCACCGGCCCGGGGGCGCCGCCCGCACCGCTGCGCGCACCGGCCCCGCGCGCGCGTGCCGCGTGCGTGCCGTGCGCGGGAGCCGTCGGCGCGATGGTCAGTTCCGACAGGTGCTGTCGCGGGACGGCAGGACGCCGGTCGTCAGACAGGCGTTGACGGCGTGCTCGACGCAGGCGTTCCCCGGGGCACGCCGTGGTAGGTCTCCGGGTCGCGTGAGGCCGCCGACCGGTCAGCGCACTGGCTCGCGGTCTGGACGGCGAACGTGCCGTCCGTGTCCGGGGCGGCCAGACCGGTGAGGGCCTGCTCCAGGCTCGGAGTGGGGCCGGCCCTGGCGCCGCGGGCGGCCCGCAGGAGCACCCGGACGTCGGCGGCGCAGCCCGCGTACGTCTCGTCGCTGTCGCCCGCGGTGACGTTCCACAGGAGCTGCGGCAGGTTGCCGCTGTCGACGGTGTGGGCCTCGGCGCACCGTGCCCCGGCCCGGTCGAGCGCCGTGCCCTCGGCGCCCTCCGGGCCGTCCGCGTCCTCCGGGCCGTCCGCTCACCTGTGCCAGGCCGGGGTCTGGCGCCGACACGGAGTCCCAACCGCTGCCCGGCATGGCCCAGTTGGAGGTGCTGGCCGAACAGATGCGGGCCGCCGGACCGCCGGCCGTCCTGGACGTGCTCGGTGACCGCAGCCGGGTACCGGCCGCGGCCCGGCTGACCGCGTACCGCCTGGGGTGGGAAGCCCTCACCAACACGCTCCGGCACACCCCGCACGGCACCCGGGTCAGGGTCAGGGTCGTGAGTCTGGCCGAAGGTGTCACCGTGGATGTCGTCGACGGCGGCCCCGGCGGGCGAAGCACCGGCCCCGGCGCCGGGGCACGGCATCGCCGGACGCGCGAGCGGACAGCCGCCCACGGCGGGCGGCTGTCGGCCGGGCCGCTCCCGGACGGCGGCCGGCATGTCGGCGCGCACCTCGGCCTCGGTGACGGGACGACAGGGGCGTACGGCGGTGCCACGCGTCCTGATCGCCGACGACGAGGCGCTGCTGCGCATGGCGTTCCGCACCGTCCTGGGCGCGCAGCCGGACATGGAACCGGTCGGCGGCGCCGCCGACGGCGAGGAGGCGGTGCGGCTCGCCCGGCGGCTGCGGCCCGACGTGGTCCTCATGGACGTACGGATGCCGGGGACGGACGGGATCGAGGCGACCCGGCGGATCGTGCGGACGGTGCCGGACAGCAAGGTGCTCTTCCTCACCACCTCCGGCCTCGACGAGTACGCGTTCGCCGGGCTCCGGGCTGGCTCCGGGCGGGTGCGTCGGGCTTCCTGGTGAAGAACGCCCGCCCCGAGCGCCTGCTCGCCGCCGCCCGCGAGGTGGCGGCGGGCGACGCGGCCGTCTCCCCGCGCGTCACCCGCCGCCTGCCGGACACCTGTGCCGCGCGTCTGCCGAGCGGCGGCGGCACCGGGCAGGAGGAGCGGCTGCGGCCGCTCACCGCGCGCGAGCGGCAGGTGCTCGCCCGGGTGGGCCGCGGTCTGACTGACCGACGCCGAGATCGCGGACACGCTGCATCTCGCGGAGACGGCCGTGAAGTCCCATCTGGGGCGGATCCTCCAGAAGACCGGGCTGCGCGACCGCGCGCAGGCCGTGGTCCTCGCCCACGAGAGCCGCCTGGTGCGGCCCGATCTAGGATGAGACGTCCTGGACACATGTACGAGAGGGAGGCTGTCCATGCTGGCTGCCGTGGCCGACGCGCCGGGCCGGCTCGCGGAGGCGGTGGCCGTGCGCGAGGTGGACGGGCCCCCGGCCCCCGGCGCGGGCGAGGTCGTGGTGCGCATGGTCGCGTCGACCGTCAACCCCTCCGACGCGGTCACCGTGTCGGGCGCGTACGGGTCACGGACCACGTTCCCCCTGGTCCCGGGCTTCGAGGGCGTGGGCGTGATCGAGGCCGCCGGGCCGGGCGTGCCGCCGGGGGCGGTCGGCCTGCGGGTGCTTCCGCTGGGTTCGGCGGGGGCCTGGCAGCAGTACAAGCGGCTCGCGTACCCCTGGTGCGTCCCCGTGCCGGACGACCTTCCCGACGAGGTGGCCTGTTTCGCCTACGTCAATCCGCTGACGGCCGTGACGATGGTCGAGCGGTTCTGCGGGCCGGGCGTGCGCCACGTGGTGGTCACGGCGGCGACCTCGGCCATCGGCGGGCAACTGGCGGAGCTGCTGGCCGGGCGCGGGATCACCCCGGTCGGCGTCGTACGGGGCACACCGGGCCGGACGGTGGCCGAACCCTCCCGGTGGCGGGCGGTGATCGCGTCGGACGGCCCCGGGTGGCGCGAACGGCTGCGGGCGGAGAGCGGCCCGGGAGGCGCCGACGTCGTCCTCGACTGCGTCGGGGGTGACGTGGGCGGCGCCGTGCACGCGCTGACGGCCGGCGCCGGTGTGTTCGTCCACTACGGCCTGCTGTCGGGGACGCCGCTCCCGGCGGAGTGCTTCACCGGCGGGGGTGCCCGCGTGGAGCTGTTCCGGCTGCGCGACGTCGTCCAGCGGACCGGCGGCCGCCACCTGCCCGCACTGTTCGCGCCGGTCTTCGAGCACCTGCGCCACGGCCGTCTGGGCACGGCCGTCGCACGGCGTGTCGGGCTCAGCGGACTCGCCGCACATCTCGGGAGCCCGGCGGCCGCGCAGCCGGGAAAGACCCTCATCGCGCTGCAGGCGTGACGACGCCGGAACGGCGGTCCGCGCAGCCGGTGCGCCGAGTCGGCTCCACCGGCCGCGCGGACGCCGTACGCCTACGGGTGGTAGATCTCCCGCAGGGCGGTGATCCGGCCGTGGCCGTCGACGCGGTAGGAGAAGTAGGGGCTGTTGGCGAGCTTGTGGTGCACCAGCCACCGCGGGGTGACCTCGACGGTGTCGGTGTCGTGGAGCACCTCGACGGTGGCGCCCGGCGCGAAGGACAGCGACCGGGTCGCTCCGCTCGGGGTGTAGATGACGTCCTCGTCGTTCTCGGTGTTCACCACGCACGTCTGCGGGGTGACGCGTACGACGGTCGTGCCCCGGACGTTCGCGGCCGACCTGAGTTCGAGGAAGTGCCGGTGACCGGCGGGCAGGTGGCAGGGCTTCCAGGTGGTGGCGGACACGGACGGGCTCTTCGCCGCCCGGCCCGGCGCGGCGCCCGCGGTGCCGCTGGTGGCGGCGAGCAGTGCGGCGGCGGAGGCCAGGACGGCGACGGCGGCGTGACGGTGGTTCATGAGCATCCTCTGCTACGAGGGATCCGCTGACGTCGAGGGAGAGGGCCGCCCGCGGGCGCGGGTTTCAGCGGGAGCCGACTGTGACGGGACGGTGACACGGAGCGTCGCGCGGCGGAGGCCGGCCGTCAGCGATCCGTCCTCGGCGCCGGCCCGGTTCCGCCGCCGCGGGCGGCGAGCAGGGGCCGCAGGTGGGCGTGGGCCCAGCCCGCCAGAGCGGTGGGCGTGGTGGTGACGGCGTCGCGGGGCTGCTCGGGGACCAGGGTGCGGGTGCCCGTGGTCATGCCGACGACGGCGTCCACCGCGTCCGGCGCCAGACCGGCCGCGGCCAGCGTCCGGCGGACGTCGTCGTCGGACACCGTACGGAGCCGGATCTCGCGGCCGAGCGCCGCCGTGAGGATCTGCGCGACGCGCCGCCACGACAGGTCCTCGGGGCCGTGGACGCCCTGGACGGTGCGGCCGTGCCAGGTGTCGCAGAGCAGCCGGGCGGCGGCGATGTCGCCGATGTCGCGGGGGTCGGTCCAGGGCAGGGTCCGGTCCGGGGCGTCGGCGGTGGTCAGCCGCCCGGCGGCCAGGTCGTCCAGGGAGAGGAGCAGGTTGGTGAAGAAGTAGCCGCAGCGCAGGTGGAGCACGTCGGCGCCGGTGGCGTCGAGCTGTTCCTCGACGGCGGCCAGTCCGTCGATGTGGCCCGCGCCGTGCCGCAGTTCCGCTCCGACGCTGCTGAGGAACACCACGCGCCGCACGCCCCCTTCGCGCACGGCGGCGGCCAGGCCCGCCCCGGTGCGGCGCGAGGTGCCCACCGGGTCCTCGGCGGTGTGCGGCGTCGGGTCCACCAGGAAGGCCGCGTCGGCGCCCGCCATCGTCTCGCGGACGAAGCCCGCGTCGGTGAGGTCGCCGCGGCGGGCGTCCACCCGCTCCCGGACGTCCGGCTCCAGCCGGGCCGGATCGCGCACCAGGACACGGGGGCGCACGCCGGCCTGGAGCAGCAGCCTGACCACCCGCGAGCCGACATGGCCGGTGGGGGTGGTGACGACGACGGTCATGGGGTCTCCTCGGTTGCGTGGTCCGGTGTGCCCGGCACCGTAACGGCCCTTGCGGCCGGAATCTGACCGCAAGGGTGCGAGGCTGGGCCCATGAATCACCCGAGTGCCCGGATGCTGGAGCTGCTGTCGCTGCTGGCCGCCGGGGTCCCGCGCGGCGGGGCCGACCTCGCGGCGCGGCTCGGTGTCTCGCCGCGCACCCTGCGCAGGGACGTGGAACGGCTGCGGGACCTGGGCTACCGGGTGCAGTCGGCGCGCGGGACCGGCGGCAGCTATCTGCTCCCCGCCGGGCAGGGCGTGCCGCCCCTGCACCTGTCCGAGGAGGAGGCGGTGGCCACGGCGGTGGGACTGCGGCACGCCGCCGCCGCGTACGGGACGGACGGACCGGGCCCGGCCGACACCGCCCTGCGCAAGCTGGAACAGGCGCTGCCCGCACGGCTGCGCGGCCGGATCGAGGCGCTGCTCGCGGCCACCGAGGTGCCGGGCGGGGCGGGCCCGGCGGACGGCCTCGGCACGCTGGAGCGCCTGGCCACGGCCACGCACCTGCGCTCGCGCGTGCGCTTCCGGTACGCGGCCCGGGACGGCGGCAGCGGCGAGCGACGTGCGGAGCCGCACCGCCTGGTGCTGCTGGCGCACCGCTGGTACCTGCTGGCGTGGGACGGGGACCGCGCGGCCTGGCGCACCTTCCGGGTGGACCGGATCACGGATCTGCGGGTGCCGGGCACGACGTTCCCGCCGCGTCCGCTGCCCGAGGGGTCCGCCGGGCTGTTCCCCGGTCCGGGCGCGGCGCGGGGCGCGGTGCTGTTCCTGGCGCCGGCCGGGGCGGTCGCCCGGCGGCTGACCGCCCGCGCGGGCACGCTGGAACCGGCCGGGCCCGGCCGCTGCCGGTATCTGACCGGCGCGGACGACTGGGACTGGCTGGCGGGCGCCCTCGCCTCGGTGGGCCTGCCCTACCGCGTCGAGGGCCCTGCGGAGCTGGTGCGCGCCACCCGGGCCCTGGCCGCGCGGGCCGCCGCTGCCGCGCCCGCGGATCAGAAGGCGTAGCGGACGGTGAGCCAGGGCGCGTGGGCCGCGATCAGTTCCCGCAGGCGCCCCACGGCGGCACCCTTCAGACCGGTGCGGTAGCGGACGTTGTCGTCCCCGTTCTGCGACCGCTTGGCCTCCTGGACCTCAGGGCGCCACAGCAGTTCCTCGGCGCGCGGGTGCCAGCCGAGGTTGATCTCGTGCAGTGGGCGGTTGTGGGTGAGCAGGATGACCTCGGCGGCGGCCTGCGCCTTGACGGCCGCCGGGAGCACGTCGTCCAGCTGCCGCAGCAGCTCGGCCCAGGCCGCCTCCCAGCCGGGCCGCAGGACGACCGGCGACAGGTTGAAGTGGACCTCGTACCCGGCCTCGACGAAGTCCGCCGCGGCGGCGATCCGCTCGGGCACCGGGCTGGTGCGGATGTCCAGCAGCCGGGCGTCCTCCTGCGGCATCACCGAGAAGCGGACCCGGGTGCGTCCGCGCGGATCGAGGCGGAGCAGGTCGCGGTTGACGAACTTGGTGGCGAAGCTGGCCTTGGCGGTCGGCCAGGCTCGGAAGGCCCGGATCAGGTCGGCGGTGTTGTCGCTGATCAGCGCGTCGACGGAGCAGTCGCCGTTCTCTCCGATGTCGTAGACCCAGGCGGTGGGGTCGCACTGGTTCGGCGCCGGTTTGCGGCCCTGCCCGGCGACATGCCGCTCCAGGTGGGCCAGGATGCGGTCGATGTCGGTGAAGACGGTGATCGGGTTGGCGTAGCCCTTGCGGCGCGGTACGTAGCAGTAGGCGCAGGCCATGGCGCAGCCGTTGGAGGCGCCGGGCGCGATCCAGTCGGCGGAGCGGCCGTTGGGGCGGGTGGTCAGGGTTCTGCGCACGCCCAGGATCAGTGTCTCGGTCTTCACCCGCACCCACCGCTCGACGTTCCCCTCGTTGCCGTGCAGGTGCGGGATGCGCCAGTGCGAGTCGACCTCGCTCACGCGGGCCTGCGGGAACCGCGCCAGGATCTGCCGGCCGCGCGGCGACACGGCGGCCGCGGGCTCGGCGTGGATCTCGCGGATCCGCAGCAGCCGCGCGGCGGCCGAGGACGTGTCCTCCCCGGCCCCGCAGGACGGCTCGGCCGCGGGCCGGGGATCCGGCTGCGCAGAGGTCGAAGGGGTCCGGGGCGCCGAGGCGTCGATCAGGTCGTCGAGGGGGAACAGGCTCGCCTGGCGCGGGCCGCGCGGGCCATGGGGACCGTGCAGACCATGCGGGCCATGGGGGTCGCTGGGGTCGCGGAGTGGGGGCATACGGGATCCGGCGGGCTGGGGCGGTGTGCTGGCCCCTCCATTGTCCTCCGCCCGGCGGCCCGCCCCCGGCTGTGTCAGGACGTGCTGTCGCAGGCCCGCTCGGCCTCGGCGGCCGTCACACTGCGGTGCACGTCCGCGTCCGCGAGTTCCTGGCGTTCGGCGGCGCCGGGGTTCCCGCCCGCCGCGATCCGGGCCTCGTACGCCTTCTTCGTCCGGTCGAAGTCCTGCTGCGCCCGGTCCGCGGCGGCCTGCGCCGCGGTGCAGTCGTCGGCCGGGGCGGCGGCCGCCGCCGGGGCGGCGGCCGCCGGGAGTGCCGTGCCGGCGAGAGCCAGCATGGCGGCCGCCGCTGCGGCCGTGGTGAGTGCGCGGATCGTTCGCATGCTCGGGATCTCCTTGCCGGGGGCAGCCCTCGAATGACTCCCTTCGAGTGACCCATCGCGGACCACTCACCTGGCTCCGGGCGCCATTGCATCCGTTTTCACCCGTTCGGCGGAGCGCGCATGCCGTCGCGGCGCCGGGCGGCTGCACTGGACGGACAGGCACACCCGGCAGGGAGGAGCGCACATGCGCAGCGCAACCACTTCGACCGCCCTGGTCACGGCGGTCCTGAGTCTGGGTCTCGCGGCCGGTGGGGCGTCCGCCGCCCCGGCTGCCCGGGTGTCGCCGACGACGGTCGCGGCCGGAGGCACGGTCACGATCCAGGTCAGCTGCGACACGGGCACGGCACCGGCTGTCGCCGCCACGTCGCAGGCGTTCGCCGACGGCACGGTCACCCTGCGCCGCACACAGGGCACCGTCTACACCGGAACGGCCGCGATCGCCCCCGCCGGGAACTTCACCTCCGGCGGCCCCGACCCCGTCGGGCGGCTGTCCGAGTGGAGCGTGGACGGGGCCTGCCCCGACGGCGGACGGTTCCGGGCCGGTTTCACGGTGGACCGCGGCCGCTGACCGCCTCCGTCCGGCCCTGTGGCTGCGCACGGACGCCGTTGCGCCGGTGGGGTGACCTGCGTCCGCAGCGGCCCGCGTACCGGGCAGGCATCTGCGCGACCGCACCCGCGAGAGGAGGTCGCGCATGCCGGTACGTGCCGGAGGCGGCGTGAGGACGGTGCCGGGCCCGACGGATCATGTGGTCGTGGTGGGCGCCGGTCTCTCCGGTCTCGCCTGCGCGCTGCATCTGCTGGGCGCGGGCCGCCGGGTCACGGTCGTCGAACGGGACGCCCTGCCCGGCGGCCGGGCGGGACGCGTGCGCCTGGGCGGCTACGAGCTGGACACGGGGCCCACGGTGCTGACCATGCCGCACCTGGCCGACGAGGCGTTCGCGGCCGTGGGCGACAGCCTCGCCCGTCATGTGGAGCTGACCCCCCTGCACCCGGCGTACCGGGCGTGTTTCGCGGACGGGAGCTCGCTCGACGTGCACACCGCGGCGGAGGCCATGGAGGCCGAGGTCAGACGGTTCGCGGGCCCGGCGGAGGCGGCCGGCTACCGGGCGCTGCGGGACTGGCTGACCCGGCTGTACCGGGCGCAGATGCGGCGCTTCATCGACACGAACTTCGACTCGCCCTTCCAGCTGCTGCACCCGGACCTGGCCCGGCTGGCGGCTCTGGGCGGCTTCGGGCGGCTGGACCGGCGGATCGGCCGCTTCCTGTCCGACCCGCGCCTGCGCCGCGTCTTCACCTTCCAGGCCCTGTACGCCGGTCTCGCCCCGGCCCGCGCCCTGGCGGCCTACGCGGTGATCGCCTACATGGACACCGTGGCCGGGGTCTGGTTCCCCAGGGGCGGCATGCACGCACTGCCGCGGGGCATGGCTCAGGCCGCGGGCCGCGCGGGCGCCGCGTTCCGCTGGTCGGCCGAGGCGACCGCACTGGAACGCTCGGCGGGCCGGGTCCGCGCCGTACGGCTGGCCACGGGCGAGCGGATCGCCTGCGACGCCGTGGTCCTGAGCTGCGAGCTGCCCGTCGCGCACCGGCTCGTGGGGCGCGCCCCGAGGCGCCCGGTGAGCCTGCGGCACTCGCCGTCGGCCGTCGTGCTGCACGCCGGTACGGACCGCACCTGGCCCGGTCTCGCGCACCACACGCTGTCCTTCGGCGCGGCCTGGGAGCGGACCTTCGAGGAGCTGACCCGCTCCGGGCGGCTGATGAGCGACCCGTCGCTGCTGATCACCCGGCCCACGGCCCACGACCCCGGCCTGGCACCGCCGGGCGGCCACCTCCACTACGTCCTGGCGCCCTGTCCGAACACCGATGTCGGCCCCGGCGCCGCCGCCTGGCGCGACCTGGGGCCCCGCTACCGGGACAGCCTGGTCGCGGAGCTGGAGCGCCGGGGCCTGGCCGGGTTCGCGGGCAGCGTCCGCGAGGAACTGCTCGTCACACCGCTGGACTGGACGGCGCGGGGGCACGCGGCGGGCAGCCCGTTCTCGGTGTCGCACACCTTCGCGCAGACCGGTCCGTTCCGGCCGCGCAACCTGGTCCGCGGTCTGGAGAACGTCGTCCTGGCGGGCTGCGGCACCACCCCCGGTGTCGGTGTGCCCACGGTCCTGCTGAGCGGCAAGCTCGCCGCCGCCCGCGTCACCGGCGGCGCCGCGCGCCCCCGCTCCGTCCCCGTCCGCCCCGCGTCCCGCGCCGTCCGGGCCGTCGCAGCGACCGCGGAAGGCGCTCATGACCCGTCGTGAACTGGACGCCGCCGGCATCCGCGATCCCGCCCTGCGCGCCGCCTATCTGCGGTGCCGGCGGCTCAACGCCCGCCACGGCAGGACGTACTTCCTGGCCACCCGGCTGCTCCCGGTGGAGCGCCGGCCGGCCGTGCACGCCCTGTACGGCTTCGCCCGCCGGGCGGACGACATCGTCGACGATCTCGACGGGACCCGGACGGCGGAGGAACGCGACCGCGCGCTGCGCCGGCTGGAGGACGGCCTCGCGCACGGGCTGCGCACCGGGGAGGGCACCGAGCCCGTGGTGCGGGCCCTCGCGGACACCGCCGGACGGTACGGCATCGCGCACACGCTGTTCGCCGACTTCCTGGCGTCGATGCGCAGCGACCTGCGGGTCACGGACTACGCGACCTATGCCGATCTGCGGGCGTACATGCACGGTTCGGCCGCGGTGATCGGGCTCCAGATGCTGCCGGTGCTCGGCACGGTCGTGCCCCGCGAGGAGGCGGCACCGCACGCGGCGGCCCTCGGGGTGGCGTTCCAGCTGACCAACTTCCTGCGGGACGTGGGCGAGGACCTGGACCGCGGGCGGGTCTATCTGCCGGCGGACCTGCTCGCGGCGCACGGCGCGGACCGCGCGCTGCTGGAGTGGAGCCGCCGTACGGGCCGCACCGACGCGCGGATCCGGGCGGCGCTGGTCGCCGCCGAGGAGCTGACGCGAGGGGTGTACCGGACGGCGGAGCCGGGCATCGCCCTGCTCGATCCGCGCACCCGCCCGTGCATCCGGGCCGCGTTCACGCTCTACGGCGGCATCCTGGACGCCATCGCGGACCAGGGCTATCCGGTGCTGCACCGGCGTGCGGTGGTCTCGCGCGGACGCCGGGCGGCGGTGGCGGCGGCCGGGGTCGTACGGGTCGCCGCCGCGCGCCACCGCGCACGGGCCGGGCGCCCGGCGCCGCCCGTGGCCGGGGCGGCGCTGCGACGGGAAGGGCAGCGGGGGTGAGCGGGCGGGCGGACCGGACCGGCTGGACGCCGCCCGTGCGGCGGCGGCGCCGCTCACGCTGGGCGGCGCAGGCACCGACCTGGCGGCAGGCGCGTCCGGCGCTGATCGCCGCCGCGCTCGCGCGGGCCTCGGAGCGGCCGACCGGCAACTGGTTCGTCGTCGGTGCCTCCCGGGACGTGCCCGCCGGAGGCCCGCCGCTCGGCCGGACGGTGGGCGGGACGGAGGTCGTGCTGTGGCGGTCGGACACCGGCGAGCTGCACGCGGGGCCGGGCGCCTGCCCGCATCTCGGGGCGCCCCTGCGGGAGGGCCGGGTGGTGTGCGGCACACTGGTGTGCCGCTGGCACGGACTGGCCCTGGACGGCGGGCCGTTCACCGGCTGGGACCCGTATCCGGCGCATGACGACGGTGTGCTGGTGTGGGTCCGGCTCGACGCGGTCGGCGGCGAGGAGCCGTCGGACCGTCCCCGGGTGCCGGAGCGTCCGGCGGCGGGCGGCGCGGTGGACGCCGTGTTCACGGCCGTCGGGCGGTGCGAACCGCAGGACGTGGTCGCCAACCGGCTCGACCCGTGGCACGGTTCGTGGTTCCACCCGTACGCGTTCGTGGACCTCACGGTGGTCCGGCCGCCGCGGGAGCGGGGCGACGACGACGCCTTCGTCGTCGATGTGTCCTTCCGTCTGACGGGCCGTCTGGTGGTGCCGGTGCGGGCCGAGTTCACGGCACCCGGGCCCCGTACGGTCGTCATGCGCATCATGGAGGGCGAGGGGGCCGGTTCCGTGGTGGAGACCCATGCCACGCCTCTGACCGGTCCCTCACGGGTGCCGCCCCGGACCGCCGTCGTCGAGGCGGTCGTGGCCGCCTCGGACCGGCGCGGCTTCGCCCTCGCGCGAGCCGCGGCGCCCGTGCTGCGCCCGTTGATCCGGCGGACGGCCGGACGGCTGTGGCGCGACGACCTCGCCTACGCCGAGCGGCGCTGGGAACTGCGCGGCGCGGGCCGTTTCCCCGGAGCGGGCACGGCAGCACACCCTCGGGTGGCCGCCGAGGCAGCCGAGGACCGCGGCGCGCGGGGGTGAGCGCGCCGGACGGTCAGCGGCTCCCGGCCCGGCAGACGGCCCTGAGCACGGGTGAGCGGCCGGCCCGGGGGACCGTCCACAGCGTCTGGCCGCGCACGCCCCAGCCCGCGAGGAGGGCACCGGCGGCCAGGAAGCCGGTGGTGGCGGCGCGTTCCATCAGGGCCACGGGCAGGTCGCAGCGGATCGCGTCACCGGCCAGCGTCACCCTCGGGTGCGGGGTGCGGACGGCGGGCCTGCGGGCGTGCGAACCGACCGGGAAGAAGGGGCAGTCGGCGCGCCACTCGTGCCGGGCGTCCACCACGCGGGCCCGGCGTGTCTCCGGGTACACGCGGTGCAGGCCCTCGACGAGCCGCCGCCGCATGTCCTGCGGCGCGGTGCCCGGGGCGACGGCGTAGGCGTGGAGCTCCACGACCGAACCGCCGCTCCGGGCGGCCCAGCGGGCGGCCTCGCCCTCGTAGCATTCGAGGACGCTGACGTTGTCGAGGCCGTCGTAGCCGCTGGTGCCGAGGAATCCGGGGCGGTCGGCGCGGACCGGGCGGTCCAGCCAGAGCCGGGAGACGAGGAAGGGCGGCGCGGTGCTCAGGGCGGCGATGTCCGCGCGCCAGGCCGGGGTGCCGAGGGCGGGTGAGGCGGCGACCAGGTCGCGCAGCGCCCCGGGGTCGAGGGCGAGCACCGCCGCGTCGTGGCGCTCCGTGCCGCGGTCGGTCCGCACCTCCACTCCCCCGCCCTCGTCCGGGCGGACGGCGCGCAGGGGCGTGCCGGGGCGCAGGTCCGCTCCGAGGCGGCGCAGATAGTCGCCGAGGGGCTCCCACAGCGCCTGGGGGAACGGCTCGGTGGGCACGTCGAAGAGCAGGCCCTCGGCCGAGCCGAGGAAGTAGATGTGGAACATCAACAGCAGTTCGGCGGCGGACAGTTCGCGCGGGTCGGCGAAGAAGCTGCGGGAGAACACCTCGAAGGCGAGGTGGTGCGCGGCCGCGGGGAAGCGGACCGCTTCCAGGAACGCGGTGGCGCTCATGCCGTCGAAGCGTTCGTAGACCTCGGGCACCCGGACGTCCAGGAGCGGCAGCGCGGCCCTGGCGTCCAGCGCGGTGAGGTCGCGCCAGCCGAACGTGGGGCTCAGCGCGACGAAGCCGAGCGCACTGAACGGCGGGGTGCGCGGGACGTGGGCGAAGCTGTCGGTCAGTCCGCCGCTGTGCCGCAGCGGGTAGTCGGGCAGGGGGCGCAGCCGGTCGAGGCCGGGGTCCGTGCGGCGCAGCAGGCCGCGCAGGTTGTAGTACTGGCGGAAGAAGGCGTGGAAGCCGCGGCTCATGGTCGCCGCTGATCCGTCGGCGAGGCGGACGCGTCGGCCCGCGAGGCGTCCGCCGAGGGACTGCTCGCGTTCGTAGAGGGTCACCCGGGCGCCGCGTTCGGCCAGCAGGGTGGCGGCGGCCAGTCCCGCCACGCCCCCGCCGGCCACGGCGACACGGGGCGCGTCCCCGCTCCCGAAGCGGTCCCGGCCGGGCGCGGCCGGCACGATCTCGGCCCTGCGGTCGCGGCCCCGGCGGGCCGTACGGCCTGCCGCGCTCACCGGGCGTCCCCCGCCGCCGGTGCGGCGGCCCCCGCGCGGGCCAGGAAGGTGTGCGCGATGCCCGTCTGCCATCCGGCGACGGGCACGGCGCGGACATGGGTGAACCCCGCCGCCGCCAGCCGCGCGCGGAAGGCGGGCGCGGTGTCGAAGTCCAGGACGCTGCGCCACAGGTGCCGGTAGAGGGCGCGGTCGCCGGTGAGGGTGCCCGCGGGGACGATGACGCCCCGGCACACGCCCGTCCACAGGGCGCGGTGGGCGGGCGAGCCGCTGAGGCTGTACTCATGGACGGCGAGCCGGCCGTGCGGGCGCAGCAGCGAGTGTACGGCCGCGAGTACGCCGTCCGGGTCGGTGACGTTGCGGAAGAGATAGGCGGCGAACACCGCGTCGTACGGTCCTTCCCCGGCCGCCGCCACCTCCTCGGCGGTCAGGTGCCGGAAGCGCACCCCGGCCGGCCACCGCTTGGCCAGGGCGCGCCGCAGCATCCCCGAGGAGGCGTCGACGGCCGTGATCCGGGCGTGGGGCGCGGCCCGCAGCAGCGCCCTGGTGGAGGCGCCGGTGCCGCAGCCGAGGTCCAGTACGCGCAGTCCGGCGCCGCCCCCGGGCAGCCGCAGCCGGCGTGCCGAGCGCAGGAGGTCGGTGCGGTAGCCGGGGTTGAGGGCGGTGAGGCGGTCGTAGGTGGGCGCGGCGTGGTCGAAGGCGCGGGCCAGGTCGTGGTCGCGCAGCAGTGTCATCGGTGGCTCTCTCCGCTCGGTGGGGAGCCGCGGGGGCGGCGGGGCAGGAAGGGGAGTTCGACGGCGGTCCGCAGCATGGGGACCACGGGGGTGCGTATGCCGACGCCCCAGTCCTCCCAGGGGGTGGTGGTGCCGTCGAGGAAGCGCAGCAGGCGTTCGGCGGGGACGCGGCGGAACAGGCCGGTGAAGAAGTCGGGGCCGTCGATCCGCCCGGTGTCCAGGGCGCGCAGCAGCACCGCGTCCATGGCGAGGGCCCGCCGCCGGTGCGGCGGGGGCGCGGTCGCGCGGCCCGCGCGCAGGGCGGCGGCGATGGCCCGGGTCTGCCGCTGCACGGCGGCGAACGTGTAGCCGGTCGCCGGGCGGGTGGCGCCGCCCGCGGTCCCGATCCGGAACACGGCGTCTCCCGCCCTCCGGGCGAAGTGGCCGTCGGTCATGGGGATGGCGCCCTGCTCGGCCGACTCCACGGTGAGCGGGCCGAGCCGCAGGACGTCCTCGCTGTAGTGGGCCAGCGCCGCCTCGTACCGCTCGCGGGTTAGCGGCGTCCGGGAGAACTCGGTGTACTCCACGAGCGCCCGGTCCGGTGCCAGGGGCAGGACGTAGCCGAAGGCGAGCCCGTGCGGCGGCTGCGGCACGCGGAAGTCCATCAGGTCCGCGACGGCCGGGTCGAAGCGGTCCGTCCGGGTGCGGACGAACCAGCCGCGGAAGTGCTGCGTCAGATGGGTGCGGGCCGGTGGCAGGACGGGCCGGGGCCGGGAGTCGTACACATGGCGGGCGCGCAGGGACAGCGTCCGGCCGTCGGGCGTGGTGCAGCGCACCTCGGCGCCGCCGGGGGTGTCGCGGACGGTGCGCGCCGTCGCCCGCAGGACGCGCACCGTGGGGGACCGGGTGAGCCGGGCGTGCACCAGCCGTTCGAAGTCGGTGGAGCGCAGCATGCGGTAGCTCAGCGGGGCGGGGTCCAGGGCGACGGCCCGGCCGTCGGCGCCGTGGACGCGCAGCCGGGACCAGGAGGCGCTGACCGCCTCGTCGAGGTCGCCGCTCCCCCGGTCCCAGTAGCACCACGTCCGCTCGGGCGGCGTCAGCGGTCCGGCGGGTGCGTCCACGAGCGTCACTTCGGGGACGGCGGCGGCCGCCAGCCGGTGGGCGAGGCTGAGTCCGGCCGCTCCGCCGCCGACGACGACGACGCCGGACGGAGGGCCGGGGGCGGCGCGTTGCTCACGTGTCATGTCGCTCTTCCTGCGGGCGCCGGGCGGGCGGGGCGGCTGCCGTCCGCCGTACACGGTCGCCCGGTTCCGGGACGGGCGGGGCCGCCGGGCACGGCACCACCCGAGCACGTTCCGCCCGGTGAGGCCAGGCGCCACCACGTCCACATACCCGGCCGGCGGATCACGGGGGCGGCTAGGGCCTGTCGTCAGATTCCCGCCTGCCCCGCGACGCCATGCACGCACTCTCGCCGCACCGGGCCCAGACCCGAGTACGTCCAGTACGCGGGTCAGGACCCGGCACGCCGAGAGCACGCACCTGACGCCGCGAGGCCCGCCCTCCGGGCGGACGACGGGAATCTGACGACAGGCCCTAGGATTCACGCGTACGCGGTACATCCCACATCGGCTCATGGGAGGGGAGGGTGCGGATGACCGGCTCCGAGGCCGCTCCGGCAAGCCTGGCCGACCGGATCGAGGCGCTGTTCCGGATCGTACGGCGGCCCAACCGGGAGCAGTTCAGCAACGAGGAGGTCGCTCGGGCGTGCCGGGAGACCACCGGGGCGAGTTTCTCGGCGACGTACGTGTGGCAGTTGCGCACGGGGCGCCGGGACAATCCGACCAAGCGGCATCTGGAGGCACTGGCGCAGTTCTTCGACGTGCCGGTGGCGTACTTCTTCGACGAGGAGCAGGGCGAGGCCATCGCCAAGGAGCTGGAGCTGCTCGGCGCGATGCGGGACGCCGGGGTGCGCAGCGTGGCGCTGCGGGCGGTGAACCTGTCCCCCGAGGGAGTGGACACGATCAATGACATGATCGATGTGCTCGCCCGCCGTGAACAGGCCGCCGGCGGCCACCGTGACCGGGGTGGCACCGCGCCGGACACCAGGGACGGCACCACCGGCTGACCGGCCGGGACGGACCGCGGCGAGGGCGCGAGAAGGGGTGGCTCGTGGGGGAGGACCGGAGCGGCAGACGGTTGTGGCGGCGATGTACGCGCCTGGTCGAAGGGCTGGAACTGCCCACCCCCTTCGACGCCGGCGCCTTCATCGCGCTGCTCGCCGGAAAACGCGGCCGCGACATCCGGCTCATGCCGGTCGCCTACCGTCCGCACACCCCCTGCGGGCTGCTGATCACCACCGACCGCGCCGACTGCATCGTGTACGCCGCGGACACCACTCCCCTGCACCAGCAGCACATCCTGCTGCACGAGGCCGCGCACCTCATCTGCGGGCACCACGAGACCTCCCCCGCCGCCTCGGCCGCCGCCGAACTGCTGCTGCCGCACCTGCCCGCCGCCCTGGTGGAACGGGTGCTGGGCCGCACCGTCTACACGCTGCCCCAGGAGGCCGAGGCGGAACTGGTCGCCTCCCTGATCCTCAACCGTGCCACCCGCCTGGAGCGCGGCACGGACTCCGCCGAGCCGGCCGGGCAGGACGAGGCCCGGCTGCGTTCGCTGTTCGGCGCGCCGCCGCAGGGGCCGCCCGGCGGCGCGTCCGGTGGCCGGCCCCGGCGGGAGCGCCGCGCCCCGGACGGCCCCGCCGATGGCTGACCTGGCGGTCTACCTGGCCGCCACCGTCCTGCTCGTCTTCGCCGGGCACCGGCTGTGGACCACCCGCGGCGACGGCGCCGATCCCGCGCAGCGCCATGTCGCCGGGTTCGCGTGGTGCCTGGGCACGGCACTGCTGTTCAACGCGCGGGCGACCCTCGACGCGGTGAGCCGCCTCCTGCCGCGGCACTACGCCGACCTGCTGGTCACGCATGAACTGAAGACCGCCGCCCTGACGTTCCTGGTGCTGGTCGCCCACGCCCTCACCGCCGCGGACCGCGATCCGCACGCGGCGCGGCGCCGCAGACGCCGCCAGGTCCTGCTCGCCGGGGCCGTGCAGGCGGGTTCGGCCATTCTCTTCCTGCTGGCGGCGGTGACGACCGACGCCGGGCGGGGCGTGCTGCGGGCGGACCGGGGCTGGGCACTGGCCGCCTACAACGCGGTGTTCGCCTGCTACGGCTGCTTCTGCCTGCTCGTCCTGGTCCGCGCCCTCGCCCGGCACGCCCGCCGGACCACGTCCGGACCGCTGCGGGCCGGGCTCAGGATGATGATGCTGGCCGCCGCGTCCGGCGCGCTGTGGACGCTGTGGGCGTTCAACGACGTGGCGTCCGATCTGTCCCGTGGCGAGCAGGGGCTGGGTGAGGACCTCGTCTCCGCCGTGCTGGGCGCGGTGACCGCGCTGCTCGCCACCGGCGGGGCCACCACCAGTCTGTGGGGCGGCCGGCTGACCGCACCGCTGCGCTGGCTGCGCGCCCGCCGCACCTACCGGGCGCTGGAGCCGCTCTGGGCCGAACTGCACTCCGTGCTCCCGGAGATAGCGCTCGACGGGCCGGCCGCTGTGTGGCGCCGGGGGCCGCGGCACGCCGAGTTCGCGCTGTACCGCCGGGTCATCGAGATCCGCGACGCGCACCTGGCGCTCCGCCCCCACCAGGAGCCCGGTCTGCCGGAGGAGGTGGTGCGCGCCCTGGCACGGGCCGCCGGGCCCGAGGACGCCTTCGACCGGCACGCCGTGGTGGAGGCCGCGGTCATCGCCGCCGCCCTGGAGCACAAGCGCGCGGACCGGCCGCACGAGGCCGCCTCGGCGCGCGGCGGCGCGGGCGGCGCGCCGGGGCCGCTGCCCCGGACCGTCGAGGCGGAGGCGGCCTGGCTGCTGGAGGTCACCGCCGCGTTCACCCGGTCGGCGACGGTCGCCGGTGTCCGCGCCCGTGCGCGTGCCCGTGCCGCGGAGCCCGTGCCGTCCTCCGAGTGAACTCCCGTGCGGTCCGGGCCACCTGCTTCACCCGAGCCGCGGGTTTCAGCCGGGCGAGTAGCCGACTCCCCGGCGGCGGCGGCCGGGTTGCGGCATCCTCGTTGGTTCGGACGCGGTCCCGCCGACCCGGCGGGACGCGAGGGAGGGAGACGGTCGTGGTGTGGCAGACGGAGGAGTTCGAGGCGTCCCACGAGGGGTACGTCGGCGCGGTCCTGGCCGACGGCAGCGAACCGAAGCCGGTCATCATCGACATCGGCAGCGGGACGAACATGTACCAGACCAGTGAGTGGTGGGCCTACAGCGGCAAGTGGGGCAGGCCGAGGGCCGCTGCCTACCGGGGGGCGTGCTCGTGCGACTGGCGCGGCCCGGACCATCCCGTCGACTGGGACGACATCGGCGACGGCGGACTGGAGGACCTGGACGTCGGTGCCGCGCACGACGACTGGTCCGCGCACATCGACGCCGTGGACCGCCGGGCCGTGCCGGTCCCGGAGGAGATCGCGGAGGCCCTGGTCCGGCTGGAGGCGCGGCTCTCCCGGCTCGTCGACCAGGCTCCGGTGGCGGCGCTGCGGGCCGTGCGGCAACTGGAGCAGCTCACGCGCGACATCGGCCACGAGGCCGCCTACGCCGCCGAGGCGGACGAGTTGTCGGCCGAGACGATCGGCCAGGGGCTCGGCATCAGCGCCGGTGCGGCCCGCTCCCGGCTCACCGGGTACCGGCTGCGCCGCTGACGCCTCCGGCGCGGGCAGGGCCGCGGTGCGGGGTCGCGCCCCCGCTGAGCGGACCGGGGACGGCGGGCCGGGCGTGGCCCGCCGTCCCCGGTGGTACGTCACTTCTCCCAGCCGACCGTCTCCGGAAGGGGGTTGTGGAAGATGGTCGCGCCGACGTTGGCGAGGCCCTTCTTCACCCCGTAGGTGGAGGGGCCGCTGAACAGCGGGAGGAAGGCGTACTGCTGGAGCGCCCGGCGTTCCACCTCGTTGGCCTTCTTCGCCTGCGCGGTGAGGTCGGCGACCTGGGCGACGGAGCGGATCTCCTTGTCGAGGGCCGGGGAGCCCGCGCCGGTGAGGTTGGAGTCGCGGTCGGAGCAGTAGAAGTCGCACAGGTAGCGGGCGCCGAACGGGTCCATGGAGCGGTTGCCCGACAGGAACAGGTCGAATTTGCGGTCGCTGAGGATGCTGGAGAACTCCGACTCGTCGGCCTTCTTGATGTCGAGGCGGACGCCCACGGTCTTCAGCATCGCCGCGAAGGCGCCGGCGGTCGCCTTGCCCAGGGCGTCGTCGCCGAGGAGGGTGTAGCCGACTTCGAGCTTCTTGCCGTCCTTGGCTCGTATGCCGTCGGATCCGGGCTTCCAGCCCGCCGCGTCGAGCGCCTTGCCGGCCTCCTCGGGCGCGTACTTGAGGACGGCGGAGACGTTGTCCTGGTAGTTCTTCTGGAAGCTGTAGAGGATGGCCGAACCGGGCAGCGGTTCGGTGTAGTCGAGGCCCTGGAACTGGATCTTCGCGATCTGCGCGCGGTCGATGCTCTCCTCGATGGCCTTGCGCACGGCCGGGTCGGCGAGCACGGTGGACCTGGTGTTGAAGTAGAGCGAGTACTCGAAGGGGCTGCCTCCGCTGCGGATCTCCGTGCCCTTGAGTCCCTTGATCTGCTTGAGGCTCTCGGCGTCGCCGACGGCGACGTAGTCGAGCTGCCCGTTCTTGAAGGCGTTGACGGCCGCGGCCGACTCCAGGTTGACGTAGACGCGCTTGTCGAGCTTGCCCTTCTTGCCCCACCACTTGGGGTTGCGCACGAAGGTGATGTTGCCGGAGTGGGTGTCCCACGTGCCGACGGTGTAGGGGCCCGTGCCCCACTCCGGGTGCGCCTTCTTGACGTAGGCGTTGTTGAAGTTCTGGACGGTCGCGGCCTTGGGGTGCAGGAAGGTGGTGAACAGGGCGGACCAGGAGGCGTTGACGCCCTTGAAGGTGATGACGGCCTGCTTGGCGTCCGCGCCCTCGACGACCGAGGTGATCTGGGAGTAACCGTCCGTGGAGGAGGCGGAGAAGGACTTGTCGGAACCGTTGTTGGCCTGCCAGGTGGCCTTGACGGCGGTCCAGTCGATGGGGGTGCCGTCGTTGAAGACGGCCTTGGGGTTGATGGTCAGCACGACCTTCTGGTCGCCGCCGCTCACGGAGACCTTCACATCGCTGAAGTAGTCCGGGTTGTACTGCACCTCGCCGGTCGGCGAGTAGGTGATCGCGACGGCGTTGTACCAGGCCCAGACGCGGGACGCGGTCAGTGTGGAGTTCACATGGAAGGGGTTGCCCTGGTCGTCGAAGGTGCCGACCGTGGTGTAGCTGCCGCCGTCCTTGATCCGGTCGTAGGGCACGGGGTTGTAGTCGGCGGCGGACGACGCTGCCGTGGGGCTGTTCTTCGCGCCCGGGGCGGCGGAGTCCGTGCCGGTGGAGGACTGGCACGCGGTGGCGGTGACGGTGACGGCGGCGATCAGGGCGACGGGCAGGGCCAGTCGTGCGCGCATGGCGGGGTGTTCCTTCAGGGAGTGGGGTGGGTGAGGGCACGGCGCGGCGCCGCCGGTGACGGGCGCGGGACGGCGTGCCGGGTGTACGGATTCGGGGAGCGGGCGGGATGCCCGTCGCCGGGGTGTGCTCAGACGCCGTGACAGGCGTAGCGGTGGCCCGGGTCGTCGGCGGCGGACGTCTGGGCCGGACGTTCCGTGCGGCAGCGGTGGCGCAGTTCCTCGTCGGCGAGGCGGTACAGCGGGCACCGGTCGACGAAGACGCAACCGGCGGTCGGCCGGGCGGCGTTGGGCGGCTCGCCCTCCAGCACGACACGCTCGCGGGTGCGTTCGCGCTCCGGGTCGGGGACCGGGACCGCCGACAGGAGCGCCCGGGTGTAGGGGTGCCGCGGCCCGGAGAAGACGGCCTCGGTCGCCCCGGTCTCGACGATCTGCCCCAGGTACATCACCGCGATGCGGTCGGCGATGTACCGGACCACGGCGAGGTCGTGGGCGACCACCAGGTAGGCGAGGTCGAGTTCCCGTTTGAGCCGGGCCAGCAGGTTGATCACGCCGGCCTGTACCGAGACGTCCAGCGCGGAGAGCGGTTCGTCGAGCACGAGCAGCTTCGGTTCGGTCGCCAGGGCGCGGGCGATGCCGACCCGTTGGCGCTGGCCGCCGGAGAGCGCGGCCGGGAACCGGTCGCCGACCGTGTCGTCCAGGCCCACCAGGTGCAGCAGTTCGCGGACCCGGGCGGGGATCGTGTCGCGGTCGCGGCCGATCGCGCGCAGCGGTTCGGCCAGCGAGTGGAAGACGGGCAGCCGGGGGTCCAGGGCCCCCATCGGGTCCTGCATGACGATCTGCACGTCCCGCCGCAACTCCCGTGCGCGGCCACGGGAGTCGAGGGTGGCGACGTCGGTGCCGCCGATCTCGATACGGCCGCCCTCGGGCCGGGCGAGCCGCAGGATCTCCAGCAGGGTCGTGGTCTTGCCGCTGCCGGACTCGCCGACCAGGCCGAGCGTCTCCCCCGCGCGCAGTTCGAAGCCGACCCGGTCGACGGCGCGCAGCGTGCCGACCCGGCGCTTGAGCAGGGCGCCCTTGGTGACGGGGAACGTCTTGACCAGGTCCTCGACCCGGAGCACCACCTCACCGGTCGCGGTCGGGTCCGGGGCGGCGGGCGACCCGGCGGGCGCGGCGCCGCCGGTGGGGTCCAGGGAGCCGTCGGCGATCTCGGCGGCGCGCAGGCAGGCCGCGCTGCCGTGTCCGGCGACGGGGAGCAGCTCCGGTTCGGCGGTGCGGCAGGTGTCGAGGGCGACGGCGCAGCGCGGCGCGAAGGGGCAGCCGCCGGTGAGTCCGGCCAGGGCGGGCGGTTCCCCGCCGACGGGGACCAGGGGGCGGCGGGTGCCGCCGTCGACGGTGGGCACGGCGGCCAGCAGCCGCGCGGTGTACGGCATCTTCGGCCGGCGGAAGAGTTCCCCGGCGCCGGCGTGCTCCACGAAGCGGCCCGCGTACATGACGGCGACGTCGTCGGCGTGTCCCGCGACCACCCCGAGGTCGTGGGTGATGAGGACGAGCCCGGCGCCGGTCTCCCGCTGGGCCAGCCGCAGTACGTCGAGGATCTGGGCCTGCACGGTGACGTCGAGCGCGGTGGTGGGTTCGTCGGCGACGAGCACGGCGGGCCGGTTGGCGATGGCCAGGGCGATGACGACGCGCTGGCGCATGCCGCCGGAGAACTCGTGCGGGAAGGCGCCGGCCCGGCCGCGCGGGTCGGGGATGCCGACGAGGTCGAGGAGGGCGACGGCCTGCTCCCAGGCGGCCCGTTTCGTCAGGTCCTGGTGGACGCGGAGCGCGTCGGAGAGCAGCCGGCCCACGGAGTAGATGGGGGTGAGGGCGGACAGCGGGTCCTGGAAGACCATGCCGATGGAGTTGCCGCGGATCCTCGACAGCGCCCGGTCGTCGAGGCCGACGAGGTCCTGTCCGCCGAGCAGTACCTGTCCGCGCAGTTCGGCGGCGGGCGGCAGCAGCCCCATGATGCCCATGGCGGTGGCCGACTTGCCGGATCCGGACTCGCCGACGACGCACAGGGTGCGGCCGGGCAGCAGATCGAAGCTGACGCCGCGTACCGCCTCGACCGGTCCCGCCTCGGAGGGGAAGGTGACGCGCAGGTCCCGTACGGACAGGGCCGGGGCGGGCCCGGCGGCGGGTGCCGGGGCGGGCAGGGGGGTGGCGAGGGTCATCGTCGGCCTCCTGCCGAGCCGGTCACCGAGGTGGGGTCGAGGGCGTCGCGCAGTCCGTCGCCGATGAAGGTCATCGACACGGTGAGCAGGACGACGAGCCCGGCCGGGAAGGCGAAGAGCCACGGTGCGCTGGTGAGGGTGCCCGCGCCGTCGGCGAGCATCGTGCCGAGGGAGACGTCCGGTGTCTGGACGCCGAACCCGAGGAAGGACAGGGCGGTCTCGCTGAGGACGGTCGCGACGACACCGAGGGTCAGGTTGACGATCAGCAGGGAGCCGAGGTTGGGGATGATGTGGCGCAGGATGACGCGCAGCGGGCCGACGCCCATGAACTCGGCCGCCTTCACATAGTCCCGTTCGCGCAGGGACGTCGAGACGGACCAGATGACCCGTGCGGTCGGCATCCAGCCGAACACGGTCAGCACGACGATCAGGACGCGCCAGTCGCCGGCCAGCCGGTGCGAGACGAGGGCGAGGATCAGGAACGAGGGGACGACGAGGAGGAAGTGGATGACGGCGAGTGTCGCGCGTTCCACCCGGCCGCCGAAGTACGCGGCGCCGGAACCGATCACCGCGGCGAGCGCGATGGTCAGCACCGACACGCTCACGGCGATCGTCAGGGAGCGCTGGAGCCCGTGCACGGCGCAGGCGTAGATGTCGTTGCCGCCCTGGTTGGTGCCGAACCAGTGCAGGGCGCTCGGCGGCCGGGTGAGCGCGGCGAAGTCGGCGTCGGTGTGGCTGTAGGGGGTGAACCGGCCGCCGAGGGCGCTGAACAGCACCAGCAGCAGGAGGATCAGCACGCCGACGACGGCGAGCCGGTTGCGCAGGAAGCGCCGCAGGTAGAGGCGGCCGAGGCCGAGGTGTGCGGGCCGGTCCGCGTCGGGTGTGCCGCGCGGTGTGCGCCGCCGCCCGCTCGGGCCGGTCGCCGGTTCGGGCCCGGGTGCGGGGACCGGACGTGCCGTCGGGCCGGGAGTCGCATCGGTGGACATGTCAGCTCACCCGCACTCTCGGGTCGAGGAAGACCGTGGCGAGGTCGGCGAGGATCGCGCCCACGGCGGTGAGCGCCGCGGCGAAGGCGGCGGTGGCGACCGTGCCGTGCACGTCGTTGTTGCTGATGGTCTGGACGAAGTACCGCCCCATCCCGTTCCAGCCGAAGATCGTCTCGGTGATGACGGCGCCGGTGAAGACGGCCGGGACGCTGAACGCCACGGACGCCGCGGTGGGGATGAGCGCGGAGCGCAGGGCGTGCCTGCGGATGGCCTGGGCGCGGGTGAGCCCGGTGGCCCGCGCGGTGCGCACGAAGTCGGCGTCGATCGTGTCGAGGAGCAGCGAGCGCTGGGTCAGGTGGTAGCCGACGTAGCCCATCAGGGTGAGGGTCAGGGTCGGCAGGATCAGGTGCAGGAGCCGGTCGCCCAGGGTGGGGAGCAGCCCCTGTACGTCGGGCGAGTTCTCACCGGCGACGTAGAGGAAGTGCAGTCCGGCGTGCTGGTTCAGCCAGATCGCGACGAAGACGACGGCGAGGGCGGCGACGGAGGTGGGGATGTTGAACACGAGGACGGACAGGGCCTGGGTCACCCGGTCGGCCCAGCCGTACTGGCGGGCGGCGGTGTGGACGCCGAGCGCGACGCCGATCACCACGGACAGGACGGTCGCGACGACGACCAGTTCCGCGCTGACGAGGGCGCGGTAGCCGACCTCGCCGTTGACGGGGACGCCGGTGGGCGAGGTGCCCCAGTCGAAGTGCAGGGTGACCGAGGTGAGCCAGTCCCACCAGCGGTGCACGAGCGGCACCCGGGGGTCCAGGTTGTACGGCGCGAGAGCCCGGTCGATCTGCTCCTCGGTGCGCACGGGCCGCAGCTCACGGTAGTTCGAACGCGGGTCGAGGAACCAACTCGCCAAGAAATACGTTGCGTTGGTCGCGATCGCGATCATCAGAAGCCAGCCCGCCGCCTTGCGTGTCACATGGCGCAGCATGCGCGGCACCTCCTCACCGCACTGGGGGTGAGCGCCCTTCGGGGCGCGCCGGAGGAACAGGTCGAGTACATGCGAGGTGCGGCTTTCTGCGGGTGCGGAACAGTGACACACGGGGTGTGCGGGTCAGCCTGGTCCGTACCGAGGGTGCGGCACCAGCCTTTCGCCGGTGCCGCCACGAGGTCGACATGTCGCCGTAGCAAACATCCCGGTATACGGGTGCAATTCGGATGATCTTGGTTCGGTCCCGCTGTTACGTTCGCGCCGGCCCCGCGCGGATCGCGTGCGGACCGGCACGCCGGGGTCAGTCGCTCCCGCCCCGCTCCAGCGGGATCCGCTCGCCCGCCTCCACGGCGACGGGCAGCCGGTTCCCGGCCGGCGGGAGCGGGCAGGTGGCCAGGTCGGTGTAGGCGCAGGGCAGGTTCCCGGCACGGTTGAAGTCGACGGTCACCCGGCCGTCGGCGTCCGGTGCGGGGATCTGGAGGGAGCGGCTGGCCGCGTACGTCGTGACGCCCGAGGTGCGGTCCGTGAACAGCACCAGCAGGCTGCCGGGTGTCCTGCCGTTGAAGGCGGTGAGCCGGTGCACCCCGCCGTCCAGGGTGAACTCGACCTGACCGGGCGAGTCGTAGACGTGTTCGAGGCCCGGCACCGCGGCGCCGACCGTGACCGGGCGGGGTTCCTCGAACGCCAGGAAGCGGCCGGTGAGGACCCAGCGCGGGTCCGGCTCGTAGGCGGGCGTGTGGGTGAAGGACGTCCGCAGTCCGTTGCCTGGGTGGCGTGGGCGCAGGATGTCCTGGCCGCCGCGCCTGGCGATCTCGACGACCGCGTCACCGGCGGCGGGGTACAGGCTGTCGCGTTCGGCGATGACCCCGAAGTCGTGACGACCGCGCAGGACTTGGCCGTCGAGTGTCAGCTCCTCGACCTCGGCGAGGTCGACCACCACTCCCTCGTCGGTGCTGGACCAGGCTCCGGGCGCGTCCTCGAACCGGGCGGGACGCGCGCTCAGCCGGTGCAGGCTCGTGATCGCGAGGAATCCGTGCGGGGCGGAGAGGGCTTCCTCCTTCTGGCGGTGCCACCGCTCCCAGGCCGCGACGAAGCTCTTCCGGTCGAAGTCCTGATCGGTGTCCTGGGCGGTGTGCCGGTCGGTGTGCCGACCGGTGTCCTGGACGGTCATGTGTGCTCCTTGCCGGATGTGCGGGTGTGTGCGGGTGCGTGCGGCGGCGCCCGGGGACGGGACGAGCGGCACCGGTTCCGGGCAGCATCCCGCTACGCCGGGGAACGCCCGCTCGGAACAAGGGAGTTGAGGGAGGTCAGTCCGCGAGCGGACGACACAGCGCGGCGGCCACGCGGACGAGGTCCACGGCACGGCGGCGGGTCAGCGGCTCCGACGGAGGCATGCCGGGATGCAAGCACGCGGCGCGAAAGGTGTCAACGGCGCGCCCGGCCCGCCGCCCGCACGGTGGAACGGCCGCGAGGTGCTGGTGCGCGGCCGCTCCCCTGTGGTTACCTGGCCCCATGACCGTGCTCGTGACCCGCCGCCACGTCGACTACGTGCGTGTCACCACCACGGCCTGTTCCGTCGTGAGCTGAGCCCCGCTCCGGTCTCCGACCGCGTCCTTCCCCCGTTCCGCACCGCTGTGCCCACCCGCCCATGCGGCGGGTGCGCCTGTCCTGCGGTTCCCCGGCGTCCCCCACGTCCCGGCGCGGCCCTCCGCGTCCACGCGCGCCCCGCCTCCCCTCCCCCGTACCCCGGGCGTTCCCGCCCTCCCCGTGCAAGGAGCAACCGCCATGAGCAGCCAGCCCGTCGACTCCGTCACCGCCGGTCACACCGCGGACGAGGAACCCGCAGGTCCCGACACCTCGGCCTGGTCCTTCGAGACCAAGCAGATCCACGCGGGCGCCGCACCCGACCCGACGACCGGCGCGCGGGCGACGCCCGTCTACCAGACCACGTCGTTCGTGTTCCGGGACACCCAGCACGCCGCGGACCTGTTCTCGCTGGCCGAGCCCGGCAACATCTACACCCGTATCCACAACCCCACCCAGGACGTCTTCGAGCAGCGGATCGCCGCGCTGGAGGGCGGGGTGGCGGCGGTCGCGCTCGCCTCCGGGCAGGCGGCCGAGACACTGGCGATCCTGACGCTGGCCGGCTCCGGCGACCACATCGTCTCCAGCACATCGCTGTACGGCGGCACCTACAACCTGTTCCGGCACACGCTGCCCAGGCTGGGCATCGAGGTGTCGTTCGTGGACGACCCGGACGACGCCGAGGCGTGGCGGGCGGCGGTGCGGCCGAACACCAAGGCGCTGTTCGCCGAGACGCTGGGCAACCCGCGCGGCGACGTGCTCGACGTACGGGCGGTGGCGGACGTGGCGCACACGGCCGGGCTGCCGCTGATCGTGGACAACACCATCCCGACCCCGTATCTGCTGCGTCCGATCGAGCACGGGGCGGACATCGTCGTCCACTCGGCGACCAAGTTCCTCGGCGGGCACGGCACGGCCATCGCGGGTGTCGTCGTCGACGCCGGCACCTTCGACTTCGGGGCCCGCCCCGAGCGGTTCCCCGACTTCACCGAACCGGACCCCAGTTACCACGGGCTGCGGTACTGGCCCGCGCTCGGTCCGGGGGCGTTCGCCGTCAAGCTCCGGGTCCAGTTGCTGCGGGACCTCGGCCCGGCGCTCTCCCCGCACTCCGCCTTCCTGCTCCTCCAGGGCGTGGAGACGCTGAGCCTGCGCGTCGAACGGCACTCGGCCAACGCCCTGGCGCTGGCCGAGTGGCTGGAGCAGCGGGACGAGGTCGCCGCCGTGCACTATCCGGGGCTCAAGTCCAGCAAGTGGCACGCGGCGGCGCGCACCTATCTGCCCCGGGGCGCCGGCGCCGTGGTCTCCTTCGAGCTGCGCGACGGCATCGAGGCCGGCAAGCGGTTCGTGGACGCGGTCGAGCTGTTCAGCCACCTCGCCAACATCGGCGATGTGCGCAGCCTCATCATCCACCCGGCCTCCACGACGCACAGCCAGCTCGACGAGGAGCAGTTGGCGGCCACCGGCGCCTCGCCCGGCCTGGTGCGCCTGTCGGTCGGGCTGGAGAGCCTGGCCGACCTCAAGGCCGACCTGGAGGCGGGGTTCCGCGCGGCGAAGGGCGCGTCCTGAGCACCGCGCCGACGTCCCCCGGGGTTCCCCTCCCGCCGGCCTCCGGGGCCTGGCGGGAGGGGGACCCGCCGGGGCGCCGCCTGTGGTACGAGCGCGCGGCGCCGCTCCCCCTGGAAGCGGGCGGCGAGCTTCCCGGGGTACGCCTGGCGTACGAGACGTGGGGGCGGCTCGCGCCCGACCGCTCCAACGCGGTGCTCGTGCTGCACGCGCTGACCGGCGACAGCCATGTCGCGGGCCCGGCCGGGCCCGGTCACCCGGGGCCCGGCTGGTGGGACGGGCTCGTCGGCGCCGGGCGGGCCCTGGACACCCGGCGCTGGTTCGTCGTCGCGCCGAACGTGCTCGGCGGCTGCCAGGGCAGCACCGGCCCTGCCTCCCCCGCCCCGGACGGGCACCGCTGGGGCAGCCGTTTCCCGTTCCTGACACAACGGGACCAGGTGGCGGCGGAGGCGGGTCTGGCCGACGCGCTCGGCATCGGGCGCTGGGCACTGGTCGTCGGCGGGTCGATGGGCGGCATGCGGGCGCTGGAGTGGGCGGTGAGCCGTCCGGAGCGGACCGGTGCCCTGCTGCTGCTCGCCACCGGTGCCGCGGCGAGCGCGGAGCAACTGGCCTGGGCGAACGCACAGTTGCACGCCGTGCGCGACGATCCCCACTGGCACGACGGTGACTACCACGACGCGGGTCCGGGGCGCGGCCCGCACACGGGACTCGGCCTGGCCCGGCGCATCGCCCACCTCACCTACCGCAGCGAACCGGAGCTGCGGGACCGCTTCGGCCGTACGCCGCAGGGCGCGGAGGACCCCTGGCGCGGCGGCCGCTACCAGGTCGAGTCCTACCTCGACCACCATGCCGCCAAGCTCGTGCGCCGCTTCGACGCGGGCAGCTATGTCGTCCTCACCGAGGCCATGAACAGCCATGACGTCGGTCGCGGCCGGGGCGGGACACGGGCCGCGCTGCGCCGGGTGACGGCCAGGACCCTCGTCGCGGGCATCGACTCCGACCGCCTCTATCCCCCGTACCAGCAGGCCGAGTTGGCGGCCGGGATCCCCGGCGCGCGGCTGCGTACGATCCGGTCCCCGTACGGCCACGACGGGTTCCTCGTCGAGGTGGGGCAGGTCGCCGCGCTCGTGCGGGAGCTCCTGGACGGGGCAGCCGCCGGGGGGTGAACCGCTCGGCGGGGACGGCGGTCCCGCGCGCTCCGCGCGGGCGGACGCCTCCCCCGAGAGCGCTTCTCAGCAGGGCGCGGGGTACAGCGGCGGGTTCACCCGGGCGAACCCCTCCTGACGCTCGTAGGGGAAGTACGGGTAGGGCGCCGTGCGGTGGCTGGCCGCGTCGAGCAATGCGGCCTGCTCGGGGGTGAGGCTCCAGCCGACGGCGCCGAGGTTCTGCCGCAGCTGCTCCTCGTCCCGGGCGCCGATGATGACCGAGGAGACGGTCTTCCGCCCGAGCAGCCAGTTGAGGGCGATCTGCGGCACCGCCTTGCCCGTCTCGGCCGCGACGGCCTCCAGGGCGTCGATGACGCCGTAGAGGTGGTCGTCGGTGACGGGCGGACCGTAGTCGGCGGTGCGGTGCAGGCGGCTGCCGGGCGGCAGCGGCGCTCCACGGCGGATCCTGCCGGTGAGCCGCCCCCAGCCGAGCGGGCTCCACACGATCGCGCCGAGGCCCTGGTCCACGCCGAGCGGCATCAGCTCCCATTCGTAGTCGCGGCCGAGGAGGGAGTAGTACACCTGCTGGGCCACATGGCGCGGGTGGCCGTGCTTCTCCGCGGCGGCGAGGGACTTCATCACCTGCCAGCCGGAGAAGTTGGACACCCCGGTGTAGCGGACCTTGCCGGCCCGCACCAGGGTGTCGAGGGCGGACAGCACCTCTTCGACGGGTGTTCCGGCGTCGTAGGCGTGCAGCTGGAACAGGTCGAGGCGGTCGGTGCCGAGCCTGCGCAGCGCGTCCTCGCAGGCGGTGATCAGCCGGGAGCGCGAGGAGCCCGCGTCACCCGGGCCGTCCCCCGTCGGCAGACCGGCCTTGGTGGAGATGATCACCTGGTCGCGGCGGCCCTTGACCGCCTGCCCCAGCACCTCCTCGGAGGCGCCGGCGGAGTAGACGTCGGCGGTGTCGAACATCGTGATCCCGGCGTCCAGGCAGATGTCCACCAGACGCCGCGCCTCCTGCGCGCCGGTCGTGCCCCACGCGCCGAAGAGCGGTCCCTGCCCGCCGAACGTCCCGGCACCGAAGCTCAGCGCCGGGACCATGAGCCCGGACGCGCCCAGTCGCCTGTACTCCATGACTGACCCCTTTCACCGACGGATCAGCTAACGGGTCTATAGTTTCGTTAGCCGCCGCCAAAGGTAGCAGGCCCATGGAGTTAATGGAACTGGAGTGCCGTTATGTCGGACGAAGCCGAACCGGGAACCGTGCGGCCGGGCGGGCGCACCGCCAGGGTGCGCCAGGCGGTGCTGCGGGCGGCCGAGGACTCCTTGGCGGAGCACGGCTTCGCCCACCTCGACCTGACCGAGGTCGCACGCCGTGCCGGCGTGGGCAAGACGACCGTCTACCGCCGCTGGGGAACCGTGACAGGGCTGCTGGCCGATGTCCTGGTGGACATGGCCGAGCAGTCCGTGCCGCGCACCGAGACCGGTTCGCTGCTCGGTGACCTGAGGGCCAACGCCCGCCTGGTGCGGCGCACTCTGACGGATCCGCGCCAGGGCGCGCTGTTCAGGGCCCTGATCGCGGCCGCCACATGTGACGTGCGGACGGCCGAGGCGCTGCACCGCTTCTACGACATCCGGCTGAAGGAGTGGGCCCCCTGCGTCGGGCAGGCCGTCGAGCGGGGCGAGGCGCCCCCGGGCACCGACGCCCGGGAGGTGATCCGCGCCGTCTCCGCCCCCCTCTACCACCGGCTGCTGATCAGCGGCGACCCGCTCGACGAGGCCACCGCCGACCGGGCCGCCGAGGCGGCGGCGACCGCCGCACGGGCGGGCGCCTACGTGGTGCCGGACACGGGGGACGCGCGGGAAGGCGCGTGAGCCGCCCCCCGGCGCGGACCTTCCCCGGTGATCACCCCTTCGGCTGGGTGAAGCGGATCCGGTTCCCGAAGGGGTCGCGCAGACCGCAGTCGATGCCGTACGGGCGCTCGGTGGGTTCCTCGGTGAACTCCACCCCGCGCTCCAGCAGCGTCTCGTAGGTCTTGCGGCAGTCGTCCGTGGTGAGGATGAGCCAGCCGCCCATCGCTCCCTTCGTCACCAGCTCGCGCACCTGCTCCGCGACCTCCTCCGACATCGCCGGGGCGCCCGGCCGCTCCAGCAGGATCTGCCGCTCGGGGTGGCCGGGGACGCTGACGGTCAGCCAGCGCATGAAGCCCATGTCGATGTCGGCGGCGACCTCCAGGCCGAGCTTGCCGACGTAGAAGTCATGGGCCTCGTTCTGATCGAGGACGTATATCTGCGAGTGCGTGATGGCGTTGAACATGACGCTCACGCTACCGAGCGGCGGGGCGGAGAACTTATCCGAAACTGCTCGATCGCCGAGACCCCGGACCGCGCCTGACGCGACGTCAGGAACTGGGCCGGGTCCAGGCCATGGTGAAGCACGTCGGGACCCCGGCGGCCACCGCCTCCTTGCGGTACGTCCGCGGTGACCTGCCGACGATGTCCCGGAAGGTGCGGCTGAACGTGCCCGTGCTGGCGAAGCCGACCTCGATCCCGATGTCCGTGACACTGCGGCCGGTCCCGCGCAGCAGGAACATCGCCCGCTCCACCCGGCGACGCTGCAGGTAGCGGTGCGGGGTCTCGCCGAAGGTGGCCCGGAAGGTCCGGGCGAAGTGGGCCGGTGACACATGTGCGATCCGGGCCAGGGCGGGCACGTCCAGCGGACGCGCGTAGTCGCGGTCCATCGCGTCCCGCGCCCGCAGCATACGGCGGTTGCTGTCCTCCACGGCCCGGCTCACCCGGCCATCATCCCACCGCCGGGGGGGAGCCGGCCGCACGGCCCCCCGGGCGCGGGCGGGCCTCAGTCCCCCGGGTCCTCGTCCGGGGCGGCGGGGCGAGGCGCCGGACTCGGGGGCGGGGGCGGGGCCGGGGCCCCGAACGAGACACCGGAGAAGTCCCGGCCCTGGAGCACCGGGCCGTTCTGGGTGCCGCCGCTGACGGTGTTGCGCACCGCGCCCTCCTCGATGCCGAGGGTCCTGGTCCGCGCGTACCAGGCTTCGAGGTCGTGGCGGAAGCCGGTGTCCCACAGGGCTCGTCGGGCCAGCGCCGCGCTCAGCTCCCGCGCCCGCCGCGGATCGCCCGGGTCCTCGCCCAGCCTGGCCAGTTCGCGCTGCCCCGGAACGACCGGCGGGGTGCCGCCGTCCGCGCCGCCGTCATCTGCGGAGCGCCGGAACGGCCGCCGCACCAGCGCGGTCAGCCCCGCCCACGCCTGCTGTCCCAGCTCACCACCGGCACCGCCCGCCAGCGCGCCGAGCAGAGCCACCGACACCGGATCCATCCGAGGCCACCCGTTCCTTCCGCCGACGGCCGCGCCGGTACGACAGTCACCGGCGCGCTTGTCCCGAGTCTCCCCGCCCCGCGCCGCGTCCAGTCCCGGCGCGGCCCGCTCGTGCGCGGCCGGAGCGCCGGACACCGCGCGCGGCACCCGGGTGATACGTGTCAGCCGGCACAGGCCGGCCGGTCAGCCGAGGCACGGCGGCTCGCCGTCGTCCGGGTCCGTGCCCGGCCGGGCGTCCGGGAGATAGCTCGCGAGTCCGCGCAGGATGATCTCCAGGCCGATGTCGAACCGCTCGTCGGCCGACTCGGTCACCATCAGCCCGGACAGGGCGTGCAGATGGGGGAAGTCACGCTCGGGCAGGGACGCGAAGTACGTCCGCATCTCCTCGGCGATCCCGCTCCAGTCCGGGCCGGAACCGGCGGGCGCGTCGCGTTCGTCCTGGCCGGCGCGCCCCTGCCACATGGTCTCGCCCATGACGAAGCTGTCGATGTAGGTGGAGATGAGGTCGCCGGCCTCGGCCGCGATGCGGTCCGGCAGTCCGGCGGTCCGCAGGATGCCGAGGAACGACTCGACCTGCGGCAGCAGTTCGGCGGTGAAGGGGACGTGGGCCATGGAGATCCTGGCCATGTCCCGGTGGGCCAGCAGGCGTCGGCGCCCCGAGCGGGCGAAGTCGCGCAGCTGCTGCTGCCAGCGCTCGGGGTCGGGCTCGGGCATCTCGACGCCCTCGAAGAGCCGGTTGTACATGAGCTGGAGCAGGTCGTCCTTGGAGCTGACGTGGGCGTAGAGGGCGGAGACCGTCACCTCCAGCCCGGCCGCCACCTGGCGCATCGACAGCCCGTCGAGCCCCTGCCGGTCCAGCACCTCGAAGGCGGCGTCCACGATGCGCTCGCGCGTCAGGGGAGTGCGCGCGGGCGTGAGGCGGGGGCGGGAGGGGCGCCTGCGCTCCCACGGAGTGGGCGGAGGGGATCCGGGGGTGTGGGCGGCCGCGTCGTTCATGAGCCCAGTCTAGGCAACCGGAGAACACTGTTCACCTACTGGCCGACCGCCTGTGCGCACCGGGAGGATGAACAGTACGCGATATATCTTGTCCGGGTCGCGAAGTTGCGCTATATCTTGATGAACGCCGTTCTCTGGATGATCGGTGTTCAGGTACAGTGAACACTGTTCTCCGGGGGGTGGCCGACCTGTCGTCCCCGGCGCGAGCCCGCGCACGGAGGCGCATCCGTCCGTCCCGCCGTGCCCGTGGGGTCTTCCTCCCGGGCCCGCCCGTCCGCGAGGAGTAGTACCGATGTCCACCACAGGTGTCGCGTCCGCCGAGACACCCCACGCCGATCCGCCGGCGCCCTACCGGTGGCGCTGGGCCGCGCTCTTCGTCATCCTCGCGGCCGAGGTGATGGATCTGCTCGACGCCGTCGTCACGAACGTCGCCGGCCCCTCCATCCGGGCCGACGTCGGCGGCGGTGCCTCCACCCTGCAGTGGCTCGCCGCCGCGTACACCCTGTCGATGGCCGTCGGTCTCGTCACCGGCGGGCGGCTCGGCGACATCCACGGGCGCCGCCGGATGTTCCTCGTCGGAGCGGGCGGCTTCACCCTGGGCTCGTTCCTGTGCGCGATCGCCATGTCCCCGGAGATGCTGATCGGCGCGCGCGTCGTCCAGGGCCTGTTCGGCGCGGTGATGCTGCCGCAGGGCCTCGGCATGATCAAGGAGATGTTCCCGCCGAAGGAGTCCCAGAAGGCCTTCGGCCTGTTCGGCCCGGTCATGGGGCTGTCCGCGGTCTGCGGACCGATCCTGGCGGGCTGGCTGGTGGACGCCGACTACTTCGGCACCGGCTGGCGGATGATCTTCCTGATCAATCTGCCGCTGGGCGCCGCGGCCCTGCTCGGTGCCGTGCGCTATCTGCCGCGGGGCCGTTCCGGCAGCAAGCCGCGCCTGGACATCCCCGGCATGATCCTGGTCTCGCTGGCCGCGATGCTGATCATCTTCCCGCTGGTCCAGGGCCGTGAGTACGACTGGCCGCTGTGGACGTTCCTGATGATGGGCGCCTCGGTGCTCGTCTTCATCGCCTTCGGCGCCTACGAGTCGCGGCGCAGCAGGGCCGGGCAGGACCCGCTGGTGATCCCCGGCCTCTTCCGCAAGCGCGGTTTCAGCGGCGGCATGACCCTCGGACTGGTCTTCTTCTCGACCATGCAGGGCTTCATGCTGGTCTTCAACCTCTACACCCAGATCGGTCTCGGCTACTCGCCCCTCAAGGCGGGCCTCGTGATGGTGCCGTGGTCGGGCGGCATGATCGTCGGTTTCGGGCTCGCCCAGGCCGTCGCCCGGTTCGGTCGTGCCGTGCTCCAGGCGGGCACGCTGGTGATGGCGCTCGGTGTGTTCGGTGTCTGGCTGACCCTGGACATGGCGGGCAGCGGCGTCGGCCCCTGGCAGCTCTTGCCGGCCCTGCTCGTCACGGGTGTGGGCATGGGTCTGCTCATGGCCCCGTTCTTCGACATTGTGCTGGCCAGCGTCGAGCAGCACGAGACGGGCTCGGCGTCCGGCACGATGACCGCGATCCAGCAGCTCGGCGGCGCCTTCGGCGTGGCCCTGCTCGGCACCGTGTTCTTCGGCCTGCTGGGCGGCGGGATCGCCAGTGCCGTCGACGACCACTCCGACACCCTGCGGGGCCAGTTGACTGCCGCGCACGTCGCTCCGGCGGCCCAGGACCGCGTCGTCCTGGACCTGCGCACCTGTGCCTCGGACCGCGCCGTGGCCAAGGACCCCGAGACGACCCCGGCCTCCTGCACCCGGCTGGAGAAGGACACCCGGTCGGCGGTGACGTCGCCCCAGGACGCGGCCCGGATACCCGCGGCGCTGGAGGACACGGCGTCCTCCGCCTTCCGCAGCGGCTTCGGCACCGTGATGAAGACGGTGCTGTGGATCGTCGACGGCATGCTCGTCCTGACCTTCCTGCTCGCCTTCCTCCTGCCGCGCCACGCACGCCCCGGCGAGTCCGGCGCGCACTGAGCCGGGCACGGCGCGGCACGCACACCGGTGCGCGGCGGGCCGGGCAGCCCTGGACCGCAAGGGGGCTGCCCGGCCGTACACCTCCCGCGCCCGGACGCACCCGTTCCGCACCTGGCCGCGCGCGTTCCCGCAGCCAGGCGGGCCGGTCCCGCTCGGGACGCTCACGGTCTGGCGGGCGGCCCGAGCGGGACACCCATCGCACATGATCCCCACCCGGGTCGAGGAGACCCTGCCGGAACTGGTCCCGTTCGTCCGCGCCGTGCAGGAGCGCCGCCCCGACGACGGCACCTGGTGCGAGGCGTGGACCGTGCGCGACGTCCTGGTCCACCAGACGGGCAACGCCGAGGAACTGGCCCGGGTGCTCCAGGGAGTCCTGGCCGAAACACCCGTGGAGACCAGGGGCTTCGAGCGGGAGGCCCCTACCGGCGGATGTCCGACCAGGAGCGACGCCGCCACCCGGGTGCTGTTGCTGTGGGGACGGCGTCCCGCCGATCCGTCGCGCTGGCACAGCGGCGCGGGCCCCGAGGCCCTGCGGCGGGTACGGGCTCTGCTCAGCGGCTACTGAGAAGCCGTGCGCCCGCGCGCCGAGGGCACAGGGCACGGCCCTCAGCGGCCGGTCGCCCCGTCGAGCAGTTCCCGGATGATGTCCATGTGCCCTGCGTGGCGGCCGGTCTCCTCGATCATGTGGGTGAGCGCCCAGCGGACGCTGGGCGCGGGCCGGTCCGACCGGGGGCGGGGCACCGGGGCACCGGCGTCGGTGCACCCGTCGAGGACCGCGTTCGCCTGCTCGACCGCCGTCCGGTAGCGGGCGACGACGTCGGCGGCACTGTCCTGCGGTGCGGCGTGGAAGGTCGCCTGCCAGTCGGTGACCCGATCGCCGAGGAACATCGACCGCTCGACGTGGGTGAGGTGGTTGAGCAGACCGAGCAGGTTTGTGCCCGAGGGCACCGCGGCGGTCCTGATCCCGGGCTCGGGGGCGTCCTCGACCTTGGCGGCGGCCGAGTGCCGGAGGTAGTCGAGGAAGCCGCGCAGGACCTCGATCTCGCTGTCTCCGGTCCGGGGCGGCGGGGTGTCGCTGCGGCGACGGCGCGCGGTGGGCATGGTGTTCTCCTGTGCGGGGGCCTGCTTCTGACGTCATGTCAGGCAGCGCGCTCGGCTGCCTGGGCGTTTCGTGCCGGGGACCGTCTCAGGCGGTGCGGCGGATGATCAGGACGTGGTCGGTGACCTCGGCGGTGCTGCCGTCCGGGCCGGTCGCGGTCCGGCGGGGCGCGTCGGCCCGTTCGACCGTCCAGGACGCCGGATCGAGACCGATGCCCTCGGCGACCTCCTGCGCGGACGGGTAGCGCACGTCCGGGTCCTGCACCCAGGACCAGGGCGCGGTCGAGCCGTGGTCGACGACCAGCAGCCGCCCGCCCGGCCGCAGCGCGAGAGCGGCGGCGTGCAGGGCGGCGGACCGGTCGAGGGCCAGCGGAGTCTGCAGATAGTGGGCGCTGACCAGGTCGAACCGGCCGTCCGGGAAGGACGCGCCGAGGTCGTGCCGCTCGGCGCGGACCCGGTCGCCGAGGCCGTGTGCGAGGGCGAGTGCGGTGAGCCGGTCGATCGCCACGGCCGAGACGTCGACGGCGGTGACCCGCCAGCCCTGGCGGGCGAGCCACAGCGCGTCGCCGCCCCCGCCGCACCCCAGGTCCAGCACGTCACCGGGCGGCAGACCCCTCACCGTCTCGGTCAGCCGCGCGTTCGGCCGGGGCTCGGTGGCCACCGGCCGGGCCGCGTAGACGCCGTCCCAGAACTCCAGGGCATCCTCGGTACTCATCGGGGCTCTTCCTCCATCGGTCGCGGTCGCGGAACCTGTCGCGGAACAGGCCCAGCCTTGCCCCGCGACCCGGATCCGGCACGCGAACTTGCCGATTCCGCAAAGCGCTTCGGCTCCCCGGCGCGATGCGTACGGCGGTGAAACGGGAGAACGGGGGCAGACGGCGGAGGTGATCTTCACACCCGTGGAGATCCGAGGACCCCATGGATCCCCTCGGAGCCTCGCCGGGCCCTGCGGGGGCCGCGGGGATCCGCCGGAGGAGGGAACCGCCCGCCGTGACCGTGCCCACCCGCCGCATACGCGGCAGCAGACTCCGCCACCATGGCCGGCCGCGCTTCGATCTCCGCGCGACCGCCGTGTTCTTCACCCTGCTCGCCCTGCTCCTGATCGTCCTGGGCATCGTGGCGCGGGCGGCGGGCGCCGTCGTCGAGCGGCGCCCGGTCTGGACCGTCGTCCTGTGCCTGCTCGGCGCCCCGGCCCTGGTGGCGGGCGTGCGCGGCCGGTACCGCAGGCGCTCGGCGGCGCGGGCCGCCCACCGGGCCGCCGCGGCGCTCCAGGAGGCCACGCGGACCGCGCTCGACGCGCTGGAGGCGCCCGCCGGGCAGGAGCGCCCCTCCCCCACGCCCCCGGGCGCCGCCGTGCCCGCCGACGAGCCGGAACCCACCGTCGTCGACTACGCCGCTCTCGACGCCGACGCGTTCGAGCAGGCCGTGGCGGCGCTGTGCGAGCGGGACGGCTGCGGGTCGGTGGAGGTGGTCGGCGGGGCCGGTGACCTCGGCGCCGACGTCGTGGCCGTGGACCCGCAGGGGCGGCGCCTGATCGTCCAGTGCAAGCGCTACGGCGAGGACAACCGCGTCGGCTCCCAGGAACTCCAGCGCTTCGGCGGCACCTGCTTCACCGTGCACGAGGCCGGCGTGGCGGCCCTGGTGACCACCAGCGGCTTCACGGCACCGGCCGTCGAGTACGCCGCGCACTGCGGGATCGTCTGCATGGACGGCGAGGCGCTGCGCGCCTGGAGCGAGGGCACCGGCCCCGCCCCCTGGGAACTGCCCGCCCCGGCCCCCGACTCCGGTCTGCCGCCGCAGTGAGTTGCCGCCAACTTGAAATCGCAGGTCAAAGGGCTGGTATGACCGGTCCTCCGGGTACTCGTGCTGGTCGTGGGCGGTTGTCTGGGGTGTAGATCGTTTGCTGGCGGTCGGCTGTCGGTTCTTGAGGTATGTCTCGTTATGTAGGCCCCTTGCAGAAGGGCGGATTCGCACCTGGGACCATGAGCGGATGTCCGAGGAACCGAACCCGATGTCTAGCCTGTGGCCGCTCGTGCCGCCTGGGGCCACCGACTGGCTGCTGGAGCTGTGTGGCGACGGCCTGACCGGGTTCATGCCTCCGGCGATGCCTGACGCGGTGTGGGTGCTCAACGCCATGTACGAGCACGAGCGGGGACCAACCGAAGTGTCGTACGACGAGTACCACCAGGCGCGTCTTGCCGACGGGAGTACCCAGCCCCACGTTGTCGGAGACCTCCACCTCGACGCCGTGAGTATCGCCACGGGGGGCGGTCTGGGCCGTGCCCGGCACCCCGGCGCTGGCTGGCGGCGGCTGCGCTGGACCGAGCTCGCCCGGCGGACTGGCGACCCGATAGTGCCCGACGGGCTGATGCCTTCCTACCGCTGCTTTCCCTCGGCCAAGAGGGAGGGCAGCTGGCCACTGAGCATGGTCCCGCCGACCGAAGGAAGCCTGGACCGGGAGACCTGGAATCGCCTGATCGCCGCCCTCACTCGGTACAGCCCCGCAGGCCCGGACACCCGCTGCCTTGCCTACTACAACCCGCTGATGCTCGGAGCCACTGACTTCGACAACCACCACGTGCGTGCGGGCCGGCTCGGCGACGCCGAGCTCCTGTACGACCAGTCCGAAGCAGACTTCAGCCCTTCCAATCTCTGGGCCGATGACCGCTCCTGGGTCCTGTGCACCGACTACGACCTGTGGGCCACCAAGGTCGCCGGTTCACCAGCCCTCATCCACGCATTGTTGAACGACTCCGAGATCGAGGCGGTTCGCCTGCCTTGGGCACACTGATGACGAGCCGCCCTGGCTCCTTTGCCGGCCCTGGAGCGCGAGCACATCCCAGTTCGGACGGCCCTCTACGATCCGGTGCATGCTGGATCCCGAGCTGCTGGAACGGATCACCGCGCGGCGCGCGGAACTGGACGGACTCGAAGAACAGCCGGCCAAACAGCTGGCGGACGTGCGGGCCGAACGGGACGAACTCGCCGTCGCCGAACGCGTCCTTGAACGGATGACCGGGCAGCTCGCCGAGGAACGCGCCTCCGCCAGGCCGATGCCGGGGCAGGTGGGCGGCCGGGCGGTGATGCTATCCCGCACCGTGAGCCGGGCCAGGAGGAGAACACGCTGCCGTGGGACTACCAGCGCATCATCGCCGCCGTGCGGCAGGCCGCCGGGCCGGTCATGGCCCGTGAGGTCGGCGAGGTGGTGGGGGTGAACGTCAGCGTGAAGGCCAAGCTGGAACCGCCGCGGAGCAAGTTGGTCAGACTCGTCGATCGCGGCTGGCCGCGCAAACTGCCCTACGGTCGGTTCACCACCCGCCTGTGACCAGCAACACCGCCACCCGGAGCGGCTCGGAACGGGCGTGACTCGGTTGCCCCCGGCGGCCGTTGGGACTGTGTGACGAATACCTGAGAACGCGCCGAGGACACCTGCTCGTTTGTCAGCCAGTGCCGGCTGCCGCTGTCCACGCGCACCGTTAACCACCTCGCCGATCTGCTGCGGCGTCATCTGAGGGCGATCCGGTCCAGGTGGCGGATCCTGCCGCCGGGGAAGACCGCGGTGATCGTCCTGGCCGTGCTGCGCCATGATCAGCGCTTGGCCGACATGGCCGGCGGCAACGATGTGTCCGAGTCCACCGTCCGCCGCCGGCGCGACCAACTGGTCGGATCACTCGCCGCCCAGGCGCCGCGGCTGGACCGTGCCCTGCGGAAGGCCGCAAAGCAGGGCGGGGAGGTGGTCCTGATCGACGGCACCCTCATCCGCACCAGGCGTCGCACCGGCAAGGCGACCGGCGGAACTACTCCGGCAAGCACCGCAGCCATGGCCTGCACTTTCTCGCCCTGACCGACGAGAACGGTCGCCTGATCTGGCTATCCACCGCCCGGCCCGGCCGCACCCACGACAGCACCGCCGCCCGCCACGACCACATCCTGGCCCACCTGCGCGCCGCCGGCCTCGGGGCGCTGGCCGACCTCGGCTTCCGCGGCCTGGACAACGACATCCTGGACCCCGTGATCGTCACCGGCTGTACCGCCAGCCGCACCCACAAGCTCACCCCGGGCGAGAGGGAAGCCAACCGAGTTCTCGCCGTCGGACGTGCACCGGTTGAGCACGGTTCGCCCACCTCAAGAACTGGCGGATCCTCACGAAGCTCCGTACTGATCCCGCCCGAGCCACCCGACTTCTGCGCGCTCTGCTCGTTGTGACGGACCTCGAAGTCAACCGCTGCCGGATGATCTTCTCCATGGGCTCCCGCCCACGACCAGCACGAGTACCCGGGGGGCCGGTCACACCAGCCCTTTGACCTGCGATTTCAAGTTGGCGGCAACTCAGTGATCCGCACCGCCCCGCGTCAGGGGATGTGCAGGGCTCCGGTCCGGGCGTCGGCGTCCTGGCCCTCGGCGGCCGTCGGCTCGGGGCGCGGCCCCTTGACACGGCGTACGGCGTAGGCGATCAGGACGACGGCAAGGCTGCCGAGACTGGTGAACAGCTGGGTCCGCTGGTCGTGGATGACCGCCATGGCCACCAGCACCACGGCGAAGCCCGCCATCACCACCCAGGTCAGATACGGGTGGAACCACATGCGCAGGGTCAGCCGCTCCGGTGCCTCCCGTTGCAGGCGCCGCCGCATGCGCAGCTGGGACGCCCCGATCATCAGGTACATGAAAATGGCGATGGCTCCGGAGGAGTTCACCAGGTAGCTGAAGACCGTGTCCGGGGAGAGGTAGGCGAGGATCACGGACACCCAGCCGACGACCGTTCCCGCGAGGATGGCGCGCACCGGGACGTTGCGCCTGCCGGTCGACGCCGACCAGGCCGGGGCGTCTCCGTGGGCGGCCAGGGCGAGCAGCATGCGGGAGGAGACGTAGACCGAGGAGTTGAGCACGCTCAGCACGGCGGTGAGGATCACGATGTCCATGAGCGTGCCGGCGCCGGGCAGGCCGATGATGTCCCAGGCCGCGACGTACGGACTGGCGAGCACCTTGGCGCTGTCCCACGGCACGATGGTGACGACCAGCACGATCGAGCCGACGTAGAACAGGATGATCCGCCAGATGATGCCGGTCGTGGCGCGGGCGACGGAGCGTTCGGGCTCCTTGCTCTCGGCGGCGGCGATGGTGACGATCTCCGCTCCGCCGAAGGCGAAGATGACCACGACGATCGCCGAGAAGATCGACGTGAAGCCGTGCGGGGCGAAGCCGCCGTGCGCGGTGAGGTTGGAGAAGTCGAAGGAGCTGCCCGGCCACGCGCCGAAGACGTACAGGCCGCCGACGATCAGGAAGGCGACGATGGCGGCCACCTTCACCGAGGAGAACCAGAACTCGAACTCGCCGAAGGAGCGCACCGACAGCAGGTTGGTCGCGGTCATGACCGCCATCAGGCCCATCGCCATGACCCACAGCGGCAGTCCGATCCAGGCGTGCAGGATCGACGCGCCCGCGACCGCCTCGACGGCGACGATGATGACGTAGTAGTACCAGTACAGCCAGCCGATGGTGAAGCCCGCCCAGGGGCCGATGGCGGTGCGGGCGTAGTCGGCGAACGAGCCCGCGGACGGCCGGGCCACGACCATCTCGCCGAGCATGCGCATGGTGCACAGCACGAGGGCGCCGGCCAGGCAGTACGAGATGATGGCGGCCGGTCCCGCGGCCTTGATCACCGAGCCGCTGCCGACGAAGAGTCCGGCGCCGATGGCACCGCCGATGGCGATCATCGACATGTGCCGGTTGCGCAGGGAACGGCTCAGCTGGGGTCGTGGTGCCGGTGCTTGCTGTGGTCTGCGGGGGTCGGCAGGGGGCACGGGGGTCTCCCTCGGTCGTCGGTTCACGAGTTCACGGATTCACAAATGCACGGGTCGGGCATGCGGGGGGGCGGCGCGGTCGCGGAGCGGAGCGGGTCAGGTCCAGTCGGCTTCCCGGCCGCCGCCGAGCACCCAGGTCAGGGCGCGGAAGCGGCGCAGCGCCTCCGCGGCGTCGGCCGCCTCGAAGCGCAGGGTGCGCGGGCCCGCCGCGGTGACGCCGGCCAGGGCGCGGGCGCGTTCGGTGAGATAGGGGCTGTCCACGTCGACCTCCACGACATGCGGTGCGGGGCGCGCGGCGGGCGGAGGCGGGGCCTCGGCGAGAGCCGCCGACGCCGTGGCGCGGATGTCCGCGCCGGTGGCGGCCGGGGTGCGGCAGCGCGCCGCGTGCCGGGAGATCGCCGTCTTGACGGTGACCGTCCGGCAGCCGGGCGCGTACCGGCGGGCCGCGGCGCAGGTGAGGTCGTCTCCGGTGACCAGGACGACGGGGACGCCCGCCTCGGCGGCCACCAGGGCGTTGAGACGCCCCTCGTCGGCCGCTTCCCCGTCGACACGTACGGCCAGGACGCTGTGCGAGAGATACGTGTGCGCGAGGACGCCGTCCTCGCCCGCGCCGGTGTGGTAGCCGACGAAGGCGACCGCGTCCACGTCGGCACCGAGGCCCTCCATCATGCCGAGCGGCTTGTGCCGGCCCACGATCAGGGTGGCGCGCGGGTCGAGCTCCTCGATCAGGATGTTGTCCATGCCGCAGTGGGCGTCGTTGACGACGATCTCGTCGGCTCCCGCGTCCGCGAACCCGGCGACGGCCGCGTTGACGTCACCGGTGAGCAGCCGGCGGAAGCGTTCGTGGCGCGCGGTGCCCGCGGTCACGTCGGCCGGCAGGACCGTGCCGGTGGCCCCCTCCATGTCGGCGGAGATCAGTACCAGGGTCATGCGGCGGCACCGTCCTCGTGCGCGGCACCGCTCCCCGGGCGGTCGGCGGCCAGCAGTCCGACGAGGGCGTCGGCCTGCGCGGCGCCGCTCTCCTCGACCACCTCGCGCACGGTCTGCGCCGCCCGGACCAGGGCGAAGCGGATGCGGCCCTCGGCGTCCGCGCGGTAGCCGTGGACGGCGGGCCGCGGCAGCGAGTTGTAGGAGAAGTGGTTCGAGAAGTAGTACGCGCCGGTGTCGTAGAGCGCCACGATGTCGCCGGGCGCCACGGCCGGGAGTTCGCGCGCCACGGCGGTGAGGTCCCCCGCGAAGCAGCAGGGGCCCGCGATGTCGACGGTCTCCGTCGCGCCCTGCTTGGGGCGGCCCGCGGCGTCGTACACCCCGGCGCGCAGGGGCCAGGCGTCGGGCATGAACACGGTGCGCGTGGCGACCTGGGCGCCCGCGTGGGTGACGGCGATACGGCGTCCGCCGGCGGACTTGGTGTACTCGACGAGGGAGGCGATCGTGCCGTTCTTGGCGAGCAGCGAGCGGCCGAACTCGGTGACCAGGCTGTAGCGGCCGTCGAACAACTCGGGTACGGCCGCGCGCAGTTCGGTGACGTAGTCGGCGTAGCCCGGCCGGTCCTCGTCGCTGTCGAAGTCGACGGGCAGGCCGCCGCCGATGTCCAGCGAGGTGATCTGGCGGCGGCCGAGCGCCGTGTTGATGTGCTCGGCCAGTTCGTGGGCCGCGCGGATGCCCTGGGCGATGAGCGGCAGCGGGCAGCCCTGCGAGCCGACGTGGGCGTGCAGCCGGGTCAGCCAGGGACGGGCCGCGAAGGCGTCGGCCACGGCCTGGACGGCGCCTTCGTCGCGCAGCGCGACACCGAACTTGGAGGTGCTGGTCGCGGTACTCATCGCACCGATGGCACCGGCTCCCACCTGCGGGTTCACTCGCAGTCCGACGGGCCCTCGGGGGGTGCGTCCGGCCAGCAGGGCGTCGACGCGCTCCAGTTCCTGGAAGTTGTCGACGTTGAAGGCGATGCCCTGGTCGAGCGCGAACCGCAGTTCCCCGACCGTCTTGGCGGGGCTGTCGAAGACCAGCCGGTCGGCGGTGAAGCCGGCCTCCAGCGCCAGTTCCAGTTCGCCGGGCGAGGCCACCTCGCAGCCCATGCCGGCCCTGGCGAGCAGCCGCAGCACCGGCACGAGGGAACACGCCTTGGCCGCGAAGGTGTGCTGCACGGCGGCCGGGCCGCGGAAGGCCTCGTGCAGGCGGTCGACGGCGGCCAGGACACCGTCCACGTCCAGCAGGCCGATCAGGGGCGACCGGGTGTCCAGGAGCCCTTCCTCGACTGCTGCGGCCAGCGCCGCATCGCGCGCCGTACGCCGTCGCCGGGCCGAAGCGGAAGTCACGTTGAACCACACCTCACACATGTGTCGGAAGACGTCTGCCGGAAGCCGCGCGTCGCGGGGCAGGCCGCGGCCGTGCGCCGCGCGTCGCCCCGGTTCACCGGGCGGGCGCCGGGCCGCACGAACAGCTTCGGGCCCGGTGGCGGCGCTCGTCTTCGTCCGAGACGACCAGGACTCGCTCCCGGGATTGTCCGACCCGACAAGTGGATGATCATGGTGGCCGGCCCTCCACCGGCCTCCACCCGCGCCCAGGTCGGCGCCCGCGCCCAGGTCGGCTTCCGCGCCCGGGTCAGCCGCCGCGCCGGGCGAGGCGGAGGCCGAGGCCCGCCAGCAGTCGGCCCACGGGGTCGCCCACGTCGACGCCGAACAGTTCCTGGGCGCGGCGCAGCCGGTAGCGCAGGGTGTTGGGATGCACGTTGAGGCTGAGCGCCGCGGCCCGGGTGTCGCCGAAGGCGTCCAGGTAGGCGGCGACCGACTCGCCGTACGCGGAGCCGTGCGTCCGGTCGTGCGCGACCATCGCGTGCACCGGCCCGTTCATCTCCTGCCAGGTGGGCTCGACGCTGTCGAGCACCCGGAGCAGGGCGGCCTCGGAGACCACGTCCCGGTGGAGCGCCGAGGCCGAGGTCCAGGGTCCGGGGGCCGCGGCCGCCCGCTCGCGCAGGACCCGTACCACCAGTTCGGCCGACTCGCGGGAGGCGGGCAGCTCCGACAGGTCCGCCGCCCGCTGCCCCACCCCGGCGAAGACCACGCTGTGCGGGACGGAGCGTGCGGCGGCGACCATACGGCGCGCGGGGTCGGCCTCGGCTCCCCCGGCGGCGGGTGTCAGGACGAACAGCCGGCCGCCCGAGCGGGCGCTCACACAGCCCGGCAGGGAGGCGGCGGCCTGGAGGGCGAGCAGATCCAGCACCCGGTGCCCGGTGGTGTCCGTGGCCGCGGCCGGCGCCCCGGAGGCCGCGGCGGGGCCGGACGGACGGGGACCAGTGGGTCCCCTGGGATCGCGGGTGTCGTACACCTCGGCGACGAGGACCGTGTACGGCCCGTCGGGTGCCACACCGAGTCCGCGGGCCGCCTGCTGGGCGCCGGGGCGGCCTTCGAGCAGGTCCTTCACCATCTGCTCGCGGCGTCCGGCCTCCTCCCTGCCCCAGACCTCGTGGTGCACGAGATGCGGTGCGGCGGCCCGTGCCGCGGTCCGCAGCGCCGCCGCCGCGTCCTCGGCGAGCGGACGCCCGTCGGCGGCGGCCCAGATCGAGCCGAGCACGTCGCCGCCGTGCCGTACGGCGATGGCCAGCCGCTCGGCATAGCGGTCGTCGGCGGGCAGCCGCACCACGTCGCCGCTGCTCCACAGCGCCTGGAAGAAGCCGCGTTCGCGGAGTTCGGCGACCCGCCAGCGGGGCACCTCCTGGCCGAGGATGGTGAGCAGGCGCAGCGGGTCCGCCGCGTGCTCCAGCCGGGAGTAGGCCAGCACCCGGGAGCGCGGGTCCTCGATGGTGATGGCACCGCCGACCAGGTCGGCCACGGTGTTGGCCAGTCCCGCCAGGTCGCCGAGGCGCAGCCCCGCCATCCCGGCCGGGGCGCCGGCGCCGCTGTGCGCCAGGGCGGTACGCAGCCGCCCGAGCACCTCGGTCCAGTCGGTGCCCGGGGCGCGCAGCAGCAGGGCGGTGCGGCCCCGGGCGGCGGCCGCGGCCAGGGCCGCGGGCGGCCTGCGGGCCCCGGAGCGCAGTACCACGGCGGTGGCCCCGGCCCGGTCGGCGGCGCGCAGGACGTCCGCCGCCTCCGGGGAGTCGGCCGATGCCCCCGGGGTGAGCAGTACGTGTCCGGGCGCCGTCCAGTCGTCGTCGCGGTCCTCGCCGACGTCGTGCACCACCACGTCGGCCACCGGGACGTCGGTGCCGAGCGGTGCCGCGACCACGTCGAGCATCCCGGGCCCGGCCAGGGCGAGGAGGTGGGCCAGCGTCGGACCGCCGGGGTGCGGGGTCGGCTCGGGCTCCATCCACCCATTATGTTGCGCGCGCGAGCGCGGGCGGCTCCCGGAGCGTCGCAGGTGGCGCGGCGCGCGCCCGGCGCGGTCCGCCGGGCGGGTGCGGACCGGCGCGCGAGCGCGGACCGACGAGCAGGCGCGAACCGGCGTGGGAGGCGTGAGGGCCGGTGTGAGGGGCATGGGGGCCGGTCTGCGGCGGGGCGAGCGCCGGAACACACGCTCGGCGCACGAGCCGGGCGGCGGCAGTCCGAGGCAGGCCGGGCGGCGGGCCGGGCCGGGTCGGGATCCGGCCGCCTGCGGAGTTTCCGATAATGCTCTGCGAGCGGCCGTGCTCCCACGGGCGTCGGGAAGGAGCCGAGGTGTCCGACACGTTCAAGCGGCGCGCACCGAGCCGGCGCGGCGCGGGCGGTGCCCTGAAGGAGGAGATCCTGATGGCCGCGGCCCGGCTGCTGGCCGAGTCGGGCCGGGAGGAGGCGCTGTCGCTGCGCGCGGTCGCACGGGAGGTCGGGATCTCGGCGCCGAGTGTGTATCTGCACTTCAAGGACAGGTCGGAGCTGGTGGCGGCGGTGACGCAGCGGGCCTACGACCGGCTCGTCGGGGAGCTGCGGGAGGCCGGGCGGGGCGACGGCGGGCCGCGTGCGGCCGTACGGGCGATGGCACGGCGGTATTGCGCCTTCGCGGTGGAGAATCCGCGGCGCTACCGGCTGATGTTCGGTGTGGAGCGGGTCGCCGGGCCGCGCGAGCAGTTGCCCCGGCATCCGGTGTGGCTGGTGCTCGCGGCGTGGGAGGAGGCGCTCGCGGCCTGCCACCGGGCGCGCTCCGCGCAGGTGGACGCCAAGGAGGACGCCCTGATGCTGTGGGCGGCGCTGCACGGGATCGTGGCCATCGCGATGGCGTTGCCCTACGAGGTCGACACGGACGGGATCGAGCAACGGGCGGACGCCGTGGTCGATCGCATGGTGGCCGGATAGCAACGGCGAACGTCCGCCGTCGTTGACGTCCCGGACCCCGTCCATATAGTTGCCCTGAGCACCTAACACTGTAAGGAGTGATGGGACCGCTCCCTCTGCCGAGGAGGCAGGTATGACCGACACACTGACGGACACGCCGGCCCAGTTGCCCGAACTTCCGATGCCCCGGGCGTCCGGCTGCCCCTTCGATCCGCCCCCCGCGCTCCGGGGCCTCCAGGCCGGCCGGCCCGTCTCCCGGGTGCGCATCTGGGACGGCAGCAGTCCGTGGCTGATCACCCGTCACGAGGACGTACGCGCCCTGCTGGGCGATCCGCGCATCAGCGCCGATCCCAGCCTGCCCGGCTATCCGCACCGCACGGCCGGGCTGAAGGTGCGCGACCAGACCCGGCGCACCTTCATCACCATGGACGACCCCGAACACGCCCGGCTGCGGCGCATGGTGACGGCTCCCTTCGCGATCAGGAAGGTCGAGGCGCTGCGGCCCTCGATCCAGCAGATCGTCGACGATCTGATCGACGCCCTGCTCGCCGGGCCCAAGCCGGTGGACCTGGTCGAGTCCTTCGCCCTGCCGCTGCCCAGCCTGGTGATCTGCGAACTGCTCGGCGTCCCCTACGAGAAGCACGACTTCTTCCAGCGCAACACCAGGGTCATCGTGCGCCGCACCTCCACGGCGGAGGAACTGCTCGCGGCGTCCGAGGCGCTGACCGACTACCTGGACGAGCTGCTGACCGTCAAGCTCGCCGATCCCGGCGACGACCTGCTCTCCCAGCTCGCGGTGCAGCGGGTGGCCACCGGGGAGATGACGCAGCGTCAGGCGGCCGAGACGGGCGTGCTGTTGCTCGGCGCGGGCCACGAGACCACCGCGAACATGATCGCGCTGGGCACCCTGGCCCTGCTGCGCAACCCGGACCAGCTGGCCCTGCTCCGCGACACCGACGACCCCAGGACCGTCGCCGGGGCCGTCGAGGAACTGCTGCGCTATCTCACCATCACCCACTCCGGGCGCCGGCGCGTGGCGGTGGCGGACATCGAGATCGACGGCCAGGTGATCCGCGCGGGCGACGGTGTGGTCTTCGCCAACGAGATCGCCAACCGGGACCCGGAGGCCTTCCCCGAACCCGACCGGCTCGACCTCACCCGCGACGCCCGCCGCCATGTGGCCTTCGGGTACGGCGTGCACCAGTGCCTCGGCCAGCCGCTGGCCCGTGTCGAGCTGCAGGTCGTCTACAGCACCCTGTACTCCCGCATCCCCACCCTCGAACTGGCCACCGACATGGACCGGTTGGAGTTCAAGCACGACGGTCTCGTCTACGGCGTCTACGAACTCCCGGTCACCTGGTAGCACACCCCTGCGAACGGAACGAGAAACCCATGCGTGTGGAAGTGGACCAGCCCAGGTGCGTCGCGTCCGGGCAGTGCGTCCTGATGGCTCCCGAGGTCTTCGACCAGGACGACGACGGCATCGTGCTGCTGCTGAGCAGCGACCCGGATCCGGTGCACGAGGAAGGGGTGCGCGAGTCCGCGGCGGTCTGCCCGGCCGCCGCGATCCGGCTGCTGGAGAACTGAGACCGCGCGTACCGTGCCGCGCGGCCCCCATGTGTGCGCACCGGCCCGCCGATGCCGCTGAGGGCACGGCGGGCCGGGCGGTCCCGAGGGCCTCCGGAACCGGGCGGGCGCACGCCGTCGCGTGGTCGCCGCCCGGTGGCCGAAGGCTCAGCGCAACACGTCGGCGTCGGTGTCGGGCGGGCCTCCCGGAGGCGGCACGCTCGGCTCGAAGGCGGCACCGGAGCGACCGCGTTTCGCGGGCGGAAGCCCGTTCGCCCAGGCCATGAGCTCGGGGTCCTCCAGGTCGCGGACCCACAGCGAGGACAGGTCGAGGGCGTCCGGGCTGGGGCGGGCGCCGACGCCGACCACGCGCAGTCCGGCCCGCTTGGCCGCCCTGAGACCGTTGACCGAGTCCTCGACGGCCAGCGCGTTCTCGCCGTTGGAGCCGAGGCGGCGGACGGCCTCGGCGTAGGTGTCCGGGTACGGCTTGGGCCGGATGGGGCCCTCGGGGACGACCACGTGCTCGAAGTGGTGGAGCAGGCCGACCGACTCCAGGCTGAACTCCACGAGATCCGCAGGGCAGTTGCTGGCCACGGCCAGGGGTGCCGTGCGGCTGAGGACGGTGACCAGCTCCCGGGCGCCCGACATGGGCGACGGGTCGCGGGCGACCAGGGCGCGGTACGCGGCGAGAAGCTGTTCCGCCAGCTCCTCGGCGCAGTCCGGTCTGCCGATCACTTCGGCCATGAGTGCTCCGCACTCGGTGTAGTGCAGGCCCTTGCTGCGCTCGGCGAACTCCGGGCCGGGAGCGTGGCCGAAGCCGCGCAGGACGACGCCACGGGCGCGTTCCCAGTGCCGTTCGGAGTCGACGAGGGTGCCGTCGCAGTCGAAGACGACTGCTTCGGGTGCCCAGTCGGGATCGAGGGTGTGCTGTTTCGTCATGTGCTTCGCCGTTCTTGGCGTGAGGTGCCATGTGGGGGGTGGGGGGCGCCCGTCAGCGGCTCGGACCCGGCCGCTGCGGTGCTTCGCCGGCCAAAGCGCGAAGCACTGCCGATCACGGCCGGTCGGCAGGCGCGGACAGGCGGGCGGCGCGGACGAGAAGCGCCGTCCTGCTTCCGGAACCGGAACATAATGAACGTTACGCTCGACCGGCTCATCTGTAGGCGTTTGCCAGCGCAATACGCACTTGTGGGTGACGCCTCACTGGTAACGGAGCACGCCCCCGGCGGTCACCACGCCGCCCTGGCGGAAGCGGAAGACCGCCGTACGGCCGTACGCGGTGCTCTCCACGGCGGCGGGCGGGGCGTGTTCGGTGAAGTGCGACGCGGTCATCCGCCCGCCGAGCGGCCGGACCAGGCGTCCTGCGCTGCGCAGGGCCACGGCCTGCCGCGCCGCCTCCAGCAGGGCCATCCCGGGGACGTGGTCCGTCTCGTGGTCGAACAGGAACGGGTGACGGAGGTCGGCCGGGTCCACCACCAGGGTGCCGCCGTCCAGCGCGACCAGGGCGTCCGCCTCCGCCGGGACGCCGAGCAGGGCCGGCTGGGGCCGCGGGCGGGCGGTGGCCGCGCGGGGCGGCGGGCCCGCGCTCACGGTGCGGACCGTCGCGTACCGTTCGGCCGTCAGGAAGCGCGCCCCGCCGTCCGCACGTGCGAACACCTGCCCGCCGCTGCGGAAGTCGGCCCGCAGCCGCATCCGGCGCGGGTGGTCGGACCCGGGGGCCCCGGTCAGCCCGGTGACCGTGACCCGGCAGGTGATCTCGCTGCCGCCGTGGGGCGCCCGCGGCTCACGGTCCGGGTCGATCCGGTACGAGACGTCGTCGATCAGGAACCTGGCGGCGGCGGGGACGCCGAAGTGGCACCGCGGGATGTAGATGCCGAGCTGGCGCACGGTCTCGACGACCAGCCACGGGCTGTGCCGGCTGTCGTGCCCGCGCGGGAACGTCGGATGCGAGCGCGGCCACAGCGCGGCGGCGCAGAAGGCCAGGCGGCCGCAGGGCCGTACGTCGGTCAGCAGCACCTCGGCGACCGAGACACGGTGGACCAGTTCGCGGGGGACGGTGCGCGACCAGCTGGACGGTGTCAGGCACGTCTCACCGGCGCCGCGGCCCTGCGGTCCGTCGGAGGCACGCGGCGCGTGCGAACTGCGCCCGGAGCCCATGAAAGGATGCTAATAAGACCATTCAGTGGTGCGCATGCCGAGCCTTTCCGGCCTTCCCGCAAATGGGCTATATTCCCCCTCGCGATCTCCCCAAGGGCAAGGAAAACGCGTGCACGAACGGGCGGCTGACACCCGCAGGGCGGTATTGCAGGCAGCCGCGCATCTGTTCTTCGAACAGGGGTACGCGGCGACGAGTATCGCCGACATCAGCGAACTGTCCGCCCGGACCAGCGGCGCCATCTATTTCCATTACGCGGGCAAGGAGCAGTTGGCGCGCGCGGTGGTCGAGGCGCATTTCGCCGCCTGGCCCGCACTGATCGCCCGCCACGAGAACGTGGGCGCGCCCGCGCTGGAGAGGCTGGTGCGGCTCAGTTACGCGGTCGCCCGCGCCTTCCGCGACGACGTGTTCGTCCGCGCGGGCGCGCGGCTGTGGGCCGAACGCCGGTCGATCAACGTGGAGATGCCCCCGCCGTTCCTGGACTGGATCGCCACCGTGGAGCACCTGCTAGACGAGGCCCGTGCGGAAGGGACACTCGCCGCGGGGGCCGAGCCGGTCCGGGACGCGACGACCCTGGTGTCCGCGTTCTTCGGTCTGCACACGCTGTCCGACGCGCTGGACGAGCGGCGTCTCATCGAGGACCGGCTGACCGCCTTCTGGCAGCTGATGCTCCCGGCCCTCCAGGGCGTGCCCGCCCCCGCCGCCCTGCTGGACCGGGTCAGGGAGGACACCGCCTCCCTGCCCCGCTGAGGGGCGGGGACGCCACCGGGCGCACCGCCCCGCGGTCCGGCGCCGGCGCGGAGGCCGCCTCGGCGCCGCCGCACCGCGCCGGTGCGGGCGGTCAGCCCGCCGCCGTGTACCGGTGGGCGGGGTAGGTGAGGTATCCGGCGTCGCCGCCCTGGTAGTACGTGCTCTCGTCGACGGGGGCCAGGGGGACGCCGGTGCGCAGCCGCTCGACCAGGTCGGGGTTGGCGATGAAACCGCGGCCGAAGCTGATGAGTTCGGCGCCCAGCCCGAGCCAGTGGTCGGCGTCGGCGCGGCCGGTCTGCCTGGCCCCCATCGGCAGCACCGGGTTCATGACGAGGGTGCCGGGCCAGGCCCGGCGCAGCTCCCGGAGCAGGTCCTCACCGGCCGTCGCCTCCAGGTGGACGTAGGCCACACGGAGCCGGGCCAGCTCGCCCAGGAGCGCGGTGTACAGCTCCAGGACGTCACGCTCCTCGACGCCCCAGAAGGTGCCGCCCGGGGAGAGCCGGATGCCGGTCCGGGCGGCGCCCACCGCGTCGACGGTCGCGGACACCGCCTCGACGGCGAAGCGGATCCGGTGGGCGACCGGGCCTCCGTAGCGGTCGGTGCGGAGGTTGGCGTTGGAGGAGAGGAACTGCGAGATCAGATAGCCGTTGGCACCGTGCAGTTCCACACCGTCGAAACCGGCGTCCACGGCTCGGCGGGCCGCTCGGGCGTACGCGTGGGCGTGCTCGGGCACTTCGGCGGTGTCCAGGGCGCGCGGCACGGGTGCGGGGCGCGGCCCGGAGGGGGTGAACACGTCGCCGGTCGCGGCGACGGCCGAGGGTCCCACCGGCCGCATCCCGGTCGTGTCGGGGTGCGAGACCCGCCCGCCGTGCATGATCTGCGCGAAGATCCGGCCGCCGTTGGCGTGCACGGCCGCGGTCACGGGACGCCAGGACTCGACCTGTTCGTCGGTGTGCAGCCCCGGTGTCCCCGGGTTCGACTGTCCGACCAGGCTCGGCTGCACCCCCTCGGACACGATCAGTCCGGCCGTCGCCCGCTGGGCGTAGTACGCCGCCATCGACGGCGTCGCCAGTCCCCCGGCGGCGGCCCGCACCCGGGTCATCGGGGCCATCACCACCCGGTTGGGCAGGGTCAGGTCCCCGAGCCGGTAGCTGTCGAAGAGGGTCGTCATGTCAGGACTCCGTCGTGCTCTGCCGTGCCCGGCTCTCGGGCACGACGGTTACGCTAGAACCTCACATTGACGTCAGAGGCAAGTGTTGTGCCGCAGGTCACAGAGGTGAGGATCGTATGCGGATCGGGGAGCTCGCGTCGCGCACGGGGGTCAGCGTCAGGTCCTTGCGGTACTACGAGGAGCAGGGGTTGCTGAGCAGTTCCCGCAGCACCGGCGGGCAGCGGCACTACACCGAGGTGGAGGTCGAACGGGTGGCGTTCATCCAGCGGTTGTACGCCGCGGGGCTGTCCAGCCGCACCATCGCCGAACTCCTGCCGTGCGTCGACGCGCCCAGCGAGGAGCACTCCGACGCCGCGCTGGAGCGGATGGCGCAGGAGCGCGACCGGCTCTCCGCGCACATCGCCGAGCTCGCGCGCACCAGGGACGCCCTCGACGCGCTGATGGCAGCGGCCCGGGAGTACCGGGAGCGCCTGCGGCCGACCACCGCCGCGTGAGTACCGTGGACCCCATGACCGACTGGACCACCCGGCCCGAGACCGCTGCCGACACCGCCGCCGTGCGCGGCGTCAACCTCGCCGCCTTCCCCACCCCGGCGGAGGCCGACCTCGTCGACGCGCTGCGCGCCGATCCCACCGCCTGGATCGACGGGCTCTCCCTGCTGGCCACCGCTCCCGACGGCACCGTGACCGGGCACGCGCTGCTCACCCGGTGCCACATCGGCGACCGGCCCGCGCTGGCCCTGGCCCCCTGCGCGGTGCTGCCCGCGGCCCAGCGCACCGGCGCCGGCTCCGCCGCCGTCCGCGCCGCCCTGGACGCCGCACGCGCCCGGGGCGAGCACCTGGTCGTCGTCCTCGGCCACCCCGCGTACTACCCGCGGTTCGGCTTCACCCCGGCCTCCCGCTTCGGCATCCGCGCCCCCTTCGAGGTGCCCGACGAGGCGATGATGGCCCTGCCCCTCGACGACGCCCGCCCGGTTCCGGCCGGCACGATCCGGTACGCCGCCGCGTTCGGCGCGTTCTGAGCCTCTCGCGGCGCCCCGGGGCCCGGGGCGCCGCGAGAGGGCGTCACGCGGGCGGCCGAGCGGGCCGGTCCCGTCCGGCCCAGCCGGTGGCGGCCACCACCTCGCGGGCGATGTCCGCCACGGACCGCGCATCCGTGGCCACCCGGACGGTGTCCGCGGGCGCGTGCCGGTCCAGCAGCCGTGCCTTGCGGGCGCTGCCCGTCAGTTCCCGCTCCAGCTCCGAGCCGATCTCCCGGCGCACCAGGCGCTCGCGGGCGGTGGCGTCGGAGGCGGTGAGCAGGACCCGTACGATCCGTACGTCCGCGCCGAGCGCCCGCCGGAACATGCCGGCCGTCTCCGTGAGCACGCTGAGCGTGTTCGTGTAGACCAGCCGACGGTAGCCGTGCCGTGCGAAGTTGGCCCACACCGCGGTCAGGCTCGCCTCGGTGATCCGCGCGCGGTCGGGGTCCTGGGGCGGTGCCGGGTGCACCTGTCCCATGAAGTCCCCGTCGATGACCGCGTGCGCGACGTCCGCGTCCCGCAGCAGCGCCGAGACCTCCCATCCCACCGTGGTCTTGCCGACTCCGGCCCGTCCTGCGACGAGCAGCACCTCCGCATGGTCCATGGGACCAGCCTGCCGCTGCGCAACCGCTCCGCGCGAACCGATTTCACCGCCCGGCGCCCGGGGCACGAAAGGCTCCGCGCGGAACACGCCGGGCCGCCGAGGCGCACTGTCACGGACGTACCGGGGCGTCCTCACCTGAGGTCCCGGGCACCCCGGCCGCCCGAGCGGTCCGCACCTCCGTGGACGTGGTCCCTCCGCCGAAGGAGACGCGCTCGTGTCCGAGCAGCCGGTGATCGTCCTGGACCCCACCGGCTCCGACCACCACGCCGAAGACCGGGCGTCACGCGCCCGGGGAGCCGGCGCCCGGGTGGACATCCTCGGGGTGAGTGCGTGGGCCGTCACCGACCCCGCGCTCCTCGAACGACTGCTGACCAGCCCCGACGTCTCCAAGGACGCCGTCCGGCACTGGGCCGCCCTCTCCGGGACCGCCGCCGCCCGGCCGCTCGCCCTGTGGGTCACGGCGGACAGCATGTTCACCGCCTATGGCACCGACCACCGCAGGCTGCCCCGGATGATCGCCCCCGCGTTCGGCGCCCGCCGCATCGAAGCGCCGCGCCCCGGTGCCGAGTCCACGGTCGCCGCGCTCCTGGACGCGCTGGCCGCGCTGTCCGCCGGAGAGGGCGCCGATCTGCGGGCGCGCTTCGCCCATCCGCTGCCGATCGCGGTGATCAGCCGCCTCATGGGCGTGCCCGAGAGCCGTCGCGACGGATTCCGGGCCGGGGTCGACGGCATCTTCGACGCCACGGTCACCGCCGAGCAGGCCGCCGCGAACGGCGCCGCCGTGTTCGCGGACCTGAAAGGAGCTGATCGCCCTCGAACGGCGCGAGCCGCCCGACGACATGACCTCCCTGGTGGTCGCGGCCCGCGACGAGGGGGCGACGGCGGCGGCCTGTCCGGCACCGAACTGCGCGACACCCTGCCGCTGATGCTCTCCGCCGCGTACGAGACCACCGTCAACGCCATCGACCAGGCCGTCACCGCGCTGCTCCGTGACACCTCGCAACTCGCCCGCGTCCGTGCCGGGCAGGCCGACCGGTCTGACGTCGTCGAGGAGAGAGTGCGGCACGAACCCGCCGTCAAACACCTGCCGTTGCGCTACGCCGTCAAGGACATCCCGCTGCCCGGCGACCAGATCATCCCGCGCGGTGACGCCATCCTCGCCTCCTACGCCGCCGCGAACCGCCACCCCGACCGGCACGGGCCCGGCGCCGACCGCTTCGACGTCACCCGCCCGGTCAAGGACCACATGGCGTTCGAGTACGGCGTGCACTCCTGCCTCGGCGCGCCGCTCGCCCGCATGGAGGCCGCCACCACCCTGCGCCGGCTCTTCGACCGGTTCCCCGGCATCGAACTCGCCGTGTCCGCCGACCGGTTGCGGCCGCTGCGGTCGCTGCGGTCGCTCATCAGCAATGGATACCTCCCCCTGCCCGTACGGCTGCGGCGCCCCAGGGGCCGTGACATCGATCACAGCGCGTCCGGCTACTACGCCCCGCGGTTAGTAGGCGCCGCACCGGTGACATAGGGGACTTGTCCGGCTTGATGCGGATGCGGGAGGCGGTGCTCGGCGGGTCGGCGCTCCGCGCGCCGCCCTTCTCCTCCTCCCCGCGCACCGGGGGCTTCTGACGCGTGACCAGGCCCCCGCACCGGGTGGGCACCGCTGATCAGCACGTACCGCGACGGCTCCGCAAGGCCGCGCGGCGCTACGAGGCAGCGTAGTAGCGCAGCTCTTTGCATCCCTGCTCGACGCCGTCCCAAGATGACCACTCGCAGGCATCGCCGCAGCTCAGAAGGCGCACTCCGCACGGAGCCGCCCGATGGAAGGCGCTCGGCGACTACCGAGTGAGGTCACGCATGGGCAAGCATCGCAAGCATCAGTACCACCGGCGGATAGCCGTCGCCGCCGTCGCCGTGGGCGTCGTCGGCATCCCCTCCGCCGCCCTGGCCTGTGGCGGCTGGCCGGGCGGCGGAACGCAACAGACGCACCGCGTCGCCGAGGAGATCCCCTCGGTCCAGTGGAACCCGTCCGCGTGGGGCGGATCCGCACCCGGCACGGCGAGCGGCAGGCCGGCTCCCGCCACCCCGTCCCCGACCGCCGGTGCGGGTACGTCCCTGCCCGGCGCGTCCCTGCCCGGAGCGTCCGCGCCCTCCTCACCGGCCGCGTCGTCCTCCCCCGGCACCCCGGCCGCGCCGCACCCGCGCGACGCGTCGTCGGCCCGCCGTTCCGCCGCACCCGCTGTCCCCGCGCCCGCCGCGCCCGGCTCCGCCGCCAAGCACCACGGCGCCGCCGCCTCACCGGCCGCCTCGCACACCGCCCGGCCCACCGCGCCCGCCACCACCACCCCCGCGTCCCCCACCGCCTCCGCCAGCCCGGCGCCCGGCGCCTCGGCTCCGTCGGACTCCGCCGCCCAGATCCTGGCGCTCGTCAACAACGAGCGGGCGAAGGCGGGTTGCTCGGCGCTGACCGCCAACCCGGCCCTCGCGGCGGCCGCCCAGGCACACAGCGAGGACATGGCGGCCCACCGGAACATGTCGCACACCGGGTCCGACGGATCCGCGCCCGGCGACCGGATCACCGCCGCCGGATACACCTGGAGCACCTACGGCGAGAACGTCGCCTACGGCTACACCAGCGCGGCGCAGGTCATGGCGGCCTGGATGGACAGCCCCGGACACAAGGCCAACATCCTCAACTGCGCGTTCAAGGAGATCGGTGTGGGCCTGGCCCAGCCCGGCGGCTACTGGACGCAGGACTTCGGCACCAGCCGCTGACCGGCCGTGCGGCCATGCGGGCGGGCGGGACGCGGCCGGTGTGCGGCTCGGCACCCGGCTGTCCGTGGCCGTGGCCGCGCCGTCTGCACAGCCGTACCGCTGACAGCTGACAGCTGACAGCTCCGCTCTACGGCGGGTCAGGCCGGAGTGGGTGGCGGGGCGTCCGACCCGAGGGTGCTCTCCCGGCGGACCAGGCGGTAGCCGGCGTGGATCCGGCGGGCCTCTCCCCGGGGCGCGCCGTCCAGTTGGGACAGCACCGACTCCACCGCCATCCTGGCGATGGACGCCTTGTCGGGTGAGACCGAGGTGAGGGTGACGGCGCCGAACCGGCCCTCGACCACGTCGTCGAAGCCGACCACGGCGACGTCCTCGGGGACGCGCAGCCCGCGTTCGGCCAGGACGCGCATGGCGCCGATGGCGATGGGGTCGTTGTAGGCGAACACCGCGTCGGGCCGGTGCCCGGCGTCCAGCAGCCGGGCCATGGCCGCCGCCCCGTCGGCGTGCCCCCAGCCGTCGGTGGCCGCCACCAGCCGGTGGTCGGCGACGAGTCCGGCCGCGTCCAGCGCCTCACGCCAGCCGCGCAGCCGCAGATGGGCGGGCTGGCTGCGGCCGCGCCGCGCGCCCAGGAACGCGATGTCGCGCCGCCCGAGCGAGATGAGGTGCCGCACCGCCTCGCGGGCGGCCGCGACGTTGTCGATGGCGATGTGGTCGTAGGGCAGGTCGTACTCGCGCTCGCCGAGCAGCACCAGCGGGACCGGCTCGGCCCGCGCGCGCAGGTCCTCGGCCTCCAGCTCGATGGGGCTCAGGATCAGCCCGTCGATCACCCTGGCCCGGAAGCCCTGGCTGACCAGGGCCTCCTGGTCGCGCCGCCCGCCGGTGTGGTCGAGCAGGACGGTGTAGTCGTGCGCGGCGGCCGCGTCGACCACCTCGGCGGCCAGTTCGGCGAAGTAGGGGTTGCCCAGTTCGGGCAGGGCGAGGGCGACGATCCCGGTCCTGCCCTTGCGCAGATGCCGGGCGGTGAGGTTGGGGCGGTAGCCGAGTTCGTCGATGGACTTCTGCACCCGTGCCCGCATCGCCGGGCTGACGTGCGGATGGTCGTTGACCACGTTGGAGACGGTCTTGATGGAGACACCCGCGTGCGACGCGACGTCCTTCAGGCTCACCCGCACGCTGTTCCTCCCCGTCCGGGGCAGGGCCCCCGGGCCGACGGCCACCCCGCCCCCGCCCGACAGCCGGGCCCGGCGCACCGGCCGTCCGGCGGGCCGGCCCGGTACCGGATTTCCAACGTTATACGGGGCCGGGCTCCGCTCTGGCAAGCCATGTCCAGCGAAAACACCCCGCCCGTGCGCCGGGGCCGCCTCGCCCCGGCCCGCCGACCGGCCGCCACGCTGCCTTGACGGCCTTTCAGCACCGTCCTACGGTGGCGCACCGTCGACATTGCAACGATGAAAAGCGCCTTCGCGCTCCGCGCACCACGGTCCCCGAGAAGGAGCCCCCCATGCGCACACGACTCCACCGGACACCGCCTCCCCCACACCGGCACCGGCGCACACTCCGCCTGCGCCTGCTCGGCCTGCTGGCCGTACTCGGACTGCTGCTGGCCGGGACGGGCGCGGTGCACCCCGCCGCCGCGGCGACGGCCGGGCGCGCCGCCGCCGCGGGCACGTTCCGCAACCCGCTCAACACCGGCCCCGACCCGTTCATGACGTACTGGAACGGGAACTACTACCTCACCACCACCCAGGGCGGCAGCGTCCGCATGTGGCGCTCGCCGTCCCTGAGCACCCTGCTGACCGCCGACCCGGTCACCGTCTGGACCGACCCGGACGCCTCCCGCGACCGGGACATCTGGGCGCCGGAGTTCTACCGCTTCGACGGCCGCTGGTACCTGTACTACACCGCCGACGACGGCACCGACGACCACCACCGGATCTACGTCGCGGAGTCCGACCGGGACGACCCGGCCGGGCCGTACCACTTCAAGGCGAAGCTGGCGCCGCCCAACCACGCCTCCGACTTCGCCATCGATCCGGGCATCCTCCAGCACAACGGCCGTCTCTACCTGGCCTACAGCGGCATCAACGCGTACCAGCACAACGGTCTCAACATCGCGCCGCTGTCGAACCCGTACACCGTCTCGGGCGACGCCATCGCGATCAACGGCGCCGGCGGCTGCCCGGAGGTCCGGGAAGGCCCGGAGTTCCTGTACCGCAACGGCCGCACCTGGATGACGTATTCGACCTGCGACACGGGCAAGCCCGACTACCAGGTGTGGATGATGTCGCTGCCGTCCGGCGCCGATCCGCTGGTGCCCGGCAACTGGACGCAGCACCAGGGCCCGGTCTTCTCCCGCGCCGACGCCCACGGGGTGTACGGCCCCGGGCACCACGCCTTCTTCCGCTCGCCGGACGGCACCGAGGACTGGATCGTCTACCACGCCAAGACCACCTCGGCCTACACCTACGGCGACCGCACCACCCGGGCGCAGCGCATCACCTGGCACGCGGACGGCAGCCCCGACCTCGGCGTGCCGCTCGCCACCGGCGCCACCCAGGACCTGCCGTCCGGCGACCCGGGTCCGGGCGCCTACTGGATCAACGACGACGGCCGTTCGAACGGTCCCGGGAGCGTCGCCTACACCGGCGCCTGGAACTCGGGGTCCGGCTGCGCCGTGCAGTGTTTCTGGGGCGACGACCACTGGAGCGACCGGGCGCAGAACACCGCCACGTTCACCTTCACCGGCACCCGGATCGCGCTGCTGTCCGTACGGGACACGGGCAACGGCTACGCGGCGCTGAGCATCGACGGCGGTCCCGAGCAACGGCTGGACTACTACGGCGCGATCCGCACCGGGGAGACCCTCCAGTACCTCAGTCCGCGGCTGCCCTCCGGCCGGCACACACTGCGGGTGCGGGTCACGGGTGAGCACGACGGGCAGTCCCAGGCGTCCTTCGTGAGCATCGACCGGGCGGAGGTCTATGTGAACTGAGCACGGCACGACGAGGGGTGCGGGACCGGTGACCGGTCCCGCACCCTGCTGTCCTGCCGCTGTCCCCGCCGCTGTCAGCGGGCGGTGCCGCCCGCCGCGGCCCCGGCCGCGATCAGCCGGCGGTTGATGTCCCTGACCTGGTCGGGGTAGACCTTCAGGACGGCCCGGTCGTAGGTGATCAGACCGTTGAGCTCACCTTCGACGTCGCTGATCTGGGTGAAGACCGAACCGGACAGTCCGGCGCTCGCGTTGGGGATCATCTGACTCGTGTTCTCCACGTACGTCCTGGTCATCTCGGCGATGTCGGCGGGGCCGTCACCGTAGTCCTGGCCGCCCGCGACCCCGGCGATGTGGCCGGGGACGGTGAGCGAGTACCCGCCGTGCTCTCCGTCGACGGCGGCCCGGGTGGCGTCCGGCGCCGGGTTGGCCGGTCCGTGGTAGAGGTGGTGGTCGATCACGTCACCGCGGCCGGAATCGCCCTTGGAGGCGCAGCAGTTGACACCCGAGTGGGCGTCGACCAGGCGCGCGGGGTCCTGGCGCTTGACGGCGTCGGCGAGTTCACCGGTGGACTGCTTGCTCTGCTCGCCCCAGCCCTCGTTCATCATCGTCCACATGACCACGGAGGGGCTGCTGATGTGCTGGTCGACGATCTCGTGCACCTCCTTGCCGAACTCCGCGTTGCTCGCGGCGCTCGCCTTGTCGGTGTTGCGGCTGGGCATGTCCTGCCAGACCAGCAGGCCGAGCCGGTCGGCCCAGTAGTACCAGCGGGCCGGTTCCACCTTGATGTGCTTGCGTACGGTGTTGAACCCGAGCTGCTTGTGCAGCTGGAGGTCGGACCTGAGCGCCGCGTCCGTCGGGGCGGTGTAGATGCCGTCGGGCCAGAATCCCTGGTCGAGGGTGGCCAGCAGGAAGGTGGGCCTGCCGTTCAGCTCGATCTTGTTGACGCCGCCGGCCTTGGCGATCGAGACCGACCGCATCCCGAAGTACGAGCCGACGCTGTCGTGCGAGCGGCCGTCGTCCAGGGTGACCTTCAGGTCGTAGAGGAACGGGCTGTCCGGGCTCCACAGCTTGGCGTGCGGGACACGCAGCGTGAGGGCGGTGCCGGCGCGGCCGGAGACCGAGCCGACGCGCCGGTGGCCGTCGTACGCGGTGGCGGTGACCCGGGCGGTGCGCCCGGTGCCCGCGCTCGGGCGCACGGTGACCGACACGGTGCCGCTCTTCACGTCCGGGGTCAGCACGAGCGAGTCGACGCTCTTCTCGGGCACCGGTTCCATCCACACCGTCTGCCAGATGCCGGAGGTGGGGGTGTACCAGATGCCGCTGGGGTCGCGGGACTGCTTGCCGGTCGCCTGCTGGGTGGCGTCGGTGGTGTCCTTGATCTTGAGCAGTACGCTCTGGTCGCCGTGGCGGGTGACCGCGTCGGTGATGTCGGCGGTGAACGCCTCGTAGCCGCCGGTGTGGTGGGCCACCTGCTTGCCGTTGACGTACACCCACGCCTCGTAGTCGACCGCGCCGAAGTTCAGGTGCAGCCGGTTGCCCGAGCCGACCCGCCAGCCGGCCGGGACCTTGAAGGTGCGCTGGTACAGCGACCAGTCGTGGTGCTCGGCGACACCGGACAGCGGCGCCTCCATCGGGTAGGGCACGAGGATCTTCCCGCTGAGCCTGCCCCGGGGCAGCGGCGCGTCCTGCGCGGTGGCCTGGAACTGCCAGGTGCCGTTGAGGTTGGCCCACTGCCCGCGGGTCTGCTGCGGGCGCGGGTAGTCGGGCAGCGCGTTGGACGGGGAGACGTCCTTGGCCCACTGGGTGGCGAAGTACCAGGTGGAGTTGTTCCGGGCCAGGCTGGAGAAGACGCCCAGCGGACCGGCGGAGGTGTTCAGACCGCCCTTGCCGTCGTAGCTGATCCGGACGTCGGACTTCATGGCCGCGGGGGTGTCCTTGGCGGCGGCGGTGAGGACCAGCGCCGAGCGGTCGTGCGGGTCGGTTGCCACGGCCGGTGTCCAGCGCTGTCCCCCGGCGATCACCGACAGGTGCTTCGTCAGGTCCGCGGGCAGCGCGTCCACCCGGCCGGGCAGCCGGACCACGGCCTTGCGGCCGGTGGTGTCCACGGTGCTCGCCAGGTCGAGGGGCGCGTAGTCGTCCGGGACGTGCAGCGCGGAGTCCGGGACGGGCTGCCGGTCGAAGCCGGGGCCGGACCACTCGGTCTGGATGTAGGCGCCGCCGTTGCCCTGGTTGTAGTCGAAGGCGAGCTGGTGCCGCCCGGCGGTCAGGGTGACGGGCTGGGACTGGGTGGGCACGTCCCAGTCGGTCGTCCAGTGGTCGATGACGCTCGCGCCGTCGAGCGACAGGCGGAAGCCGTTGTCGCCCTTGATGTAGAACGTGTACGCGCCCCCGGCGGGCACGTCCAGGGTGCCCGTCCAGTGCGCGGCGACGTTCAGGGTGGACCCGGCGCAGCCGCGCAGCGTGGGGATGAGGTCCTTGACGTTCAGGGAGGGCTGGATCCCGGTGCTGGTGTAGGTGGCGAAGTCCAGTGAGGTGCTGTCGGAGCTGAGGTAGCAGTCGCTGCGCAGCCCCTGCGCGGGGGCGGCGGCGGACGCGGTGGCGGACTCCGCCTGGGCGAGGGAGGCCGGGGTCAGCAGGGCGGCGCCCAGGAGCAGCGGTGCCAGGGCGGCCAGTCGCCGGGTGGCGGGGGTGCGGGTGCTGCCGGGGGTCATTCTTCCGGGACTCAAAGGAGTTTCACCTTTCGTCGGTGCGGTGGGAGGGGCCCCCGCCGGACGGCTGTGCGGCGGTACGGCCGTGCGGTGTGCTGCCGTCCGTGGCGGGCCCGGGGTTCTGCGGCGGCCCGGCGCCCGGTCCTCAGGACTCGGTGCGCCAGGCCAGCAGGCCGCCGGAGAACCCGGTCTTCAGGTGCGCCGTGATGCGCAGGGCGGTGGTGGTGACCGCCGGGAAGGAGAGCCGGTTGAAGCGGTCGGTGGCGGTGCCGTGGGCGGCGCCCTCGCCGAGGGGCCGCCACGCGCCGTCGGTGCCGCGGTGTTCCAGGCGCCAGGACTCCGGGACGCGGCAGGCGCCGTGGCCGGTGTCGTCGTACCAGTACACGGCCACCGCGCCGACGCGGACCGGTTCGGCGTAGTCGTACCGGATCCACTCCTCGGTGCCGGTCCGGTCCCACCAGGTGAAGCGCGGCACCGACTGGTCGTAGGAGCCGGACGGTTCGACATCCGCGTTCATGAGCAGGGCCTGCGGGCTGTCGACGCCGCTGAAGGAGGCCGTGACGGCGGCCCATTCCTTCGCCCTGCCCCTGGCGGCGGCGGTCGGGAAGGCGGTGACGCGCAGCCGGGCGGCGGCGGCCGGGACCAGGGTGAGGTGTTCGACGGGCCGGGTGGTGCGGGCGGGACTCTGCTGGAGCGGGGCCACGACGTCCTGGTCGTCGCGCGTCCAGCCGTCCAGGCGGCGGCCCTTGGCCCGCAGGAGCACGGGGGTGCCGGAGTGGGTGAAGGGGTTGGCGGCGCGGGCGCGGGTGCGTTCCACGGCGAAGGACCGGGCGGGGTCGCGGGCGTCCAGCTCCAGGGCGTAGTTCCACGGCGAGCGGGGCCGTACCTCGTACTCCGGCCAGGCGTCGCTGCCGCCGGTGCGGCGCCACTCCTCCTCGATGCGCAGGGAGTAGGTGAGCGGGCCGTGGTGGACGGAGACGGCGCCGGCGCTGCCGTGCCAGGTGCGCACCCGGGTGCGCATGGGCAGCCGCAGCACGAGCCGGTCGCCGTCGTGCCAGCGCCGGTCCACGACGAGGTGGCCGCCGCTGCGCCGGACCGGCACGGGCCGCCCGGCCAGCCGGACGGAGGGCTCGCGGCACCAGCCCGGCACCCTGAGGTGGAGCGGGAAGGTGACGGCGTGCGGCGCGGACACGGTGAGGGTGACGGTGTCGTCGAAGGGGTACCCGGTCTGCTCGGTCACGGTCACGGTGGTGCCGTCGCCCACCTTCGCGCGCACGGTGGACTCGCCGTACAGGGAGGCGCACAGGCCGCCGTCGAGGCTCGCCAGCCACATCTCCTCGGCGTAGTAGGGCCAGCCCATGCCGTAGTTGTGCGGGCAGCAGCGGTAGTCGTGGACGCCGGGCCGGTACGCCTGCATGGCGAAGTCGTTGTCGAACTGGCCGTGCGACTTGGCAACGTTGTCCAGCTGGACGCTGTTGGCGGCGGTGACGTAGTGGGTGCCCTTCTGCCGCGGGTCGAAGGCGGCGGGCAGCATGTTGAGGGCCAGGTCCTCGCAGCGGTCGGCCCACACGGTGTCCCCCGTGATCCGGGCGAGCAACTGGTGGCTGTGCATGAACTCGACGATGCCGCAGGTCTCGAAGCCCTGGCGCGGGTCGTGGTAGCCGGGGCGGGCGTTCTCGTCCGCGGCGAAACCGCCGCCGGGGAACTGGCCGTAGCGGGCCATGACGGTGTCGTACACCCGGTGGGTGGCGCCGAGGAAGGAGTCGTCGCCGGCCAGCACCCCGTACTGGGCGGGTTCCCGGAAGCCCTGGGCGAGGTTGACGTTGTGCCAGGTCGGGATGGTGTGCGTGTAGTCGGCGCTGTGGGTGTGCATGGTGCGCACCAGGTCGAGCAGCCAGTCGTCGCCGGTGCGGTTGTAGAGCCAGTAGGCGGTGTCGATGGTGTCGCCGACGCGGGCCGCGCCCCAGCCCTGTCCGAAGAGGGTGCCGGGCTGGGTGTGGAGGTACTTCAGCCAGCCGGTCAGGGCCGGTACGACCCGGTCGTCGCCGCTGTACTCGTGCCAGGTGCGCAGCGCGTCCAGGACCGGCATGTACGGCCAGAAGTCCGGGCCGCCGCCGAGGGCGGTGCGCAGGCGGGCGGGGCCGAAGAAGCCGTCGGGCTGCCGGGTGGCGAGGATGCGGTCGATCCAGGCGCGGGTGGTCTCCAGCACCCGGCTGTCCTGGGTGACATAGCCGAGGTCGCCGAACCCCCGCAGCCAGTAGGGCAGTTCCTCCCAGCCGTCGCGGTCGGCGACGGACCAGCCGCTGGTCCGCTCGTCGAGGTAGTCGGACACCTCGGGCATGCGCCCGTTCAGTCCGTCCAGTTGCAGGTCGAGCTGGGCGCGCAGCCATCCCTTGGGCGTGATGCTGCCGGGCGGCAGCCGCAGGAACGGCTCCGGCCGCAGCGGGGCCCGGTTGGCGGTGTAGTGGGGGCGGGCGGCGGCGGTCGGCCCGGCCGGGCTCGGCGGGGCCGAGGCGTGGGCGGAGGTGTCGGCGGAGGCGTGGGCGGTCGAGGGGGCGCCGGCCAGGGCTGCGGCGCCGGCGGCGGACATGGAGCCGGTCAGGAACGTACGGCGTTCCATGGGCTGCCCTTCCTGTTCGAGGACCGTGTCCAACGGGTGCGGGCTGGGCGGGGGTTGTGGGGGCAGGGGCCTTGGGTGAGGGAGGGCCGTGGGGCGTGGGGCCTGAGGCGGGGTCTTGAAGGTGGGGGGCGCGCTGGCCGGATCGTTGTGCCGTGGAGCTGTCTGACGCGACGTCACATGCCGGTGGCCGGCCTGGCGCGCGGACCCCGGAGGAGGTCGCGGCGCGGCCCGGAGGCGTCCGGCCGGAACGCCGCAGCGCCTCGGTCCGCCTCACCCCGACGCGGTGGCGGCACCTCGGCTGCGACAGGCGCCTGACAACGTTGTAAACGCGAGCAGCCACATGACAGCACAGCGCCGTTCCGGGTGTCCACCCCTCGTACGCGATTGCCGTGGCAGCGCTGTCCGGCATGCCGATTGCGCGACAGTTCCCGCTGATCACAGGGGAGTTGGCCGCTTCGCGAGGGGTGCGTTCGGCCGCCGGGAGGGCCGCCGGAGCGTCCGCCCGGCCGCCGTCCGGCGCCGCCGTCACCTCCGACGAGGAGTTCTTTACAGCGGGTTGACATCCGCTTCGGCGTTCCCGCAATGTCTACAACGTTGCAAAGCCCGCCTGTCGGTTCTGCCTTCGCCCTGCGAGGGCCCAGGGCGGCCCCTGCTCTTCTCCGCCCCGCCCCTTCGTCCACCCCGTTGAGGATGTGATCGGCGCGTGAACGTTCAAGCCAAGACCCTCACTGCCGCAGTGCTGGCCGCCGGGCTGTGTCTGGCCGCCACCGGATGCACCAAGTCCGGCTCGTCCGACTCCGGCGGCGGCTCCTCCTCCGCGGCGGCGAACGACAACGCCGCGGCCTCGCAGCAGGTCGCCTCACCGGCCGCGAAGGGCCCCGGCTGCACGTACAAGACGTACAACGGCGGTGTGCCCAGGCTCGACCTCACCGACGGCAAGACGGTCGTCGGTTTCTCGCAGTCGGAGTCGACCAGCAATCCGTTCCGCGCGACCGAGACCAAGAGCATCGAGCAGCAGGCGAAGAAGCTCGGCGTCAAGCTCATCCAGCGCAACGCCAACGCCGATGTCAACGCGCAGAACTCGCAGATCGAGGACATGATCGCGCAGGGCGCCAAGGCCCTGATCGTCGCCCCGGAGAACTCCGACGGGCTCGGCCCGGCCCTGGCCAAGGCGAAGTCCGCCAAGATCCCCGTGCTCACCATCGACCGCACGGTCGGCGGCACCGCGTGCACGGACTTCATGGCCTTCATCGGCTCGGACTTCTACCACCAGGCGCAGATCGCGGCCGACGACCTCGCCGGAGCCACCGGCGGCGAGGCGCACGTCGCCATCCTGACCGGCACCCCCGGCAACAACGTCACCACCGACCGGACCAAGGGCTTCCAGGACCAGGTCGAGGCCAAGTACCCGAAGATGAAGGTGGTGGCCTCGCAGACCGGCAACTTCGCCCAGACCGACGGCCAGAAGGTCATGGAGCAGTTGCTCCAGTCCCACTCCGACATCAACGCGGTGTACGCGGAGAACGACGAGATGGCACTCGGCGCCATCCAGGCCGTCCGCTCGGCCGGCAAGACGCCCGGCAAGGACATCAAGGTCGTCTCCATCGACGGTATCGAGCAGGCCGTGAAGAACGTCGCCGCCGGCCAGATGGTGGCCGACATCGAGACCAACCCCCGCTTCGGTCCGCTCGCCTTCCAGGCCCTCCAGGACTTCTACGGCGACACCGGTGTGCAGCCCAAGGTCATCATCAAGGACGGCCACTTCACGCACGACAACGCCCAGCAGGCCCTCGACCAGGGCCTCGTGTACTGAGCCCACGCGACGGCACGGAGGGAACGGGCCGGGGCCGGGACGCGGTGGTTCCGGCCGGCCCGGCGGACCGGCGGCTGCCCCGGCAGCCCGCATGAGGAGGACGACGTTGGTCCAGCAGGACCCGGCACCTCGCAGCGACTGGATCGTGGACGTCGCCGGGGTGGACAAGAACTTCGCGGGCGTCCACGCCCTGCGCGGGGTGGACTTCCGCCTGCGCCCCGGTGAGGTGCACGCCCTCATCGGCGAGAACGGCGCCGGAAAGTCGACGCTGATCAAGGTGATGACCGGCGTGTACCGCCCCGACGCCGGAGTGATCCGGTACGCGGGCGAGGAACGCGCCTTCCGCAACCCGCTGGAGGCACAGGCCGCCGGGGTCTCGACCATCTACCAGGAGGTCAACCTCGTCCCGCTGATGTCGGTGGCCCGCAATCTGTGCCTGGGCCGCGAACCGCGCCGCTTCGGCCTGGTCGACGTACGCGCCATGAACCGCTTCGCCGCCGAGACCCTGCGGCGCTACGGCGTGGAGGTGGACGTCACCCGGCCGCTGGGCTCCCTGGGTCTGGGCGCCCAGCAGATGGTGGCCCTGGCCCGCGCGGTGCAGATCGACGCCCGGGTGGTCGTCATGGACGAGCCGACCTCCTCGCTGGAGCCGCGCGAGGTGGAGACCCTCTTCTCGGTGATCCGCGACCTCAAGCGGCAGGGCATCGCCGTCGTCTACGTCAGCCACCGCCTCGACGAGCTGTACGCCATCTGCGACCGGGTCACCGTGATGCGGGACGGGGCGGTCGTGCACACCGGCGACATGGCGGGACTGGAACGCCTCGAACTGATCTCGCTGATGCTGGGCCGGGAGATGTCCGCCGTGCGGGCCAAGGGCGCCACGGCGTTCGGCGGCGAGCAGCACGACCGGCGCGAGGGCGTGCCGGCGCTGCGGGCCGCGGACCTGACCGTCCGGCACCGGGTGCACGGGGTCGGCCTGGACATCCACCGCGGCGAGGTCGTGGGGCTCGGCGGGCTGCTGGGCGCCGGACGCAGCGAGACCGCCCAGGCCATCACCGGCGCCCTGGCCACCGACGGCGGCACCGTCGAGGTGGGCGGGAGACCGCTGGCCCGGCGCAGCCCGGCCGCCGCCATCAAGGCGGGTGTCGTCATGCTCGCCGAGGACCGCAAGACCGAGGGCATCCTGCCCAACCTGTCCGTGCGGGAGAACATCTCCCTGGCCCTGCTGCCCCGGCTGGCCCGCGCCGGGGTGGTCTCGCAGGCCAAGCAGGACGAGGTCGTCCGCTTCTTCATGGACCGGCTGCGCATCAAGGCGTCCGGCCCCGACCAGAAGGTCAGCGACCTCTCGGGCGGCAACCAGCAGAAGGTGCTCCTGGCCCGCTGGCTGTGCCTGGATCCCGAGGTGCTGCTCCTGGACGAACCGACCCGGGGCATCGACGTGGGCGCCAAGGCGGAGGTGCAGGCGCTCATCGACGAACTCGCCGGGCAGGGGCTCGGGGTGCTGCTGATCTCCTCCGACCTGGAGGAGCTGATCGAGGGCTCGGACCGGATCGTGGTCCTCAAGGACGGGCGGGTCGTCGGACACCTCCAGGGCGAGGACGTCACCGAGCAGTCCGTGCTCGACTCGCTCGCCACCTCGGCCACGACCGGCACCACCCCCGATACGGACGCCGGAGCCGGATCGGGCTCCGCCGTGACCAAGGAGGAGCCCCGATGACTCCCACCACCTGGTCGGCCCCCAACCGGTGGGACCGGGCCCGGCTGACCCGGCTGCTCCAGGCGTACGGCGTCTACGCCGCGCTGGTCGTGCTGTTCGTCGTGGCCGCCGCCCTGGACACCTCCTTCCTGTCGGCGGGCAACGTCCGCATCCAGCTCTTCCAGGCCGCCCCGACCCTGATCGTCGCCCTCGGCATGGCCCTGGTCATCGGGACGGAGGGCGTCGACCTGTCGGTGGGCGCCGTCATCGCCCTGTCCGCCTCGGTCGTCCCCCTCTACCTCGGCTACGGCGCGCCGCTCGCGGTACTGCTCGCCCTGGTCTTCGGCGCGGTCTCGGGAGCGGTCGGCGGCACCATGGTGGCCTTCGCCCGCATCCAGCCGATCGTCGCCACCCTCTCCCTCATGATCGGCCTGCGGGGCGTCGCCGAACTCGTCAACGGCAACTCCGCCAAGCCCGTCATGGACGCCGGGCTGCTGAGCCTCGGCTCGGACAGGTTCGCCGGCGTCCCCCTGATGGCGTGGATCGCCGCCGCGTGCGCCGTACTGACCGCGCTGCTGGTGCGCCGGACCACGTTCGGGCGGCAGTTGGTCGCGATCGGCGACAACCGCCGGGCGAGCAAGCTGGCCGGGCTGCCGGTACGCCGCGTACTCGTCACCGTCTACGTCCTCTCGGGCGTCCTCGCGGCCCTCGCCGGCGCGATGATCGTCGGCCACGGCGCCGAGGCGGACCCCGCCCACCAGGGCCTCAACATGGAACTCAACGCGATCACCGCGGTCGTGGTCGGGGGCACCCCGCTGACCGGCGGCCGGGTCCGGGTCCTCGGCACGGTGGCGGGCGCGCTGTTCATGCAGCTCATCACCGCCGTACTCACCCAGCACAACGTGCACACGTCCTACACCCAGCTCGTGGAGGCCGCCATCATCTGCTGCGCGGTCTACGCCTCACAGGAGCGAGGTACCCGATGAGCCCGTCCGCCCTGCGGCCCGTCGCGCCGCCGCCGCGGTCCGCGCCCGACGCGGCGCGGCCCGCCGCGCTCCGCGAGCGCGTGGCCTCCCACATCCAGCGCCGGGGCGCGCTGGCCGTGCTGGTCCTGATGGTGGCCATCGCCTCGGCGACCTCCTCCACCTTCCCGACCTGGTCGAACATCTCCAGCATCCTCGGCAACAACTCCTTCGTGTGGCTGCTGGCCCTGGGCATGACCTTCGTCATCCTCACCGGCGGCATCGACCTGTCCGTGGGGTCCGTGTACGCGCTGGGCGGCGTCGTCGCCGCCTACGGCGCGCACGCCGGCGGGACCTGGCTGGCCATCGCCCTGCCGCTGGCGGTCGGCGCGGTGTGGGGCACGGTGCAGGGGCTGCTCGTCACCCGGGCCCGGATGGCGCCGTTCATCGTCACCCTGGCCGGACTGCTGGGCGCCCGCGGGCTGTTGCAGGCGCTGACCGACGAGGGCGCCACCACCTATCTGGTCCCCGCGGGGTCGCCCTTCCGGCGGCTGGGCGAGGGCACCTGGGTGCCGGTGCTCGTCGTCGCCGCGCTGTTCGTCCTCGGCGCCCTGCTGCTCACCCGCACCCGCTTCGGCTCCACCGTGACCGCGATGGGCGGCAACGAGAACGCGGCCACCCTGATGGGCCTGCCCGTGGCCCGCGCCAAGGTCCTCGTCTACGTCCTGTCCGCCACCCTCGCCGCGACCGCGGGCGCGCTGGGGAGCGCCCGCCTGGGATCGGGCGTCACCACGATCGGCGTCGGCTACGAACTCACCGCCATCGCCTCGGTGGTGATCGGCGGCACGCTGCTGACCGGCGGCAGCGGCTCGGTGGGCGGGACGGTCAGCGGAGTCCTGGTGCTTGCCGTCATCCACAACCTGATCGACCACTACTTCTCCCAGTACGGCTCCGCGTTCACCGACACGGTCAACGGCGGGTTCCTGGCGGTCGTGGTGCTGGCGCAGACGCTGCTCAGCCGCGCCCGGCAGCCGGACTGACCGCCGGCACCGGAGCCCGCCCGGCCCATGGCCGTCCGACCGAAGGAGTTCCGTGGGCGTCAGCCTGAAGGACGTCGCACAGCGCGCCGGGGTTTCCGTCAAGACTGTGTCGAACGTCGTGAACAACTATGTCCATGTGGCCCCGCGCACCCGCGCCCGGGTGCAGCGGGCCATCGACGAACTCGGCTACCGGCCCAACCTCGTCGCCCGTCATCTGCGCAACGGCCGCACCGGCATCATCGCGCTGGCCGTGCCCGAACTGGGCAACCCCTACTTCTCCGAGGTGGCCGGGGCGGTCATCGACGCCGCCGCACGACAGGACTACACCGTCCTGCTCGACCACACGGCGGGGCTGCGGGAGAAGGAGGTCCTCGTCTGCCAGGGCTTCCGCGCCCAGATCATCGACGGTCTCATCCTCAGCCCGATCCGGATGGAGCGGGAGGACCTGCTCTCCCGCACGGACCCCTCACCGCTGGTCCTCCTCGGGGAGCGCGAGTACGGCGCGCCCTTCGACCACATCGCCATCGACAACGTGGCGGCGGCGCGCGCCGCCGTCCAGCATCTGATCGACACCGGGCGCCGCCGCATCGCCTTCCTCGGCGCCCGCCGCGAGAGCGCGCGCGAACCGGCCCATCTGCGCCTGCGCGGCTGGCGGGAGGCGCACACAGCGGCGGGCATGAAACCCCCGGAGGCGCTGGTCGTGGCCACCGACGGCTACGACCGCCAGGACGGGGCGGCGGGCATGGCCGACCTGCTCGACCGCGGCGAGCGGCCCGACGCCGTGTTCGCCTTCAACGACATGGTCGCCCTCGGTGTCCTGCGCGTCCTGGCCGAACGCGGACTGCGCGTCCCCCAGGACATCGCCGTCGCCGGGTTCGACGACATCGAGGAGGCCCGCTACGCCGCCGTCGCCCTGACCACCATCGCCCCCGACAAGCAGGCCATCGCCCAGATCGCCGTCGACTGCGTGCTGGAACGCATCACCGCGCGCACCCCGCCGGTCCCCCGCCGGATCCTGCCCGGCTTCGAACTCGTCGTCCGGGAGTCCACGGTCGAGCGCCGTCCCTGACCCGGGCGGCCGCGCGGGGCACCGCCCGGGGCCGCCGGGTCCCGGTCAGGCGCCGCACTCGGCGCGGACGGCGTCCACCGCGTGGTGCGCGTCCGTGGAACCCTTGGAGTTCCAGTCCTTGCCGCGGTCGTGCAGCTTCACCGCGAGGACTCCGCCGGTGATCTTCACGGACGGCAGGGCCACCCACTGACCGCGGTGGGCGACCTGGTCGACTTCGGCGCGGGACAACACCGCGGCACTCCCGCTCGACCCGTTGTGCAGGGTGTAGTACGACGGATCGCCGCCCACGTGCCGGATGTCGCCGTCGGCCGGGACGTACACGCTCACATGGCAGGTGCCCTGGGTGACGCCGCCGGTCCGGAACACCCACAGGGCGCTGTTGACGCTGTCGCCTGAGTCGCCGCTCATCGGGAGCGAACGGAAGCGCCCGGAGCAGCCGTTGCCCGCGTACCCCCCGGTGTGGGTGGTCCATTCGTCGTCGTCGTTGGCGGCCTTGGAGGCGCCGTACTCGGTGTAGGAGGCGCCCGTGGAGGAGCAGTGCGGGCCGCCGTAGCCCGAGTACGCCGCCGTGGCCTTGTACGCGGTGTCGGGCTGCTTGTCCTGCTGGGCCGGGAGGCGGGGCTGTCCGCCCGTGCCGCCGCCCTTCGCGGTGTTCGTGCCGGGCTTCCCCGCCGCCCCGGCGCCGGACGGTTCGCCGCCGCCGCTCCCGTCGGCCACGGCACCGGACGGGGACACGGCACCGTCCGGCACCACCCCGCCCGGCACGTTGCCACCGGACGCGGTGCCTCCCGCCGGGGCGCGGCCGGGCGCGGTGGACCGGGAGCCGCCGGGCGTGCCCGGCTTGCCCTGCGGGGCCTCGGCGCTCGGCACGAACCCGTCCGGCGACCGGCCGGGACCCGAATACCCGGCGGCGCGTTCGGACGTGGCGGCGCTGCCGCCGTCGTCCCTGCTCGCGGCGCCGATGACGAACGGTGCCGCGAGCAGCACCACTCCCCCGAGCGCCGCGGCGGCGACCATGGGCCGGGAGATACGGGAGGGCGGTGTGCCGTCGCCCCCGGTCCCGGTCCCGTCCCCGGCTGTGTCCGTGCGGGCGGCACCGCGCAGCCAGGAGAGCCGGGGGGCCGACGTGGCGGCCGTGGCGGTGGCGGTGGCGGTGGCAGAGGCGGCCGTGCCGGTGCCGGGCTCGGGCTTGGCCCCGGAACCGGATTCAGGCTCGGGCTCGGGCTCGGCGAGGGATGCGGACGATGACGGGGATGAGGACGCGGACGCGGTGCGCACGCGAGGGGTGCCGCCCGCTCCCGAGGCCGCCGCGGGCGGTTCCGGAACCGCCTTCGCGCCCGGTTGCGGCTGCGGCTCCGGCTTCGGTTCCGGCTTCGCCCCGGGGGCCGCTTCCGTGGTCGTCTCCGTGCCGATCACGCCGTTGCGTATCTTCGCCGCCGGCCGCGTCCGCGGGGCCGCGGGCTCCCCGGGCCCCGTCCTGCCGTCGTCCCCCGCCGGGCTACCGGTCTCCGTGGCCGCCATCGCTCAGGTACTCCTTCGTGGTGTGGTCCGTGCTGTGGTCGTGCTCGCCGTGTTCGAGTGCGTCCTGAAGCCGCACCGGTGTGGGGGCTCGGCCGCTTCCCGGGGTGCCGCCCGGCACGTCGTCGGGTGCGGTGAGCCGGTGCACGCAATGCTGGGCGTAGAGGTTGCGTGCGCGCAAGATCAGGAGCGGGTCGTACTTCCCCGAGGCGAACAGCGCCCGGAAGTCCGCGAGGGCCTCGCGCGGCTGCTCGCCCTCGGCCTCGGCCTGCGCCGCGATCCGCCGCATCTCCCGCACGAGGGAGTCCGGGACACCGTGACCGGGGTCGCCGTGCAGGAGGTACGCGTCGATGTTCGCCAGGTCCTCGTCCGCGAAGCCCTTGGGACGGGAGACGGGCCGGTCGTCGCGCAGAAGGTGCTTGGCCGTCTTGTCGGCGCTGTGCCATGCGGCGTGCTTCTGCCCGCCCCTGCGTTCGTCCACGGTGTGGGCCAGCTTGTGGTGCTGTCCCGAGCGGGTGGGTGAGTGGCTGACGGTGAGGCGTTCGTAGCCGGGTGCCGTGCCGCCCGCCGTGGTGAGGCCCGGCGTCCGGACGTCCTGGTGCCAGGCTTCCATGCGCAGGCCGCCGAGTTCGCTGTGCGGTTCCTCCAGGTACCGCACCGGGAAGCCCATGAGGGCCATGGCCTCCAGGTTGCCGCTGCGGAAGCCCAGGTGACGGGTGTCGAAGTGGCGGTGGAGGTAGTCGAAGAGCTGGAACTGCCCGGTCCGGGTGTCGCCCCGCCACTCGGACACCCCGCCGTCCTTCCAGAACTCGGTGAGGTCGACGACCTTCGCCCCGAACCCCTTCGGCGGGTGCTTGTCCTCGGTGCCGGGCAGCACTCCGTCGTTGAAGTAGTCGGCCAGGGCACGGTACTTGGCATGCCGGTCGGCTGCCGAGCCGGGCCCGGAGTCGCCGACGACGAGGACGGCGTCGAGGCCGCCGAGACCGGCGACGATCTGGGCCATGCCGACATAGCTGGTGTCGTGCTCGATGTGCACCTCGCCGTTCTTGCCGCTGAACCGCGACCACAGCACCGCGACCTTGGCGCCGTCGGGCAGCCGGAGCTGCTTGGCCTCGCTCAGCCACTGCCCGATCGCCGTGTCCCGGACCGGGTCGGGGCCGACGTGCCACGCCGTGCGGATGTCGTCGCGGAGCTGCGGGGTGAACTGGGCGCCGATCTTCTTGGTGGCGTCGCCCACGCCCAGGAGGTGTTTGCGCGTCTGTGACTTCGAGGGCACCGCCGCGCCCCGCTCCTGGAGCTTCTTCCCGTACTGCGCCATCGTCTCGGACGCCTTGACGACGTGCACGCGGCCGTCCAGTTGCGGCGACTCCGCGTAGAAGGCGGCGACCTTCGCCGCGAGGTGCTTGTCCTGCTCCGACTCGTAGGTCACGTACACCTGGAGGTTGTGGTCGGCGACGAGCGCCGCCGCGATGCCGAACTGGTCGCCCGTGGCGTAGTGCGGCTGCTTGATAACGTACGGCAGCGGGTCCTGTACCGGTCCGCCCTGCCCGCCGGAGCCGAAGGACGGGCCCTGCGTGGTGTGCTGCGGTGCCGGGGCCCCGGAGAGGATGTCGTAGACGTCGGCGGCGACGTCGTCCATCTCCACGTCCTCGTCGATCTCCACGTCCTCGTCGATCTCCAACGCGTCCAGACCGGCGACGAGTTCGTCGAAGAGGGCGTCGGTGGTGTGCACACGGTCCTGGCCCATGAGGTTGAGCGGGCCCGCGTTGCTGCCCGCGAACAGCGCGGACAGGTAGTCGGAGGGGAGCGCCTGCTCGTTGCCGTGGCGGTCGAGGGCCTGGAAGGTGATGTCGACCAGCGACGCGGTCACCGGGACGCCGAGGGTGACCGCCAGGGTCTCCGCCGGTGAGATGGTGCGGGCGTTGCGGGATCCCGCCTGGCACACGATCAGGCGGATGTCGAAGTTCTTCACCGTGCGCCGGTCGCCGTGGCCGAGCAACTGGCCCAGTTCGTCCGCCGCCTCCTTGCCGCTGAGCAACTGGTGGTCGTGGCCGATGACATAGAGGGTGCCGCCCTCCTTGAGGTTGCCGAGCCCGGGAGCCCGGCCCTCGCTCCTGAGGGCGCCGACCAGGAAGCCCGTCTCCGGGTAGGTGTACGGCTTGCGGATCTGGACGACGGCGTCCGTGGCCGGGTCGACCGGCAGGTTGACGCGGGGCGGGTGCGGGGGCGGCATGATGAGCGGCAGCGGGCCCTCGCCCGACGTCCGCCAGGCGGCGACCAGGTGCTGGGCCGTCTCGATCGGGGCGGAGAGCCACTGGTCGAGCGTGCCCTGGTGCCGGTGCTGGAGGTAGGCGGCCAGGTGCTGCCACTCGCCGCTCGCGACGCCCAGGTGGGTGGTGCGGCGGATCAGTTCGACCAGCCGGCCGGGGTCGGTGCTCTGCAGGACGTACAGCGCCAGTTCGTGCAGGTGGTCGGAGACCATGTCCCCGGAGGCGCCGGACTGGATCAGGTCGGCGACGGCGGCGAGTTCGTGCTCGGGCAGGTGCATCAGCGCGGCGAAGTGGCCGACCGGCAGCGGGCCGTACCCGGTGGAGCCGCCGGCGGGTGTGTCCTCGGCGAGGCTGTGCGTGTGGAATCCGGGCCGCGGGGCCGGGGACATGCCCGTGTAGTGCCGGTCGTCCAGGAAGACGTGCACGCGGGTCGCGGTCGGCGGATGGCTGTGGCCGAGCACTTCGGAGGGGCGGCCGGGGTGGTGGATCTCCACCTGGAGACCGAAGGCGTCGGCGAGCAGCGGCAGGAACGCCTCGCCGTGGCCCTCCTCGGAGTTCCAGTCGGCGTCCCAGTTCCGTACGGCCCCGCTGATCGCGTCGAGCAGGGCGTCCCCGGTGCCGAAGGTGTCGAAGAGGGTCGTGGCGGCGTCGGGGTGTCTGGACAGCAGATCGACCAGACCGGCGGCGCCGAGGGTGCCGAGGTGGTCGCCGACCCGGTCGCGTACGTGCTCGACGAGCTCGCGCAGCACCGGGTCGTACGTGCCGTGGCCGTGTGCCCCGGCGAAGGCGGCGCGGAGCCGGGCGGGGTCGGCGAGCAGGTCCCGGGCCTGCGGGGTGAGGTCCGGCAGGGCCCGCAGCACGGCGTCCGGCGCGCTGACGAGGACGGAGCTGATCTGGCAGCAGCCGTCGAGGGGGACGGGGTGCCGCTGGAGAAGGGGGCCCGCGGGCGGCTGCTCTTCCTCAGGTGTCGCGTGCGGGAGTTCCTGCTGTGTCGCCGGCGGCTCGGCCTGGGGGCGAGGCGGGGTCAGGGGACGGTACAGGCCGTTCTCCAGGAGTACGGTCAGTTCGCCGGCGTGCGTGCTTCCGCCGTTCTCGGGCAGCGGGTCGCCGCCGGGGGTGAAGGTGTGGCGGCGGCCCTCGCTGAGGACGGTCACCGGGCGGTCGAGGAGGACGGCGGCGAGGGCCGGGAAGAGGTCGGCCGCGGCGTGCGCGCGGCGCTGGGCGGTCTCGGTGGCGAGGTCGCGGGCGGCCTGGACCCGGGCGAGGCCGAGCCGTCGGTGGGGCGGCAGGACGGAGGCGTGCTCTGGGGTGGGCACACCTTCCGACATGGGGACGATGTGCAGGTCCCGGTACTCGCGGCCCGCTTCGGAGTCGTCGGTGACGAGATGGCCGAGCCCGGCCTGTTCGATCTCGGTGTCGGTGAAGACGTCGGTCACGTCGGGGTGGTAGGCGGCCAGGATCTCGGCGAGCCGGGCCGCGCGGCGGTCCGGGTGCGGTCCGCCGGGCGGCGTGCCGTGGATCCGCGTGTCCCGGAACACCCGCAGCACCTCGTCGCGGAGGACGGCGGCGCGGGCGTCGGTGGGGTCGCCGAGCGCCTGCGCCAGGGCGTGGAAGAGGCCGTTGCCGTCGCTGCGGGCGGGGCCGGCCTGCCAGGTCGTGCCGTCCAGGGTGACGCCGGAGACCTCGCCCGTGTCGTCCAGGACGAGCGCGTAGTCGTCCGGGAGCTTCGGCGTCTTCTCGGGTGCGGTGAACACCGGCGGGGCGGGCAGCGGGCCCTGGACGCCGTCCTGGCCGCGGGCGTGCGCGAAGTGGGTGAGGGTGAGGGCGGCCGCCAGGACCTGTTCGTAGGTGGCTCGGGCCGCCTCGAACTGCTCCTTGAGTCCCTGGAGTTCGGCGCCCTCGGTCTCCTTCAGCTCCTGGAGTTCCGGTGCTCGGGCGTCGTCGTGGCGGACCCGTACGGCGAGGTCGGTGAAGGGGCGGCGGGCGTCGTCGTAGGCGGTGGAGGCGGCCTTGAACGCGTCCTCCGCGCCGGTGACGGCGTCCCACGCCTCGGAGACCTCGGGCGGGAAGGTGTCGTCGGTGAGGATGCCGAGGGCGCGGGCCTTGTCCTCGCTGATCCACATCTCGACGCGGATCTCGGTGGCGCCCGTCTGCGGTCCGGCGGGCGCGGAGAGCCCGAGGCGGCGGGCGAGGGAGCTGTCCTTCACGTCGCGGTGGACGGCGGCGTGCGCGAGGACGGTGGCGGGGACCGAGACCAGTACGGCGCGGCCGGTGTGCGGCTTGTCGTTGCGGCGGCTCTGGTCGGCCTCGGTGTCGACGTGCGTCAGGTTGGCGCTGCGGCCCGCGCCGGTCTGCGGCTGGAGGCTTCCGGTGTGGGTGCCACTGCCGCTCCCGGTGTCGCCCTTCACGGTGAACGGCAGTCCCGCGGTCACGTTCAGGCCGCGGTCGCCGCCGCGCGCGGTGTCGTGGGAGAGGCCGCCGCCCCTGAGGTTCTCCAGGCGCACCTTGTCGCTGACCCGCAGGATCTGGGCGTTGCCGTGCCGGAGGAGCATGTGCAGGGTGAGGGAGCCCTCGGAGCCGCCGACGAGGCTGTCCTCGAAGAGTCCGGGTATGAGGTGTCCGCCGGGCCGCAGGGCGCTCGAGTCGCTGAGCGCGCCCGCCAGGGCGATCGCGTTGGTGCCGGTGGTGAGCGCGTGCGCGGCCGCCGTGCCGGGGTGGACGAGTCCGCTGCGGCCGCCTCCGCCGGCCAGGGTCAGGAGCTGCCGGGCGAGCTGCCGCACCTGTTCGGCGCCGTGCACGCCCTTGATGTGGATGCCGTCGCCCGGGGTCAGCTCCGGGTGGTTGGCGCGGTCCTCGTGGGTGAGGTGGGCGTGCAGGGCGGCGGGGTCGGACAGGCCGGGGTACAGGGTGACGGCCGCCGACGGCTTCTTCGGTTCGAACGTCGCTCCGGGCGGGTCGAGCAGGATCATCGGGGCGTAGTCGGTCTGCTTCCCGGCCCGCCACGACACGGGCCCGGCGGTGCCGTCCGGACCGGTGAGCAGGCTGTGTCCGTCGGTGTCGACGAGGTCGACCTCGATGTGCACGTCCGACTCGACCGAGACGATGCCGCCGGACACCGCCGTGAGGTGGGTGACCACGCTCGTCACGGAGGAGGTCGTGGAGCTGGTGGCGGAGCGGGTGGCGGAGGCGGGGCCGAGGTTCCCGCCGACCGTCAGCGGGTCGTGCTCGGCGCGTTCGGAGCCCGGCAGGCCGAGGGCGTTGCCGCGGGTCTTCGACACGCCGGTGTCCACGGTGGTGTTGACGGTGTGGGTGCTCTCGATGTCGCCGAAGCCGGTGAACTCCACCACCTTGGGCGCGCGGCGCTCGTGGCGGATCCGCAGCTCGACGTTCTTCCCGCCGAGCCGCATCCCGCGGCTGAGGTTGAGCCGTCCGGCGCGCCCGCGGGCCACCGCGTCGACGCCCGCCTGGAGCGCCGACCGCACGGCCTGCTGGGACAGGAGTGTGTGCAGGGTCTGCACGCCGGTCTCGCCGACGCCCCGCTGCTCGATCTGGTGCAGCAGGTCGTCGAGCACCTGGAAGGCGTCCCCGCCGCCGGAGGACTGTGTCCCGCCGAGCGGGTAGAGGCCGATGGCGTCGTCGACGGTCCACCGGGGCACGGCCCAGGCGCCCTTGCCGTGTCCTGTGCCTTCCGGGGCCGGTCCGGTGGTGTTCCCCAGTCCCGGGTAGGGGCCCAGGGTGTCGTCCACGATGCCCAGGCGGTGTGCCTCCCGTGCCGTCAGCAGGCCCTTGAACGCGCCGGGGGCGTGGACGAGCCGCCCGGCGGTCGTCGCGCCCGGACGCAGTGCCTTCAGGACGGCTCCGAGGATGCCGGCCGGATGCCCGGACGCCTCGACGCGGAAGTCGCTGTCGCCGGTGACGAGCAGGAAGTACCCGGTGTTCTGCACCAGGTTGGTCTCCCGGGACACGCTGCGGCCGGTGCCCCGGGTGTGCGACGTGGTGTGCTGGAGGAGGGTGGCGGTCAACGGGTAGCCGCCCAGGGAGGGGCCGCCGGGTCCGTCCTGGGTCAGGACGGGGTTGAGTCCGGCCGTCACGGCGTGGGTGCTGGTGGCCGACGTGCTCCCCGAGACGGTGACCTCCATGCCGATGTTCTGCTCGGGCTCGAAGTGCAGGGTGAGGCTCGCGGGCCGCAGGTCGCCGCGCCGGGCGCTGATGCGCAGGGTGCCCTCGAAGCCCAGGAACCAGCGCAGCGACCGCAGGCCCGTGAGCAGGATGCCGCCGGGCGAGTACAGCTGGTCGGCCTGCGCGGACAGGACGAGGTCGCTGAGCAGCCGTGCCGCGCGCTCGTGGTGCGGGCCGCCGGGCAGGGACAGCTCGCGCCGCCGGCCGCCCGCCGCGTGGTCGACGGCCGCGGTGAAGGCGGTGACGAGTTCCGCGGGCGGGTGGACCTTCACGGTGAGCAGGGGTGTCGCGGACAGCGGGTCCGGTGTCGTCGTCGGTGGCGGGCCGAGCGGGTCGGCCTCGGCCGGGTCCAGCACGGTGACGAGGGCCTGGTGCGGCGGACCGGGCTCGCCGGTCTTCAGCGGTACGTCGGGCAGCAGTTGCTCGGAGAGCGCGATGTCCGCGGTGAACGGCAGGCGCAGGGGCGCCGGTCCGCCCAGCGGCCGTACGGGGGTCACCGGGTGGACCAGGCCGAGGGTGAGCGCGTGGGGCAGCGGGGTCAGGCCGGTGTATCCGGCGAGCGTGCCGCGGATGACACCGGTGAACGCGAAATGGTGCGCGCCGCCCTGGGTGGCGATCATCTGCTCGCGGCTCGCGGTGCCGCCGGAGCGCGTCGAGCGGACGCCGCCGCGGTCGTACCGGTACGCCAGGGACAGCGACAGGTCGTGGGAGCCCGCTTTGAAGCCGAGGCGGCCCTCCACGCCCGCGCTGAGGCCCCGCGCGAGGTCCTGGCCGCCGTCGTGGCGTACGGTGCCGGGTCTGCTGTGCCGCAGCATGTGCTGGTGGTTGGTGCCCAGGTACCGGGGCGCGGCGGTCAGGTCGGCGTGCAGGGTGAGCACGAACATCTTCTCGCGGAGCGCGCCGCGTCCGAACAGCGGGATGCGCAGCCCGCGGTGGTGCAGTTCGTCCAGGACGGACGCCAGCCGGTCGGGGCGCAGCGCCCGGATGATGTTGCGGGTGTTCTCGGCGGCCCGTTCGAGGGCGTGTCCGGGCCGGTACCAGGGTGTCGACGGGTTCTGCGCGAGGTGTTCGCGCGTGAGGACCATGACGAACGGGCCCAGTTCCTGAGCGACCAGGTCGAGGACCTGGTCGGTGAGGGCGTAGGGATCGTCCCGACCGGTGCCCAGGGTGAGGGTCTGCACCTTGGCGAGGGACAGGTCCACGTGCTGCCGGTCGGGGGTGAGCAGCGGGCCGAGCGAGGGTTCGTTGCGTCCGACGCGCAGTCCTTCGCGCGTGTCGTAGCCGCGCAGCGCCCACAGGTCCCGGACGGGGCGCCGCACCAGCGCCCAGGTGTGCACCTCGCGGGTGTGTCCGCCGGGCAGTTCCACCGGGAAGGTGAGTTCCTGGACGCCGAGGACGGTGAGACTGTTCTTGGTGCGGTTGACGTGCTTGCTGCCGGAGGCCCCGCCCAGGTTGGTGAGGTGGGTGGTGGACCTGTCCAGGCCGCCGGTGACGCCGGCCTGTCCGTAGACGAGCTCACCGCCCGCGCGGGCACCGAGGAAGCCGGTGACGGCGGCGGTGTTCTGCGTGGTCGCGCCGATCTCGTTCTTCATCGTGAACTGGTCGGTGACGCGGATCTCGTGCGTGGTGGAGACGCCGACCAGGTGGAAGGTGCCGAGGGTGCCCCGGCCGACCTGGATGCCGTGCCGCGGGTCGAGTCCTCCGGTGAGCAGTTCGCCCGCGTGCTCGGTGAAGTGGCGTACGGACAGGTGGTCCAGGACGCTCTGGAAGTCGGGGTGGGGCGGGGCCAGTCGAAGGTGCTGCGCGGCCCACAGACCGAGGTCGCCGAGGCCGCCGAGGCCCTCCACGTGGACATCGCCCAGCGGCGCGTCCGGCAGCGGGGTGAAGGAGCGCGGGACCCGCTGGTCCAGGGTCGGCTGCTGTTCCGAGGACTCCGGCGCGCGCACCAGGAGGCCGTTCTCCACGCCGAGGCCGACGGTGAGCGGTGCCTTCGGGGTGTTCTGCGGGCCGCGTACGGGCGCGAGGGGTTCGCCGTGCACCTCCACCTTGAAGTGGACGTGGCTGACGAAGAAGTGCGCGTCCTCGGCGGAACGTGTCTCGCGCTGGTTGAGGTACTGGTCGGTGGTGGTGTGCTTGCGTCCGTCGGTGGTACGGTACGCGCCGGTGACCTGGACGGCGGGGCCGACCGGGGAGCCCGTGAGGCCGAGCGGGACGGCGGCCGAACGGCTCGCGCTCTCCGCGGTGGTGAGCCCGCCGGTGTGCTGGGTGCGGTGCACGGTGTCGAACTTGTACGGGGACTTCTTGCCGAGGTCGGGCAGGAGCGTCCAGTGGCCGGCCTCCGGCGAGAGGATCGCGCTCACCGTCACCGGGCGCGCGGCGCCCACCGCGTCGAAGTGGGCGACCATCGTCTTGCCCTCGCCGATGAAGCTCTGCGGCTCGTTCAGCAGGGCGTCGGCCAGTCCCGGTATACGGGTGCCGAGGGTGGGCAGTCCGGTCCGCCGGGCGAGTTCGGTGTCGAGGGCGGTGTGCACGGCGGTGGCGACGGTGCCGCCGGATTCGGGGTCGACGAACTGGAGCCACACGTGTCCCGCGGTCGCCCCGCCGCCGGTGAGGGCGGTGGAGGCGCTGCCGGACACACCGGTGGTGCCGGTGGTGCCGCTGGTGGCGGCGTTCCAGGTCGCGTACGCGGAGACGTCGTACAGCCAGGCGGGCGGGCTGGGCGCGCCCTCGGCCGTCGCGGTGGGCGGCCGCACGCTGGGGACGGGGAAGTTGGGGTTGTGCTTGGCCGGGGGGAGCCGGGTGTCGTCGGACGGCGGGCCGGACGGGGTGAGGGCGAGCGGGCCGGGGGCGCCGCCGGGCTCCTGGGTGTGCCGGGCGGCGTACTCCGCGCCGCCGAGGTGCCGGGTGCCGGGGCCGCCGGGCCGGTGGGAGGTGCCGGGACCGCCGTGGCCGGTGGTGTCGGGCACGAAGCGTCTGCCGTGGGCGCTCTCCTCGGCGAGCCACGTGTGGACGTCGAGGTTCGGCAGGTGGCCGCGGGCCCACAGGTCGTAGAAGGACGCGAACCAGTCGTCGCGGGTGCGGCGGCCGAGGTGTTCGAGCTGGCCGGGTGCCAGGCCGCGGCCCTCGGCGGCCTCCTTGAACCCGGCCGCCCAGCGGTCCAGGCCGAGGGCCGCGTGCAGTTCGAAGGCCCACCGGCGGCCCAGCCCGGCCGTCAGTCCGGCGTGCGCGTCGTGCCACTGGCGGAGCGTCTCGTCCGTCGCCGTGGCCGTCCCGAGGGGGTGGTTGAACCGCTCGTCGAAGAGCTGGGTGACGGCGTCGGCGTGGGCGTGCGCGAACCGGTCCACGGCGTCCTCGGGCAGCGGCGTCCCGGGGTGCTCCTGCGCCCACTGCCCGGCGAACCGGCGGGCCTCGGCCTCCGCCTGCGCGTGCAGCGAGGCGTGGACGGTCTCCAGGGTCACCTGGTGGTGCACGGCCGCCGTGTCCAGGTCCCCGGCGAACGCGAGCGCCGTCCTCAGGTCGCCGCCGAAGCCCTGTTCGTGCCGGTCGACGCGGGTGTGCAGGGCGGTGCCCACCGTGTGCGCGGCGCGGTTTCGGGCGGCTGCCGGGGCGGGGCCGTGCGCGGGCAGGTGTGCCGTGAAGGCGGCCGCGAACGCCTCGCCCAGGGTGGTGAGTCCGGTACGCGGATCACGGGCGGCGGCCTCGGTCCGCTCCACGGCGAGGTGTGCGGCGTGCTCCTTGGCGAGCTGCTTCACCAGCCGTTCGGCGAGCGACCCGTGCTTCTCCTCGCGCACCGCGCGCCACTTGTCCAGCGTGGCGGTGTCAGGGGTGCCCCGGCGGATCGCGGGCTCGCCGAAGGTGTCGTGCCAGTCGGCCTCGAACTCCAGGCCCCACTGGTGGAGCAGGTGTTCGCGCCGCGCGTCGGTCCGCGCCCGCTGCCCGGCGTCCTCCAGCTGTGCGGTCAGCCGGTCGAAGACCGTGTGGAAGTGGGTGTCCGCCATGCCTCGGTCGCGGGCCTGGCGGGCGGCGGCGTCGGTGAGGTCGTGCAGGGCCGGGAGGGCGGCGCTGAGCGCGCTCTTGACGGCGTGCTCGATCCGGTCGGGGCGGGGGTGGGCCGAGGTCAGCTCCGCCTGGATCAGGCTCTCGGCGACCTCGCGCACCCGCTGGTCGATCACCTTGCGCAGTTGCTCCTCGGCGCGGGCCCTGCTGTCCGGATGGGCGGCGAAGATCTGCGCGGCGGCGGCCGGAGGGGCGGCCAGGACCGTGGTGACGGTGTGCTCGGTGATCTGGCCGACGACGTTCTCGACCTGCTGGTGCAGCGCGTACGCGTCGTCGAGCGCGGCCATCGGGTTCTTCGCGACGGTCAGGTCGGGGACGGGGGTGCTCTCCGGGTCGTGCGCCGCCGTGATCCGCTCGTCGAGCGTGCCGCGCAGCCGCCGGAGGGTCTGCGGGTCGTCGACCCCGTGCTTGCGGCTCCACTCGTCCAGTACGGCGTCGAGGTTCCGGGTGCGCCGGTGCTCCTCGGCGTGGAGCTGCGCGTCGTCGAGGGCGGCGTCACGCTGCCGGGTCAGGTCGCTCTGCCGCTCGTGCCAGGTGCGTTCCCGCTCGGGGTCGTGAGGGGTGCCGTCGAGGTCGGGGGACGGGGAGTGGTGCGCGGGGGCGGCAGGTGGCACCGTCTGGGGTGAGGTGCTCTCGGTGAGCGGGCGCTGCTCCTGCGGGAGCGGGGCGGTGACCGGGTCGGGCTTCGGCTGCTCCCCGCTCGGGGAGGTCACGTGCGCGGGCGGGTGCGTCGGGGCGGACGTCTGGGGTGTGGACGTCTGCGATGTGGGTGTCTGGGGTGTGGGTGTCTGGGGTGTGGGTGTCTGGGGTGTGGAAGCCGGGGACGTGGACGTCTGCGGCGTGGTCAGGGGCGGCGTGTCCGAGGAGGCCGTGACCGGTTTCGGGGCGCCCACCGGCGGGTTGGCGGGTGCGCTCGTGCCCGTCGAGGTGGAGACCGTGGCCGTCGTGGCGGTCGTAACCGTCAAGGTCGTCGTGGTCGTCGCCGGGGTGGTCGTCTCCGGGCCCCGTGTGTTCACGGACACCGAAGCGGCCGGCACGGGAGCCGACTCGGTCGCGACATGTGTCGAGGCGGTCGGGACAGGCGTCGACGCGGTCGGGACGGGAGTCGAGGCGGTCGGCGCGGGCGCGGTGGTGAGCGGTGCGTCCGTCGTCGGTGCGGGTGTGTTCAGGAAGGCCAGCGGGCCCCGGTCCGGGCTGCTGAGCGACGCGAGGTGCTGGCCGAACTTGGACACCCCCTCGCTGTCCTTGGCGAAGTAGTCGATCGCGGGGTGCACGAGGAAGTGGCGTCCGGCGTGCCCGATCCCGGTGGTCAGGAAGCCCGCGAGGAACGTGCCGCCGCTGGTGGTGAACGAGCCCTGGGTGATGAGGTTGAAGGCGCCCTCCGCGAGGTTCTGCGACGCGCCCTGCACGACCATGTCCGTGCCGTAGAGGCCCACCAGGAACCGCCAGTCGGGCTTCATGCCCGCCTTGGTCAGCAGCTCCGGTATCTCCTCGGCGAGCACCTTCACCGCCGTGGTGCCGAGCAGCTTGTCCGCGGTCAGCTCCGCCCCGGCCTTGCCGACCACCTCCTTGCCGAGGGTGTGGCGGACCTGCGCGCCGAAGGCGCCCGCCGACCCGGCGCCCGCCCACTCCTTGACCAGGTCCTTCGCCCAGAGCTGTCCGATGGTGCGGGCGGCCTCGCCCTCGGCCCCGGCGAAGCCGTGCTGGGCGAACAGCTTGCCGATCTTCGTGGTGAACTCGTCGGTGAACTTCTTGCCCGCGGCCTTGTTGAGCCCCTTGGCGAGATGGAAGTCGAGTGCGCCGAGGGTGTTGCCGAGGCCCTTCGCCAGCTTCTTCGCCGCCGCCTCGGCACCGGCCGAACCGGCCGTCTTGGCCAGCACCTCGCCGAGGCCGTGCTTGAGCACGGTGGTGAAGTCCTTGCCGATCAGACCGCCGAGCTTCATGCCCAGTTTGGCGCCCACCAGGCTCAGCGCCCCGCCGATGACCCCCTGCACGGCGCCGTACTCCAGTGCCTGGAGCGTCAGTTTGCCGTCCCAGTGGTCGCGGTTGCCCTGCCCCATCTGGATGCCCTGGATGAGGGAGTCCATGGCGACACCGAGAGCGGCGCTCATCACCGTGTGCAGGGCGATGCTCTTGACCAGGCCCTGGATCATCTTGGGCACGAGCATGCTGACGATCGTCTCCAGCAGAGACGTCTCGGCGGCCACGGCCTCGCCCAGGAACGGCACCCACCACACCGCCGCCAGGAACAACAGCTCCGCGATCAGCTCGATGAGCTGGGCGAGGATCATCCACTTCGCGTACTCGGCGTCGGTCGCCGTCTCGCGCGCCGCCTTCGCCAGATTGCCGGCCTGCTCCTTCATGGCGGCCAGCGAGCTGGGGTCGCCGCCGCTGATCAGGGCGGCGTAGGCGGCGAACCGCGAGGCAGCCTCACCGGCGAAGTCGGCGTTGATGCGCCGCGCCAGTTCGTCGAGGGCCTGCTCGATGGCGTCGAAGTCCCGGGCCGTGGCCTCGTAGCGGACGGCCGCCTCGCGCAGCGCGTCCTCGTCGATGGACGGCCAGTCCATGCCGGTGAGGGCCTTCATCAGCTCCTGCGCCTGCGGGGACGGTGTCAGCACGCGCGGTGTCGCCTTTCCGTCACTGCCCGGTGGCCGCCTTCCAGTCGGCGGCGAACCGCTTGGCCTCGTCCTCGGCCTTGTCGAAGACCTTCATGACGTCGTCGCCGTCCACACCGAGCCGGCTCACCAGCGTGTTGAGCAGGGTGAGCATGTCCTCGACCGGGGGCATGCCCTTGTCGACCGTGGCGTGGTACTGCTTGGACGCCTCGTCCTCGTTGTTGCCGCCGCCGCTCTTGTTCAGCTCGTTGATGCGGGCGATGTTGGCGTTGGCGTCGGCGAGCGCGGTGCCCAGCCGGGGGTACTCGGCGAAGAGCTGTTTGAGCTGGTCGGTGGTGCGGAGCACCTCAGGCATCGCCGCCCCCGTCGCCGTCGCGCCGGCCCGCGAAGGGGTCCCCGGTCAGTGCGCGCAGCGGGGCCAGCAGGTCGCCGATGGCGGTGCCCGCCTCCATCGACCTGCGCATCTCGGCGCCCGCTCCGCGCAGCGGCGCGAACGCCTCGTACGCCTCCTTCGCCGCCTGCTGCTGCGCGCGGGTGACGATCTCGACCAGGGTCCGGCTCAGCCGGGCCGGGTCCATGGCGCGGTAGTCCTCGGTGTGGAACCTGATGTCCCGCACCTCGCCGCGCGCGCCGACGGTCACACTGACCGTGCGGTCCTTGGAACGTACGGTGGTGGTTCGGGAGTTCAGCTCGCGCTGGGCGGCGACGAGCCGCTCCCGCTGCGCCTTGAGCCGTTCGGTCATGTCACCGAGCTCGTCCTGCAACACCTCACCGAACGCGGACGTGAAGCCCTTCGCCTCGGCACCGCTCATCAGCCGATCACCCCTGTCCCCGAGGACGCCTGCGTCCCCCAGGTCTCCTCTTCCTCGTCCAGGAAGCTCTTGCGTTCCCGGCCCTGGTCGGCGCCGCCCGCTCCGGCGCCCGCGCCGGAGCCCATCGGGGGCATCATCGGCGGGTTGGACGACGTACGGCGGCCGGTGGTCAGGGCCGCCTCCTCGGGGGCCAGGGCGCCCAGACCGCCCGACGAGGTGCGGATCCGGGCCGAACGGCCGGGCCTGAGCTGTTCCTCGGTGGCGGGCGCGTGCTCGGTGAGGGAGCCGTCCGGCTGTCTGACGCGGAAGCCGCCCTTGAGGTTGCGGGCGTTCTCCAGGGTGTGCAGGTCGGCGCCGGAGGTGCGGGTGCCCAACCGGGCCCGGCGCAGCGCGTCCTGGTAGGCGCGCTGCTGGGTGCCCGCCTTCTGCTGGTCGAGCTGCTGCTTGCGCAGTTGCTCCTGGTAGGACTTCTCCTGTTCGTCGGCGGCCTTCTGGAGCGCCTGGCGCCGCTGCCTGAGCTGGTCCTGGTACGCCTTCTCCTGCTCCTGGGCGGTCTTCTGGAGCGCCTGCTGCCTGCGCTGCTCGTTCTGCTGCTGGAGGCGCTGCTGCTGGAGGTCGTAGGCGCCGGGAGAGACCTTGCGCAGGGTGCCGTCCTGGTTCTTGAGCGGCTTGCCGTCGGGTCCGGTGACGGTGCCGTCCTTGTTGACGACGGCGCCGGGCGGCAGCTTGTCGAGGGCGCTGCGGGCGTCGCCCCCGGTGCCGTCCGTGCCGCCGGTCTTCGTGGTGCCGTCGGTGAAGGTGCCGCCCTCGCCGGTCTTCTGGAGGGCGTTCTTCAGGCTCTGCTGGTCGACGACGGGGCCCGCGCCCGTGCCGTCGCCGTCCTTCTGTCCGCCGCCCGGGAGGTCCTTCTGGTCCTGGAGGTTCTGGTCCAACCTGCCGTCGCCCGGGTTCTTCCCGGCGTCGTCCAGTGCCTTCTGCTGGTCCTGCTCGCTCTGCTCCAGCTGCTTCTGGAGGTCGTCGAGGGAGGACTTTGCGGGGTCCTTCGGGCCGTCGGCCGGGTGGGCGGCGCCGGGGGTGCGCCACTTGGGCTGCGCGATGTGCGGGATGGCCCCGGCGGCCGTCCCGTAGGCGTTCTCCAGGTCGCTGAGCGCGGTGGCGGCCTGCGGGTCGAGCGTGGTGGAGACGTGGTTCTTCCAGCGGGTCTTGGCCTGGTCCTCCACCCGGTCCCAGAAGGACTGGTCCATGGGGTTGCCGTAGGTCGGGTCGGTGAACACGGGTGTCTGGCCGACGGAGACGACCAGACCACCCTTCGCCTGGGCGCTGAGGCTGTTGAAGACGTCCTGGAGGATGTCGCGGACGTGGTTGGCGGGCCAGGCCTCCGGCGAGGCGCGCCAGGTGTCGTACGCCGTCTGGAGGTCGCCGGTGCGGGCCTGGAGGCGGCTGCGCGCGTCGTCGATGAGCCCGGAGAACTCCCTGGGCATCGTCATCTGCACGGCGAGGTCCTGGAACTCGTTGGCGATGCCCGTGAGGGCGTCCTTGAGGGCTCCGGCCGCGCTGCCCTGGAGGTCCGAACCGGACACGTCGAGGTCGCGCGCCCAGCCGGTGATCCGTTGGTGGGTGTCGGCGAGGAACTTCTCCACGCCGCGGACGGTCATCCCGGCCGAGTCGAAGCTGAGCAGCTTGACGACGTCGGTGCCGGCCTCGGTGACGGACGCCCAGAGCAGGTCCAGGGGTTCGCGGACGAACCTGCTGAGCGGGGTGCCCGCGTCGTTGGACCCGACCTCACGCGCGAGCCGCAGGCCGACCTGGTAGTACAGCGTGTCGTAGCTGATGGTGGACTGGAGGGTCTCGGAGTCGGTCTCGACGGTCTCCACGACGTACGGGATGTACCAGCCGATGTCCCAGGAGCCGCCCGGCGGCCCCGCGTCGGCGCCGCGGGGTACGACCGTGTGCTCGGCGAACCAGCTGGCGTGTCCCTCGCCGCTGCCCGCCACCTGGTCACGGGTCGTGGGCTGGTCCCAGGTGTACAGGGAGAGGATGTCCTCCCACGACCCGGACGCGGACGCCATGGTGCTGCTCCTTCCGCGCGGTTGTTCGGTGCTGCCCGGTGCGGGCGGGGGCCGCCCGTCCGTCACTTCGTGGTGGTGGTCACCGGTGCGGTGGTGGTGGAGACGGTGCCGCCGAAGAGGCCGACCACGTCCCGCAGGTCCGCCATCATCGCCTCGGCGGTGACGGCCGCGCCGTCCTCGCCGTCCTGGAGGTACTGGTGGACGAGCTTCAGGTCGACGGCCGCCTGGTGCAGGTTCGCCGACATGCTCTCCAGCTGCCGCGTCATCTCGGCCGCGAACCGGGCGAAGTCGGCCTGGAGGGCGCCGGTGCTCGCCACGCCCTTGCCGGAGCCCGCGTAGATGCGGTCGAAGCCGTCGACGGTCTTGTCGCCGCCGAACGCCTTCAGCAGGGCGATCCAGTTGTCGCCCGCCATGTCCTGGAGCAGGCCGCCGATGCCGGTGACGATCTCGTCGATCTTCGCGTCGGTGACCTTGTAGGTCCCGGTGTCGCCGTCGTCCTTCGCCATGGCTAGTGGCTCATGATCTGGCCGCCGCGCAGGTCGGCCTCGATCTGGGCGTCGACCATGCGCTCCAGTGCCTGGGCGCCCTGTCCGAACGCCTGGTTCATCTGGTTGATCGAGGTGTTGACCGTGTTCTGGAAGTCGTTCCAGGCGATGGCGGTGGTGCCCTGGAAGGAGTGCTGGAGGGGCCTGATGCGGTCGAGCATGTCCTGGAGGGCGTCCACCATGGCCTTGTTGGCCTGGGTCATCTCCTCGATGGCGGTGTTGGCCGCCGCTTTCACCAAGGTCACGTCGGGCATGTCGTCGGCTCCTTGTCCACGAAGGTGTACGGGGTGGTGCGGGGGGTCACTTGGCGCCGCCGCCGAGGGCGGCGTAGGCGTCGGCCGAGGCGTCGTAGTAGCTGCCCGCGCTCGGGCTCCACGCGCTGCCGTACTGCTGGGCGTCCATCTCGCCCTGGTTCTGGGTCTTGTCGGCGTCGGTCAGCGCCTGGTGGAGGGTGTCCACCTTCTGCTTGACGTTCGTGTACGCCTGCATCCACTCCTGGAGCTTGGCGGAGAAGATGTTCGACGAATCCGCGACGTAGGCCAGGCGGACGTCGTCGTGGATCTGCTGCACCGTGTTCCCGGCCTTGGCCATGGCCGCGACGTTGTCCTCGATCGCGGTCCGGGCCGCGTCGATGTCGGCCTGTGCCCGGTTGTACGTGCCGCCGGTCTGGTCGATGCCGCTGGGTTCGCTCACAGAAGTGGCCCTTCGCCTCAGGGGGATCCGTTCGAACAGGCAGTCACATTATCCCGGAACTGATAGATGCAGAGGGAAACTGCCTGCCCGTCCACGTAATTTGAGCAACCTAAGAGGTTGCGCCGCCGCACTGTTCACCCGAAGGCGGCGCGGCGGACGTCGGTGCGACAACTCCGCTCACCGCCAAAGCCGTTGGATCGAGCACCGGACCACGCGGCAGAAGCCCGAGCAGCCGGGCCGGCAGCCCGGTCGCGGAGGAATCCGAATAGCCCAGGCTTTTCAGGGCCGTCGGCGCGAGCGGGTAGGCGACGCCGTTTTCCGGCACCAGATACCGGGAGTCCCCCGTCCCCGCGCTCGACTCGGCCCGTACCAGGGCCCCGGAGCCCGGCCGCACCCACACCCGGTCGGCCGGAGTGCAGGCGGCGCCGACGGCGGGCTGCGCGGCGGGCGCGGTGCCGGGCACGGAGGCGGCGTCCACCACGGCCACGGTCGTGGTGTAGCCGTCGCCCTGCGGGCTGTCGCGTACGCAGATCTGCTGGGCCGCCGGGTCCACCGCGTCCACCCGGGGCGCGGTCCGCGGCAGTCCGGCCGCCAGCTCGGCGGCCGCCGCTGCCGGGGCCTGGTGGGCGGCGAGGTCGGCGGGGCCCACGGGGTGTTCGGCGACCGACCGGCCGCCGTAGGCGATGCGCTGGGTGCGCGGGTCGCCGCGCAGCAGCCGGTGCCCGAGCCCGGTGAGCGGGACCAGTCCGTCCGCGCGCAGCAGATAGGACTGCCCGGAGGCGGTGAAGAGCTGTCCCACGCGGGTCGCGGTGCCGCCCAGCCGCGGTCCGGGCCTGCCCCGGCCGGGCACGTCGGGCGGGGCGAGGGCCGGTCCGGCGTCCAGGGTGCCGAGGAACGCCGGGCTCACGGCCGTCGGGACGACCCCGGCCCAGCCGAGCGCGGCCTGGGTGCCGTTGCGGGTGTCGACGGGGAACCGCCGCCCGTTCCAGAGCAGTTGGACGCCCGCTCCGGGTGCGGTCACCAGCACACCGCGACCGGAGCCGAGTCCGCCGTCGTCACCGGGGGCGTCGATCAGGACGCTGGTCAGCGGTTTCGCGCCGGTGCCCGGGGCGGCGGGGGTCTGCCCGGCGCAGACCGCCCACACCGGGCGGCGGACCGGGTGGGGCAGCGCGTCGGGGGCGCCCACGATGCCCAGGGTGGCGCCGCGCGGGGTGTCCTGGAGGGAGTCGGCGGCCGCGTCCGCGACCCGGAACCGGTCGCCGGCCAGCAGCCGGGCGGACGCCTCGTTGAGGACGGGGTGCAGCGCCCCGCCGGTGTACAGGTAGCGCGCTCCGGTCTCGCGGACGACGACCAGCGTGCCGGGCACCCGCCAGGAGGTCCCGCCGCCCGGCGAGACCAGCCCGAACACCGCGGTGCCCAGGCAGGCCAGCGCGACCAGGGCGCCGCCCCACAGCATGCCCTTGGAGGTACGCGCTGAGGGTGTCTCGGGGGCGTCCGGGTCGCCGCGGAGCATGCTGCCCGACAGCCGTCCCAGCACGAAGAGGTGGGCCTGCACCTGGTCCTTGCGCGACTGCACCGCCATCAGCCCCTATCCCCTGATCCCGCGCAGCGCGCCGAACACCCCGGCGAGCAGCACCGCGAGCGGCAGCAGGACGAGCGCGGCGAAGGTGTGCAGCAGGTCCGCGATCCGGCCCCAGTACGGGACCAGGCGGCGGCCTGGCACGGTCCAGGCGGCGACGGCGGTGACCGCCGCGAGCACCGCGAGGGCCGCGGTGATCCCGAGGCGGCCGGTGAGCCCGAGGTCGGCGGCGCGCAGACAGCTCGCGAGGACCAGCCCGTACGCGCCGGGGACGGCGGTGGCCAGGCGGTGGCGTACCGAGCCGACGACCCTGACGTGCAGGAGCAGCAGCACGCTGAGGGCGACGGCGAGGGCGGGCGCGGTCCAGCCGTCGGAGGCGGGGGCGGTGAGCAGAGCGCTCTGGCAGCCCATGGCGACCAGGCCGAGCGCGGTGTAGCAGCCGGTCAGGTAGGAGTCGGCGAGTCCGGCGCGGGCGGTGACCTGGGCGGCGGGGAAGGGCTCGATGCCTTCCTGGAGTTCGCGGGCGTTGGAGGGCAGCGGCGGCAGGCGCAGTCCGGCGAAGCGGAAGGCCAGGCCGGGCACGAGTCCGCCGCAGACGACGGCGGCGACGGCGACCCAGCCGGCGGCGTGCGCGAGCGGTACGCCGGCCGCGGTGAGGCCACCGCCGAGCGCCGTGAACGCCGCCACGGCGAAGGCGCCCAGGAAGAGCGGGGCGTGGGCGCCGACCGCGGCCAGGGCGATGACGGCGGCTCCGGCGCCCGCCGCTCCGGCGGCGAGCAGGCGCGGTCCGGTCATGTCCTCGCCGTGTCCGGCGGCGGGGACGAGCGCCCCGGCGAGCGCGAGGCAGGGCACGGCCAGGACGCCGAGCAGGGCGCCGGCCCCGGCGTCGCCGACCGCGCGGGAGGCGGCGAAGGCCCCGGCGACCAGCAGCAGGGCGAGGACGGCCGCCGCCGCGGCGCGGGGCACGGCGTCGCCCGGCAGAGCCAGGGTGAGCAGTCCTGCGAGCAGGGCGGCGGCGGTGAAGCCGAGGAGCAGGCGGCGGGTGAGGGCGGGCCGCCAGGTGTCGGGGCGGGGCCGCAGGACGTCGCCGATGCCGTCGACGAGGTCGTCGAAGTCCACCTCGGGAAGCTGGTCGTGGCGGGGGCGCAGATGGAGGACCTCGCCGTCGCGCAGGCCGAGCGAGTCGGCGGTGCCCTCCTCGTCCAGCGGGGCCGCGCCGAGGCGCTGGAGCACCCAGCCGCCGTGTTCGAGGCCCTGCTCGTGGAGGTCGTCGCCGGCGTACTCGACGAGCACGGGCATCAGATCCACGAGGGGAACATCGGCCGGCACGCTCAATTCGAAGGATCCGGCCGGGCCTCTGACTGCTATTCGGCAGAGGCCGACGGTCTTGTCGCTCACGGTTGCTCGATTCACTCCCGCCTGGAATTCAAGCGCGGTCCGACTCGGGAACGGAGGCACACTATCGCGCAGCCGTATCAGTATGATCAACCGACAAGTTGCGTCGGCTCCTTCGCTTTGCCACCGCCGCCGCTCGCCTTATGACCGTATGCCAGTCGCCGTATGACCGTATGTCGCTTTCCGCAGGGCCTGTGCCGTTCGCCGCACGCCCTCACCGCTAGCCGGGAGCCGGTTTGAGCACCGTCACGTTCCGTCGGCCGCCGCGCCGGGTGGGCCCGCAGATGCCGGAGGGGGAGCTGGCGCTCCAGGAGCCGCCGGCGCTGCCCGAGCCCCAGGGCGCCATGAGCGGCGTCGTCACCTACCTGCCGATGGCCCTGAGTTCACTCGGCATGGTCCTGGTGTTCATCCGGCCCGGCGAGGGCAACGGCGTGCTGATGTGGGTGGCCGTCGGCATGATGGCCGTCTCCGCCGTCGCCATGCTCGTCGCCCAGTTCCTGCGCGCCGCCGGTGACCGCAAGCGCAAGCTGCGCGCCGAACGCCGCGACTACCTGCGCTATCTGGCCACCAGCCGCCGCAGGCTGCGCAAGGTCGTCGACCTCCAGCGCAAGGCCCTCGACTGGCGCCATCCGCGCCCCGAGGCGCTGGCCTCGCTCGCCCGCACCGGCCGGCTGTGGGAACGGCGGGCCACCCACGAGGACTTCGGCGAGATCCGCATCGGCACCGGCGACCAGCAGCTCGCCCTCACCCTCAACCCGCTGTCCACCCGGCCGGTGGAGGACCTGGAGCCGCTGTGCGCGCACGCCCTGCGGCGCTTCATCCACACCTACTCGACCGTCCGCGACCAGCCCGTCGCCCTGCGGCTGCGCTCCTTCGCCCGGGTGCTGCTCGGCGCGAAGGACGAGGACCGGGACGTCGCGCGCGCCCTCGTGCGGGCCGCCCTGGGGCAGTTGACCGTCCTGCACGCGCCCGACGAGCTGACCGTGGCCGTCGTCGCCGACGGGGAGAGCGCCGCGCACTGGGCGTGGACCAAGTGGCTGCCGCACCTCCAGCACCCCTCGGACACCGACGGCGCGGGCCCGGCACGGCTCATCGCGGAGTCCGTGTCCGAGCTGGAGCCGCTGCTCGGCGAGGAGTTCGCGGCCCGGGGCCCCTTCGAACCGGGCGCGCAGCCCGGCCGCGACGAACCGTTCACCGTGATCGTGCTGGACACGGCGACCGTGCCGGCCGGTGCCCGCCTCGCGGAGAACGGCTACCGCAACACCGTCGTCGTCGACGTACGCGCCACGCTCGACGCGGCGGCGCCCGCGCGCGGCACTCTGCGGCTGCGGGTCGAGGCGGACGCGCTGACGCTGCGGACCACCGGCCCGGACGGCCGGCCCGACGAGACGGCGCTCGGCAGGCCCGACGCGCTCGGCCCGCACGCAGCGCGCGCCCTCGCCATGGGCCTCGCCCCCTACCGGCTCGGCGCCGCCGTACGCTCCGAGCGCCCGCTCCAGGAGGACCTGGAACTGACCGACCTGCTCGGCATCCGCGACCTGCGCGCCGCGGCCGTCGCCGACCTGCACCGGCCGCGCGCCGCGAGCGAGCGGCTGCGGGTGCCCATCGGCGTCGGCGCGGACGGCTCGTACGTCATGCTGGACCTCAAGGAGTCCGCGCAGGGCGGCATGGGCCCGCACGGCATGCTGATCGGCGCCACCGGCTCCGGCAAGTCCGAGCTGCTGCGCACCCTCGTCCTCGCCCTCGCGCTCACCCACAGCTCCGAGACGCTGAACTTCGTGCTGACCGACTTCAAGGGCGGCGCGACCTTCCTCGGCCTCGACCGGCTCCCGCACACCTCGGCGGTGATCACCAACCTCGCCGACGAGGCCGCGCTGGTGGAGCGCATGAAGGACGCCCTGCACGGCGAACTGGTCCGCCGCCAGGAGCTGTTGCGCAAGGCGGGAAACTACACGTCGGTGCGCGAGTACGAGGAGGCGCGCGCGGGCGGCGCCGATCTGGAGCCGCTGCCGACGCTGTTCGTGGTCGTCGACGAGTTCAGCGAACTGCTCGCCGCGCACCGCGACTTCCTCGATCTGTTCGTGATGATCGGGCGGCTGGGCCGCTCCCTGTCCGTGCATCTGCTGCTGGCCTCCCAGCGGCTCGACGAGGGCCGCATCCACCAGTTGGAGTCCCATCTGTCGTACCGCATCGGCCTGCGGACCTTCTCCGCCATGGAGAGCCGGGGCGTGCTCGGGGTGCCCGACGCCTACGAGCTGCCGCCGCAGCCGGGCAGCGGCCTGCTCAAGAACGACGTGGGCGCCCTCACCCGCTTCAAGGCCGCCTATGTCTCCGGCACCTACCGCGTGGCGCGGCCCGAGGTGCGCCAGTCGGTGGTGGCCGGGCAGGTCGTGCCGTTCGACGCGGGCTGGGTGGCGCCGCGCGCGCTGCCGCAGCTCACGGCGCCCGAACCGCGGGCCGAGGAGGAGCCCGGCTCCGGGCCGAGCCTGCTGGCCGTGGCCGCCGGGAAGCTGGAGCGCTCCGGGCCGCCCGCGCACCAGGTGTGGCTGCCGCCGCTGGCCGAGCCGCCCACCCTGGACCTGCTGCTGCCCCCGCCGGGTGCCCCGGCGCGCTTCCTCACCGTGCCGGTCGGCGTCGTGGACCGGCCCTTCGACCAGCGCCGCGAGGAGCTGACCGCCGATCTGTCCGGGGCCGGCGGGCACGTCGGCATCGCGGGCGGACCGCAGTCCGGCAAGTCCACCCTCATCCGCACCCTCATCGCCGCGCTCGCCCTCACCCACACCCCCCGCGAAGTGCAGTTCTACTGCCTGGACTTCGGCGGCGGCGCGCTGACCGGCCTGGCCGGGCTGCCGCACGTCGGCCAGGTCACCGGCCGGCTGGACCCCGAGCGCATGGCCCGTACGGTCGCCGAGGTGACCGGTGTCGTCGCCCGCCGCGAACGGCTCTTCGCCGAGCAGGGGGTCGAGTCCATGGCCGACTTCCGCAGGCGGCGGGCGGCGGGCGAGTTCCCCGACGAGCCGCACGGCGACGTGTTCCTCGTGGTCGACGGCTGGAACACCGTACGGCAGGACTTCATGGACCTGGTGCCGACCTTCAACCTGATCGCCTCGCGCGGCCTGAACTTCGGAGTGCACCTGATCGTGGCCTCCGGCCGCTGGTCCGAGATCAGCGGCGCGCTGCGCGACCAGCTCGGCACCCGCTTCGAACTGCGCCTGGGCGACCCCGTCGACTCGCTCGTCAACATGCGCGCCGCCGCCGGGGTGCCGGCCGTGCCGGGCCGCGGCCTGACCGGGGAGCGCATGCACTTCCTCACCGCGCTGCCCCGCACCGACGGCGACCCGCGCGCCGAGACCGTCGCCGAGGGCGTCGCGGCGCTGGTGCGGCAGGTCGCCGACGGCTGGGACGGGCCGGAGGCGCCCGCCGTGCGGATGCTGCCGCTCAGCCTGCCCGCCACCCGACTCCCCGCCGCCGACGGGGACCTGCGGGTGCCGCTCGGTCTCGAGGACCTGCGCCTGGAGGTGCTGCGGCACGACTTCGAGGAGCATCCGCACCTGGTGGTCGTCGGCGACGTCGAGTCCGGCAAGACCAATCTGCTGGCCCACGTGTGCGACGCGATCACCGGCCGCTACTCCCCCGACGAGGCCCGGGTGCTGCTCGTCGACTTCCGGCGCGGACTCGCCGACACCGTCCCCGAGGCGCACCGGCTCGGCTACGCGGTCGGCCTCGACCTGCTGCGCAAGACGGTCGAGGGCGCGGCTCGCGCGCTGCGCGAACGCGTCCCCGGACCGGAGATCGGCCCGGCCCGGCTGAAGCTGCGCGACTGGTGGACCGGGCCCCGGCTGTTCGTCGTCGTCGACGACCACGAACTGGTCTCCTCGGGCGGCTACGGCGCCGGCGACCCGTTCGCACCGCTGCACGAACTCCTCGCCCAGGGCACCGAACTGGGCTTCCATCTGATCGTGGCGCGCGGCGCGAACGGCGCGGGCCGGGCCATGACCTCCGACGCGCTGCTGCGCCGCCTGGTGGAGGCCAACACACCGGTGCTGATGCTGTCGTGCCCGCCCGCCGAGGGACAGGTCGTGGCCGGCACCCGGCCGCGGGTGCTGCCCGCGGGCCGCGCGCTGTACATCACCCGCCGCCGCACCGTGCAGGTGCAGACGGCCCTGCGGGCCTGACGGGCCCGGACACGCGAAAGGAACACCATGGCCCGCCAGACCGTCCTCGCCACCCCGGGGACGACCGTCTCCGCCGCGCTGGACGCCGCCCGCCCGGGGAGCGTCGTACGGATCCGCCCCGGGCGCTACGACGAGAACCTCACGATCACCAAGATGGTGACGCTGGTCGCCGACGACCCGGACGACCCGCCCGAGATCGCCCCGCGCGACGGCTCGGCCGTGCGGGTCCTCGCCGAGGCGGTCAAGCTGTCCGGGCTGGTGCTGCGCGGCGCCGACGCCGAGGCGCCCGTGGTGGACGTGCCGCGCGGCCAGGCCGAGCTGGAGGGCTGCACCGTGCACGGCAACGGCTGGACCGCGCTGCTCTCGCGCGAGCGCGGCTCGCTGGCCATGCGCGAGTGCCGGGTCTCCAACGCGGCGGGCGCCGGACTCGTCGACCTCTCCCCCGAGCCCAGCGTGGTCGTCGACTGCCTCTTCCAGGACCTCGGCAGCTCCGGTCTCGTCCTCGGCGAGGACGCCGCGACGACGGTGCGCTCCTGCACCGTGCGGGAGGCGCGCGGCAACGGTCTGCTCGCCGGCGGCCGGGCCGCCGGCACCGTCACCGGCCTGGTCGTGCGGCGCTCCGTCAAGCCGGGCGTCGCCCTGGAGGAACAGGCCACGACCCGGGTGGTGGAGGCCCGGACCGAGGAGTGCGTGATCGGCTACCACCTGTCCTCCACCGGACGCCCGGTCCTCGCCGACTGCGCCGCCGACGCCCCGGCCACGCACGGCGTCCTGCTGTCCGGCACCGCCGACCCGGAGGTGCTGCGGCTGCGCGTGACCGGCGCGGGCGGCCACGGGATCGCCGCCGTCGAACGCTCCCGCGGCACCTTCACCGACTGCCGGATCGAGGACTCCACGGCCGCCGCCCTCCTGGTCCGCGACCACGCGGCACCCGCCGTGCTGGGCTGCCGGATCTCCGGGGGCCGCGCGGAGGGCGTGGTCCTCTCGGACGCCGCCGCGCCGCGCCTGGACCGGCTCACGGTCGACGGCCCGGCCGGGCACGGCGTGGTCGTGGCGGGCGAGGGCGAGCCCACGCTGCGCGCGGTGGACGTGAGCGGCTGCGGCGGGCACGGCCTCGTCTTCCGCGAGGGCGCGCGCGGCCGGGTCGAGGACGGCTCGGTGACGGACGCCGGGCGGTGCGGTGTCCAGGTCGAGGACGCGCGGCCCGCGCTCCAGGGCACGGTGGTGCGCGGCAGCCGGTCCACCGGGCTCGCCGTACGGGGCGAGAGCGCGCTCACCGCGGTCGACGTGACCGTGGCGGACGCGGGCGCCGACGGGGTGGGCGTGCTGGAGGGCGCCGAGTTCACCGCGGTGCGCGGCCGGATCACGGGCAGCCGGGGCCACGGGGTCCTCGTCGGGCCCGGCGCCGGAGCCCAGTTGACCGACTGCGAGATCACCGGGGGCGCGGCCGACGGGCTGCGGATCGCGAGCGAGCGGCCGGTGCGCGCCGCGCGCTGCGCCGTCACCGGCAACCGGGGCGCGGGCGTCCGCCAGACGGCGGCCGGCGGCCGGCTCGCCGCCGACGGCCTCGACAGCCGGGACAACGGCGAACCCGATGTGCTCGGCGCGCGCGGCGACGGCGCGCCCGAGGCCGCCGCCGAGTCGCCCGGCCCGGGGGCCGGTCCGCTGGCCGCGCTGGACGGACTCGTGGGACTGCGCGCCGTCAAGGAGCAGGTGAGCACGCTCGTCAACCTCAACCGGCTGGCCCGGCGCCGCCGCGAGATGGGCCTGCCGGTCCCGGCGACCGCCCGCCACCTGGTGTTCGCCGGACCGCCCGGCACCGGCAAGACCACCGTGGCCCGGCTCTACGGCGCGGTGCTCGCCTCACTGGGCGAGCTGCGCTCGGGCCACCTGGTGGAGGTGGCGCGGGCCGACCTGGTCGGCGAGTACGTGGGGGCGACCGCCATCAAGACCACCGAGGTCTTCGAACAGGCCCTGGGCGGGGTGCTGTTCGTCGACGAGGCGTACACGCTGGCGGCCGAACCGGGCTCGGGCGGCGCCGACTTCGGGCGCGAGGCCGTCGACACCCTCGTCAAGCTGATGGAGGACCACCGTGACGACGTGGTCGTCATCGCGGCGGGCTACTCCGGGCGCATGCGCGGCTTCCTGGACTCCAACCCGGGGCTCGCCTCCCGGTTCAGCCGCACCGTGGAGTTCGAGAACTACACCCCCGAGGAACTGGTCACCATCGTCCGCACCCACTGCGAGCGCAACCGCTTCACGCTGGCCGGGGCGACCGGGCGGGCGCTCGCCGTGCACTTCGAACGGATGCCGCGCGACGAGTCGTTCGGCAACGCCCGGGAGGCGCGCAAGGTGTTCGAGGAGATGGTGGACCGGCAGGCGTTCCGGCTGGCCGGTTCCGCGGACGTCACCGAGGAGCAGCTGACCCTGCTGCTGCCCGAGGACGTCGGCGAGGAGGCCGCCGCCGCGGTCGCGGCACCCGGCGCCGACGGCACGGGGCCGAGCCGGGTCGGTGAACTCCTCGCCGAACTGGACGCGCTGGTGGGCCTGGAGGGCGCCAAGAGCCAGGTCCGCGACCTGGTGAACCTGCTGTCCACCGCCCGCCGCCGCCGGGCCGGCGGCCTGCCCGCGCCCGCCATCGGCCACCACCTCGTCTTCGCCGGACCGCCCGGCACGGGCAAGACGTCGGTGGCCCGCCTCTACGGCGATCTGCTGGGCGCCCTGGGCGTGCTGCCCCGGGGCCAGTTGGTGGAGGTGGCCCGCGCCGACCTGGTGGGCCGCTACATCGGCCACACCGCGCAGCTCACCGCCGAGGTGTTCGCCCGCGCCCGGGGCGGGGTGCTCTTCATCGACGAGGCGTACGCCCTCACGCCCGAGGGCGCCGCCGGCGGCGACTTCGGCCGCGAGGCCGTGGACACCCTGCTCAAGCTGATGGAGGACCACCGTGACGACACCGCCGTGGTGGTGGCCGGGTACGGGCCCGAGATGGCGCGCTTCCTGGCCTCCAACCCCGGTCTGGCCTCCCGCTTCGGCCGCGTCGTCGACTTCGCCTCCTACGACACCGAGCAACTCGTCGCGATCGTCCGCGCCCAGTGCGCACGGGACGGCTACGAGTGCGCCCCGGACACCCTGGACGCGCTGCGCCGCCACTTCGACACGGTCGAACGGGGTCCCGCGTTCGGCAACGCCCGCTACGCCCGTACGGTGCTGGAGCGCATGATGACCCGTCAGGCGGGCCGCCTCAGTGTCCGGCCCGAGGCGTCGCTCGACGATCTGCGCCTGCTGCTGCCCGAGGACGTGGAGGCGTGAGGGGGCCGCGGGAGGGCGCAGCGGGGGGCGTGCCGGGGCGGCGCGGACGGCCGTACGTCCGGCGGGGCCGCCCGGCGCTCCTCGTGCCGGCCGCCGTGTGCGCGCTGTTCGCGCTGTCGCCGGGGCCCGCCGCGGCGGCGGACGGGGACGGCGCCCTGCCCGCCGTGAGCGCGGTGCCGCCGCAGGGCGGCGGCTGCGTGCGGCCCTCGCCCCGGAAGATGACCCAAGTGCCGTGGCCGCAGCGGTACATCGCGCCGTCACGCGCCTGGGACACCACCCGTGGCGAGGGTGTGACCGTGGCCGTGGTGGACACCGGCGTGGACGCGGGGCACAGCCCCGCGCTGGCGGGCCGGGCCGTGGCGGGGCCGGACGTCACCACGGGCGCCGCGCACGCGGCGGGCACGGACTGCGTCGGCCACGGCACCTTCGTCGCCGGGCTGATCGCGGCGGCCGAGCTGCCGGGCCAGGGCTTCGCCGGGGTCGCGCCGCGGGCGCGGGTGCTGGCGGTGCGCGTCACGGACCGCGACGGCGCGGCGAGCGCCGATCACGTGGCCGCCGGGATCGGCGCGGCCGTGGCGGGCGGCGCAAGGATCGTCGACGTACCGCTGGCGCTGCCCCGGGGCAGCGCGGCGCTCACGGCCGCCGTGCGGGACGCGCAACGGCACGGCGCGCTCGTCGTGGCCCCCGCCTACGGGGAAGCGGACCCGTCCGCGTCAGGCGATCCCGACGCCCCGGCCCCCGCCGCCTATCCGGCCGCGCTCGACGGGGTCCTGGCGGTGGCGTCGCTGGGGCCCGGCGGCGCCCCGGACCAGCAGGCCGCGCCCCGCACGGCACCGGACATCGCCGCGCCCGGCACGGCGGTGATGAGCGTGGGACCGGGCGGTCCCGGCCACTTCACGGGCAGCGGAGCGGACCTGGCGACCGGGTTCGTGGCGGGCGCCGCGGCCCTGGTCGGCGCGGCGCACCCGGAGTCGACGCCCGCGCAGGTGCGGGCGCGGCTGCTGGCGACGGCCTACCCGATGGTGACGGCGGGCCGACCGCTGGTGGGCGCGGGCACCGTCGACCCGTCGGCGGCCGTCAGCACCCCGATGCCCGCGGGCGCCACGCCCGAGGCCGCCGCCCCGCCCGCGCCCGTCGCCCTGGCCGCCCGCGCCTCCCACCGGGGCCGCGGCACCGCCGTGGCCGTGGCGGGAGGCGCGCTGGGGGCGGCGCTGCTGACCGGGTTCGCGGCGTTCACGGTGGCGCGGGCGCGGCGCAGGGGCTGGCGGCCGGGCATCTGACGGCGCTCCGGGCCGGGCCGACGGCTTCGCCGTCAGGGCGCACCGGGGCCCGGCAGGGGCGCGACGGTGCCGGTCAGGGCGCGGGGACGGGGCCGCCGGGCCGGAACCGCTCCACGCCGACGATGTGCCGCACCTTGACGGGGCGTACGACCACCGCGACCCGCCGCTCCCCCGGCATCAGCCACTCGAAGCGTTCGGCGCCGAGGTACTTGCGGGCCAGCCGGTCCATCCGCTCGTGCGCCTCCTCGCCCTCGATGAAGCGGTCCACCACCCCGCTGATCTGCACCCGGTCGAAGGGGTCGGCGGCGTCCGCGTGGGAGAGGTAGACGCGGGGATCGCGGCGCAGGTTCTCCTCCTTGACCCGGCCCACCGAGGTGTTGAACGACAGCGCGTCGTCGCCTTCCAGATCCACCCACATCGGACTGACCTGCGGTGCTCCGTCGGCGAACACGGTGCCGACGTACCAGATGAGAGGGGCGCGCAGCCGGGCGCGTACGGTTTCGTCGAAGATCACGTCCATCTCGGGTGCCTACCCACGGCGGCCCGCCGGACACCGGGCGGCCGACGACGCGGCGGCCGGTGACGCGACGGCCGCGCGAGGGGTCGCGTCAGCGCTCGGTGCCGGTCGTGCTCGTCCTGGTCACGACGGCGCCGAACAGGGCGAGCCCCTTGATCACCACGCGGGGCGCGCCGGGCCGTCCGGTCCTCCGGGCGGCGCCCTTCCCGAGCACACCGAACAGGCCGAACCCCTTGACCTCGACGTCGATGTCGTCGGGCACCGTGATCCTGGTGCCGCCCCACAGGGCCACGGCCCGGATCTCGGTGTCCTGGCTGCTGAAGCGGGCCTGCGACAGATCCACCCGTCCACCGCCCCACATCGACCAGAGGGTCAGCCGGGGCGGCACGACCCACTGGCCCTTGCGCACGAACCCGCCGAAGACGCCCGCGACGAACCCGCCCGGAGGTCGGCGGCCGGTTCACCACCAGGTCGTCCCTGGGGCCCGGTGCGGGCAGGCCGCGGCACGCCTCCACCAGCTCGCCGCGGGTGCGTGCCCCGTACACCTCGTCGAGGCGGGACGCCAGCAGCTCTAGGGTCTTTCGTTTGGATCAGGCCGGATGAGGGAGCGGGGTCTGGTGCCGTGCCTCGCAAGGCGGAGGAGGGCGGCATGGCGGAGCCATGGCAACCGACGACAACGCCGCGAGGTGCGGTGCCAGGGCACGCGAGCCCGGCACGATCCGAACGAGAGGCCCTAGGGGCAGCCGCCCGCCCTCCACGGCCGTCCGCAGCCGCCGGGCCGCCTGCTCGCGGTCGTCGTCCGAGGCGAGGACCGCCTGTTCGGCGGCGACGGACCGCCCCTCGGACCCGGTGCGTGCCGGGTCCGTCGTCATGGCGCCACCCGGTCGCGGTGCGCGGAGAAGAGCTTCCCCGGTGTCTGTTCGGGCGCGCGCCTGCGTCGTACGGTCATGACCCCCCTGTCGGCACGGTGGACGATACCGGGCACCTCTCCGTGCCAACAAGGCTCCCGCCCGCGCCGGGAGCGGCGCGGGCGGCGACGGCCGGGGCGGTTCAGGCGCGGCTCACCCGCGGCTCAGCAGTTCGGCGATCCGGGCGAGGCCGTCGCCGCCGTGCCCCTGGCCGATGGCGCGGCGGGCCCAGCCCTCGGCGGCGCGCATCACCCCCGCGTCGATGCCGTGGCCCTCGGAGGTGTGCACGATGTGGGCCATCGAGGACGCCGCGGAGGTGAGCGGGTTGCCCAGCTCGGAGAAGTGCCCGCTGTCCACCTCCTGCGCGGCCTGCTCGAAGATCGGCGGGAGGATGGCGCTGATCCCCGCGGCGAACGGGGCGAGTTCGCGCGCGCCCACTCCCTCGGCGCGGGCCAGCGCCAGCGCGTGGGTGTAGCCCGCGACGGCCGTCCAGAAGAGGTCGAGCAGCGCGATGTCGTACGCGGCCGCCCGGCCGATCTCCTCTCCGAGGTGGGTGTGGGTGCCGCCCAGCGCGGCCAGCACGGGCCGGTGCGCGCGGTACAGCTCCTCGGGGCCGCTGTGCAGGAACACCGCCGCCGGGGTGCCGATGGTGGGCGTCGGCGTCATGATCGCGCCGTCGAGGTAGCGGACACCGTGCCCGGCCGCCCAGCCGGCGGTGGCGCGGGCGCGGTCCGGGGTGTCGGCGGACAGATTGGCCACGGTGCGGCCCTTGAGGGCGTCGGTGACCTCCGGGTCGCGTAGGACGGCGTCCACGGCGTCGTAATTCACCACGCAGACCACCGTCAGCGGGCTCGCGGCGACCGCCTCCCGGGTGGTGCGGGCGCCGGACGCGCCGCGGGCGACCAGCTCGCGGTCACGGCCGGGCGTGCGGTTCCAGACCGTGGTGCGCACTCCCGCGTCGAGGAAGGCACCCGCCAGGGACCGGCCCATCGGTCCGAGGCCGAGGACGGTGACGGCGGGCTGTCCGGTGTGCGATGACATGATGCGACTCCATGGGTGACAAAGGGCTTTGCGAGGAAACGGGGGGCGGGGATGACACGCGGTCGTGCCCAGGATCCGGATGTCTGCGGGGTGACCGCGGCCATCGCCGTGATCGACGGCAAGTGGAAGACGGCCCTGCTGTGGCTGCTGGAGTCCGGTCCGTGCCGCCCCGGTGAGCTGCGCCGGCGACTGCCGGGCCTCAGCGAGAAGGTGCTCACCCAGGCACTGCGCGAGATGGAGGGCGACGGGCTCGTGCACCGGGAGGTGCACGACGTGCTGCCGCTGAAGACGGTGTACTCCCTGACCGCGTTCGGCCGGGACCTCTCCGAGGCGCTGGCACCACTGTCCGACTGGGGCCACCGCCGCCTGGCGAGGCTCACCGGTGCGGATCAGCCGGCGTCCTGACGGTACATCAACTCCTTTCCCCGAGACCGGCGTCCGCTGTTCTCCGTGCGCCCTCCACCAGGGTCGCCGCGCCCGGGACCGCCCACAAGTACCCACAAAAAGGTGGGTACCGGCGAGGCGGGGTTGCCCCTGACGCGCGGGTCAGGGTTTAGCGTCGGCCGGCCCGGCGGCGCCGTCCGCGGACGCCGGACGTGCACACTTACCCGCCCCGCCCTCAGGAGGCCACCCATGTCCGCAGCGCTGCCCCGCACCGGCCGCGAGGTCCGGCTCGCCGCCGTGCCCGAAGGGCTGCCCACCCCGGCCGACTTCACCGTCACCGAGGTCCCGCTGCCCGCCCCGGGACCGGGCCGGGTCCTCGTCCGCAACCGGCAGTTCCTGGTCTTCGGCGGGCTGCGCACGCTCGTCGGCGGCGCCGCCCGGGACACTCCGGTGCCGGGAATACGCCCGGGGGAGGCGCTGTTCGGGCCGGCGGTCGGCGAAGTGGTCGCCGCGCCGGAGGGCGGCGCGCTGCGGCCCGGCGACCTGGTCACGCATCTGCTGGGCTGGCGCGAGTACGCCCTGGTCCCGGTGGCGCGGTGCACCGCCGTCGATCCGGCGCTGCCCGACCCGGTCGCCCACCTCTCCTCCGGATCCGCCGCCTACGGGGCGCTGACCAGGCTCACCGGGGTGCGCGAGGGCGATGTCGTCCTGGTCACCGGCGCGGCGGGCGGCGTGGGGTCCCTCGCGGGGCAGATCGCCCGGCTGCTGGGGGCCGCCCGGGTCATCGGCACCACCGGCTCACCGGACAAGGCAGGACGTCTCGTCTCCGAACTCGGCTACGACGCGGCCCTGACCACCGGTTTCCGGGCGGCGGACGGGAGCGGGGCGGAGCGCCGGGAGGCGCGGCAGGCGTTCGCCGGGCAGCTCGCCGCCGCCGCGCCGGACGGCATCGACGTCCTGCTCGACACGACGGGCGGCCCCCAGCTCACCGCGGCGGTGGACGCCGCCCGCCAGGGTGCCCGCTTCGCCCTGGTGGGGGCGCTGTCCGGGCAGTTCGCGGCGGCGGGCGGCGGCGGCAGGGCCCCGGTCGAGGTCGACGCCTTCCGGCTCATCGTCAAGGGGATGACGCTGAAGGGGTACACCGGTGTCGACCATCCCGACGTGGAGCGGGAGTGGACCGGGCGGTTCGCACACTGGCTGCGCTCCGGTCTGATCCGTTTCCCGCTCACCCGCGTCCCGGGCATCGATCGCGCCCCGCTGGCGTTGCAGGAACTGATCGCGGGAGAGCGGTTCGGCACGGTCGTCGTCGAGTTGCCGCACCACGGCTGACGGCCGCCGCGCGGAGCGGGAGGGGCACGTATGCGGATCGGGGACGCGGCGGCCGCCGTGGGCGCGACGCCCAGGGCACTGCGCTTCTACGAGCAGCGCGGGCTGCTGCCGCCACCGCGGCGCACCGCGGCGGGCCAGCGGGACTACGGGCCCGACGACCTCGCCGTCCTGCGCACCGTGCGGGACCTGCTCGCCCTGGGGCTCACCGTCGAGGATCTGCGCGGCATCGCCGACCGGCTGCCGCTCCTCACCGGGCGCCCGCCGGGCTGCGCCCCGGCGGCGCCCGGCGCTCGGGGGCCCGGGGTCGTCGGCGCGACGGTCGTGGAGCGGCGGATCGCCGCGCTGGACGCGGACATCGAACGGCTCACCCGGCTGCGGGACGCACTGAAGGCGGGCCTGGCCGGGCGCGGGGAGCCCGGCGGCGACCGATAGCGGCCCGAGCCGCCCCGGCCGCCTACCACCGGCCCTCAGCCCTCAGCCGACGGCCGCAGTACACCCCCGTATTGAAACGCACGATTCAAAACACTACGCTCCCACCATGGCCCGACCGAGGACGTTCGACGAGGAAAGGGCCCTGGAATCGGCGATGCGCATGTTCTGGGAGAAGGGCTACGAAGCCACCTCCACCCAGGACCTGTGCGACGCCACGGGTCTGGGGCGCAGCAGCATCTACAACACCTTCAAGAGCAAGCACGACCTCTTCGAGCGGGCCCTGGCCCGCTACATCGACTCCACGACGGCCACCCAGCTGGCCGTCCTGGAGGACCGGCGGCACACCGCGGCCGACCGTCTCCGCGCCCTGCTGGCCGTGATCGTGGAGAGCGAGACGGAACACCGGCTCGGCGGTCGCAGCCTCGGCTGCCTGACCGTGAACACCACGGTCGAACTGGCCGCCCGGGACGTCCGCGCGGCACGGATGCTGGAGCGCGACACGGCCCGCCGCCTGGCCGCGCTGCGCGCGACGGTCGAGGAGGGCCGGCGGGACGGCAGCATCACCTCCGTACGGGACGCCGACGCGCTGGCCCGCTTCGTGAACGCCGCGATCGGCGGCATGCGCGTCTCCGGCCAGGGCGGCGCCGACCGGACCGCCCTGGAGGCGATCGCCGAGGTCACCATGGACGCACTGACCCGCTGACCCGCCGACTCACTCACCCACCACCCCCCCCTCGCGGGCCCTCGCCTTCCCCTGCCCACGTTTTGAACTGAACGTTTCATAACCAAGAGGAGAACGTACCGTGCCTAGTGCCGTATACGTCCTGGCGCTCGGCATCTTCGCCATGGTGACCAGTGAGTTCGTGGTCGCCGGGCTGATGCCGCAGATGGCCGAGGGACTGGACGTGACCGTCCCGCAGATCGGCTACCTCATCACGGCGTTCGCGGTGGCCATGGCCGCCGGCGGGCCCTTCCTGACGGTGGCCCTGATGCGGGTCCCGCCGCGCACGGCGCTGATGACGCTCTTCGCCGTCTTCCTGGCGGGCAACGTCCTGGCCGCGACCGCGCGGGACTACGCCATGATGCTGGCCGCCCGGATCGTGACCGGCGTCGCCTCACAGGCGTTCTTCGGCCTCGGCATATCGCTGTGCGCCCGGCTCACCCGGCCCGAGGTCCGGGGACGCGCCATCGCCGTCGCCATGAACGGCCTCATGCTCGGCACCCTGCTCGGGCTGCCCCTGTCGACCCTGGTCGGCGAGCGGTTCGGCTGGCGCGCGGCGTTCTGGGCCGTCACCCTGATCACCGTCGCCGCCGCCGCGGCCACCCTCGCCGGGGTGCCCCGCCTCGGGCGCGCCGAGGACTCGGGCGGCCTGCGCGCCGAACTGGGCGTCTTCAGGCGGCGCCGGCTGTGGCTGGTGTTCTCCACCAGCACGCTCGTCATCGGCGCCACCTTCTCCGCGTTCAGCTACCTCAACCCCATCCTCACCGAGGTCACCGGCTTCTCCCCCGGTGCCGTGCCCGTCCTGCTGATCGCGTACGGCGCCGCCACCGTCGCCGGGAACCATGTGGTCGGACGCCTCGCCGACCGCCACGCCGTGCCGGTGCTCGCCCTCGGTCTGCTGCTCAACACGGTCTTCCTGAGCGGCTTCGCCCTCCTCGCCGGGCTCCCCGTGCCCGCCGTCGCCTGCATGCTGGGCGTCGGACTGGTCGGCGTCACCATGAATCCGGCCATGGTCACCCGGGTCCAGCGCGCCGGGAACGCGGGCCCGCTGGTCAACACCGTCCACTCCTCCTTCATCACCCTCGGCGTGATCCTCGGCTCCTCCCTGGGCGCCGTGGCGATCGAAGCCCGGGGGCTGCGCGCGCCGCTCTGGCTCGGCGCGGTCATGGCCGTGGCGGGTCTGGCCACACTCCTGCCCGAACTCACCCGCCGCCGCGCGTCCGAGGAGTGGCCCGCCCGGCCGCCGCTTCAGCGGTCGGCCGGCTGACCGGTCCCGGGCACGGCGCGGGTCTCGGGGATCCGCAGGGCGAGGACGGCGATGTCGTCGTGCTGGTCGTCGTTGAGCCGGTCGAGCAGTTCGTCGAGGAAGACCGGCAGGGGCTCGCGGGCCAGTGCGGTGGCGTGCTGGCGCAGCCGGGTCAGCCCTCGTCCGATGTCCTCGCCGGGGCGTTCCACGAGACCGTCCGTGTAGAAGAGCAGGGTCGAACCGGGGTCCAGGACGGTCGTGGCGGTCTGGCGGACGAGGGTCGGGTCGACCCCCAGGACGGGGGCGTGGCCCGCCTCCAGCAGCAGGGTGCGGCCGTCGGGCCGGGCCAGCAGCGGCGGAAGGTGGCCCGCGTTGGTCCAGTGGAGTCGCCACGGCGCGGTGGCGTCGGTGGTGGGTGTTTCGAGGCGGGCGATGACGGCGGTGACGAGTTCGATGCCGGTCAGGCCCTGCATGACGCGGTCCAGGCGGCTCATCACCCCGGCCGGGTCGTCGCCGCTGTCGTAGGCGAGGGCGCGCAGCATGTTGCGCAGCTGGCCCATGCGGACGGCGGCGGCCAGGTCGTGGCCGACGACGTCACCGATGGCGAGCACCGCCGAGCCGTCGGGGAGCGGGAAGGCGTCGTACCAGTCGCCACCCACCTCGGCGCGCTCGCGGGCGGCCACGTAGCGGGCGGCGAGCTGGAGGTGGGCCAGACCGGTCAGGTCGGGCAGCAGGGAGAGCTGGAGCTGCTCGGCGGTGTACTGCTGGAGCGCGTACAGCCGGGCGTTGTCCAGCGCCAGCCCCGCCCGGTGCCCCAGATCCGCCGCCAGCGCCTGCTCCTGCTCGTCGAACACGGCACCCGGCGCACGCCGCACGAACGTCAGCGCGCCCAGTGTCTGCCGTCGTACGCGCATGGGCACGATCAGCGCGGTCCCGGCACCGAGCATGCGGTACAGCGCCCGCTGGGCGGCCTTGAGGGGGTCCTGCGGGTCGGGTTCGCCGAAGTCGGTGATCTCCAGCGGGCCCGCTCCGCGCAGCACCTTCGCGACGGCGGCGCCCGAGTCGTCCGGGCCGGGCAGGAATCCTCCCGGCAGCACCCGCAGCGCCCGCTCCGGGTCCCGGTCGGTGACCGTGAGACGGCGCAGTCCCTCGCCGTCGACGACGTCGACCACACAGGCGTCGGCCAGGTTGGGCACCACCACCCGGGCCAGGCGGCGCAGCGCCTCCTCCGCGTCCAGACCCGAGGCCAGCGCCCGGCTCGCCTCGGCCAGCAGCCGCAGCCGGGCCGCGGCGGGCTCCGGTACCGGCTCGCCGGACGGTCCTCCCGGCGGTGCGGGCTCCCGCTTCATCACGCTCCCTCCTGACGGCGCCGCCGCCGGTGCCGCCGCCGTGCGGGACGGCGGCGGGACCGGCGGATCGCCTCCAGTCTGCGGCTCCGGCGGGCCGAGGACATCCGGGCGCGCCGGGCGTCCGGGAGGTCGTCGGCGGAGCGCCGTGCGCTAGGCGGGCGCGAGGAGCGGTACCGGCGCGTCGACCGGGTGTGTCAGCCGCCGGTCTCCTCGGCGAGCTTCTTGATGCCCTGGAGGGTGGCCTCCATGCCGCGGCGCAGTTCGTCCCGGCGGTAGGCGAGGATGGCCTCCTTCCGGTCGGGTCGCTGCTCGATGGCCACGGTGACCCCGCTGCGGCCGGGTCCGCCGCGCATCGACTGGCGCAGCAGGGTGCCGCCGTCGTCCGCCTCCAGCTCGTAGCGCCAGAAGGCGAGGGCCTGGGCGAGGTCCGGGGCCGGTGCGCCGTAGCGGCCGTCCGGGTCGGTGACGGCCCAGGCGAAGACGCGCCGTTCGTCCAGTTCGACGACGTGGGAGACGGTGCGCCAGTCACCGGCCAGGGGGTTGCTGTTGTGGCCCTCGAAGCGTGCTCCGAGGGCGGGCCGGTCGGCGCCGTCGAGCCACTCGACCCGTTGCAGTTCCGGGCTGAGCCGGGCGGGCAGGTGGATGTCGGTCACCAGCTGCCACACCCGGGCGGGATCCGCCCGGACGCGGACCTCGCAGCGGACGTGCAGACCTTCGCCGTCGTGCATCTCTTCCCCCAGGTGAGAACCGTCGCCGACCGGCCACCGGGTCCCGCGTCCGCGGGCAGGCCGATCATGCGCAGGCTAGTCCAACGCGCCGCCCGCGCGGGTGTGTTCCCTCTCCCTTTTCAATCTCCTCCGGTCCCTTCGACCAGGCGGCGCAGCGAGGGCAGCAGCGCGTCGAGGTCCTGCCCGGTCCGGAAGGCGACGACGGTGGTGCCGCCCTCGCCGCCCTCCGCGGTGTGCGGGCGGGTGTCCGGTGCCGGGAACAGGTCCAGCACCTCGCGCATCGCCTCGTCGATCTCCGCCACCGGGTCCGCCGACTCGCCGCGCAGCCACCGCCGCAGCACATGGTTGTGGGCGGCGACGACCGAGGCCGCCATCAGCTCGGCGCGCAGCGACGCCGACGCCGTGGGGGCGCCCATCCACTCGGCGATGAACTCGCGGAACAGCCGCTGGTAGCGCGCCACGCTCGCGATCTCCCGGTCGCGCAGGACGGCCACCCTGCTGGTCAGCGCGTAGCGGCGGCGGGCGAGGCCGCCCTCCTCGACGTAGTGCAGCAGGACCAGGCGCACCGCGTCCGAGACGGCGGCCAGGGCGGTGCGGTGGCTGGAGGTGGCCAGCCGGTCCCGGATCAGCTCCAGCAGCCGGTCGTGGTCGGGGAAGACGACGGCTTCCTTGGACCGGTAGTTCCGGAAGAACGTCGTGCGTCCCACTCCGGCCCGTTCCGCGATGTCGTCCACGGTCGTCTGCTCGTACCCGCGTTCGTCGAAGAGCGCGAAGGCGGCGTCCGCCAGCCGGATCCGCGTGGGTGTCTTGCTCATGACCGCTCATCCTCCCCTGTCCCGGCCGGTGTGCACCACAAGGGGCCCGCGCGGGCGGCGGCGGTTCAGCGCGGGCGGCCGCGGGCCCGGCGGAAGCGCTCCAGGCCCTCGGCCAGCTCGACCACCGGATCGGGGTAGTCGAGCGCGGCGCGCTCGGGTCCCGGCAGCTTCCACGGCTCGTGCACGCGGCGGCCGTCGACGTCCGCCAGTTCGGGCACCCAGCGGCGGACGTAGGCGCCGTCAGGGTCGTACCGCCTGCCCTGGGTGACCGGGTTGAGGACCCGGTTGGGGCGGCTGTCGGTGCCCGTGCCGGCCGTCCACTGCCAGTTGAGCTGGTTGTTGGAGATGTCGCCGTCGACCAGCCAGTGCAGGAAGTGGGCGGCGCCGACGCGCCAGTCGACGTAGAGGGTCTTGGTGAGGAAGCTCGCGGTGAGCAGGCGGGCGCGGTTGTGCATCCAGCCCTCGTGGCGCAGTTGGCGCATCGCCGCGTCGACGACCGGGTAGCCGGTGCGGCCCTCGCGCCACGCCTCGATGTCGGCCCGCGCGACGCGTTCCGGGCGCCAGTGGTCGTGCCGGGTGCGGTAGTCGGCGTGGGCCGCGGCGGGGCGGGCGGCGAGGACCTGGCGGTGGAAGTCGCGCCAGGCGAGCTGCCGTACGAAGGCGTCGGCTCCCGCTCCGCCGCGGCGGCGGGCCCGGTGCACCAGTTCCACCGGGGAGAGGGTGCCGAAGTGCAGATGGGCGGAGAGCCGGGAGGTGGCGTCGCCCGCGAGGTCGTCGTGGGTGCGCTCGTAGTCGTCCAGGCCGCTGCGCCAGTACGCGGTGACGCGGCGGCGGGCCTCGCGCTCGCCGCCGGGCGGCAGGGCGGGCGAGAGGCCGCCGATGTCGGCGCGCCGCGGCGGCCGTTCGCCGCGCACGTGGTCCGGGACCGGGACGCGGCGCGGGGCGTCCGCGGCCGCGCGGAGCGGGGCCTTCGCCCAGCGCCGGTGGTACGGCGTGAAGACGGCGAAGTGGTCGGAGGAGGCGGGGGTCACCTCGCCGGGCGGTACGGCCACGGTGACCGCGTCGTGCACGGTCAGGCGGCGCCCGTCGGCCTCCAGCGCGGTGCGCAGCCGCTCCTCGCGGCGGACCGCGAACCGGCTGTGCGCGGCCGACAGATGGACCTCGGCGGCGTCCGCCTCGGCCGCCGCCCGGCACACCTCCTCCACCAGGTCGCCGCCGCGCACCACGAGCCGTCCGCCGCGCTCGCGCAGCGCGGCGTCCAGGTCGGCCAGGCAGTCGGCGAGGAAGGCGGCGCGGTTGGGCGGGTCGAACCCGGCGGCCGTCACGGCCCGGTCGCGCACGAAGAGCGGGACGACGGCGTCGGCGCCCGCCAGGGCGGCGCGCAGCGGCGGATGGTCGTGCACCCGCAGGTCGGAGGTGAACAGGACGACCGAAACACGCATGGGCTCAGTTCCTCCTCCGTGGCCGGGCGCGGCCCGGGGCGACGCTACCGGCTCGCGGCCGCCGTGTGCGGCACCGGCGCGGGGCGGTCCTCCCGGACGCGGGAGGCGGCGCGGACGATGTTGCGGGCCATGCCCCCGAAGACGACGGCGTGGAAGGGCGAGACGCTCCACCAGTACAGGTGGCCGAGGAGTCCGCGGGGGTGGAACAGGGCCCGCTGCCGGTAGCGGACGGGTCCGGCGCCGTCGCCGTCCACGCGCATCTCCAGCCAGGCCAGGCCCGGCAGCCGCATCTCGGCGCGCAGCCGCAGCAGCCGTCCGCGTTCGATCTCCTCCACCCGCCAGAAGTCCAGCGAGTCTCCGACGCGCAGCCGCCGGGCGTCCCTGCGGCCCCGGCGCAGGCCCACCCCGCCGACGAGCCGGTCCAGCCAGCCGCGCACCGCCCAGGCCAGCGGGAAGGAGTACCAGCCGTGCTCGCCGCCGATGCCCTCGACGACGTCCCACAGCGCGGCGGGCGACACGTCGGCCTCGCGTTCGCGTTCGTCGGTGTAGAGGCTGCCGCCGGACCAGTCGGGGTCGGTGGGCAGCGGGTCGCTGGGCGCGCCCGGCACGGAGGCGGAGGACCAGCGGGTGCTCACCTGGGCGTCCCGGATGCGTCGCAGGGCCAGGGAGAGGGCCCGGTCGACACCGAAGGGGTGGCCGGGCGGGCTGGGCACGTACCGTTCGATGTCGTGGTCCCGGCAGACCACCTCGTGGCGCAGGGACTCCGTGAGCGGGCGGGCGATCGAGGCCGGCACCGGGGTCACCAGGCCGACCCAGTGGCTGGACAGGCCGGGGGTGAGCACGGGCACGGGCACGATGAGGCGCCGGGGCAGCCGGGCGACGGCGGCGTAGCGGCGCATCATGTCCAGATAGGTGAGGATCTCCGGGCCGCCGATGTCGAAGGCGCGGCTGACGTCGCCGGGCAGGGCGGCGCAGCCGACGAGGGTGCGCAGCACGTCGCGTACGGCGATGGGCTGGATGCGGGTGTGCACCCAGCGCGGGGTGACCATCACCGGGAGGCGTTCGGTGAGGTAGCGCAGCATCTCGAAGCTGGCGGAGCCGGATCCGATGATGACGGCGGCGCGCAGCACCGCGGTGGGCACGCCCGAGTCGAGCAGGATGCGGCCGACCTCGGCGCGGGAGCGCAGGTGCGGGGAGAGCCGGTCCTCGGGGACGCCCGCGGGGGTGAGTCCGCCGAGGTAGACGATGCGGCGCAGGCCGCTCCTGCGGGCCTGCTCGCCGAAGACGCGGGCGGCCTCGCGGTCGGTGCGTTCGAAGTCGCGGCCGGTGCCGAGGGCGTGCACGAGGTAGTAGGCGACGTCCGCTCCGGCCATGGCGCGGGCCACCGAGTCCGCGTCGGTGACGTCGCCGCGGACGGTCTCCACCCGGTCCGCCCAGGTGTGGTCGCGCAGTTTGGCCGGGGTGCGGGCCAGGCAGCGCACCCGGTACCCGGCGTCCAGCAGTTCGGGGACCAGGCGGCCGCCGATGTAGCCGGTGGCGCCGGTCACCAGGCACAGCGGGGCGCGGCCCGCCGCCCCTGTGCCCTGGCCGCCGGGCCGCTCGTCGCCGGTCTCCCCGGTGGTCCGCTCCTCGCGCATGGTCCCGCCTCCGCCGCCTGCCGGGGTGTCGTGGTCGGGAGTACGGGTTCCACCGCGCGGGCGGTCCAACCGGGCCGGCCGGGCGGCGGGTGGCTCAGCCGGGCGTGAAGCGGACCGGTGTGCCGACCGCCGCCTGGGCGGCGGCGGCCAGGCCGGGCGCGGCGACGACGCCGATCACCGGGTAGCCGCCGGTGGTGGGGTGGTCGTGCAGGAACACCACGGGGCGTCCGTCCGGCGGGACCTGGAGCGCGCCGAGGACCATGCCCTCGCTGGGCAGTTCGCCGGGCACGGCCCTCTCCAGCGGCGGGCCCTCGGTGCGCAGGCCGACGCGGTTGCTGTGCGGGGAGACGCGGTAGGCCGCCGAGAAGAGGGTGCGCAGCGCCGCGGGGGTGAACCAGTCGGCGCGGGGGCCGAGCCGCAGCGGCAGGACCAGTTCGGCGGGCGGCGCGGGCCAGGGGGCGGCGCCGGGCAGCGCGGCGGGGCGGGCGGCCGTGCCCGGCGGGAGGACGTCGCCCAGCGGGAGGACGTCGCCCGCGCGCAGCGGGGCCGGGCCGAGGCCGGAGAGGAGGTCGGTGGAGCGGCTGCCGAGGACGGGTTCGACGGCGATGCCCCCGGCGAGGGCGACGTAGGCGCGCACGCCCGCGGCGACGGGACCCGCGTCGAGGACCGCGCCCGCGGGCACGTGCACCGGGGCGCCCCAGGCGGCGGGCCGGCCGTCGACGGTCACCGGGCAGGGCGCGCCGCCGACGACCGCGGTGACGGGGCGGTCGGGGCGCAGGGCGCAGCCGGTGACGGTGGTCTCCAGGACGGCGGCGCCGGGGTCGTTGCCCAGCAGCCGGTTGGCGAGCCGGGCCGCGGGGGCGTCCAGGGCGCCGGAGCGCGGTACGCCCAGGTGCGCGTGGCCGCGCCTGCCGGTGTCCTGCACGGTGGTGAGGGCGCCGGGGCGGACGACGGTGACGGTGGTGGTGCTCATGCGGCGGTGTCCTCGGTGACGAACCGCACCCGGGTGCCGGGGGTGAGGAGCGCGGGCCGCTCCCGGGTCAGGTCCCAGAGCGCGGCGGGGTCCGGCATGGTGCCGATGAGCTGCCAGCCGCCGGGGGTGGCGCGCGGGTACACGGCGCTGTAGGGGCCGGCGAGGCCCAGCGCACCGGCCGGGACCCGGGTGCGCGGGGTGGCGCGGCGCGGTACGTGCAGGGGCTCGGGCAGCCCGGTGAGGTAGCCGAATCCGGGCGCGAAGCCGCAGAAGGCTACGCGGTAGGTGTACGAGGAGTGCCGGGCGGCGACCTCGTGGGCGCCGATCCCCCACAGGGCGGCCACGTCGGCGAGGTCGGGGCCGTCGTAGCGCACCGGGATCTCGACCACGTCGCCGGTGTCGGCGGCCCGGTCGGGCACGTCCCAGCCGGTGAGGGCGCGGGCGAGGGCGTCCGGGTCCGGTACGCCGTCCAGCAGCACGGTCCGCTCGCCGGGCACGATCTCCTCGACGGGCGGCAGGGTGCCGGCCGCGCGCCGCCGCAGCAGTTCGGCGTGGAAGGCGGCGGTCCGCTCGGCGTCGGGCAGGTCGACGAGCAGGGCGTGCCGGCCCGCCGGGCGCGGGGTCGGGGACCGGTCCGGGCTCATGCGAAGGCACCGACCGGGACGCCGGCGGTCTCCAGGGCCGTACGGACCCGGGCCGCGATCCGGGCGGCGCCGGGCGTGTCGCCGTGCACGCACAGCGAGCGGGCGGCGACCGTGACGGTGCTGCCGTCCACCGCGCGGACCGCGCCGTCCACCGCGAAGGCGAGGGCGCGCCGCACCACGGTGTCCTCGTCGGTGACCACGGAGTCCGGCTCGCGGCGCGGCACGAGGGTGCCCTCGGGCGTGTAGGCGCGGTCGGCGAACGCCTCCGGCACGGCGGTGAGGCCGGCCCGCCCGGCGGCGGCGAGCAGCTGGGAGCCGGGCAGGCCGAGCACGGGCAGCTCTCCGTCGGCCAGGCGCACTCCGGCGATCACCGCGGCGGCCTGTTCGGCGTCGTGGACCGTACGGTTGTAGAGGGCGCCGTGCGGTTTGACGTAGGCCACCTCGGCGCCCGCGGCCTGGGCGAAGACCCTGAGGGCCCCGATCTGGTAGGCGATCTCGGCCGTGAGCTCGTCGCCGGGCACGTCCATGGCGCGCCGGCCGAACCCGGCCAGGTCGCGGTAGGACACCTGGGCGCCGATGCGTACGCCGCGCTCGGCGGCGAGGTCGCAGACGCGGCGCATCACGGCGGGGTCGCCGGCGTGGAATCCGCAGGCGACGTTGGCGCTGGTGACGACGGACAGGAGGGCGTCGTCGTCGGTGAGGGTCCAGCGGCCGAAGCCTTCACCGAGGTCCGCGTTGAGGTCGATCACACCCTGAACGTAGACGATTGTTGAACGATCCGACAAGGGGGTGGCGGACGATCCGGCGAAGGGGGAACATGTCGGCCCGATGGCAGCAGTGTGAATTCACCCCTTGTTCGATCGTTCAACGATCGCCTAAGGTCCGTGCATCTTCCCCATGGATCCGGTCCCGGATCCGCGTCCCCCGCGGGGCGCCCCCGTCCCCAACGCCCGAAGAAGGCCGCGCATGATCGTTCTCCTCGGTGTGGTCGTGGTGATCCTCGGATTCGTCACCCGCCGCAACCCCGTCCTGGTCGTGGGCGTCGCCGGGATCGTCACCGGCCTGCTCGGCAAGATGAACCCGCAGGAGGTCCTCGCGGCCTTCGGCCGGTCCTTCGCCGACAGCCGCTCGGTCACCGTCTTCGCCATCGTGCTCCCGGTAATCGGCCTCCTGGAGCGCTACGGCCTGCGCGAACAGGCCCGCAATCTCATCGGCCGCCTCGGCAGCCTCAGCGCCGGCCGGTTCCTCACCGTGTACCTGCTGGTCCGGCAGGTCACCGCGGCCTTCGGCCTCAACAGCATCGGCGGCCCCGCGCAGACCGTACGGCCGCTCGTCGCCCCCATGGCCGAGGCCGCGGCCGAGCGCACCACGGGCGCGGCGCTGCCCGAGCGGATGCGCGAGAAGGTCCGCTCCTACGCCGCCTCGGCCGACACCGTGGGTGTCTTCTTCGGCGAGGACTGCTTCATCGCGATCGGCTCGATCCTCCTGATCACCGGATTCGTGAACTCGACGTACCACCAGGAACTGGAACCGACCCAGCTGGCCCTGTGGGCGATCCCGCTCGCCGTGTGCGCCTTCCTCATCCACGGAGCCCGGCTGCTGCTCCTGGACCGGCAACTGGAACGCGACATGGCGCTGGCCGCCGCCGAGCACGAGCTGCCGCTCCCGAAGGGAACCGCCAAGTGATCAAGGTCGAATGGCTCTACTGGCTGGTGGGGCTCGTCTTCGTCGTGATGGCCGTGCAGATGGCGGCCGACCGCAGCAACCCGAAGCGGTGGACCTCCGCCGCGTTCTGGGGCCTGCTCGGGCTCACCTTCCCCTACGGCACCGGTGTCGCCAACGGCGAGGCGCACAACGGCGGCTGGACGCTGCCCGCCGAACCGCTCGGCGTGGCGGTCCTCGTCCTGATCGTGCTCGCCGGATTCAACTTCCTCGGCAAGGGCGTCCCGGTCACCACCACCGCCGAGCAGCGCGAGGCCTCGGCCGCCCGGCTGGGCAGCAAGATCTTCGTTCCGGCCCTGACGATCCCGGTCGTCGCGATCATCTGCGCCTCGGTGCTCGACGACTCCGGCCTGTTCGAGACGGGCAAGGCCACCCTGATCGGCCTCGGCGTGGGCTGCGTGGTCGCCCTCGTCGTCGGCATGCTGGTCACCGGCGAGCGGAAGATCTCCGTCCCGCTGCACTCCGGGCGCTCGATGCTGGAGGCGATGGGCTCCGCGCTGCTGCTGCCGCAGCTGCTCGCCGTGCTCGGGTCGATCTTCGCGCTGGCCGGGGTCGGAACCCAGGTCGGCAAGATCGTGGACGATGTGCTGCCGGACAACTCGAAGTACCTCGCCGTGCTGGCGTACTGCCTGGGCATGTTCCTGTTCACGGTGATCATGGGCAACGCGTTCGCCGCCTTCCCGGTGATGACCGCGGCGATCGGCTGGCCCGTCCTCATCCAGCAGATGCACGGCAACGAGGCCGCCGTCCTCGCGATCGGCATGCTGGCGGGCTTCGCCGGCACGCTGTGCACCCCGATGGCCGCCAACTTCAACATCGTCCCGGCCACCCTGCTCGAACTGAAGGACCAGTACGGGCCGATCAAGGCGCAGATACCGACGGCGATCCCGCTGCTGGGCTGCTGCATCGTGATCATGGCGGTCTTCGCCTTCTGAGCCCGCCGGACCGCCCCGCCCGCCGTCCCGCCCCCTGGCCCTCGTACCTCCTGGAGGAAGCCCCATGACCCGTGTGCTCGTCACCGGCTTCGCCCCGTTCGGCGGCGAACAGGTGAACCCGTCCTGGCAGGCCGCCTCGCTGCTGGCCGCCGAACCGCCCGCCGGCCTCACCGTCACCGCCGCCGAACTGCCCTGCGTCTTCGGCGCGGCCCTCGACGCGCTGCGGGACGCCGTGCGGGCGAGCGCCCCCGACCTCGTCGTGTGCCTGGGCCAGGCGGGCGGCCGGCCCGCCGTCACCGTCGAACGCGTCGCCGTGAACATCGACGACGCCCGCATCCCCGACAACGCCGGCGCCCAGCCCGTCGACGAACCCGTGATCCCCGGCGGCCCCGCCGCCTACTTCTCCACCCTCCCGGTGAAGGCGTGCGTGGCCGCCCTGCGCGCGGCCGGTGTCCCGGCCGCCGTCTCGAACACCGCGGGCACCTTCGTCTGCAACCACGTCGCCTACGGCCTCGGCCATCTGCTCGCCACCGAGTTCCCCGGGGTGCGCGGCGGCTTCGTGCACGTGCCCTGGGCGCCGGAGCAGGTCACCGACGGCTCCGCGCCCGCCCTGGAGCCCGCCACCGTGGCCCGCGGGCTGCGCGCCCTGCTGGCCGCCGCCGCGAGCACACCCGCCGGACAGGACCTGCGCGTCACCGAGGGGGCCACCCACTGATGCCCCTCGCCTCCCACGCGGCGCCCTTCGCCCGGCTCGCCCTGGCCAACATCACCCGCGAGTACCCCAACTTCCCCGCCCACCTGGTGGCCTCCCCGGACGAGGACACCCGGCCGAGCACCCTCCACCCGGCCTTCTACGGCGCCTACGACTGGCACTCCGCCGTCCACATGCACTGGCTGCTGGTACGGCTGCTGCGCCGCCACGGCGGCACCCCCGCGCTGCCCGGCACCGCGCCGTTCACCGCCGTGCTCGACCGGCACCTCACCACCGAGCGCATCACCGCCGAGGCCGCCTACCTGCTCGACCGGCCCTCCTTCGAGCGGCCCTACGGCTGGGCCTGGCTCCTCGCGCTCGCCGCCGAGTGCCGCGCCCACGGTGGCGAGGCGGGCGCCCGCTGGACCGAGGCGCTGGCACCGGGCGTCGCCGCCGTCGACCGGCTGCTGGCCGACTGGCTGCCCAAGGCCACCTATCCCGTGCGCCACGGCAACCACCCCAACAGCGCCTTCGCGCTCGGCCTCGCCCTCGACTCGGGCGAGCTGTCCCCCGCGACCGACCGTGCCGTACGGGACCGCCTGCTGGCCTGGTTCGCCGACGACCACGACGCGCCCGCGCACTGGGAGCCCTCCGGCCAGGACTTCCTGTCCCCCGCCCTGACCGAGGCCGACGCCGTACGCCGGGTGCTGGAGCCGGAGCGGTTCGCGTCCTGGCTCGACCGGTTCCTGCCCGCCCTGGGCTCCGGGGCGCCCTGCGCGCCGCTGGACGTGCCCGTGGTCTCCGACCACGCCGATCCGCAGATCGGCCATCTGCTCGGCCTCGCCCTCAGCCGGGCCGCCGCGCTGCGCTCCCTGGCGGCGGCGCTGCCGGACGGACCGGTCCGCACCCGCCTCTCCGGGGCCGCCGACGCCCATCTCGCGGCGGGCCTGCCGGCCGTGGAGCGCGGCGACTTCACCACCGACCACTGGCTGGCCACCTTCGCCGTCCTCGCCCTGGACCCGGAGCCCGGCGCGAGCCGCTGACCCGCTCCCGGCCCTCCCCCGCCCTCCCCGACGCCGCCGGGGAGGGCGGGGCTATTCTGACCGGCGTACCTGGACACGGGGTGCCCCCGCACGGGGGCTGAGATCACACCCGTCGAACCTGAACCAGTTAGGACTGGCGGAGGGATGTCACATGTCAGTGCCGTATGCCCGCGGTGAAGCGGCCCCCGGAGATCCCCGGCACGTCTTCGACGGGCGGATGCCGACGGCCCCGGGCGATCTGCGCGTGGAGGCGCGGGGCATCGCCCCGGTCCCCGAGGACGCCCGCTACGGCAGCCCCGCGCGGCTGTTCACCGTCTGGTTCGCCCCCAATCTGACCATGACCGGCGTGTTCACCGGCACCGTCGGCAGCACGCTCGGCCTGGACTTCCCGACCGCGCTGGCCGCCGTCGTCCTCGGCACCCTGCTGGGCGCGGTGCCGACCGCCTACCTGGGCACCTGGGGCAGCCGGACCGGTGCGGCGCAGCTGCCGCTGGCCCGCCTCGCCTTCGGCCGGGCCGTCACGGTGCCGGGCGCCCTGCAATGGCTGTCCTCCATCGCCTGGGACGCCCTGATCGGCCTGTTCGGCGGGGACGCGCTGGCCCAGCTCTGCGGCTGGCCGTTCTGGGCCGGGGTGCTGGTGATGATGGCGGGACAGGGCGCGCTGGGCGTGCTCGGCTACGAGGCGATCCACCGCCTCCAGACGGTGATGACGTTCGGGCTCGCCGCGGCCTTCACCGTCGTGGCCGTCAAGCTCGCCGACGGCGGCCACACCGGCGCGAGCGCCACCGCGCACGGCGCCGACCGCGCCGGGGCGTTCGTCCTGACCTGCACCGTCGCGCTGAGCCTCGCCCTGTCCTGGGCCCCCTACGCCAGCGACTTCAGCCGCTATCTGCCCCGGACCGCCTCCCGTCCGCGCATGTTCTGGTGCACCCTGCTCGGCGTCGGCCTGTCGTTCGTCGCGGTGCAGGCGCTCGGCCTGTGGGGTGCCGCCCAGTTCACCGACCAGACCGCCCGGGGCGTGGACCGGGTCCTCGGCGGCGGCGCGCTCGGCGCGTTCGGGCTGCTCGCGGTCGCCCTGGCGGCCCTGTGCAGCAACGCCATGAACGACTACAGCGGGTCGCTGGCCCTCCAGACGACGGGTGTGCGCCTGCCGCGCCCGGTGGCCGCCGCGTTCGCCGCGGTCCTCGGCTTCCCGCTGGTGCTCTGGATGCACGCGGCCGACACCACCGCCCGCTTCCAGAACGTCCTGCTCTTCGTCGGGTACTGGATCCCCGGGTTCTGCGCCGTCGTCATCGTCGACTGGGCCGCCCGCGCACGGGCCCGCGGCGGCCGCCCGGTCGATCTGGCCGAGGAGACGGCCCGCCCGCAGCCGTGGTGGCCCGCGCTGACGGCGTTCGCCGCCGCCTTCGCCGCCGCCGTGCCCTTCATGAACACCGGCCTCTACCTGGGCCCGGCCGCCGAGGCGCTGCACGGCGCCGACCTCGCCTACCCGGTGGCGTTCGTGGCCGCGCTGCTCGTCTACGCGCCGCTGCGGGTGCTGCGGCGGCGCTGACGGCACCGGCCCGGAAGGGGCGCCTATCCCGCCGACATCGTGCGCACCGTCCCGTAGTTGGGCATGCTCGCAGCAGCGGGGCGTCCCGCGTGCGGGGCCGGGCACGGCCCCGGGGGAAGGCGGTGGGTCGGTGGCACACAAGAAGGCAGGGGCCGGTTCGGGCGCGCCGACCGGGCGGTCCGGGGCGAGCGCCGCGGCCGACCGGGCGGCCCGGGTCGCGGAGCGGCACGGGTTCGGCGCGCACCGCGCCACCCGCGCGCTCGGCGGCGGGGACGCCGGCTGCGCGGGCTTCGGGGCGGCGGTCGTCCTGCTGGCGCCGGGGATCGGCCTGACCGCCGGGTCCCACGGCACGGCGGTCACCGCGCTCGGCGCCGCCTTCCTGGCCCTCGCCGTCGCGCTGCCCCTCGCGGCCCTGCGCCACGAGCGGCACCGCGACGGCCGCCTGCCCCGCATGCATGCCTTCGACGGCGGTCTCGTCCTCACCGGCAGGACCGACGCCGTCGCGCACCCCTGGCGGGACATCCGCGTGGTGGAGCGCGCCGAGACCACGACGGTCGGCCAGGGCGGCAACCGCATGACCGTCCGGCGCCTACGGTTCCAGCATGTCGGCGGGCAGGTGCTGTGCTCCATGGCGGCGGACGCCACCGCCGTCGAGATCGCCAGGGTCGCGCTCGCGGGCGGCGCACACACCTGACGACCCGTCAGATCAAGTGTTTCTCACGCCCGTTCGCCCGCCTGCGCCAGCACCCGGGAACCCTGCCCGGCCGCGTCGGCGGCGGCCGCGCCCGCGCGTTCGGCGTCGCGCCTGGCGACCTCCTCGCGGACGAGCGGGATCACGTACCGGCCGAAGTCGATCGCGTCGTCCAGCAGGTCGTACCCCCGGGCGGAGAGGATGTCGACGCCGAGGTCGTAGTAGTCCAGGAGCGCGCGGGCGACCGTCTCCGGGGTGCCGACCAGGGCGTTGGAGTTGCCCGCTCCGCCGGTCGCGGCGGCGGTGGGGGTCCACAGCGCGCGGTCGTAGCGCTCGCCCTGCGCGGCGATGTCGAGCAGCCGCTGGGAGCCCGTGTTCTGCGGCGCGTCGCCCCGGTGGTGCCGTACGGCACCGGCGGCCCGCCGCTCCCGGATGGCGCCGACCGTGCGGTGGGCCTTCTCCCACGCCAGTTCCTCGGTCGGGGCGATGATCGGGCGGAAGGCGACCTGGATGCGCGGGAGGCCGGTGCGGCCCGCCGCCCGCGCGGCGGCGCGCACGGACTCGATCTGCTCGGCGGTCCGGGCCAGCGGCTCGCCCCACAGGCAGTAGATGTCGGCCTCGGCGCCGCCCGCGGCGTACGCGGCGGGCGACGAGCCCCCGAACGAGACGCCGGGGCGCGGCTGCTGGACGGGGAAGACGTCGCTGACGAAGTCGTGGAAGCGGTAGTGCTCGCCCTCGTGGTCGAAGGGTTCGCGGGTGGTCCAGATCTTCTTGACGATGCCGATGTACTCGCGGGTGCGGGCGTAGCGCTCGTCCTTGGTCAGGGTGTCGCCCTCGCGGCGCTGTTCGTGGTCGCTGCCGCCGGTGATGAAGTGGACGGTCAGCCGGCCGTCGCTGATCTGGTCCAGGGTGGCGAAGGTCTTCGCGGCGAAGGTGGGGTAGGAGACGTTGGGCCGGTGGGCGAGCAGGACCCCCAGCCGCTCGGTGCGGCTCGCCACGTACGCGGCGGCCGGCGCGGGGTCCGGGGAACCGGAGCCGTAGGCGAACAGCACCCGGTCCCAGCCGTACTCCTCGTGCGCTCGGGCGAGGCGGAGCGTGTAGTCCTTGTCGAAGGCGGCGCCGGAGCGCGGGGTGGTCTCGGAGCCGTCGTTGGTGGCGGCGATGCCGAGGAATTCCACGGGCATGCGAGTGGCCTTTCGTCCGATGGGCCTGCTGGGGAGAAGGTCGGTGGGCGGTGGGGCGCGCGGGCGTGGCGGCGTCGGCTCGCCGCGCCGCCGGTCCAGCGCGGCGGGGACGCGACGAGGGGACGATGCGACGGCTTCGGGCGTCGGGGGCGGAACCGGACGTCGGGTACGGATCCGGGCGTCGGGTACGGAGAGGTGCGCGGAGGAAGCGCCGGGGCCGCGGACGCGCGCGGAAACCGCTCGGTCCGCGTGGGGTCACCCGGAGGCAGCGGGGCGGGCCGGTCGGGCGGGCCCTTGCCGGGTCAGGCGCGACACGCCGCGGACCACACCCGACCGAAGTCGATGTGGTCGCGCGTGGTCAAGCGCTGCCGCCGGGCCGTCATGCCCTCCATTGAGCAAGAGATCGCGCCGCCCGTCAACAGGTGCCCGGATGCCGGACCCTTCCTGACGGGCCGTCGGCGGGGCCTCGGCCGGGGGGGCGGCCGGGGAGGTCGGCCGGGGAGGTCGGCCGGGGAGGTCGGCCGGGGAGGTCGGCCGGGGAGGTCGGCCGGGGAGGTCGGCCGGGGAGGGCGGCCGGGGAGGGCGGTGGCCGGGCCCGGCGGTCCCGGGGTTCAGTTCCAGGGGGCCGACGAGGCGCGCGCGCCGTGCAGGAAGTGGTCGCCGAGGGAGCGCAGGACGGGGGCGGCGGGACCGCGTCCGGTGAGCACCCGGATGTTGCGCCAGAACCGGTCGAGCCCCTCGGCGCCCGCCAGTTCCAGGACCCCTTCCCCGGCGCGCAGGGCCGACCGCGCCGTGACGGCCTCGGCGGCGGCGACGAGGGCGGCGGCGTCCGCGCGCCGCTCCGTGTCCAGCTCCGGTCCGGCGGCCAGGCTCCGCGCCATGGCGGTCGTGGCACGGTCGACGACCGCCGAGGCGCTGTGCACGGCCAGCGCCAGTTCCCCGAAGGCCAGCAGCATGTCGGCGTCCGCGCCCGGGGGCAGGTCGGGACAGAGCGCCGGTTCGGTCACGGGCCGGGCGTGGGAGGCGGCACGGGCCAGGTCGCGCGCCTCGGCGAGCGCGCCCTCGGCCACGCCCAGGACGACCTGGGCGAGCATGAGCCGCAGGGCGAGCGGGGCGAGGGTGGCCGAGGGGGCCATCGCGTCCTCGTCGTGGGCGGCGGCGCCGATGACGTCGGACGGGCCGACCGGCACGTCCTCGAAGACCACCGTGCCCGCGCCGGTGAGCCGCTGGCCCAGCCGGTCGGTCACAGGAGTGCGGCCGGCCCCGGGGTGGCGCGGGTCCACCAGGACGACGAGGGCGTCGCCGCCGGAGACGCGGACCGCGTCCAGGACGAGCCGGTCGGCCGTGTCCACGGCGGTGGGCAGGGTCCGCCGGCCGTTGAGGCGGTAGCCGCCGCCGGCCCGGGTCAGGGTCAGGCCGACGCCCGGGTCGCCGAGGTGCCGGGCCTCGTCCGTGCCGTCCGGTCCGGTGCCGCCCGCCAGCAGCCACTGCTCGCGCACGGCACGGGACTCCAGTTCGGCCGCGTGGCCCGGCTCGGCGAGGAAGCGGGCGGTCCAGGACAGGACGTAGTGGCGGCCGAGGAGTTCGCCCATCGAGCCGTCGGCGACCGCGATCCGGCGGACGATGTCGCAGGCGTCCCGCCACCCGGTGCCCGCGCCCCGCGCGCCCGGCGGTACGAGGGCGGCGGTGAGGCCGGAGTCGCGCAGCCGGGCCACCTCGTCGTAGGGCGGCTTGCCGGCCCGGTCGCGGTCGATCGCGTCCACCGCGAGATCGTCGGCGAGGTCCTGGGCGACCCGCTTCCAGATCCCGGTCGCCCCGGCGGCGTCGTCGGTGCCATGGACGTCGTCGGCCTCCGCGGCCCCGCTCATCGTCGTACCCCGGACGGACGCGCAACGGGTGTGCTCACGGCGACCCCACCATTCTCCATTTTCCCTATCGGATAAGTAGGGAATCATCCTGGGCGCCCGGCCCGGCCCCGGCAAGAGGGCGTCCGCCAGGCGGACATGGCCGTCCCGCGCCTCGGGACGCAGGGACGCGGGGACCCGGCGGGTGCCCAAAGCGGCGCGTACGACAGGCGCGTACGACAGTTGCGTACGACAAGTGCGTACGACAAGTGCGTACGCCGCGTGCGTCAGGGCGGTCCGGGGAGCGTCCGGCGGGCGCTCTCGGCGAGGCGGTCCGCGAACGCGGCGACGAGGTCGCGGAGTTCGCCGGGGCGCCCGACGGCGAAGGGCAGGTCGAGCGAGGCGAGGACCGGGGGCAGCCAGTCGAGCCGTTCCACGCGCAGGGTGACGCGGTACCAGCGTTCGGGAACAAGGTCCGCGCTCTCTCCTCCGGCCCCGCCCCCGGCCCCGTACTCGCCCCCGGAGTCCGCCGCCGCCGCTTCCCGCGACGCCGGTTCCCGGGCCCCGTCCGGCACCTCCTCCACGGTCGCGACGGAGGCGGGCAGCCGGGTGCGGATCCGGGCGACCGTCCCGTGGATGTGCAGCACCACCTCGTGCCGGTAGGCGGCGGTGGCGAAGCCGGTGAGGACCCGCTCCGCCGGTTCGGGCCCGGCGGCGGGCGCCTCGAACGTCCCGGGGAGGGTGCGCGCGCCGGTGATGCCGTCGAGGCGGAAGGTGCGCTCCTCCCCGATGCCGGGGTCGGTTCCGGTGACGTACCAGCGGCCCGAGTGCACCACGAGCCCGTCCGCGTGCAGGGTGCGCTCGCTGTGCCTGCCGCGGCGGTCGGTGTACCTGATCGAGAGGGGGCGGCGGTGGCGTACCGCGTCGGCCACGGTGAGCAGGACACCGGCGTCGGGGGCGGCGGACGGGCCGGGGCCGGGCGGCCCGGTGAAGGTGAGCGAGTCCAGCACCGCGTCGAGCCGGTGCGCCAGACGGCGGGGCAGCACGCGCCGGATCTTGGCCGCCGCCGTCTCGCCCGCGGTGGCCGTCGCCGCCGTCAGACCGGTCCGGCGCGCGGCGACCAGGCCGAGCAGGACGGCGAGCGCCTCGTCGTCGCCGAGCATGAGCGGCGGCAGCCGGTGGCCGGGGGCCAGCCGGTAGCCGCCGTAGCGGCCCCGCACCGCTTCGACGGGGATGTCGAGGTCGTGCAGGTGGCCGATGTACCGCCGCACGGTGCGCGGGTCGACGCCGAGCCGGTCGGCGAGTTCCGCGAGGGTCCGGGTGCCGCCCGACTCCAGCAGTTCCAGGAGGGTGAGCACGCGTCCGGTGGGTCGGGTCATGCCGTGGAGGCTAGCCGCAATAGTGGACCGGTTCTGTCCACTATCTGTTCTACCTTCGAAGACGCAGCGGCCGCACGAGCCGCAACCGCCCCATCGGGCATGCCGCAGAAGCACAGGAGAACGCCATGGACTTCGTCTCGATCCGCATCATCACCGCCGACGTCGCACGCCTCGTCGCCTTCTACGAGCGGGCCACCGGGGTGGCCGCGGCTTGGGCCACCGAGGACTTCGCCGAGCTGCGCACCCCCACCGCGACCCTGGCCGTCGCGGGCACCCGCACCGTGCCGCTCTTCGCGCCGGGCTCCGCCCGCCCGGCCGACAACCACAGCGTGATCGTCGAGTTCCGGGTCGACGACGTGGACCGCGTCCACCGGGACCTGGCCGGTACGGACACCGACTTCGTCACCGAGCCGACCACCATGCCCTGGGGCAACCGCTCGCTGCTGCTCCGCGACCCGGACGGCAACCTGGTCAACTTCTTCACCCCGCCGGCCGCCGCGGAGTGAGGGCCGGTCCGGTTGCCATACACCCTGTATCGGATACACTATGTATCCGATACAGGGTGTATCCCTTAGTGTGGCCACCCGCATCCGGAGCCCGCGCGCTCGTCCGCGCCCGGCCCCCGTGGAGAGCGGAAAGCGGAAGAGAGACGACCATGACCTTCACCGTCCCCGACTCGGTCGACGACCGGCCCGTGACCGTGATCGGCGCCGGCACCCTGGGCCGCCGTATCGCGCTGATGTTCGCCGACCGCGGCGGCGAGGTGCGGATCTACGACCCGTCCCCCGGCGCCGCGCGGGCCGCCCGCGCCTATGTCGAGGAGCACCTCGGCGAGGTCGCCGCGAAGGTGCCCGGCGGGGCGCCCGGGACGGCCGTCGCGAGCGAGGACGAGGCCGCGGCGCTGGCGGGCAGCTGGCTGGTGGTCGAGGCGGTGCCGGAGAAGCTGGAGCTGAAGAAGCAGGTCTTCGGGGAGCTGGACCGGCTCGCCGACCCGGACGCGATCCTCGCCAGCAACTCCTCGTCGTACCCGGCGCGGCAGTTCACCGACCGGGTGCGCCGGCCCGAGCGCGTGGTGAACCTGCACTTCTACATGCCGCCCGAGCAGCCGGCCGTCGATCTGATGTCCGGCGGCAGCACCGACCGCGCGGTCCTCGACCTGCTGCTGCGGGTGCTGCCCGGGTACGGGATCCACCCCTTCGAGGCCCGCCGCGAGAGCACCGGCTTCATCTTCAACCGCATCTGGGCGGCCATCAAGCGCGAGGCGCTGGCCGTGGTCGCCGAGGGTGTCTCGACCCCGCAGGAAATCGACCGCATGTGGCAGATCAACACCGGCTCGAAGGCCGGCCCCTTCCGCATGATGGACAAGGTCGGCCTCGACGTGGTCCTGGACATCGAGAACCACTACGCCGCCGAGCGCCCGGAGCTGCCCGCGGGCCCGCGCGAACTGCTCCACCGGTACGTCGACGCCGGGCACCTCGGGGTGAAGAGCGGGCAGGGCTTCTACGACGACTACGGCACCGGCGGCTGACCCACCGGGCGCGCCGTTGGACACTGGTCCCGCAGAGGCCGTCGCGCCACCGCCGTACGAAAGGTCCCGTCTTGCCCAAGTCCCCCACGAAGCGACGTCCCCGCACCGTCGCCAGCCTGCTGGAGAGCGCGCTGGCCCTGTTCACCGAGAAGGGTTTCCACGCCACCTCGGTGAGCGACATCGTGGAGCGGGCCGGACTGACCCGCGGCGCCTTCTACTCCAACTACCGGGACAAGGAGGAGCTGTTCCTCGCCCTGTACGACGCGCACACCGACCGGCTGCTGGCCCGGCTGGAGGAGACGGCGGCGGGGCTGGACCCGGAGGCCGATCCCGTGGCGCAGTTCCTGGACCGCATCGGGGAGCGGCCCGAGGAGCGGCGCTGGTTCGTGGTCTCGATGGAGTTCACGCTGCACGCGGCGCGCTCCCCGCAGACCGCGCGGGCGCTGGCCGCGCACGAGGAACGGCTCACCGAGGGCCTGTCGCGCCTGGTCCTGCGCGCGCTGGGCGCGACCGGCCGCCGGCCGTCCGTGCCCGCCGAGGACCTGACCCGGCTGATCGTCGCGCTGTCCGAGGGCCTGACCGCGCTCCAGCTGATCCAGAGCACCCGGGACGGCGACGTCCGGGGCCTCTCCCACCGCCTCGTCCCGCATCTGATCGAGGCCCTGACCGAAGAGGCGCCGAGGACGACCGCGCCGCCCGCCCGGACCCCGGCGGACGACACCGTGGGCGGCCCGTTTCAGGGGTGAGCCGCGCGAGTGCCCGGCGCGTCCCGTCCCCGGCGGTGCCCGAGCACCGCGCCGGGACGCACCGGGCGGGCGGGTCAGGCGCCGCTCCGGACCGGCCCGACGAGGGTGCCGGGGGTCACCGTGAGGGTGCCTTCGCCGACGGATGTGCCGGGGATCTCCCCGTCCGGGGCGCGCAGCGTGAACGCCACCTCGTCGGCGGCGGCCCCGCGGCCCTGGCCGGGCACCTGGATGTCGAAGTGCACCGGGTGGCCCGGCCCGAAGGTCACCGGTGTCCTCTGGTCCCCGTAGTGGCCGGCGGCGACGGCGACCTGTCCGCCGTGCCGGGAGAACCGCACGTCGGTGGGCGAGCCGGCCAGCGTGCACGGCTCGTACCCGCGCGGCGCGGTCAACGTCACGCGGTAGTGGCTGTGCCCGGAGCTGGCCCGGTCCTGGGTGATCCGGGCGAGATGGTCGGCCGGACGGCAGGCCGAGGGGGCGGCGGCGCGGGTCACCGCGGAGGCGGTGCGGTGCGCCGTGGGGGACGCCTGCGCGGCGCCCGTACAGGCCACCCCCGTGAGCGCGGCGGCGGCGACGGCGATCGCGTACTTCGTGTGGGAACGCATGCTGAACACTCCTTGCCTTGCTTGATGGCCCCACCGGGTGTCCTCCGCCGGAACCATGGTCGACACCATGCCTGCCCTCTCCCCCGGGCCGGGAATGTCTCAGGACTGCCACAGGCGGAGGCCCGCCGTGGGCGTCCCGGCGGCTTCAGGACTCCTTCCCGGCCGCCTCAGCCGCCGGGAAGGTCCACCGGGTGTGCGTGTAGACACCCTGGTCGCGGCCGAAGCCGTACGCCGTGGCCGGGGCCACCGCGAAGACCACCGCGCCGCCGTCGCGGAAGGCGTCCCCGATGCCGTGGAAGGTGCCCTCGGGCGAGGTGATGTGCGGCCCGTACTTCGCCTCGTAGGCCGCGATCACCTCCTCCAGGAGGGCCGGATCGGTGACCTGTTCGGCACGCCCCTCGACCACGAGGTCGAGCCCCTCGGTGAGCGCGTTCGCCCCGGTGGTCAGCGCGCAGTGCGCGTCCCGGGCGAGGTTCCTGGCCTTCTGCTCCCCGGGGCCGGTGGAGAAGTACAGCGTCCCGTCGTGCCAGGCCGCGATCACGGGGGTGACGTGCGGCCGGCCGTCGGGGCGCACCGTGGAGACCCAGAAGATCTCGGCCGTCCGCAGCCGCCGCTCGGCCTCGGGCCACGGGGTGGCGGTGGCCTCGGCGGCACCCGGGCGGGGACGCAGCGCGGAGCTGTAGCGGGCGTCGAAGTCGGTCGTGGGCCGCTGTACGGGCATGGCGGTGTTCCTTTCCGTTCCTTCTCGGTGTTCCTCTCCCGTACAACGACCGCCGGGCCGCGCCGGAGTCATCGCCTTACGGCGGACCGTCGTATGACGGGTCGCCGTACGACGGACCCGCGCGGCCCGACGGACCCGCGCGGCCCGACGGACCCGTACGATCCGGCGGACGCGTGCGCCCGGCGGACGCGTACAGCCGGTCGTGTCACACCCAGACCGTGGCGAGCCAGACGGTCAGCGCCGCGCTGAGCAGCAGGGTGACGTTGAGGCCGATCGCGCGGTCCCCGCGGCGCAGGTGGACCCCGGTCGCGCCGGTCTGGAGGACGACGAACCCGAGGGCGGCGGCCAGGGCGAGCCCGGGGGCGATGCCGGTGAGCGGCGGCAGGACCAGTCCCAGCGCGCCGAGCACCTCGACCGCGCCGAGGGCCCTGACGGCGGGCATCGGCGTGGTGTCGACCCAGGCCATCATCGGCTGGAGCCGTGCACGGCTGCGGACCGCCTTCAGCGCGCCCGAGTAGAGGTAGAACAGGGCGAGCAGACCGGCGACGACGCCGTAGGCGATGGTCATGAGGGGCGCTCTCCGGGACGCGGGGCGAGGTCGGTGGCGGGCTCCGTGGCGTAGCGGCGCATCGTGCGGACGGTCTCCCCCGGGTCGGGCGTCCCGTCCCCGGCGTACAGGTCCCGCAGGTCCCGGAAGTACTGCACGTAGAGGTCCGGTGTGAAGGTGCTGACCATGACGGCCGGTTCGCCGGTGATGTTGGCGAAGGTGTGCGGGGCGCCGGGCGGGACCATCACGAGGGTGCCCGCGGTGGCGTCGTGGACGTCGTGCCCGACGGTGAAGCGCACCGTGCCGGAGACGATGTAGAAGCCCTCGTCGTGCTGGGCGTGGCGGTGCTGCGGCGGGCCGGGGGTGTGCGGGGCGAGGACGGATTCGGCGAGGCCGAGGCGGTGCCCGGTGGTGCTGCCGTCCTCCAGGACGCGCATGCGCGTGGTGCCCAGCCGGATCGTCTCGCCCTCGTCCGGGCCGACCACCGACACGGCCGGGGCGGTGTCCGCCCGCTGGTGCTGCGAGGGGGCGGCGGACTCGCCGGAGTGCTGTTCATGTGTCATGTTCCGATTCCACGGCCGGACCGCCCGCACTGTCCAAGACCTGTTCCGCAGCGCCGATACCGTACGGGTATCGTTGCAGCATGGAGCTGCGGACCCTGCGGTATTTCGTGGCGGTGGCCGAGGAGCTGCACTTCGGGCGGGCCGCCGCCCGGCTGCACATGAGCCAGCCCCCGCTGAGCCGGGCGGTCAAGCGGCTGGAGGCGGAGCTGGGCGCCGCGCTGTTCGACCGCTCGCCCGCCGGTGTGACGCTCACCGAGGTCGGCGCGGTGCTGCTCGACGAGGCACGCGCCCTGCTCGACCAGGCCGACCGGGTGCGGGTGCGGGTGGCCGCGGCGGCCGGGACCGCCGTCCTCACCGTCGGGATCCTCGGCGACAGTTCCGATCCGGGCGCCAACCGGCTGGCCGGTGCCTACCGGCGGCGGCATCCGCAGGTGGAGGTCCGGGTCCGCGACACCGATCTGACCGACCCGGCCTGCGGGCTGACGGCGGGTCTGGTCGATGTCGCCCTGACCCGGGGCCCGTTCGACGTAACCGGCCTGACCGTGCGCGAGCTGCGCGCCGATCCGGTGGGCGCGCTGCTGCGCGCCGACGATCCGCTGGCCCGCCGGGGCAGCCTGCGGCTCGCGGAGCTGGCCGAGCGCCGCTGGTTCCTGTTCCCGGAGGGCACCGACCCCGCCTGGCAGACGTACTGGAGCGGTGGTGAGCCGCGCCTCGGTCCGGTGGTGCGCACCGTCCAGGAGTGCCAGCAGGCCGTCCTGTGGAACGGCACGGTCGGTGTGACGCTCCTGGACCATGTGCCGCCCGCGGGACTGACCGTGGTACCGCTGGTGGACATGCCGCCCAGCCCGGTGGTGGTGGCGTGGCACGAGGGTGACACCGATCCGCTGGTCCGCTCGTTCGTGCGGATCGCGGTCGCCGCCTACCGGGACTGAACCCCCGCCGCCGGTCGCCGGTCGCGGCGGCCGAGGACTGACGCGACGTCAACTCGCCTATTGCACAAGCCTTCACCTGCGGGCAACCGGGCCGGCTGTGCCACCGTCTCCTCAACCACGGGTGCACAGAGGAGGGTTCGAGCGGGTGACCGATGACACGGGAGTCCTCAGGCCGCTGCACGAGACGCTGCGGGAGCATGCGCGGCGCCTCGGCGAGAAGACCGCGTTCCAGGACCGGCGTACGCGGCTGTCCTACCGTGCGCTGGAGCGGCGCGCCGGACGGCTGGCCGGCCACCTGGCGCGGCTCGGACTGGCGCGGGGCGAGCGGGTGGCGATCCTGCTCGGCAACCGGGTGGAGGCCGTCGAGAGCCTGCTCGCCGTCACCCGTGCGAGTGGTGTGGGCGTACCGCTGGATCCCGGGAGCACCGGGGCGGAGGCGGCCCGGCTGCTGGACGACTGCGCGGCACGCGTGCTCGTCACCGACGACGACCGGCTGACGCGCCACCCCGGGCTGCTGTCCCGCCCCGGACTCACGGTGGTCGCGGTGTCCGGCGCCGGGACGGACCCCGCGCCGGGGGCGGAGAGCGGCCCCGCGGAAGCGGCGGCGGCCGGTGTCCCGCGCGCGCTGCGGTACGAGGACCTGGCCGGTACGGAGCCGGGTGTGCCCGCGCGGGACGACCTCGGTCTCGACGAGGTGGCCTGGCTGCTCTACACGTCCGGGTCCTCGGGTGTCCCCAAGGGGGTCCTGTCGACCCAGCGCAACCGTCTGTCGTGCGTCGCCGCGGGCCTGGTCGGCGTCCTGGGTCTGGGCGAACGGGACCGGCTGCTGTGGCCGCTGCCCCTGCACCACGCCATGAGCCAGGTGGTCTGCGTCCTCGGAGTGACCGCGAGCGGGGCGAGCGCGGTGCTGCCGGACCGGTTCTCGGTGGCGGAGGTGCTCGGCGAACTGCGCCGCGAGGACGCCCCGTACACCCTGCTCGGCGGGGTGCCGACGACCTGCTCGGCGCTGCTCGACGCGGTCCGGCGCGAGGCGGGGGCCGAGGACGGGGACGACGGGGACGGGGACGACGGGGACGGGCGCGGGCGCGGGCGCGGGCTGGGCACACCGGCGCTGCGGGGCTGTGTCAGCGGCGGCGCCCCGGCGGGCGCCGGGTTCCGCAGGGCGTTCGAGACGGTCTGCGGGGTGCCGTTCCTGGAGCACTACGGCAGCACCGAGGCGGGGCCGGTCACCATGGCGGCGCCGGGCGAGGCGACCGCCCCCGGTTCGTGCGGCCGGGTGCTGCCCGGCACCCGGGTCCGCGTCGGTGGCGGCGCGGACGGGCGGGACACCGGCGAGGGCGAGCTGTGGGTGAGCGGGCCCGGTGTCATGCCCGGGTACCACGACCGCCCCGAGGCCACCGCCGAGGTGCTGCGCGACGGCTGGTTCCGCACGGGCGACCTGGCCCGGATCGACGCCCGCGGCGACATCGTGATCACCGGACGGGCGGGCGATCTGATCGTCCGGGGCGGGGTGAACGTGCATCCGGCCGAGGTGGAGGCCGTGCTGCGGCGGCTGCCCGAGGTGGCGGACGCCGCGGTGTACGGCCGTCCCCACCCGCTCTTCGGCGAGGTGCCGGTGGCCCAGCTGGTCGCCGCGCCGGGCGGGGCCGGTCTTGACCGGGGCCGGATCCTCGCCGCCTGCCGCGCGGAGCTGTCCGCCGCCAAGGTGCCCGCCGGCCTGTACGAGGTCGGGCACATCCCCCGCACCGCCTCCGGGAAGATCGTGCGGTCCGCCCTCGCCGACCGCCCGGCACGGCCGCTGGAGGCGGACGACGTGGCGGGAGTGCCGATGGCGGCCGGGGGGCCGGCCTCTGCCGGAGGACCGGCCTCTGCGGGAGGACCGGGTGCGCCCGAGGAGTCGGCTGCGGCCGGAGAGCCGGACACGGCCGACGGATCCGGTACGGCCGGACGACCAGGTACGGGCAAAGGGTTAAGCGCGGTCGACGGGTTGGGCGCGGCCGGAGAGCCCAGTACGGCCGGACGACCAGATACGGCCGAAGGGTCAGGCGCGGTCGACGGATCGGGCGCGGCCGGAGAGCCCAGTACGCCCGGGGGGCCGGCCGCCGTCGAAGGAACGACCGCGGATCTGCTGGGCCTCGTGCGGCGGGAGGCGGCGGCTGTGCTCGGCTGTGCGCCGGGGGCGGTGGATCCGGGCACGGCCCTGCGGGACCTGGGCATGGACTCGCTGGCTGCGACGGCGCTGCGCGAGCGGCTGTCGACGGCGACCGGTCTGCCGCTCGGCGAGGCCGTCGCCTTCGACTTCCCCACGGCCGCCGCGCTCGCCGCCCACCTTCGGGCGCGGAGCGCCGCCGCGCCCGCCGCGGTCCCGCCCGCGCGCCGGGCCGCGGCCCCGCCGGACGAAGATCCTGTGGTGATCGTGGGCATGGCCTGCCGCTACCCGGGGGGCGTGACCTCCCCCGAGGAGCTGTGGCGACTGGTCGCCGAGGGGCGGGACGCCATCGGCCCGTTCCCCACCGACCGCGGCTGGGACACCGAGGCGCTGTACGACCCGGACCCGGGGCGGCCGGGCCGGACGTATGTGCGCGAGGGCGGCTTCCTGTCCGGCGTGGACCTCTTCGATCCGGGTTTCTTCGGTATCTCCCCGCGCGAGGCGACGGCCATGGACCCGCAGCACCGGCTGCTGCTCGAAGTGGCCTGGGAGGCCGTCGAGCACGCCGGGATCCTGCCGCGCGCCCTGCGCGGCACCGCGACCGGGGTCTACGCCGGTCTGATGTACAGCGACTACGCGGGACGGCTCACACGGACGCCCGAGCAGGTCGAGGGGTATCTGAGCATCGGCAACGCGGGCAGCGTCGCCTCCGGCCGGATCTCCTACACCCTGGGGCTCGAAGGCCCGGCGGTCACCGTGGACACGGCGTGCTCGTCGTCCCTGGTGGCCCTGCACCTGGCGGCGCAGTCGCTGCGCCGGGGCGAGTGTGTGTACGCGCTGGCCGGAGGGGCGACGGTGATGTCGGGACCCTCGTCGTTCGTGGAGTTCAGCCGGCAGCGGGCGCTGGCACCGGACGGCCGCTGCAAGGCGTTCGGCGCGGCCGCCGACGGCACGGGGTGGGCCGAGGGCGCCGGAATGCTGCTGCTGTGCCGCCGCTCGCAGGCGCGGCGCGCCGGACTCTCCGTCCTGGCCGTGGTACGCGGCTCGGCGGTCAACCAGGACGGGGCGAGCAACGGCCTGACGGCACCGCACGGCCCGGCGCAGCAGCGGGTGATCCGCCAGGCCCTCGCGGACGCGGGCCTGGCGCCCGGGGACATCGACGCGGTGGAGGCGCACGGTACGGGGACCCGGCTGGGCGATGTCATCGAGGCGGAGGCGTTCCTGGAGGTGTACGGGCGGCAGCCGCGCGAACGCCCCCTGCGGCTGGGCTCGGTGAAGTCGAACATCGGGCACACGCAGGCCGCCGCCGGGGTGGCCGGTGTCATCAAGACGGTGCAGGCGATGGCGCACGGTGTGCTGCCGCGCACGCTGCACGCCGACGCGCCCTCCCCCCGGATCGACTGGTCGTCGGGACGGGTGGCGCTGCTGAACCGGCCGGTGGAGTGGCCGGTGACGGAGCGCCCGCGCCGGGCCGGGGTGTCCTCCTTCGGGATCAGCGGCACCAACGCCCATGTGGTGCTGGAGGAGCCCCCGGCGGATCCCGACGCTTCCCCGCCGTCACCGACGGCGGCGGCGCTCCCCACGTCGGCGGCGCCGGAACCGGTTCCCGTGCCGTTGCCGGTCTCGGCGCGGACCGAGGCGGGCCTGCGGGCCCAGGCACGGCGGCTGTACGAGTACGTCGGCGCCCGACCCGATGCCGCGCCGGTGGACCTCGGCCACTCGCTCGCCACCACCCGCACGGCCTTCGAGCACCGGGCCGTGGCGGTGGCCCGCGACCGTGCCGGACTGCTCGACTCGCTGCGGCTGCTGGCGGACGGTGAGACCAAGGCAGGGGTGCGCAGGGGAAGTTCCCGCAGCCGTGGTCCACTGGCTTTCCTCTTCACCGGTCAGGGCAGCCAACGCCTCGGCATGGGCCGTGAATTGTCTGCCGCGCGTGGGCAGTTCCCGGCCTTCGCCCGGTCGTTCGAGGCGTGCTGCGCGCTGCTCGATCCGCTGCTTCCCGTCCCCCTGCGGGACGTCGTGTTCGCCGACGCCGGGACGGAGAAGGCGGCGCTGCTGGAGACGACCCGGTTCGCGCAGCCCGCGCTCCTCGCCGTCGAGACGGCCCTGTTCCGGCAGTTCGAGGAGTGGGGGGTGCGCCCTGACCTGGTGGCCGGGCACTCGGTGGGCGAGGTGGCCGCCGCCCATGCCGCCGGGGTGCTGTCCCTGGCGGACGCCTGCACGCTGGTGGCGGCCCGAGGACGGCTGATGGACGCGCTGCCGCCGGGCGGCGGCATGGCCTCCGTCGCCGCCGGTGCCGACGAGGTGGCCGATGCGCTCGCCGGGACGGGCGGCGCGGTGGAGATCGCCGCGGTCAACGGGCCCGCCTCGGTGGTCGTCTCCGGGGACCTGGACGCGGTGCGGGAGACGGCCGCGTACTTCCGGGAACGCGGCCGGCCGGTGACGCACCTGCGGGTGAGCCATGCCTTCCACTCCGCACGCATGGATCCCATGCTGGCCGACTTCTCGGAGGCGGTGCGGGACCTCGACTTCGCCGCGCCGCGCCTGCCGCTGGTCATGGCCGTGTCGCCGGGCCGGGCGGCCACCGGCGCGGAGGTGGCCACGGCGGAGTTCTGGGTGGACCACGTCCGCCGCCCGGTCCGCTTCGCCGACTCCGTGGCCCGGTTGCGGGACCGGGGTGCGGCGCACTATGTCGAACTGGGCCCGGACGGGGTACTCACCGGCCTGGTCCGCCGCTGCCTGGCCGCGCCCGGACCGGCCCCGGCGGCCCCGGAGCAGGGAGGCGGCGCAGACGGCACGAACGACGTCGACGGCACGGACGGCGGGGACGGCACGGACGGCGGGGACGGTGCCGGAAGGGGTGCGGGCACGGAGGCGGGCACCGGGCGGACCGCGCCGACGCTGCTGCTGTCCACGCTGCGCGGGGCACGGCCGGAGGCGGAGTCCGTCCTCGACACCCTTGCCGCACTGCACACCCATGGGGTGCCGGTCGACTGGCGGGCCGTGTTCGCCGGTCGCGGCGGCCGCCGCGTCCCCCTGCCGACGTACGCCTTCCAGCGCCGCCGCCACTGGCTCGACGCGGCCCCGCCGCACCCTTCCGCCGCCTCCACGGCATCCGCGGCATCTGCGCCCACACCGTCCGGCGTCGCCGCGCCGCCGGGCGCCGGTCCGGTCCATCCGTTCCTGCGCACTCGCGTCACGACGGCCGATGACGGCGGGCTGCTGCTGGGCGGGCTGCTGTCGGTGCGCGACCAGCCCTGGCTGGCCGATCACATGGTGGCCGGGTCGGTCCTGTTGCCCGCGACCGCCTTCGTGGAGATGGCCCTGTACTCCGGTGCCGCCGCCGGGACGCCCGTCCTCGGCGAACTCACCCTGACCGCGCCCCTGGTGTTGCCGTCCGACAGCGCGGTGGAGGTCCAGATCAAGGTGGCGGGACCGGACGCGCGCAGGCGGCGGACCGTGCTGTTCCACGCCCGGCCGCACACTCCGGCGGGCGACCGGCCGTGGCAGCGGCACGCCTCGGGCACGCTGGAGCCACCGGAGCACGCCCCTGCGGATCCGCATCCGGACGGCGAGGAGTTCGCGGGGTCCGCCATGTCCGGGAACGGGACGACCTGGCCGCCGTCCGGCGCGCTTCCGCTGCCACCGCTGCCACCGCTGTCGCCGTCGTCGCCGTCGTCGTCCGCCGATGGCAGGGGCCGGGATCCGTACGAGCGTCTTGCCGGGGACGGGCTGCGCTACGGGCCCGCCTTCCGTGGCCTGCGGGCCGGTTGGCGGCGCGGGCAGGAGCTGTACGCCGATGTCGTCCTGCCCACGGCCGCGACCGCCCACGCTCCGGCGGCCGGTTCCGAGCAGGGCCTCGGTCAGGGCCTCGCTCAGGGCCTCACTCGGGACTTCGCCCTGCATCCCGCCCTGTTCGACGCCGCGCTGCACGCCCTGGCGCTCCACGGCACCACCACGGATGCCGGGGACCGGCCCGGTGGTGACACGTCCCGTCCCGCCCTGCCCTTCGCCTTCGACGGGGTCCGTCTGCACAGGCCCGCTGCCGATGTGCGGCGGCTGCGGGTACGGATCGCGCCCGGCCGGGAGGGGCGGTGGCGGGTGGACCTCGCCGACGAGGCGGGTGTGCCGGTGGCGTCCGTCGACGCGCTGACGCTACGTCAGCTCTCCTCTCCCACCTCCCAGTCGGCGGGCACGCTCGCCGGGGGGCTGCACCGGGTGGACTGGGTACCGGCGGACGGGGCGCCGCAGTCGGAGGCGGTGCCGCACTGGGGTGTGCTGGGCGAGACCGGCACACCGCTGGTGGACGCCCTGGCTCCCCCGGGATCGGGTGTTCCCGTACATGCCGCCCTCGCCGCGCTCGGTTCCCTCGGCACCCCGCCGCCCGTGGTCGTCGCGCCGTGCCCCGCGCCCCCGGACACGGACGCGGGAGCGCGGGACGACGCGGGGCGGACGCGGTGGGCGGCGACCTGGGCGCTGCGGCTGGTCCGGGAGTGGCTCGCCGCACCGCGCCTGGCGAAGTCCCGTCTGGTCGTGGTGACCCGCGACGCCGTCGCCCCGGCAGGCGCGGATCCCGCCCCTGCGGACGGCACCGGGCCCGTACCGGCAACGGCGGAACCGTCCCTTCCGGCGCACACGCCGGTGTGGGGCCTGGTCCGCTCGGCGCTGCGGGAGAACCCGGGCAGCTTCGCGCTCGTCGACGTCGACGGGGATCCCGCGTCGTGGCGGCTGCTGCCCGCCCTGGCGGCCTCCCCCGCCCCGGAGACAGCCGTACGGCGGGGCGTGGCGCACGTCCCGGAGCTGGTCCGGGTCCCCGGCGCAGGGGCGGGGCGACGGCACGGGCGGGCGGCCGGACCCCCAACCGGACGGCGGCTGGACCCCGGCGGCACCGTGGTGATCACCGGCGGTACCGGCTCCCTGGGCGCGCTGGTGGCCCGGCATCTGGTCACCGCCCACGGCGTACGGCATCTGGTGCTCGCCGGCCGGCGCGGGCCGCAGGCGCCGGGGGTGGACGGACTCGTCGCGGAGCTGGGTGCCGCGGGGGCCCGGGTGAGCGTCCGGGCGTGCGACGTCGGGGACCGTACGGCGCTCGCCGCCCTGCTCGACGGCGTACCGGAGGACCGTCCGCTGACCGGGATCGTGCACACCGCCGGGGTGCTGGACGACGGGATCGTCCCGGCGCTCACCGACGACAGGCTGGCGCGGGTGCTGCGGCCGAAGGCGGACGCGGCCCTCGCCCTGCACGAGCTGACCCGGGGGCACGACCTGGCCGTGTTCGTGCTGTTCTCCTCGGTGGCGGGCACGTTCGGCTCGGCGGGGCAGGCCACCTACGCGGCGGCGAACTGCGTCCTGGACGCGCTGGCGCGGCACCGGCGGCTGCTCGGGCTGCCCGGCACCTCGATCGCCTGGGGCCCCTGGCGGCAGCACGGCGGCATGATGGCGCACCTCACCGACGCGGACCTGCGGCGGATGGCCGCCGCCGGGTTCGGCCCGCTCGGCGACGACGAGGGCCTGGCCCTGTTCGACGCGGCGGTGGCGGGGGACGATCCGGTGGTGGTGGCGGCCCGCCTCGACCCGGCCGCCCTGCGGTCCGGTGACCCCGGCGCCCCGCACATCGGCGGTCCGGCGGCCGGGCGCCGCCCGCCGCGGCCCGTGCGCGGCCCGGCGGACCCGGCCGGTGACCCGCTCGCCCGGCGGCCCGGACCGCTGCTCGCGCGGGTGCGGGCGCTGGCGGCCTCGGTGCTGGGCCACCCGGAGGGGGCGGACGCCGTCCACCCGGACGACCTGCTCGCGGACCAGGGACTCGACTCGCTGGCCGCCGTCGAACTGCGCAACCGGCTCACGGCCGCCACGGGACTGGCGCTGCCCGCCACCCTGCTGTTCGACTTCCCGACCCCGCGCGCGGTCGCCGCCGAACTGGCGCAGCGGTACGCCCGGGAGGTGGCCGCCGCGGAGAGGGTCGGCACCCTCGCAGCCCCGGCTCCGGCTCCTGCCCCGGCCCCCGCTCCGGCTCCGGCTCCGGCTCCGGCTCCGGCTCCGGCTCCGGGATGCGACGGCTCCCCGGCCCACAGCGGATCCGCTCTCAGCGGATCCGACGCGCACGAGGAGTCCCCGGGGCACGACAAACCCGCACCGGACTCCCTGGGCGGGCTCTTCCGTACGGCCTGCGCCCAGGGACGGACCTGGGACGGCATGGTGCTGCTGACCGTCGCGGCCCGCTTCCGGCCGGTCTTCGACCGTGCCGGGGCCGCCGCGGAGGCGCACGGCCCGGTGCCGCTCGCACCGGACACCGCCGGTCCCCGGCTGGTCTGCTTCCCCGCCCTCAGCGCGCTCTCCGGACCGCAGGAGTACGCCCGTCTCGGCGCCGGACTGCGGGACCTGCGCCCGGTGTCGGCGCTGCGGCACCCGGGGTTCGGCGCCGGGGAGGCGCTGCCCGCCACCCTGGACGCCCTCCTGACCGCCCAGGCGGCGGCGGTCCGGGCGGTCGCGGACGGCGGTCCGGTGGTGCTGCTGGGCCGCTCGGCGGGTGGCTGGGTGGCACAGGCGGTGGCGGAGCGGCTGGCCGCCGACGGGGCAGCGCCCCGAGCCGTGGTCCTGCTCGACACCCACCCGAGCCCGGACGCGGACCGGGAACAGGCGCTGCCCGCGATGACGGTGGACATGCTGCGCCGGGCGGCGCGGTTCGCCTCCGCCGAGCCGGACCGGCTGACGGCCATGGCCCGGTACGCGGAGCTGTTCGCCGGCTGGGCGCCGCAACGGCTCGCCGCGCCCACGCTGTTCGTCCGCGCGCGGGACCCGCTGCCCGGTACCGGACCCGCTCCGGTCTGGCCGCTGCCGCACACCGAGGTCACCGTGCCCGGCGACCACTTCACACTGCTGGAGGAGCACGCCCGGACGACCGCGCTCGCCGTCCACGACTGGCTGGCCGGGGCGGTCTGACGCCGACGACGACAGCGACGGCGTCCGGGCATCTCGGGGCGAGGTGGGCGCCGGTCAGGTCCAGGCCAGCCGTTCGGCCCGGCGCGGATCGTCGGCCTGGGTCCATTCGGTGCCGATGCGCATCGTGGTCCGGCGCGCGGTGCCGTACGGGTCCCAGCCGGGGTCGCCGGTGCGGGCGAAGCGGATCCAGGCGCCGTGCATCCGGGCCGCGAGCCCTGCCGGGGGTTCTCCGGGGCCGAGCAGGCCGTCGGCGCCGCGCAGCGCGGGAAGGCGGACGCGGTCGAAGACGAAGGGGAGTTCCACCGCGTGGGCGGCGCCCAGCGCGCCACCCAGGGCGGCGGAGCGCCAGGCGAACTCGTAGGCGTAGGTGGCGGATCCGGGGTGTGCCACGTGGGCCTCCGCCAGGGCGCGGCTGCCCGCGCCGAACAGGGCGTCGCCGAGGACGGCGGACCGCAGGGCGCCGGGTGACGCCCCGGGGCGCGCGGTCCGGTGCGCCGCGACCAGCCGGTCCGGATCGGGGTGGGCGCGCGCCGCCGTGTCGTGCACGTCCGCTTCGGTGGAGCGGGCGTACGCGTCGACGGGGACCAGATAGAGGTTTCCCTCCTCGGTGTTGGTCCCGATGAGCAGGTCGACTCCGGCGCCGAGCCCGGCGGCCACGGACCGGGCGGGCTGGGTGCCGAGGACCAGGCCGAAGGGGCTGAGGCCCAAGAGCGGGTCGTGGTCGGTGGCGGTGCGCAGGTCGATGCCCGTGAGTCCGGCGGCGGCCTCGACCAGATGTTCGTCGGGCAGGCCGGCGAAGGCGTCCGCGTGCGGTGCGGCGCCGAGGATCCGGGCGGCGGCCGCGGTGACCCGGGCGGCCTGCTCGGGGGTGAACGCGCCCAGGCCGCTGCCGCTCTGGACGATCGCCCGGCGCAGGAGTCCTCCGGCCTCGGGGGCGGCGAGGACACCGCCGACAAGAGTCGCCCCGGCCGACTGCCCGAACAGGGTCACGTTGCCGGGGTCGCCGCCGAACGCGGCGATGTTCGCGCGGACCCAGCGCAGGGCGGCGACCACGTCGAGCAGGCCGCGGTTGGCGGGGGCCCCGAGCAGGTCGAGGAACCCGGCGATGCCGAGCCGGTGGTTGACGGTGACGAGGACGACGCCGTTCCGGGCGAAGGCGGTGCCGTCGTACAGCGGCGAGCGGGTCGAGCCGGCGACGAATCCGCCGCCGTGGACGAACACCATGACGGGCAGGCCGCGTTCGGCGGCTCCGGGAGTACCGGGGATGCCAGGAGTGCCGGGCGCGCCGGGAGTGTCCGGGACACCGGGCGTCCGGACGTCCACGGTGAGGTAGTCCTCGCCTCGGACCCAACCGGGCCCGAAGTAGGGGGACATGTCGACCCTGCCGAGGCTCCGGGCGGACTGGGGCGCGGTGGGTCCCGGTGCGGTGGCGTCGCGCACGCCGGACCAGGGCGGGTGCGGCCGCGGTGCGGCGAACCGGCCGGCGCCGCGGGGCGGGGCGGCGTAGGGGATGCCGTGGAAGGCGAGGGTGCCGTCGTCCTGGCGCAGGCCGCGGACGGCGCCCTGCCCGGTGGTGACGACGGGGTCCGGGCGATGGTGCACAGGTGTGCCTTTCACGGGACTCACAGGTGTGCCTTTCACGAGGCTCAGTCGTGGTCGGTGTACGGGGTGAGCGGTGCCCAGCCCTTGACGGCGAACTTGCTTCCGTCCCGCACGACTTCGGCGGCGCCGTGCCCGCCGAAGTGCGCGGGGACGACGAGGGCGTGGTGGTCGGCGGCCCAGCCGAGGATCCTGCGGCGGGTGGCGCGGGCGCCCGCGGGGTCCTCGCAGAAGCAGCTGTTGGCGTCCGGTTCGAGGATCTGCGCCGGGCTGTGCAGCAGATCGCCGACGAACACCGCGCGGTCGGACCCGGAGGCCAGGGTCAGCACGGAGGAGCCCGGGGTGTGTCCGGGCGCCGCCTCCAGACGCAGCCCGGCGTCGATGCGGTGGCTGTCCTCCCACAGCACTGTCAGGCCCGCCCGGTGCACGGGGGCCACGCTGTCCTCGAAGACGTTCTGATTTCCGCGGCCGATCGTCGGGGTGTGGCCGTTGTCCGGGTTCCAGAAGTCGAATTCGGTCTTCGGGATGAGATAGGTGGCGTTGGGGAAAGTGGGGACCCAGTGCCGGTCCTCCAGGACGGTGTTCCAGCCGACGTGGTCGTTGTGGAGATGCGTGTTGATCACGATGTCGACGTCCTCGGGGCGGACTCCGGCCTGTTCGAGCCGGGCCAGGAAATCGGTGTCCAGGTGGCTCCAGAGCTGCGCGTACGGACGTTCCTTGTGGTTGCCCGCGCCGGTGTCGACGAGGATGTTCCTGCCTTCGCTGCGTATCAGCCACGTCTGGACGGCGGCGTTCACGACCTGTGTCCCGGGGTCCAGGAAATGCGGGACGAGCCAGGAACGCGCGTCCTGCCAGGTCTCCTTCGGTACGTCGGGGACGATGTCCGCGGGAGTGAATCCGATGGGTCCGTAATATTCCCGGATCCGGGTGACGGTGATGTCGCCGAATTCGATGCTTTCCATTTCTCTTCTCTCTTCCTCACCGGTGTGCGGGCTTTTCCGGAACCGTAGGAGCGGGGCCGGTGCGGCGGGTATCGGTCACATGACTGCACCCGCCCGAGCGCCCCGGGGAGGTCCGGCCGGGCCCGCCGGTAGCCTGGAGCGGGCAAGGGCGAGGCGGCTCCGCTCGGCGGGCCACGACTCCGGGAGACTCCGTGGACGAGCACGCGGACGGCGGCCGGGCGGCCGTCGGCCCCGAGACGGACGGGGGCCCGCCTCTCGTCGGCCGCGAGGCGGAACTGTCGCGCGTTCTGCGCGCGTTGGACATGCCGTCGCCCGATCCGGTGCTGCTGCTCCTCGGCGAGCCGGGCACGGGGAAGAGCGCGCTGCTGGAGCGGGCGGTGCGCCGGGCCCCGGCGGCGGGCGTGCGCGTGCTGCGCGCCGAGGGCAGCGAGCCCGAGAAGGGGCTGCCGTTCGCCGCGCTGCACCAGTTGCTGCGGCCCTCGGCGGCGGAGTGGGACGGGCTGGAGCTGGCCGGGGAGCGGCGGGAGGTACTGCGCGGAGTGCTCGCGGCCCGGCCGGTCGCGGCGGACGGCGGTGTCATGGCGGCCGGTGTCGCCGTGCTGGACCTGCTCTCGGCCCTGGGCGGCCGGTGCCCGCTGCTCGTGGCGGTGGACGACGCGCAGTGGTGCGACCGCGCCTCCCTGGAGGTGCTGTCGTTCGTGGCCCGGCGGCTGGCGGGCGAGCCGGTCACGATGCTGGTCGCGGCCCGCCCCGGTGACGCCCTGCCGGTCCTCGGCCCGCGGGCGACGGCACTCACCCTGGGGCCGCTCGACGCCGCCGCGGCCGGCCGGCTGCTGGACCTGCGTCCCGACCGCCCCACCGGCCGGCTCCGGGCGCGGATCCTCGCCCAGGCCGAAGGCAATCCGCTGGCGCTCACCGAGCTGGCGGGGAGCGCCACCACGGACGCGGCCGGACCGGTGGGCCCGCTGCCGCTCGCCGCCCACCTGGAGCGGATCCACGCCGCCCCGCTCGGCGCGCTGCCCGCCGCCGCCCGCCGGGCCCTGCTGCGCCTCGCCGCGCTGGAACCCGCCGACTCCCCCGCTCTCGCGGCCGTGCTCGCGGACGCCGGGGACGCGGCGTGGGCGGCCGCCGAACGGGCCGGGCTGGTGCGGCGCACCGGCCGCGGCCCGCGGTTCGGTCATCCGCTGCTGCGGTCCGCCGTGTACCACGCCGCGCCCTTCGACGCCCGGCGCGAGGCCCATCGGGCGCTCGCCGGCCTGCTGGACGAGGAGCCGGACCGGCGGGCCTGGCACCTGGCCGCCGCGACGGCTCTTCCGGACGCGGCCGTCTCCGCGGAACTGGAGCGGACCGTGGGCCCGGCGCGGCGCCGGGGCGGGCACGCGGCGGCGGCCGAGGCGCTGCACCGTGCGGCGGAGCTGGCGCCGGACCGCGCGGACGGCGCGCGACTGCTGGTGGCCGCCGCCGAGGAGGCCGTGCTCACCGGCGACCTCGACCGGGTGGAAGAGCTGGCCGCCGCGGTACGGGCCCGCACTGACGACCCGTCGCTGCTGGCGGACATCGCCGCGCTGGCGGGCCGGCTGGCGGCACTGACCGTACGGCACACCGTGGTCTTCGCCCGACTGGCCGACGCCGCCGAGGAGTTGTGCCTCGTACGGCCCGACACCGCCCTGGACCTCCTCGCCGACGCGGTGGTGGTCCGCTTCTACTGCGGACGCGACGTCCAGCGGCGGCGGATCGAGGACGTGCTGCGGCGCCTGCCGGAGGACCCGTCACGCGACTGGCTGCGCACCTGGGTGCGGGCCGTGTGCGATCCGTTCGCGGACCGGGCGGAACTGCTCGGCGTGCTGCCGTGGATGGCGGCCGAGGCGCGGCGGCGGCCCGACCGGCTCGCCGCTCTCGGGGTGATGGCCTGGCTGCTGGACGAGACGCCGCTGGCCGTCCGCGCCTTCGACGAGGCGTTCGACCGCTGGGGTTCGCGCGGGCCGCTGCCGGACGGTCTGGGCGGCGCGGCCACCTGGAGCTATGTGGACCAGGGCCGCTGGGAGCGCGCCCGGCAGGCCTGCGCGCGCAGCGCCGCCCTCGCGGCGGCGACGGGCCTCGACCACGCCGTGTCCTGCGCCGCGGCCGTGGACGCCATGGTGCTGGCCCACCAGGGCGACACGGCGGCGGCCCGCGCCCGCGCCGCGGAGGCACTCGCGTTGGTCGACCCGCTGGAGAGCCGTTCGGTGACGGTGTACGCCCGGCGCGCGCTCGGTGCCGCCGACCTCGCGGAGGGCGACTTCGAAGCGGCGTACGACCGACTCCGTACGGTCTTCACCGCCGAGGGCGCGCCCGTCCACTACCACGCCTCATATCCGGCGCTCGCGGAGCTGGCCGCCGCGGCGGCGCGCAGCGGGCGGCGGGCCGGGGCCGCGGTGGTCGTGGAGCGCTGCGCCCGCGACCTCGGGGACGACGCCTCGCCCCGGCTGCGGGCGCTGGTCAGCCGGGCGCGAGGACTGCTGGCCGGTGCGGAGGACGCGGCCGAGACGCACTTCCGGGCGGCCCTTGCCGACCCGGAGCTGGAGCACTGGCCCTTCGAACTGGCGCGGGCCCGGCTGGACCTCGCCGAGTGGCTGCGGCGCCGGCGGCGTATCGCGGAGGCGCGGGCGCCGCTCGGCGAGGCCCTGGAGACCTTCCGGCGCCTCGGGGCACGCCCGTGGGCCGAGCGGGCGCGGGCCGAGGCGCGGGCCGCGGGTCTCGGCGTCATGGACCGGGAGCCGGACGCGCTCGCCCGGCTGTCGCCGCAGCAGCAGGAGATCGTGCGGCTGGCGGCGCGCGGGCTGACCAACCGCGAGATCGGCGAGAAGCTGTTCCTCTCCCCGCGCACGGTCGGCTCGCACCTCTACCGCAGCTTCCCCAAGCTGGGGATCACCGCCCGCTCCCAGTTGCGCGACCTCGTCGAGGGGGCCGCCACGTCACCGGGGTGCCGGCCCTGACGGAAGGCGGCCCGTCCGCGCTGTCCGCACCGTCTGAACCAGCTGTGACCGCAGGGGAGTTGCGACGGGAGGGGGGTGTGCCCCACCCCTGACTCTCCGGCTGACTCCAGGGTCTGCGCGGCCGGAACAGGGAAGAGTGATCCGCATGAGAACATCACTCCACTCGGCCGGCGCACGGGACCCGGGCGGCACGGCCCGGCCGACGGGACGGCTCCGGCCGCCGGGGCGGCGCGGGACGGCCCTGGCCGCGGGTGCCGCCGCGCTGGCCGCGTTCGCCACCATGGCACTGACGGCGCCCGCCGCGTCCGCCGCACCCGTGGCGACGGCCGCCGCGCGCACCGGCGCCGGACCCGCGGTGCCCGCCCTGCACTGGACCTCCTGCCCCTACCCGGACGCCCCCGCCGAACTGCAGTGCGCCTCCATCGAGGTGCCGGTGGACCACGCGCACCCGGACGGACGGAAGACGACGGTCACGGTGGACCGGCTGCGGGCGACCGGCGCGCATCCCGTGGGCAGCCTGTTCTTCGATCCGGGCGGTCCGGGCGGGTCGGGCACGGAGTTCCTGTACGGCGAGGCCATGGGCGCGCGGTTGTTCTCCGCCGCCACCCGGGAGCACTTCGACGTGATCGGTGTGGATCCGCGCGGTGTCGGCCTGAGCAGTCCGGTGCGCTGCGATCCGGCGCTGCTAAACCGGCAGGTGTCGCTGTTCCCCGAGGACGAGGCCGCGTTCCGGCGCCTGGTGGAGCGGAACCGGGAGCTGGGCGAGAGCTGCCGCCGGCTGACCGGCCCCCTGCTGGACCATGTGGACACCGTCAGCGCGGCACGCGACCTCGAACTGCTGCGCAGGGCCCTGGGGCAGGGCAAGCTCAACTACCTGGGCCTGTCCTACGGTTCGCAGCTGGGCGCGACCTACGCCGAACTGTTCCCCGACCGCGTCCGGACCATGGCGCTGGACGGCGCCCTCGACCACTCGCTGTCCACTCCGGCGCTGATGCGCGGCGAGACCCACGCCTACGAGGACTCCCTCGACCGGTTCGCCGACTGGTGCGCGCGGGACACCTCGTGCTCGCTGCACGGCACCGATGTGGGGCGTCTCGTGGACGAGTTGGTGACGAAGGCCGACCACACCCCGATCCCGGCCCCGCAGTGCGCCGAGGACGGCGACTGCCGGACCTCGGTGACCGGTGAGGACATCCTCCTCGGTCTGCAGAACCTGCTGCTGTTCCCGGTCCGCCGGGCGGATCTGGCACTCGCGCTGGGCCGGGCGCGCGACGGTGACGGCTCCGCGTTCTCCCCGGCCCTGGCCGCCGGTCCGAGCGACCGCGTCGCCAACGGCAGCGCCCTCGCGATCGAGTGCCAGGACTGGCCGACGCCGGTGCGGACCCTCGACGACCTGCGGCGGCTGCGGCGGGCCGGGCAGGCGGCGGCGCCCCGGCTGGGCGGCGCGTCGCAGTCGTGGACCATTCTGGCGGGCTGCGCCGGCTGGCCCGCGCCGGTGACGAATCCGCCCCGGCCGCTGCATGTGCACGGTGCCCCGCCGATCCTGATCACCAACGCGACCCACGACCCGTCGACGGCCTATCCGTGGGCCGTGCGGCTGGAGCGCGCGCTGCCCTCCGGTGTGCTGGCGACCCGCGACGGCGACGGCCACACCAGCTATCTGGCCCACGGCACCAGCCGTACGCGGGACGCCATCGACGACTACCTGGTCACCGGCCGGACCCCGCCGCGGGGCACGGTCTACACCGACTGACCCGGCCGACCCGGCTCACGCGCGCCCTCGCGGCCCTCGCGGCCCTCAAGGGCGGGCCCCGGACCTCACCTCACCGGTGGGTTCCGGGGCCTTGCCGCGGGCCGCCGGGTCAGCGCGTGAGGTGGTGGTGGGCGCGGGCCTCGGCGGTGGACTTCAGGTCGAGCAGCCACTGTTCGAGACCCTGGCGGAGGATCGCGGTCGCGGTGGGCACGTCGGCGTCCACCTGGGGGCCGGTGTGGGTCTCCTCGGTGCGCACCAGGACGCCTCCCCTGACCTTGGTGAAGTTCCACACGTGGACGCCGTCGATGTGCAGGCCCTCGCCGTCGGCGGGCCCGGTCCAGCGGATGCAGTCGCCGGGCCGGATCTGCCGGACGGTCGAGGTGATGTCCAGGCGGGTGGCGGGCGTCGAGGGGTTGGGCGGGACCGGGGTGGTCCACCGGAAGGCCGAGCCGGGCCGCAGCGGGCCGTGGTCGAGGCGCTGCGCGGTCGTGACGGCGGCCTGCCAGGCCGGCCAGCGCTCGATGTCGGTCTGGACCTTCCAGACGGTGTGCAGCGGCGCGTGGATCACGGTCTCCGTCCGGTGGCGGACCCGCGCGCCGGGGTCGACGCCCGCCCCGCGGCAGGTGAGGGAGGCGGCGGGGCGGCCGGGGTGCGCCGTGGCGGCACCGGCGGGTACGGCGGCGGTACCGAGGACACCGACGGCGAGCGGGACGGCGAGCAGGGCGGAGCGGAGCGTGCGGGACATGGCGTTCTCCTGTGTCGAGGGGGTGGCCGGAGACGGCAGACGCGGCTGGACGGGACCGGACGTGTCCAGAAGTGGCTAGAGGGCCGTCCGTTCGTTAGAAGTTATAACGTGCGGCGGATCGGCCGGTCAACAGCCTTCGTGATACCTTCTAACGAAACCTTGAGCACATAGCCGAGGCGACGGGGAAGGAGGCGGGCCATGGCGAAGGCGGAGGCGGCGGAGGCCAGGAACCCTCGGGAGCGCTATCGCGCGCAGGTCCGGGCGGAGATCAAGGAGCACGCCTGGGAGCAGATCGCCACCGCGGGGGTGCCCGCGCTCTCCCTCAACGCGATCGCGCGGCAGATGGGCATGAGCGGACCCGCGCTGTACCGCTACTTCGCCAACCGCGACGACCTGATCACCGAGCTGATCCGGGACGCGTACCGCAGTCTCGACGAGACGCTCGCCGCCGCCGCGGCCGGCGGCGCGGACCTGGCAGGACTGGCGCACGCACTGCGCGAATGGGCCCTGGCGGACCCGCAGCGGTACTTCCTCATCTACGGCACCCCGGTCCCCGGCTACCACGCGCCGCAGGACACCACCGAGACCTCCGCGCGGATCATGGCGACCCTGCTCGACGCCTGCACGGCGGCGCTCGCCCCGGACACCCCCGCGACTCCGTTCGGCGCCCATCTGGCGAACCACCGGGACTGGGCCCGCGAGCATCCCGCCCCGCCCGAGGCCCTGCACCGGGCCCTGTCCTTCTGGACCCGGCTGCACGGCCTGCTGTCCCTGGAACTCGCCGGCCACTTCACCGGCATGGCCTTCGACCCGGCCCTGTTCTTCGCGGCGGAACTGGCCGGCCTCACGGACCGCGCCTGACACGGCCGTGACGTCCGGGCACCGCGCCGGGACCTCCGCCGCCGGAACGCCCCGCGCCCGTACGATCCGTTCCCGGCGGACCGCTCCCCCGACCGGACCGCGCCCCGACGACCCGGAGGACACCCCCATGAGGATCCATCTCTCCAGCGTCTTCGTCGACGACCAGGAGAAGGCCCTGCGCTTCTACACCGAGGTGCTCGGCTTCGTGAAGAAACACGACGTCCCGGTGGGCCCGGACCGCTGGCTGACCGTGGTCTCGGCGGAGGAACCGGACGGCACCGAGCTGCTGCTCGAACCCTCCGGCCACCCCGCGGTACGGCCCTACAAGTCGGCGCTCGTCCAGGACGGCATCCCGGCGACCTCCTTCGCCGTGGACGACGTGCACGCCGAGTTCGAGCGGCTGCGCGGCCTCGGTGTGCGCTTCGTCCAGGAGCCGCTGGAGACGGGCCCGGTCACCACGGCGGTGCTGGACGACACCTGCGGCAATCTGATCCAGCTCGTCCACTCGCGGTGAGCCCGCCCGCCGGGTGAGCGCGCAAGACGGTCAGTCGGACTCGTACTCCGACTCGGAGTCGGGCGGCACATGGACGAAGTCGCCCTTGGCCATGTCGCCGTCGACCACCCACTCGCCGGTCAGCCGCGCGCCCACGTCACCGGCGCGCGAGCGGATCTCGTCGACGACGGCCCGCTCCCCGCGCATCCACTGCGGCATCAGCCAGTTGGGGAAGAACTGCCCATGGGCGCCCGCGGCGACCACCCGGTAGCCGAGCTGCCGCCCGATGTGCTCGTTGACCGCCTCGAACGCCCACTGGCAGGCGACACAGGCCAGCTTGACCCCGCCCATGTACACCGTCTTGGGGTCGCCCGGGTCCCTGGGCGCCTTCTTCCACGCGGCGACCTGCTCGCCCAGCAGGGTCATCTCGCCGTGCTGGGCGGGGACGCCCTTCTTGACCGGCGCGCTGATCGCGTACCAGGTGAGCGGCTTGTGCAACGCCGCGCGGATGGCGTCCAGTTCGGGCGACTCCGTGTGCTGGGCGGCGTACGAACCGGCGTCCAGGGCGCGGAGCTTGCTGCGGTCCTGCCGCTCGCGCTGCCGCTCCGCCGGGGCCGAGCCCCATCCGTGGTGGCCCGCCCTGGGCGCGGCGCCCCCGGCGAAGCCCCGGACCTCGGCGTCGATCGCCTGGCGCTGCTGCTCGGTGACCACCCGCTTGCCGGTGTTGCCCGCGATGCCCAGGGTGCCGTCGGGCAGCAGGTTGACGGCCAGGTGCGGGGTGAACTTCTTCCCGGCGCGCGGGTCCGTGGCGAGGATGACGCGTTCGGCGGTACGGGCCACCCGGTCCAGCATCCGCAGGGCGGCGTCCCGGTCGGACTCGCCGGACTCCTCGGTCTGCCGGAACGAGGGGGCGCGCTGCACGGCGGCGCGCTGCACGGCGGCCTCCGGCGCGGACCGCCGCTGGGCGGCCCCGCCCGTCCCGCCCGTGTCCTCGCGTGTCGTCGTGGGGAGCGCGGCGGCCAGGACGCGGTGCGCGTTGGCCTCCGCCTCGCGTTCGAACCGGTCGCTGGGGTCGCTGACGCGCAGGCCGTCGCCGTGGTCGGTGCCGGCGACCGGTCCCTGGCGCTGCTGGACGACATGGGTCAGCTCATGGGCCAGGGTGTGCCGGTCGGCGCCGCCCTCGCCGACGACGACATGGCTGCCGGAGGTGTACGCGCGGGCGCCGATCTCGGCGGCCGAGCGCCGCGCCGCCTGGTCGGTGTGCATGCGCACGTCCGAGAAGTCCGCGCCGAGCCGGGCCTCCATCTCGGAGCGCAGTCCCGGTTCCAGCGGCGCGCCGGGGGTGCGCAGCACCTCGTGCACGGCGGAACGCTGGACGGGCGCCGCCTCGTCCGCGGCGGTGCCGTGTCCGCAGCCCGGACCGTGGCTGTGGCGCTCCTGGTCGAGCATCCGGGCCACGGCGGCGTTGCCCGCCGTGCGCTGGAGGTGCAGGAGCGAGGCGGCCTCCGGCCCGGCGGCGGCCGGCGGGCGGCCCGTGCGGTCCTTCACGGGCCGCGTGCCCGTGTCCCGTTCCGAGTTGTCCTGCGGGCGCGCGCGCATGACGGTCAGTCCACTCCTCCGGTAGCTCTCCCTCCATGGGAAGGTGCCGGGGGCGCCCGGGGCAAGGCACTTTCGGGCAGGGCCGGGGGCAGGACCGCCGGGCACCCTACGGGCACACGGGCCGGCGGAGGGCCCGTCGGCCGGGAGCGGGACCGGCACCCGGCCGTACGGCGGGAGGGCCCGGCGCCGGGTGGCGCCGGGCCCTCCCGCCGGGGCCGATGTCCGCCGCTGTCCGCGGGCGGTGTGCCGTCAGTCCGTGCCGGACTCCATGGCGGCCCGGTCCAGCATCTCGTCGTCGGAGCCCTCGCCGCGGGAGGCGATGGCCTCGGCGCCGCCCTCGGGCATGCTGCCGATCAGACCGGTCGCGGCGGCCTGGGCGGCGCCGATGGCGGGGGTGCCGCTGCCGATCAGGCCGATCGCCGCGTACTGCTCCAGCTTGGCGCGCGAGTCGGCGATGTCGAGGTTGCGCATGGTGAGCTGGCCGATCCGGTCCACCGGGCCGAACGCCGAGTCGACGGTGCGCTCCATGGAGAGCTTGTCCGGGTGGTAGCTGAACGCGGGGCCCGTGGTGTCCAGGATCGAGTAGTCCTCACCGCGGCGCAGCCGCAGGGTCACCTCGCCGGTGACGGCCGCGCCGACCCAGCGCTGGAGCGACTCGCGGACCATCAGCGCCTGCGGGTCCAGCCAGCGGCCCTCGTACATCAGGCGGCCCAGGCGGCGGCCCTCGGTGTGGTACTGGGCGAGGGTGTCCTCGTTGTGGATCGCGTTGACCAGGCGCTCGTAGGCGGCGTGCAGCAGGGCCATGCCGGGCGCCTCGTAGATGCCGCGGCTCTTGGCCTCGATGATCCGGTTCTCGATCTGGTCCGACATGCCCATGCCGTGTCGGCCGCCGATGGCGTTGGCCTCCATGACCAGGTCGACCGGGGAGGCGAACTCCTTGCCGTCGATGGTCACCGGGCGGCCCTGGTCGAAGCCGATCGTCACGTCCTCGGTGGCGATCTCGACCTCGGGGTCCCAGAACCGTACGCCCATGATGGGCTCCACGGTCTCCACGCCGGTGTCCAGGTGCTCCAGCGTCTTGGCCTCGTGGGTGGCGCCCCAGATGTTGGCGTCGGTGGAGTATGCCTTCTCCGTGCTGTCACGGTAGGGGAGGTCGTGGGCGAGCAGCCACTCCGACATCTCCTTGCGGCCGCCCAGCTCGGTCACGAAGTCCGCGTCCAGCCAGGGCTTGTAGATCCGCAGCTGCGGGTTGGCGAGCAGGCCGTAGCGGTAGAACCGCTCGATGTCGTTGCCCTTGAAGGTCGAGCCGTCGCCCCAGATCTGGACGTCGTCCTCCAGCATCGCCCGCACCAGGAGCGTGCCCGTGACCGCGCGGCCGAGCGGGGTGGTGTTGAAGTAGGAGCGCCCGCCGGAGCGGATGTGGAACGCACCGCAGGTGAGCGCGGCAAGGCCCTCCTCGACCAGCGCGGCACGGCAGTCGACCAGACGCGCGACCTCGGCGCCGTAGGTCTTCGCACGGCCGGGCACCGAGGCGATGTCGGGCTCGTCGTACTGGCCGATGTCGGCGGTGTACGTGCACGGGACGGCGCCCTTGTCGCGCATCCACGCGACGGCGACCGAGGTGTCGAGGCCGCCCGAGAAGGCGATACCGACGCGCTCGCCGGCCGGAAGGGAGGTGAGGACCTTTGACATAGGAAGAGTATGCACCCTTACGCATGACCATGCAAAGCCGCCTGTCCGCGCGCCGCCCTCACCGGCACACCCGTCGGCGACGACGTCGTCGCGATGGACGGCCCGCTCGGGACGTCGCCGGTCTCCGAGCCGAGTCCGAGAGACGCTGCGGCGGGCCGGCCCCGCCACGCTTGACCGGGTCCGGCGAGGGGCCCGCCGCCATCGGTCCAATGGGCAGCGCGGCGGGTGCAGCGCGGTCGCCGAAAGTCTGATCGCCGCGGCGCTCGCGTACGCGGGTTCGGGGCCGGCTTCATCAACCCGGCGCTGGGGGCGGTCCTCTTCGAGCGGGTGCCGCGCCGCATGCTCGGCCGGGTCAACGCCCTCGGTGACTCACCCTCCTGGTCCGGGATCCCGCTCGGCGGCCTGGTCGCCGGGGCGGCGGTGACCGCCGTCGGACTGGCGCCGGTGCTGTTCGTCTGCGGGGCCGCGTACCTCCTCACCACGAACCTGGCGGGGCTCCGGCCGGAATGGCGTGAGATGGACCGTGCGCGGGGGCGCGTCGCCGCGGGTGGTGCCTGAGCCCGGGGGCGGCGGGAACCCGCGGGTGCCCGGTCGTGGAGATCCGCGAGCGTGCCGTGCGGCCCCGCGGGCCGCGGTCAAGTGCGGTCGGCACTCCCCCGCACCGGCCTGGTCGAGGCCCGGGGCAGCAGTTTCGCCGGGACCAGGCGGTGGCGGGGGGCGGTGCCGGGCGCCGGTGGGTGGCGGATCACGTCGATGAGGAGTTCCGCGGCCTGCCGGCCGATCTCCTCGGGAGCGAGGTCGAGGGCGGTGAGGGCGGGCCGGGCACCGCGGGCGAACTCCCCGTCGGCGCCGACCACGATCTGCACGTCGTCCGGGACGGTGAGACCGAGTTCCCGGCACACGGCCACGGCGGCGAAGCCGAACTTCTCCATCACGACGTAGAGGGCGTCGGGCCGGCCGGGGCGGGTGAGCAGGCGCCGGGCGGCGGCCGTGGAGTCGGTGCCGGGCTCGGCGCGGTCCATGAGGACGGGACGCCCGGTGCGGGCGCACCAGTCGCGGTAGGCGCTCGCCGCGTCCTCGTCGTAGGACTGGCCGGTGGATCCGGTGAGCAGCCCGATGCGGCGGGCCCCGGTGGCGGCGAGGTGGTCGAAGGCGGAGACGGCGCAGGTGGACAGTTCGTTGTCGACCGAGGGGAAGGTGTCCTTGCGGGACAGGTCGCGGCCGGTGGTGACGACGGGCACGCCCATGGCGGAGAGCCGGGTGAGCAGCGGGTCGTCGGTGAGCGGGTCGATGACGATCGTGCCGTCCAGCGGCAGCGAGTCGAAGGGGCGGCCGTCGAGCGAGGGCGGCACCAGCACCAGCGAGTACTCGTGCGCCATCGCCGTCCAGGTGGCCGCGTTGACGATCTTGACGAAGTACTCGATGTCGGTGATGCCGCCCTCGACGGCGGTGCGGTGGGTCAGGCCGAGCAGCCCGGTGCGGGCGCCGCGCAGGCCGCGCGCGTTGGGGTTGGCGCGGTAGCCGATCTCGGCCGCGACCGCGAGGACGCGGGCGCGGGTCTCGGCGCCGACCCGGCCCACTCCGTTGAGCGCGTGCGAGGCGGTGGTGACGGAGACACCGGCCCGGCGGGCGACCTCGCGCAGCCCGCCGCCCCCCTTGGCCGCACGCGGCGTGCGGTGGCTGGTCGGCTCTGTGACGTCTGGCATGCGGCGAGCCTACCGGTTGACTGCCAAAACGTTTGGGCAGTACCGTCCACCTCATTGCCAAAACGATTGGGCAGCGTCGCCCGGCTTTTTGCCAAAACGTTTCGGCACCTCTTCCGGCCACGCGCCGGACCTCCCCGTACGCCTGCCCGTCCCGTCCCTCCAGGCCGGGGCGCGAGTCCGCAAAGGACGCCTGCACCCATGGCCGAGGCCAATGCCGCCGCCCCGCCGGGACCGCCCGGGACCTCCGCGCCCGCCGGTTCTCCCGGACTCTCCGCGTCCACTCCGTCCGCCGCGTCCGGCGCATCTGCCGCCTCCGGTGCTTCCGGTGTCTCCGGTGTCTCCGGTGTCTCCGGTGTCTCCGTCTTCACGGTCGAGCAGCGCGGCATCGACGCCGTGCCCGCCGAGGAGCGCCAGGGCGGCCCGAGCCGGCTGCTCGGCCTGTGGGCCGGGACCAACACCACCGTCTTCACCGTGGTCTACGGGGCGCTCGTCGTCTCCTTCGGGCTGTCGTTCTGGTACGCGGTCGCGCTGATCGTCGTCGGCAATGTGCTCGGCTTCGCGGTCACCGGTCTCACCAGCCTCCAGGGGCCGCGCACCGGCACCTCCACGCACTCCGTCTCCCGGGCCGCGTTCGGCCCGCGCGGCGGGAAGCTCCCGGCCCTGCTGAGCTGGGTGATGCTCGTCGGCTTCGAGGCGGGCGGCATGGTGCTGATCGTGCTCGCCGGGCTCGCCCTGCTCGGCCAGGCCGGCATCACCGCCACCACACCCGTGAAGGTGCTCGTCATCGCCGCCGCGGCCGGGCTCCAGATGCTGCTGCCGCTGGCCGGCTACCACCTGATCATGAAGGTGCAGAAGTACTTCGCCTGGATCTTCGCCGCGATGTTCGCGGTCATGGCCGTCCTCGTCTTCCCGAAGGCCGACCTCGCCGGCCACGGCCAGGCGCCCTCCCTGGTGACCGTCTCCCTGGTCCTCGCGATGGTCACCGCCTCGGGCGGCCTGTCCTGGGCGGACATGGGCAGCGACTACTCGCGCTACCTGCCGGCCGACTCCCGGCCCCGCAAGGTGTTCGCCTGTGCCGCGCTCGGCGGCATGGTGCCCAACGTCCTGCTCCAGATCCTCGGCGCCGCCGTCGCCACCGCGACCACCGACGCCGCCGACCCGGTCTCCGGGCTGCCGCAGATCCTGCCCGGCTGGTTCACCACCCCGTACCTGCTGCTGGCGATCGTCTCGCTGCTCGCCGTGAACACCACGGACATGTACTCCTCCGGGCTGAACCTGCTGGCCGTCGGTCTGCCCGTCAAGCGCTGGATGGTCGTCTTCGTCGACCTCTCGCTGTGCACCGGCATCACCCTCTGGGCGGTCTTCTCCGCCGACTTCTACACCCTGCTCTCCGACTTCCTCAGCCTCATCGTGCTCTGGCTCGCCCCCTGGGCCGCCGTCTACCTGACCGACTGGGCGCTGCGCCGGGGCCGCTACGACGTGCCCTCGCTGTTCCCCGACGGGGCCGGCCGCAAGGGCGTCTACTGGCACAAGGGCGGCGTCCGCCCGGCCGGACTGCTCGCCGTGCTGCTCGGCTGCGCCGCCGCCGTGCTCTGGGTCGACTCGGCCGTCTTCACCGGTCCGCTCTCGCGCGCGGCGGGCGGCCTGGACCTCTCCGTGTTCGCGGGCGCCCTGGTCGCCGGGGGCGTGTACTGGCTGCTGGCCCGCCACACCGTACGCGCCGAAGCCGCGACCGTGCCCGTGCCCGCGGCCACCGCCTGAGCCGACCGGGCACCTCCGGCACCTCACGCACCTCGCACTCGATCCCGTCTCTCCTGTCTTCCTCGTCCTCTGGAGCCACCCCCATGAACCACCCCACCCTGCGCCAGCTCATCGACGCCTCCGAGGGCGTGACCAAGGCGGACCGCGTCATCCGGGGCGGGCAGCTCGTCAACGTCTGCACCGGCGAGATCTACCCGGCCGACGTCGCCGTCACCGGCGACCGCATCGCCGCGACCGGTGACGTGAGCGCGTACGTGGGGCCGGACACCGAGATCGTCGACGCGAGCGGCAAGTACCTGACGCCGGGGCTCATCGACGGGCATCTGCACCTGGAGTGCTCCAAGCTGTCGGTGACGATGTTCGCCGACGCGGTCGTCCGGTACGGCACCACCTCGGTCGTCTCCGGGCTCGACCAGTTCCTCGTGGTCGCCGGCCTCGACGGGGTGCGCGAGGCGCTGCGCGAGGCGGAGGCCGGCCCCATGAAGATCTTCTGGGGCGCCCCGTTCAAGACGCCCTACACGCTGCCCGAGACGACGGTCGGTTTCACCTTCGGGCCCGACGAGCACGCCGAGACGCAGGGCTGGGCGGACTGCTTCGGCGTGTGGGAGACGGTCGCCGAGTTCGTCCTCAACCGTGACGAGAAGGTGCTGCGCGCCCTCGAACTGGCCCACCGCAACCGGCTGCCCGTCTTCGGCTGCGCCCCGATGGCCGCGCCGACCACCGTCAACGCCCTGTCCGCCGCCGGTGTCCGCCTCGACCACGAGAGCTACACCGCCGAGGAGGCACTGCTGAAGCTGCGCGCGGGCATGTCGCTGCTCATCCGGGAGTCCTCGGTGGCGCACTTCATGAACGAGAACGTGCGCACCGTCACCGAGTTCGGCGCCCAGTCGCGGCGCGTGGGCTTCTGCACGGACGACATGCATGTCGCCGACATCCTGCGCGAGGGCCACCTCGACAAGCTGGTCCGCATGGCGATCGCCGCGGGTGTCCGGCCCGTCGAGGCGATCCAGATGGCGACGCTCAACTGCGCCGAGATGTACCGCATCGACCACCTCGTCGGCTCGCTGACGCCGGGCCGCTACGCGGACGTGCTGATCATCGACTCCCCCGAGTCCTTCCTGGTGGAGCAGGTGTTCGCGCGCGGGAAGCTCGTCGCGCGCGACGGCCGTACGACCGAGGCGCCGCGCGCCCCCGAGCGTTCCGCCGCCCTCTCCCCCGCCTTCCGGGTGAAGCCGCTCACCGGCGAGTCGATCGGGGTGGCGGCCGAGGGCGACGAGGCCCGGGTGCTGGTGGTCGAGATGGACCGCACGGTGCCGTTCGTGCGCAAGGGCGTGGAGCTGACGCTGCCGGTCGTGGACGGCACGGTCCGCGCCGACCCGGCGCAGGACGCCCTGTACGTCACGGTCTCCGAGCGCTACGGGAAGAACGGCGGCGGGACCGTCACCGCGATGATCAACGGGTTCGGCCTGCGCTCCGGCGCGATCGCCTCCTCCGCCGCCCCCGACGACAACAACATCGTCTGCGTGGGCGCCGACCGCGCCGACATGGCCCTCGCGGTGAACCACCTGGCCGAGCGGGGCGGCGGACAGGTCGTCGTGGACGGCGGCGAGATCAAGGAGTTCCTGCCGCTGCCGGTGGCCGGCATCGTCGCCGACCTCGCCCCGGAGGAGATGGCCGCGGCCGAGGACCGCCTGGAGGCCGCCGCGCGTGCCCTCGGCTGCGCGCTGCCGTCCGCCTTCGGCTATCTGATCTTCCTGGAGATCACCGCCATCCCCGAGTACGCCGTCACCGACCTGGGCGTCGTCAACTACCACACCCAGGACGTCGTCGACATCGTCCGCCCCGCCAACTGACCTCACCCGCCGAGGAGTTCCCCGTCATGACCACCGCTCCCGCACCCGTGGACGCGTTCGTCGCCGGCCTGCCCAAGTGCGAGCTGCACCTGCACATCGAGGGCACGCTGGAGCCCGCCCTGAAGTTCGCGCTGGCGCAGCGCGGCGGCATCGCGCTCCCGTACGCCGACGAGAGCGCGCTGCGCGCCGCGTACGACTTCCACGACCTGCCCGGCTTCCTCGCCGTCTACTACGAGGGGATGTCCGTGCTCCGCACCGAGCAGGACTTCTACGACCTGGCGGCGGCCTACGCGGCCAAGGCGCACTCCCAGAACGTGCGGTACGCGGAGATCTTCTTCGACCCGCAGGCGCACACCGCGCGCGGGGTCGCCTTCGACACCGTCGTGCGCGGACTGACCCGGGCCCTGGACGACGCCGAGCGCGCCACCGGGTTCCGGGGCCGGCTGGTGATGTGCTTCCTGCGCGACTTCCAGGCCGAGTTCGCGATGGCCACGCTGGTGCAGTCGCTGCCGTACAAGGAGTGGATCGTCGGCGTCGGGCTGGACTCGGACGAGGCGGGCAACCCGCCGGTGAAGTTCCGCGAGGTGTTCGCCCGCGCGCGGGCCGAGGGCTACCGGCTGACGATGCACTGCGACGTCGACCAGGAGAACTCCACCGAGCACATCCGCCAGGTGGTCGAGGAGATCGGGGCCGACCGCATCGACCACGGCGTGAACGCCCTGGAGGACCCGGCCCTGCTCGCCCGGATCCGGGAGCGCGGTCTCGGGCTGACCGTGTGCCCGATCTCCAACGCCCATGTCACCGACGGCATGAAGGCCGCCGAGATCCGCGCGCTGCTCGACGCGGACGTGAAGGTGACGGTCAACTCGGACGACCCGGCGTACTTCCCGGGCTATGTCGCGGAGAACCTGGCCGCCCTGCGCGGTCCGGCGGAGCTGTCCGACGCCGACCTGGTGCGGCTCCAGCGCAACGCCATCGAGATCTCCTGGGCGGCGCCCGCCGTGCGCGAGGAGTTCCTCGCGGAACTGGCGGCGTACGCGGAGAACGCCGGACGGTGACCTCCGGCCCGGCCGGGCCCCGCTCCGCCGGGGCGGGGTCCGGCGGGCGGCCCGGTGCCGGTGGTGTCACAGGTGTCTCGTAGGCTCGGTTCCATGAGCGAGGGGGGTTCCGTGCGGCGGGTCATCGACGGCCGCTTCGAGCTGGAGGCACGGCTCGGCGGCGGAGGCATGGGCACGGTCTGGCGGGCGCGCGACCTGGTGCTCGACCGGGTCGTGGCGCTCAAGGAGGTACGGCCGCCCGACCCCACGCTCGCGGAGTACGACCCGCGGGCGGCGGCCCTGCTGCGCGCCCGGGTCCTGCGCGAGGCCCGCGCCCTGGCCCGCGTCGACCACCCCAACGTCGTCACCATCCACCATGTGGTCGACGCCGGCGAAGGCACCTATCCCTGGCTCGTGATGGAGCTGGTGACCGGCGGCTCGCTCGCCGACCGCCTCGCCCGGGGCCCGATGGAGCCGCGGGAGGCGGCGCGCCTGGGCCGTGACGTCCTCGCCGCGCTGCGCGCCGCCCACGAGGCGGGCGTCGAGCACCGCGACGTCAAGCCCGCCAACGTGCTGCTGCGGCCGGACGGGCGTCCGGTCCTCACCGACTTCGGCATCGCGGCCGTCCGCGAGGCGACCGCGCTCACCGCGACCGGCTCGGTCATCGGCACCCCTGACTACATGGCGCCCGAGCGGGTCTCCGGCGACGAGGGCGGTCCCGGGGCGGACCTGTGGTCGCTGGCGATGATGCTGTACGTCGCCGTGGAGGGCCGACACCCGCTGCGCCGGGCCTCGACGCTCGCCACCCTGGCGGCCGTCCTCAACGAACCGCTCCCGCCGCCCGAACGGGCCGGCGTGCTCACCCCGTTGCTGACCGCCGTGCTGGTCAAGGACCCCGCCGCGCGCCCCGGTCCGGCGGCGGTCGACGCGATGCTCGCCGCGGCGGCCGAGGACGGGCCGCCCGCCGCCGGTGCCCCGTCCGGCCCCGGCCCCGCGGCGGGTGCGGGGGCCACCGCCACCTCGTACCCCCTGGCTCCGCCCGCGTCGGGCGGCCCCGGCGCGACGACCGCCTCCGCCTCCGTCCGGGACGCCGTCCCCGTCCGGACGGTCCAGGACGCCGCCCCCGGACGGCCGGCGCCCGGCCCCGGCCCGGGGCGGTCGGTGCCCGGCGGTGACCCCGGGCGGCCGGTGCCGGACGGTCGCGGCCCGCGTCCCCCTTCCGGGGCGTCCTGGCCCGGCAAGCGGCGGTGGTTCGCGCTCGGTGCCTCCGTCACCGTGACCGCGCTCGCGGTCACCCTGCTGTGGACGTTCCTCCCGGACGGCGACTCCGCCGACGCGGGCGACCGCGGCGGCGGCCCGGCCGCGACCGCCTCGGACAGGTCCACGCCGGGCACGTCCACGCCGGGTCCGTCCGCGTCGTCCGCCGCGAGCGGCACCGGGACGGCACCGTCCGCGCGGACCGAGGACACCGACCTGCTGACCCCGGCCGGCATCCGCTCCGCCGTGCGGGCGCTCAAGACCGCGACGGGCACGGACCGGATGAGTTCCTTCGTCGTCTACTCCGACCACGCGTCGGCCAGTGTGATGGTCGCGGGCAGCAAGACCCGCTACGACAACTGGACCTACCGCCCCGGCGAGGGCGCGCGCAAGGGCATCATCAGCGGCACGGTGACCCCCTTGGAGAGTCCGTTCGACATCGACGACCTCGACTGGGACGCCGTCCCCGCGCTGCTGAAGCAGGCGGACAAGGTCCTGAACGTGCAGGAGGTGTCGAGCCGTTACGTCGATGTACGGGCCCCCAACCCGACGTGGGACACCCCGCTCGGCATGGCCGTCTATCTGAGCAACAAGTATCACGAGAGCGGCTACCTCGAAGCGACCGCCCGCGGCCGGGTCACCCGGACGATGCCCAACGACAAGGACTGAGGCGCCCGGCCGGGGCCGGAGGCCGGGACCGCAGCCGCGCGTGCCCTGACGTCGTGACAGCTCCGTGACTCCGAACGTGCCGTGCGTCACAGCCCCGGGGCGGCGCGGGTGATCGACTTGGCCCATGCGCCGCGCTCTCCTCGTCCTCCCCGCCGCCCTCGCCGCCGGCGGGCTGATGCTCACGGCCTGCGGCACGGGGCAGTCCGCCGCCCCGGGCTCCGGCGCCGCGCCCGGACAGTCCTCCCCCGCCTGCGCCGTGGCCGCCCCGTCCGGCACCCCCGACACCGGCGCGAACCCCGACTACACGGCGACGGACAGGGTGAGGACCGTGATCGAGGACGGCTGCCCGGCGTTCGAGGTCACCAACGGCACACGGCAGGCCCTCACCTACACGATCACCTACCAGCTGCTCACCAACTCCGCGACGGCCCAGGTGAGTGCGGTCCAGACGGTGACTCCGGTCGCGCCAGGCCGTACCGTGCGGCGCACGGTGGACCCCGGCGTGCTGCCGCCGGGCTCGGACGGCGTGGCACAGGTGCGGGTGATCAAGGTGAGGAGCGTCCCCACCGCCGAGGCGCCGGCCGAAACAGGCCCCTGCCCGCCGTCCGGGGTGCGCGTCTACGCCGACCGGGGCGACGCCGCCATGGGGCTGCGCGTCGTCGGGCTGCATCTGGCGAACTGCGGGACGCGCGCCTACCGGCTCGACGGCTATCCGCAGCTACGGCTGTTCGACCAGCGGCACCGGCCGGTCGACGGTGTGCGCGTCCTGCACGGCGGCGCCGCGATCGCCACCGGGACCGGCGCCGACGGCGAGCCCAGGCCCGTGGTGCTGGCGCCCGGGGAGAGCGCGCGTGCGACGCTGGTCTGGCGCAACACCACGGGCCTGGAGAGCGATCCCGTCAACGCGCCCTATGTGAGAGTGGTCGCCGGGCCCGGCGCCGCCCCCGTGACCGTGACCCCCGAACTGGACCTCGGCACCACGGGGAAGCTCGGCACCGGTGCCTGGCAGAAGGACGCGACACCCGACCGGCCCGCCACCCGCGGCCCGGGGGCCACCGGGTGAGCGGCCCCTTCGCACGACCGCTGCGCCACGGCCTGGGCGGGCCTCACCGCACGGCGTGTCCGAAGCGCGCGGCGAGCGCGCGCACATCGGGCTCGCCGAACTCCGCGCGCAGCCGCTCGAAGGAGCGGACCTTGTCCGCGCCGAACCGGACGACGTGGCGCGCGTAGGCCGCCGCCGTCAGGAAGGCCGGCGGCGCGGTCTTGCTGTGGAACTTGTCCGCGTACATCACCGCCCGCTCCTCCATGGTGTCCGCGAGGTAGTCCCCGGGCGGCAGCGGGAGCCGCTGGGCGCGGACGTCGTGTGCGGTGAGGCCGACGCCGGTGTGGTGGGAGCAGAAGCGGCACAGTTCCTCCGGCAGCCCTTCCCCGCGCAGCAGTTCGTGCCCCAGCACGCCGTGCCGGATGTAGTCAGCGCCGTCCAGGGTGCCGTCGGGGCCGTAGAGCCGGTAGACGCCGATGTCGTGGAGGAGCGCACCGGCCAGCGCCAGCTCGGTGTCGGCGCGCACCGGGGCGCGGGCGAGCAGTTCACGGGTGATGTGCCGCACGATCACGCAGTGCGTGTGCACGAGCTCGAACGCCTCCTGCGTCGGGGCATGCCGCAGGTGCAGCGCGCGGATCTCTTCCGCTCCGGGGAGGGCCACGACGGGAGCCTAGCTTCCCGGTTCCCGGTTCCCGGTTCCGGGGAGCGTCTTCGTGCGCCGTCCCCGCGCGCCCGGGTCCGCAGGGCCGGGTGTGCCGTGCGCCCTGCGCGGCGGCGCTCCCTCCACTGATCCGCGCCCCGTCCCGGGAGCACCCACCCGGTTCAGCCTCTACACCGGCCGCTACCCGCGCCGTACCCGGGGCGGATCTGCTGCGCGGCGAGGACCTGCCCGAGCGGTACCTGTTCTGGCGGGTGCGCGGCAACCGGGAGCTGCGGCGCGGCCGTTGGGAGTACTACCGGGACGCGGACGGCCGGGACCAGCTGTACGACCTCGTCGCGGACGCCCGCGAACAGGCCGACCTCGCCGCGGGCCGGCCGGCGCTGCTCGCCGGGCCGAGGTCCGCCTGGGAGCGGATCGACGGCGCTCTGCTGCTGCCCTGGCCGGCGGCCTGAGCGGCGAGTCGGCGGGCGGTGTGCCGACCGAGTCCTCCCGGCGCGGCGCGCCCGCCCTTCACGCTTTGGTCGGTTTTTCTCCCGGAAACCCCCAAGGGCGTGCCAAGGTTTCGAATCCATGATCAAGTTCTGTCCGGGCGGCCGCCGTTCCCACCCCCGTTCAACAGCGGCGATCTCCAACCGTAACCGCGCTGTCACATCGTGCTGGTGAGATTCCCCCGTCAGGTCCAGGCGTAGCCTTCAACAAGTTGTTGATCACGCAGCTTCTCGCCGTGCGTCAGCGTTCGTTGGTGCCCCGAGATGTTCCCTGACGAGGAGAAGGCATGCCTGCAGGAGGGCGGGGTGGACAGTCCGGAGGCTGGGTTCCCGCCGATGTGGGACGGCTGGGACGGCTGGGACAGCTGGGACAGACCCACTTGCGGGGCATCGCGCAGGTCGCCCTCAGTCCCAGTGCCTGGACCGGACTGCTGTTCGCGCTCGCGCTGTTCGCGGGCGGCTGGCGCGTCGGCGTCTACGGACTGCTCGGCGTGGTCTCGTCCACCGCGGCCGCCGCGGTCCTGGGCGCCGACCGGAGCGGACTGGCCAAGGGCCTCGAGGGCTACTGCGGTTGCCTCACCGCCATCGCGGTCGTCGTCCGGCTCGGCGCCTCGTGGCGGACCGCCGTGCTCGCCGTGCTCGCCGCCGCGGTGTGCGCGGTGATCGGCGCGGCGGCCGGGAGGCTGCTCGGCCGGGTCGGGCTGCCCGCGCTGACGGCCCCCTTCTGCCTGGTCGCCGGGGTGCTGGCGATCGCCCTGCCCACGGCACCGGCCGCCGCGGCGCCGCCGGTCGTCGCGGACGGCTTCACCGCCCTGTCCGCCGCGGAGTTCGGCCGGGCCTGCTGCGACGGCATCGCGCAGATCTTCCTGCTCGACCAGTGGTACGCGGGCCTGATCCTGCTCGCGGGGCTGCTCGTGGCCTCCCGCACCGCCGCCGTCGCCGCGGTCTGCGGCAGCGTCGTCGCGGTCCTCACCGCCTGTGCCATGGGCCTGCCCGCCGACCGGATCGAGGCCGGTCTGTACGGCTACAACGCGGTCCTGGTGGCGATCGCCCTGGCCGCCACCTTCCTGCCCCTCACCCCGTGGACCGCCGGGTACGCCGCGCTCGCCGCCGTGGCCTCGGTGCCCTTCACCGCCGCCTGGCAGGCGTTCGCCCAGCCGTCCGGCGGGTCCCCCTTCACCTGGCCGTTCGTCGTGACGACCTGGCTCTTCCTCGCGGCCGTTCCAGCCCTGGACCGGCCCGGCATCTCGTTGGAGAAAGCGAAGTGACGCCATGAACCTCGCACCGCGCGAAATCGACAAGCTCCACGTCTACGTGGTGGCGGACCTGGCCCGCCGCCGCCGGGCCCGGGGCACCAAGCTCAACTACAGCGAGGCCGCCGCGCTGATCACCGAGGCCGTCCTGGAGGCCGCGCGCGACGGGCACACCGTGGCCGAGTGCATGGAGCTGGGCCGCAAGGTCGTCACCGCCGACGACGTCATGCCCGGGGTGCGCGAGATGCTCACCGTCCTCCAGGTCGAGACGGCGTTCGTGGACGGGACCAAGCTCGTCACCTGCCACGACCCCATCAGCGCCTGAGACCCGCCTGATTCACCGCCTGGAACTAGGAGACAACGATGTCGGGTGGAGCCCACTACCTCTACGGGGACGACCCCGTGGAGATCAACCCCGGTAGGGCGAAGGCCAGTCTGACCGTCGCCAACACCGGCGACCGCGCCGTGCAGATCGGCTCGCACTACCACTTCTTCGAGGTCAACCGCGCCCTGCGGTTCGACCGCGAGGCCGCCTACGGCATGCACCTGGACATCCCGTCCGGCACCGCCGTGCGCTTCGAGCCCGGGGACACCCGCGAGGTGGAGCTGGTCGCCTTCGGCGGCACCCGGCGGCTCGTCGGCTTCGCCGCCCTGGTCAACGGCGGTCTCAACGCCGCCGACACCCGGCGTGCCGCCGTGCGCCGCGCCACCGAGCTGGGATTCGCCGCCGCCGGCACCGACCGCGTCACCGACGCCGACACCGAGAACGAGGGGGCCGACCGCTGATGGCGATCATCCCGCGCAAGCAGTACACGGACCTGTTCGGCCCCACCGTGGGCGACCGGTTCCACCTGGCCGACACCAATCTGGTCGTCGAGGTCGAGTACGACCACAACGCCGGTTCCTACGGCGACGAGGCCGTCTACGGCGGCGGCAAGGCCATCCGCGACGGCATGGCCCAGGACCCGGCCGCGCTCAACCGCGAGGGCGCCCTCGACCTGGTGATCACCAACGTCGTGGTGCTCGACCCGGTGCTGGGCGTCGTCAAGGGCGACATCGGCGTCCGCGGCGGTCTGATCGTCGGGGTCGGCAAGGCCGGCAACCCGCATGTGCAGAACGGCGTCGACCCCAAGCTGGTGATCGGCCCCGGCACCGAGGTCGTCTCCGGCGAGCACCTGATCGCCACCGCAGGCGGCATCGACACCCACATCCACTTCATCTCGCCGCAGCAGGCCCAGGAGGGCCTGTCCAACGGCATCACCACCTTCTTCGGCGGCGGCACCGGCCCCACCGACGGCAGCAACGGCACCACCTGCACCCCCGGCCCGTGGAACATCCACCGCATGCTGGAGGCCGTCGAGGACCTGCCGGTCAACGTGGGCCTGCTCGGCAAGGGCAACGGCAGCCTGCCCGAGGCACTGCGCGAACAGGTCGAGGCGGGCGTGGCCGGGCTCAAGGTGCACGAGGACTGGGGCGCCACCCCGGCCACCATCGACACCGCGCTGCGCGTCGCCGACGAGTACGACGTGCAGATGGCCGTCCACACCGACACCCTCAACGAGGGCGGCTTCTTCGAGGACACCCTGTCCGCGATCGACGGCCGGACCATCCACACCTTCCACACCGAGGGCGCGGGCGGCGGCCACGCACCGGACATCATGCGGGTGTCCGGTGAGCCCAACGTGCTGCCGGCGTCCACCAACCCGACGCTGCCGTACACCATCAACTCGGTGGACGAGCTGCTGGACATGGTGATGGTCTGCCACCACCTGTCCCGGGACATCCCCGAGGACGTGTCCTTCGCCGACAGCCGGGTGCGCGCGGAGACCATCGCCGCCGAGACGGTGCTGCACGACCTCGGCGTGATCAGCATCTTCTCCTCCGACTCCCAGGCCATGGGCCGGGTCGGCGAGTCCTTCGCCCGTGCCTTCCAGACGGCGCACCACTGCAAGGAGATGCGCGGCGCGCTGGCCGAGGACGGTTCCCGCAACGACAACGCGCGGGTGCTGCGCTATCTGGCGAAGCTCACCATCAACCCGGCGATCGCGGTGGGCGCGGCCGACGTGATCGGCTCGCTGGAGCCCGGCAAGCTCGCCGACATCGTGCTCTGGCCGATCAACTCCTTCGGCGCCAAGCCCAAGCTGATCATCAAGGGCGGCATGGTGAACTGGGCGCTGATGGGCGACCCGAACGCCTCCCTGCCCACGCCCCAACCGGTGTACTACCGGCCCATGTTCGGCAGCTACGGCCGGGCCAGGTCGCGCACCTCGGTCACCTTCATGTCGCAGGCGTCCATCGCCGCCGGTGTCCCCGGCGAGCTGGGGCTCCAGCGGCGGATCGAGCCGGTGCAGCGCTGCCGCACCGTCGGCAAGCAGCACATGGTCCGCAACGACGCGCTGCCGCGCATCGACGTCGACCCGGAGACGTACAAGGTCACCGTGGACGGCGAACCCGCCACCATCGAGCCGGCCGAGCGCCTTCCGCTCAACCAGCTCTTCTACATCGTCTGACCCCACCCCATGACGGTCCGCGGGGCGCCCGGCGTCCCGCGGTCCCCCGCGGCCGGACGGCGACCGACGGCCCCCCGCAGGAACGGACACCCGGCGTGAACGACCCGATGCCGATCCCGGCGCTGCTGACCGGGCTCCAGCTCACCGACTCGGCCTTCCCCAGCGGCTATTACACCCTCTCGCACGGCCTGGAGGGCTTCCAGCAGGCCCGCGCTGTCACCCCGCGCACCCTGCCCGCGCTCCTCGCGGACCTGCTCCGCCACAGCGTGGGCCCGTCCGACGCCACCGCGCTCGCCCTCACCCACCGCGCGGCCGGCGCGGGCGACTGGGACGAGGTGGTGGCCGTGGAACGGCGGCTGCACGCCACCAAGCTGGGCCGGGAGGCGCGGCAGGCCGCGGTGCGCACCGGGCGGCAGCTGCTCGACCTGGCCGCGGAGGTCTACGGCACGGAGCCGATCGAGCGCTACCGGGAGCTGTACCGGGACGGCGCGGTGCGCGGCTGCCAGCCGGTGGTCGCCGGTGTCGTCCACGCGGGCAACGGGCTCACCGTCGAACAGGCCGTCACCTGCGAGCTGTTCGCCTTCGCGGCCAGTTTCACCGGGGCCGCGCTGCGGCTCCGGCTCACCGACCACCGGCGGGCGCAGGTGGTGCTGCACGGCGCCGCCCCGGTGATCGAGGAGACCGTGGCGGCGGCCCTGGGCCGCGAGCTCGCCGACCTCGGCGGCTGCGTCCCGGTGGCCGACGTCATGGCGGGCCGTCACGAACGCGCCGAGGCACGGCTGTTCGCGAGCTGAGACCCCCGGCCGCCCGTCGCCGCCTCCCCCCTCCCCCGTCCCTACGTCCCTACGTCCCTACGTCCCTACGTCCCTACGTCCCTACGTCCCTACGTCCCTACGTCCCTACGTCCCTACGTCCCTACGTCCCTACGTCCCTACGTCCCTACGTCCCTACGTCCCTACGTCCCTACGTCCGACAAGGATCACCATGCACGACCCCACCCAGGTCAAGGGCTCCCACCACCACGACGACGACCTCGTCCGGCGCACCCCCGACGGTGTGCTGCGCGTGGGCGTCGCCGGGCCGGTCGGCTCCGGCAAGACCGCGCTGATCGAGGCGCTGGTCCCGGTGCTGATCGGGCGCGGCCGCACCCCGGCCGTGATCACCAACGACATCTACACCTCCGAGGACGCCGCGCACGTACGGCGCACCCTGGACGGGATCCTCGCCGCGGACCGCATCGTCGGCGTCGAGACGGGCGCCTGCCCGCACACCGCCGTCCGGGACGACCCGACGATGAACCAGGCCGCCGCCGACGAGATCCTGGAACGCCACCCGGAGGTGGACACGCTGCTCTTCGAGAGCGGCGGCGACAACCTGACGCTCACCTTCAGCCCGGCCCTCGTCGACCTGTTCCTGTTCGTGCTGGACACCGCCGAGGGCGACAAGATGCCCCGCAAGCGCGGTCCGGGCATCACCGAGTGCGAACTCCTCGTCATCAACAAGGTCGACATCGCCCAGTACGTGCGCTGCGACCTGGCGCAGATGGAGTCGGACGCCTACGCGGTACGGCAGGGCCGGCCCGTGGTGCTCACCAACTCCCTCACCGGCGACGGTCTGGACGCCATCGCCGACTTCGTGCTCGCCCACGAGGCCGCCGACCCGGCCGGCGCCCCGGCGGTGTCCGCGTGACAGGGGCGCCCGCGCGGCTGGACCCCGCCCACTACGAACCCCGGCGGGTGCCGGCCCGGATGCGCGAGCTGTCCGGCGCGCCGGACACCCTGGCCGCCGGGCGCCCCGGCAAGGTCGGCCTGCTCGAACTGCGCTACGCCCGGGTCGGCGAGCGCACCGAACTCGTGGACCGCTACCAGAAGTCGCCGTTGCAGATCATGCGGCCCCTGTACGTGGACCCGCTGCGGCCGGACATGCCCGTCACCTATCTGATGTCCACCGGGGGCGGCATCGTGCAGGCCGACCGCAACCGCATCGACATCGACTGCGGAGCGGGCACCGCCGTGCACCTGACGACGCAGGCGGCCACCAAGCTGCACCGGACGGAGTTCGACCACGCCACCCAGGTCGTCCACCTGACCGCCGGGGCGGAGAGCTACGTCGAGTACCTGCCCGACCCGCTGATCCCCTACCGGGACGCCCGCTTCTACCAGCAGACCCTGGTGACCGCCGATCCGACGGCCACCGTGCTGCTGGGCGAGACGGTCACGGCGGGCCGGCTGGCCCGCGGTGAACGGCACGCCTACCGGCTGCTCTTCAGCGACCTGGAGATCACCCGCCCGGACGGCGAGCCGCTGGTGGTGGACACCGTACGCCTGGATCCGGGCGAGGCGGGCCCGGTGACCGGGCCCGCGGTCTTCGGCGGCCACGACCTGATGGCCACCCTGCATGTGCTGACCCCGCTCGCCCCGGCGGCCGAGGTCGCCGACACCCTGCACGAGGCCCTGCGCGCCGCCGGGCCCGCCTTCGGTGTGAGCGTGCTGCCCGAGGACTGCGGTGCCTGGGTCCGGATCATGGGCAGCGACCCGCCCGCGGTGGCCCGCGCCCTGCGCGGGGCCTGGGACGCGGTGCGCCGCCTGCTCATCGGCGTCCCGGCTCCGGACCTGCGCAAGACCTGACCCGGGGGTCCGGCGGCGTGGCCGTTCAGGTGTCGCCGCGGGTGTCGTGGGCGCGGTGGCCCAGGGCCGCGGTGCGGCCGGTGGCCAGGTGGTGCAGGACGAGGGCCTCGACGCGGGCGACGTCGCGGGCCGCGATCGCCTGGTACAGGGCCTCGTGTTCCCGGGCCACCCCCAGCAGGTCGTCGTGGCGGCCGCGGAACCACCGCATGCGGCTGCTGAGGGCGCGGTCGAGTTCGTTCAGCAGCTCGTTGGCGGCCAGGGTGGTGACGGTCTGGTGGAAGTCGGCCGCCGACCGGCGGGCCCGGACCGCGTCACCGGCGCGGGCCGCCTCCAGCTCGGCGTCCAGGTCGGCGCGCAGCCGCCGCAGACCGTCGCGGGTGTGGCGCTGGGCGGCGAGCCGGAAGGCCAGGGTCTCCAGGGCCGAGCGGACCTCGTCGAGATCGGCGACGTCGCTGGCGGTGAACTCGCGCACCACCGCCCAGGTGCGCGGGCGCGGGGTCACCAGGCCCTCGGACACCAGGGTCTTCAGCGCCTCGCGCACCGGGAGCCGGCTCACGCCGAGCGCCTCGGCCAGTTCGCGCTCCACCAGACGGCTGCCGGGTCCCCGTACCCCGTCGAGGATCTCGTCGCGCAACTGCCGGGTCACCCGCTCGGACTCGGGCATGAAGTCCCCTGGCTCCGTCATCTTCGTCCTTCGTCCGCCGTTCGCCGCGGCACCGGCCGGGTCCGTGCGGACGCGCGGCGGGGCGGCCCGTCAGGATACCCCGGGGCCGCGGTGGCGCCGGGCGTGCCGTGACCGGCGGGATCAGGCCGTGCGCGGCGGCCAGTTGGCGAGCTTCTTGGGCCGCGGCGGGGCGTAGGTGCGCACCTTGGAGGTGGTGAGGCCGAGCCGGACCAGTGACTCGGCGATCGTCACGGCGGCGCTCACCCCGTCGACGACCGGGACCCCGGTGCGCTCGGCGACCTGCCCGGCGAGGCCGGCCATGCCTCCGCAGCCCAGGCAGATCACCTCGGCGCGGTCGTCCGTCACCGCGCGCAGGGCCTGTTCGGTGATGGCGTCGGCGGCGGCGCGCGGGTCGCGTTCGAGGTCGAGCACGGGCAGCCCGGTGGCCCGTACGGAGGCGCAGCGGGCGCTCAGTCCGGCCACGTCGAGGCGTTCCTCGATCAGCGGGACCGTGCGGTCGAGGGTGGTGACGACGGAGTAGCGGCGGCCGAGGAACCGGGCGGTGCTCGCCGCGGCCTCGGTGATGTCGACGACGGGGACGTCCAGCAGTTCCTGGAGCCCCTCGCGGCCGTGCTCGCCGTATCCGGCCTGGATGACCGCGTCGTAGGGGCCGGGGTGGGCGCGCACGGTCTCCATGACGGCGACGGCGGCGAGGTAGCTCTCGTAGTTGCCCTCGACGGACTCCGCGCCGAAGGCGGGGGTCAGCGGGACGATCTCGGTGCCCGGACCGGCCGCTTCGGCGGCCTGCGCGCCGATGGCGTCGGTGAGGGACCGGGTGGTGTTGACGTTGACCACGAGGATGCGCATGGCGGGGTGCCTTCTGTTCGGTGGGGCTATTCCGCGGCGACGGCGATGGCCTCGCCGTCGAGGTCGCGGACGGGTGCGGAACGGTCGGCGACGGCCGTGTGGAGCAGGGCGGCGAGGAGGGCGCCGACGAACCAGGAGAAGCCGGCCAGGGCGTGGAAGTACGGCACCAGGGCGACGGTGACGGCCGCGGCGGCGCTCGGCAGGAACGCGGCGACGGCGCGCGGGTTGTAACCGCGGCGGTAGTGGTAGTCGGCGTCCGGGTCCTCGGTGTAGAGCGCGGGCACGTTCACCCGCGTCTTCCGCAGCAGCCAGTAGTCGGCCATGATCACGCCGAACAGCGGGCCGAGGAGTGCGCCGAGGCCGCCGAGGAAGTAGTTGACGACGACCGGGCTGTCGTACAGGTTCCAGGGGGTGATCACCAGACCGAGGGCCGCGCTGACCAGGCCCGCCCGCCGGAAGTCGAGCCTGCGGGGGAACAGGTCGACCAGGGCGTAGATGGGCGCCACGAAGTTGGCCAGCAGGTTGACCGCCACGGTGAGGGCGATCAGGGCGAGCGAGGCCAGGACCAGCAGGAACATGTGGGGGACGGTGCGGACGATGTCCGTGGGGCTGGTGATGACGCGGCCGTCCAGCGTGAACTGGGCTCCGCTGAGGACGGCCACGATGCAGGCGAAGAAGAGCATGTTCACGGGGATGCCGACGATGTTGCCGCGGACGATGGCGGCGCGGCTGCGCGCGGAGCGGGTGAAGTCGCAGAAGTTGAGGACGAACGTGCCGTAGACGACCACCCACAGGGCGGCGGCCTGGAAGACCTGGAGCCACATGGCGCCGCCGGTGAGCGGGGCGCCGTCGTCGAGGGAGACGGAGCCGCCCGCGCGGACGAACATCCACACCGCGAGCGCGCACATGGTGAGCAGGGTGGTGGGCGCGGCGAAGGCCATGTAGCGGCGGATCATCCGCATGCCGTAGCTGACGATGAGCACCTGGAGCGCCCACAGCGCCAGGAAGGTGATCCAGCCCAGGGTGGACTGGCCGAGCAGGGAATTGGTGTCCAGGCGGCCCAGCGAGGGGATGAGCGCGACCAGGAGGATGCTCAGGACGGACGAGGCGAGATAGGTCTGGATACCAAACCAGGTGATGGCGACGACCCCGCGGACGGCGGCCGGTATCTTCGCGCCCCTGACGCCGAAGGCGATCCGGCCCATGACGGGGAAGGGGACTCCGGTCCGGTGGCCCATGAAGCCGGAGAGGGTCAGCAGGAGGAAGAGCAGGACGGAGGCGAGCGCGAAGGCGGCCAGGATGCCCCACACGTTCAGACCGAGGGCGAACAGGCCGAGGGCGAAGGCGTAATTGCCCAGGCTGTGCACGTCGTTGGCCCACAGGGTGAAGACGTTGTAGGCGCCCCAGCGGCGCCCTTCCCGCTTCGTGGGGGCGAGGTCGCGGGTGTAGAGGGCGGAGCTGGTGGCCATGGTGCCGCTCTGCACGGACGACCGGTCCTCCAGGGCAGTCATGCAGGACTCCTGGGATCGTGGGGCGGGGGACGAGAGGGGTTCGTGATTCCGCGGAACGGAAGAGCGCTTCCGGGTGGACCAGAACGTAATGAGCGCCGAAGAGCACCGTCAAGAGTCAGGACGGAAAAATGGAATACCATTTTTCATGGTGCCCGCCCCTGCCCGGGAGCGGTCCTGGCTGCGATCATGGGGGCGCCGCGTCAGCCGACGCCGCCCGGAGCCGTCCGCGCCCATCAGGAGTTCCCATGGCCCTCGACGTCGACGCGATCCGCGCGCGGATCCCCGCCCTGAAGTCCGGCTCGGCGCGTTTCGACGCGCCCGGCGGCACCCAGACACCGCAGCCCGTCATCGACGCCGTCGCCGAGGCCCTGTCCCGCCCGCTGGCCAACCGGGGCCGCACCACCGAGGGCGAGCGCAACGCGGACGGCATCGTCACGCGGGCGCGCGGCGCGCTGGCCGATCTGCTCGGCGCCGACCCGCGGGGTGTGGTCTTCGGCCGCAGCGCCACCCAGCTGACCTACGACCTGTCCCGCACGCTCGCCAGGACCTGGGGACCGGGCGACGAGGTGGTGGTGACGCGCCTGGACCACGACTCCAACATCCGGCCCTGGATCCAGGCGGCCGAGGCGGCCGGCGCGGCGGTGCGGTGCGCGGACTTCGACGCCGACACCGGCGAACTGGACCCCGGGCGGGTGGCGGCGGTGCTCTCCCCGCGCACCCGTCTTGTCGCGCTCACCGCGGCGTCCAACCTCATCGGCACCCGCCCCGACGTCCCGGCCGTCGCCGCGCTGGCGCACGGGGCCGGGGCGCTGCTGCACGTGGACGCGGTGCATCACGCCGCGCACGCGGCGGTGGACCTCGCCGCGCTGGGCGCGGACACCCTGGTGTGCTCGCCGTACAAGTTCCTCGGGCCGCATCTGGGGGTGCTGGCGGCCCGGCCCGAGTTCCTGGAGGGGCTGCGCCCCGACAAGCTGCTGCCGTCCAGTGACGCCGTGCCCGAGCGCTTCGAACTGGGCACGCTGCCCTATGAGTTGCTGGCCGGTGCCGCTGCCGCCGTGGACTTCCTCGCCGGTCTGGACGGCGCTGCGCGAGGCGACCGCCGGGCCCGTCTGACCGCCTCCTTCGCCGCGCTGGAGGCCCACGAGTGCGTACTGCGGGAGCGGATCGAGCGGGGGCTCGCGGACCTCGGCGGGATCACCGTCCACTCGCGTGCGGCGCACCGCACCCCGACGCTGCTGTTCACCGTGGCGGGCCTGCGCCCGGCCGAGGTGTCCGCGCATCTGGCCGGGCACGGCGTGGACGCGCCCGCCGGGTCCTTCTACGCGCTGGAGGCGTCGCGGCACCTCGGCCTGGGCGACGAGGGCGGGGTACGGGTGGGACTCGCGCCGTACAGCAGCGCCGAGGACGTCGACCGGCTGCTGACGGCGCTGGCCCGCCTCCCCCGGTGACGGGCGAAGACGGGCCGGTGTGCGGCGGACCCGGCGGGGTCAGGGCGCGGTCGCGGACAGCAGTCCGGAGGTGTCGACGACCTGGCGCACCGCGCGGCCCGAGGCGAGTTCCTCCAGGGCCGTGTTGAGGCCGTCCAGCGGCAGGGTGTCGGTGTGCAGGTGCTCCACCGGCATCAGGCCGGCGCGCCACAGGCCGAGGAAGCGGGGGATGTCGCGGCGCGGCACCGCGTCGCCCATGTAGGAGCCGACGATGCTCTTGCCCTCGCCGGCGAAGGCCAGCGCGGGCACTTCGAGGGCTCGGCCGGGCGCCGGGAGGCCGACCGGGACGACCGTGCCGCCGCGGCCCACCGCCTCCAGGCAGGCCGCCATCACCTGCGGGCTGCCGACCGCCTCGATGGCCACCTCCGCTCCCCCGCCGGTCAGGTCGCGCACCGCCTCCAGCGCCTCGTCGGGGGCGAAGGCGTGGGTGGCGCCGAGGCGCAGCGCGAGGTCGCGTTTGGCGGGCACCGGGTCGACGGCGACGATCGGGCTCGCGCCCGCGGCGCGGGCCCCGAGCACGGCCGACAGGCCGACCCCGCCGAGCCCGTACACCACGGCGGAGCGGCCGGGGCCCAGGCGTGCGGTGTTGATGGCGGCCCCGGCGCCGGTGAGGACGGCGCAGCCGAACAGCGAGGCCACGGCGAACGGCACATCGGCGGGGATCGGGACCACCGACTCCTGGGCGACCACGGCGTGTTCGGCGAACGCGGAGACGCCGAGGTGGTGGTGGACCCGCTCGCCCGCGGCGTCGGTGAGCAGGGACGGGCCGTGCAGCAGGGCGCCGGAGCCGTTGGCGGCGGCGGCCCGGTCGCACAGGGCGGGCCGGCCCTCGGTGCACCGCGCGCAGTAGCCGCAGCTCGGCACGAAAACGAGCGCCACATGGTCGCCGGGGGCGAGCCGGTCGACCCCGGGGCCGGTCTCCTCGACCACGCCGACCGCCTCGTGGCCCAGGGCCATGGGCAGCGGCCTGACCCGGTCGCCGTTGACGACGGACAGGTCGGAGTGGCACAGCGAGGCGGCGGCCGTGCGCACCCTGACCTCGCCCGCGCGCGGGGCGCCGAGGTCCAGTTCCTCGATCTCGACGGGGCGGGTCTCGCCGTAGGGGCGGCGGCGGGAGACCTCGCGCAGGACGGCGGCGCGGGTCTTCACGCGCTCACCTCCGGGCGGGGCGCGCAGCGCAGCACGTCGCGGCTCTCCAGCAGGGGCACCACCTGGGCGAGGACGATGTCCTGGAAGTGCGCGGCGGCGCAGTGGGCGGTGAAGTCCGCCTCGGTGGCGTACTCCTCGTACAGGGCGAGGGCGCGGGGGTCCTCGGTGCCCTGGTGGACGCGGTAGCCGAGGCAGCCGGGTTCGGCGCGGGAGGCCGCCGCCATCCGGTCCAGGAGGCCGAGCACGGTGTCCTGGCGGCCGGGCAGGCAGCGGTAGCGGGCGATGACGGTGAAGCTCACGGTGGGACTACTCCTGGGGTGCGGGTGGGAGGTGGTCGCGGCGCAGGTGCCACAGGCGGGGGTCGGAGGTGGCGGCGGCGACCGAGCCGAGGGAGAGGGCGAGGGCCACGTCCTCGGCGGTCTCGACGAAACCGGCGGCGACGGACGGCGACAGGGCGCGCCGGGCCTCCTGGCTCATCCGGCCGGTGATCGGCGCGGGCATGATCTCGACCAGGTCGGGGCCGCCGTGCGCGACGGCGTCCAGGCTGCGGCGCAGGTTGGAGCGGTCGGTGACGAAGACCTTCATCATGGTCAGCAGCCCGAGCGGGCGGCCCTTCTCGATGAGGTTGAGCCGGGTGCTGACCACGCCGTGCGCGCCGAGCTCCTTGAGGAACTCCAGCGCGCCGCGGTCCTGGGCCAGTCCCGGGCTGCTGTCCACGTTGACGAACACGATCCGCTGGGCCCGGCCCAGCGCCCCCACGACCTTGGGCAGTTCGCCGACCGCGAAGGAGGCGAGGATGCACACCCTGACGGGGGCCGTCAGGAAGTCCCGCAGGGGTCTGCCGCCCACGACGGACGCGACGACGGGCACGTCGGCGAAGGCGCGGGCGAGGCGCGGGTCGAGGGCGGCGCTGGGCCGGGCGGCGGGGTTCATGGCGGTGGCCTGACTCCTGGGACGGGGTACGCGCGGGTCAGGAGAGCGGCGGCGTACCGAAGCGGCTGGAAAGTCCCAGCTTGCCAGGGTTGAGGATGCCGGCCGGGTCCAGGGCGGCCTTGACCGCGCCGAAGGTGGCGAAGCCGGCGCCGAGGGAGTCCGCGACGTAGGGGCCGCGCAGCAGTCCGCAGCCGTGGTGGTGGCTGAGGGCGGCGCGGTGGGCGACGAGGACGGCGTTGGCGGCGTCCCACACCGCGCGGTACCAGGTGCGGCGGTCCTCGGGGCCACCTCGCCGCGCAGCGAGAAGTAGACGCAGGCGCCGTCGGTGTAGGCGTGGGACTGGTGGGCGGAGGCGGCGAGGGTGCCGGGCACCGCCTCGACGGCGGCCACCACCTCGTCGTAGATGGCGGGCAGGTCCCTCCAGGAGGCGGCCATCTCCAGGGTGTCGGCGACGAAGCCGGGGCCCGGGGTGAAGCCGTCGGAGGACTTGCCGACCAGCATCCGCTCGTCGAGCCAGCGGGCGAAGACGGCCTCGGAGTCGAGTTCGGGGCCGTGGGCGGAGCAGACGGCGGCGGCCACGTCCATCGAGGCGTCGACCACGGCCGCGTCGCCCTCGTCGGCGATGAGCAGCAGGTTGGTGTCCGGGTGACCGAAGTGGGTGCCGGACTCCAGCTTGTCGTACAGGCGCAGCACGGCCGGGGTGGCGCCGCGCTGGAGGATGGCGCGGCAGGCGTCCAGGCCCTCGGCGAAGGTGTCGAAGCCGTAGGCGAGGGCGCGGGCGTACTCGGGCAGCGGGTGGACGCGCAGCCGGGCGGAGACGATGACGCCGAGGGTGCCCTCGGAGCCGATGAACAGCTGGCGCAGATCGGGGCCGACGGCGGCGCGGGCGTAGTCGCCGTAGGTGGCGCGGGTGCCGTCGGCGTGCACGACGTCGACGCCGACGACCATGTCCTCGATCTTGCCGTAGCGGGTGGAGAGCTGTCCGGCGCCACGGCAGGCGATCCAGCCGCCGACCGTGGACAGGGCGAACGCGGACGGCCAGTGGCCGGTGGTGACGCCGTACTCCTCCTGGAGCTGCTTCTCGAAGAGGTCACCGAACATGCCGGCCTGTACGTCGACGACGTTGGAGGTGGCGTCGAAGCCGGTGATCCGGTCGAGGCCGCACAGGTCGAGGACGACGCCGCCGAAGACGGGCAGCGCGGCGCCGGTGACGTTGGAGCGGCCGGCGGAGGGGGTGACGGGGATGCCGGCGTCGTGGCAGATGCGCAGGACGGCGGCGACCTGGTCGGCGTCGGCGGCCTCCACGACGACCGCGTCCGGGGTGGCGGGGCGGCCCTCGGTCTCGCCGATCATGGATCCGGCCCACCAGTCGCGGGTGCGGGCGACGACCTCGGCGCGTTCGGTGTGGACGGCGCGGGCGGCGCCGCGCAGCGCCTCGACGACGCTGTCGGGGACCTGGACCGGGTCGTTCTGGAGGGCCGCGGGTCCGTCGCCCACCGGGGTGTTCCGGGCCCACTTGGCGGGGCTGGGCGCGCCGACCGTGTAGTTGCCGCGGTTGAACGGGTGGGTGATGGTCTGACGGCTGATCATGCTGCTGCCCCTTCGAGGAGGATGGACCGTTCGTGACGGACGGAGGAGAGGTAGTCGGCGACGGAGCGCTCGATCTGGGCCTGGCTGAAACCGAGTTCGGCGCCGAGGAGTTCGCCGACGGCCTGGGCTGCGCCGGCGGAGGCGTCGCGGGCGAACAGCCGGGCGCGGGTGCGCCGGGACAGGACGTCGTCGACGGAGCGGGCCATCTCGGCGCGGGCGGCGTAGACGACCTCGGCGCGGGTGTAGGGCAGGCCGGGGACGACCGGTTCGGCGAGGGTGGGGTCCTGCTGGACGAGGTCGCCGACGAAGCGGGCCTCGGTGCCGTAGCGTTCGCCCAGGTGGGCGGCGAGTCCGCCGGAGGCGGCCACGGCCTCGGCGTCGTAGCCGGCGCCGCCGAGCAGCGGCAGCCGGGCGGTGCGGCTGCGGGCGCTGCGGCCGAGGACGGTCATCACCTTGTCGATGACGAGTTCGCCCATGTGGCGGCTGGTGGTCAGCTTGCCGCCGGTGACGGTGACCATGCCGGTGCGGCCGATCGTGATGTGGTGGTCGCGCCGCATGTCGAGGGTGGCGCCCTCCTTGCCGCCGACCAGCGGGCGCAGTCCGCCGATGGAGCCGACCACGTCGTCCGGGGTGAGCTTGCCCTCGAAGGCGGTGTTGGCCCCTTCGAGCAGGAACTCCATCTCCTGGCGGGTGCAGTGCACGTCGTCCGGGGAGCCCTGGTAGTCCTCGTCGGTGGTGCCGAGGACGACGGTGTTGCCCCAGCGGGTGCAGGTGGCGCGGCGGGCGCGGCCCGGGATGGGCACGGTGACCGTGCAGTTGATGCGCACCTTGTCCCAGGGGACGACGATGTGGACGCCCTTGGCGGGCCGCACCTGCGGGGCGTGTCCCGCGTCGGCCTGCGCGTCGAGTTCGTCGGTCCACACACCGGTGGCGTTCACGACGGCGTGCGCGCGTATCTCGAAGGTGTCGCCGTCGGCGGTGACCTTCGCCCCGGCGACCCGGCCGCCGCTCATGAGCAGTCCGTCGGCGCGGACGCCGTTGAGGACGGTGGCGCCGAGCGCGGCCGCGGTGCGGGCGACGGTCAGCACCAGGCGGGCGTCGTCGGTGCGGGCGTCGAAGTACAGCAGGCCGCCCTTGAGGTTCTCGGCGCGCAGGGTGGGGGCCTGCGCGAGCACCTCGGGCACGGTGAGCCGCTGGTGCAGCTTGCCGATGCGCCAGCCGCCGACCAGGTCGTACGTCCACAGCAGGCCCTCGAAGCCCTTGGCGAGGCGGGCGTCGAAGACGCCTTCCTTCTCCAGGACCGGGAAGAGGAACGGCAGCCGGTGCACCAGGTGCGGGGCGTTCTGGCGGAAGCGGTGGCGTTCGAGGAGGGAGTGGCGGACCAGGTTGACGTTGCCCTGCTCGATGTAGCGCAGACCGCCGTGGACCATCTTCGAGGACTTCGAGGAGGTGCCGGAGGCGAAGTCGTCCTTCTCGATCAGCGCGGTGCGCAGCCCCCGGGAGGCCGCGTCCAGGGCGGCGTAGGCACCGGTGATGCCGCCGCCGACGACGAGGACGTCGTAGGTGTCGTCGGCCAGCCTGCGCCTGGCCGCCGCGCGGTCGAGCAGCAGCGGGGCTCGACGGGTCGCCGCGGCGGAGCGCCGCGGCTTCCGGGCGGGCATGGTGATCACAACATCAACTCCTGGGTGGTTCGGTGCGCGGTCCTCGGGCGGTCCGCGCGTGACGGCACGGGGGTGCCGTCAGTGGGGGGTCGGTTCGGGTGTGTCGAGGTGGTGGTCGAGCAGTGCGCGCCAGTCGGCGCGGCGTGCGGCGCGTCCCGCGGTGTCCAGGGCGGGTTCGAAGGTCCGGCCGCGCGGCTGGGCCTCGACGACCTCTTCCAGGGAGGTCCACAGGCCCTGGGCGACACCGGCGAGGTAGGCGGTGCCGCGCAGGCTGGCGGTGGCGGAGTCGGCGACGCGTTCGACGGCCAGCCCGGTCAGGTCGGCCTGGGTCTGCATCAGCGGGTCGCTGCCGGAGACGCCGCCGCCGACGCGCAGCCGGCTGAGCGGGGCGCCGAGGGTGCCGGCGACGCCGTCGACGAGGTCGCACACGGAGTGCGCGATGCCGTCGAGGACGGCGCGGGCCAGGTCGTCGCGGGTGGTGGCCAGGGTCAGTCCGGTCAGGGCCGCGGTGGCGCCCGGCCGCCACAGGGGCGTACGGACCCCGGCGAAGGCGGGCAGGAAGCGGGGGCCGGCGTCCGGCCGGGCGGTGGCGCGGCCGGCGGCCTCGCCCAGTTCGCGGGGCGAGTCGAACAGGCGCAGGTCCTCGCAGAGCCAGCGCAGTGCGGAGCCGACCGTGGAGGTGTACGCCTCCAGGCTGTAGTGGGTGGTGTCGCCCTGGCGGCGGCCTGGCTGGGCGACGACCCCGGCGATGCCGGGGCGGGGCAGGGCGGGCGCGGTGCCGGTGGCGGCGTCGACGAAGGCGCCGGTGCCGAACATGCCCATGGCCTGTCCGGTGGCCAGGCCGCCCAGGGCGACGAGCGCGGCGTGCTGGTCGCCCATGGAGGCGGCCACCGGCACCCGCACGCCGAGCACCGAGGGATCGGTCTCGCCGAACACGGCGTCGTCGGCGAGCAGGTCGGGCAGCAGGTCGAGGGGGAAGCCGAGCGCGTCGGTCCACTCCTCGTCCCAGGCGTGCGCGGTGAGCAGATAGCCGCCGGTGGAGGCGGCGTTGGTCGGGGTGGTGGCGTGCACGGCGCCGCCGGTGAGGTGCCACATCAGCCAGGTGTCCACGGTGCCGAAGCGCAGGCGCCCGGCGCGGTGGGCCGCGGCCACCCCGGGGTGGCGGGCGAGTTGCCGGGCGGCCCACAGGAACGGGGAGCGGGAGCCCACCGGCCGCCCCTGACGCACCGTCAGCACACTGTCCCAGCGGGCCTGGAGACCGGCCAGCTCGGTGGCGTGGCGGCGGTCCTGCCAGACGACGGCGGGCAGCAGCGGCAGTCCGGTGGCGCTGTCCCACAGCATCGCCGTGGCGCGCTGGGTGCTGAGCGCGACGGCGGTGACGGTGATGCCGTCGCGGCGGGCGAGGGCGACCGCTTCGCGCGCCACGTCGAGGGTGGCGGTCCAGATCTCCACCGGGTCCTGCTCGACGCAGAGGTCGTCGGGGTGGCCGACCTCGATCGCCCGGTAGCGGACCTCGTGGGCGGAGCCGTCCTCCAGGACGAGTCCGGCCCGGGTGCCGGTGGTGCCCTCGTCGAGGGCCAGCACGGCGCGGCCCGTGCGGGCGCGGTGCGGTGACGTCTGCATCTGTGCGGCTCTTTCCTCGTGCTGCGTACGGCTGCGTACGGGCCTGCTGCGGCGGCGGTGGCGGTCCGGCCGTCCTGCCGGACCCGCCGGTCAGCCGGTGGCGGCGGTGGCCTCGGGGGTCGCGGAGGCGGGGGCACCCTGGTCCGCGTCCGGGTCCGGGGCGGCTCCGGCGGACTTGATCGGGTCCCACTTGATCATCAGGCAGGTGATCAGACCGAGCAACGGCACCGCGGACAGCACGAGGAAGGTGTGTCCGAGGCCCAGGGCATCCTTGATCTGCGGGAAGACATACAGTCCGACGACGCTGCCGAAGCTGCCGACCATGCCGGTGACACCGGTGCCCAGGGCCCGTACGTCACTGCTGTAGGAGAGGGCGGCGATCGACTTGCCGTTGGCGCCGGGACCCGCGGAGTGGGTCAGGATGAACAGCACCGGCAGCAGGAACGCCACGGCGGTGGGCACCTTGTTGAAGGTCAGCCCCATCAGCACCAGCGCCACGAAGACCCCGGCGAAACCGGCGGCCGAGCTGAGCCGCAGCCCGAGCCTGCGCCCGCAGTAGGCGGAGGCCAGGCCGCCGATGATGCCGAAGGCGTTGAAGACCATCGATCCCACCGTGGCCTTCTCGAAGCTCTCGCCGAAGATCGCCAGGCTGATCAGGGGCAGGTACCAGCCGACGGCGAAGTACTGCATGGACTGGCCGAGGGAGATCACCGAGGAGAGCACGGTGCGCGGCAGATAGGCGCCCTTGAAGAGCACGCCCGCCTGGCGCATGCCGACGTCGCCGTGGCGTTCGGCGGCGCGCGCGGAGGCGGCGGGGGTGCCGGCCTCGGCCTTGATGCCGTAGATGCGGTCGAGGCTGCGCACGGCGTCCGCGAGGCGCCCCTTCCCGGCGAGCCAGGCGGGGCTCTCGGAGAGCATGACGGCCTGGGCGGCGAGCAGCGCGAGGGCGACCGCGCCGGCCGAGCCGACGGACCAGCGCCAGATGTCGGAGCCGACGTCGAGGTGGAAGAAGACCAGGGCGAGCGCGAGGTTGCTGGTGCTGGCGACGTACCAGACGGCCTGCCACAGGTTGAGCCGGCCGCTGAGCTTCTTCGGGGTGTACTCGGCGAGCAGGGCCATGGCGACGGCGAAGTCGATGCCGTAGGCGACGCCGACCAGGACCCGGCCGAGCCAGACGGTGGTGAAGCCGCCGGCGAAGGCGGCCAGCAGGGCTCCGGCCAGCGCGAACACCTTCGCCAGCAGCAGCGGGGGGACCCGGCCGATGCGGGTGGCGAGCCAGCCGCCGAGCGGGTTGAAGACGATCGCCAGCGCGGGCGCGGTGGCGGTGAGCACCGAGACCTGGGTGCTGCTCAGCTCCATCTGCGCGGTCATCGGTCCGAGGCCCGCGCTCAACGCCGCGTTGGAGTAGGCGTCGAGGAACAGTCCGCCGAAGACCAGGTACCAGATGACCCTCGCCCGCCCGGAAATTCTTCCCAGCCCGTCGATGAGGGCCACGACGTCGGCGACGCCGTTGACGCCTGGACGCTGTGCCATGAGTCCGCCTTAGGGGAAGACCTGCCGGCGGCACGCGGGCACGAAAAAACAGGCACGACGACGCCACCGACAGGTGGTCTTTGTCTGTGCCTGCCCAAGCTCCGCGGAAAATCCGGCGGAAGCTGGGATGACGTTAAGGACAAGTAACCGGTGCCGTCAAGAGTCCGCGGGCAGCGGGATCGGCACCGACCCGGGCCCGAATTTGCACGGCATGCATTTTTGCATACCATGCACGTCATGGCGGAGAAGGAAGCAGCGGCAGGGGCCCGGGGCGGGCTGCGGGAGCGGAAGAAGCGGGCGACGCGCACCGCTCTCGCCGAGGCAGCGCTGCGGCTGGCCGCCGAGCAGGGCGTCGACCGGGTCACCGTGGAGGCCATCAGCGCCGCCGCCGGTGTCTCGGTGCGTACGTTCTTCAACTACTTCGAGTCTCGGGACGACGCCTTCCTGCTTCTGGACGCGGACGCCGGCGCCCGGGTCCGGCAGGCCGTGCTCGACGCGGACGCCGCGCTCTCCCCGCTGGAGGCCGTGCGCGACGCGGTGGCGGCCGAGCTGGTCGGGGTCGAGCAGAGCCACGAGCTGTGGACCCTGCACGCCGACGTCCTGCACGCCGCGCCGCATCTGCTGGTGCGCAGCCTGGGCGCCCACATGGCCGACGAGACCCGGCTGGCCGAGGCCATCGCCGAACGCCTGGCCCCCGCCGCCGGAACCGGCGCCGGACCCGGCGCCGACTCCCCCGGCCCGGACGCCGCAGGACAGCCGGACGCGGCCCGGCCGCTCGGCCTGTACCCGCGGCTGGTGGCGGCGATCGCGAGCACCGCCGTACGGGTCAGTGTGGAGCACTGGCGCTCCCGCCGGCAGGAGGCCGCCTTCGCCGACGTCTTCCGCGAGGTCTTCGAACTGCTCGGCGCCGGGCTGCCCACACCGCCCCGCCCGTAGCGCCCGCGCCTCCCCCTCCGTACCCGCATCACCCGTTCGACCATGCCGAAAGAGCTGACGTGACCACACCCCAGGCGTCCGAGCAGGCGCCTCCCACCGCCATGACCAACCGGCAGATACTCCAGGCCATGTCGGGCCTGATGGCCGGCATGTTCGTGGCGATCCTCGCGGGCACCGTGGTGTCCAACGCGCTGCCCACGATCATCGCCGACCTCGGCGCCAGCCAGTCCGCCTACACCTGGGTCGTCACCGCGGAACTGCTGTCCATGACCGCGACGGTGCCGCTGTGGGGCAAGCTGTCGGACCTGTACAACAAGAAGCTGCTGCTCCAGCTCTCGCTCGGCATGTTCGTCGTCGGGTCGCTGCTGGCGGGCTTCTCGCACGGCGTGGGCCTGCTGATCTTCAGCCGGGTGGTGCAGGGCATCGGCGCCGGCGGCCTGACCGCGCTGGCCCAGGTCGTCATGGCCTCGGTCATCCCGCCGCGCAGGCTCGGCAAGTACGCCGGCATGTTCGGCGCCGTGTTCGCCGTGGGCACGGTGGCCGGACCGCTGGTCGGCGGTGTCCTCGTCGACACCTCGTGGCTGGGCTGGCGCTGGTGCTTCTTCATCGGGGTGCCGTTCGCGCTGCTCGCCATCGTGCTGCTCCAGCGCACACTGACCCTGCCCACGGTCCGCCGCGAGGTCCGCATCGACTTCCTCGGCGCCTTCCTCATCGTCGGCGGCGTCTGCGCGCTGCTCATCTGGGTGTCCCTGGCCGGCAACCGGTTCGACTGGGCGTCCTGGCAGACGGCCGCGCTCACCGGTGGCGGTGTGCTGCTGCTGGTCGCCGCGGTCTTCGTGGAGGCGCGCACGGCCGAGCCCGTCATCCCGCTCAACATCTTCCGCAACCGGACGGTGACGCTCACGACGGTCGCGAGCCTCTTCGTCGGTGTCGCCATGTTCGGCGGCACGGTCTTCCTCTCGCAGTACTTCCAGGTGTCGCTGGGCAAGTCGCCCACGGTCGCCGGTCTGATGAGCCTGCCCCTGATCCTCGGCCTGCTGGTGTCGTCCACCGTGGCGGGCCAGGTGATCAGCAGGACGGGCAGGTGGAAGCGGTACCTGGTGGCGGGCGGCGTCACGATGACCGTGGGTCTCGCCCTGCTGTCCACCATCGACGCCGACACGCCCTTCGCGCTGCTCAGCCTCTACATGGCGGTCCTCGGCATCGGCGTCGGCCTGCTGATGCAGAACCTGGTGCTGGCGGCGCAGAACGACGTCCCCGCCACCGAACTCGGCGCGGCCACCTCCGTGCTGTCCTTCTTCCGCAGCATGGGCGGCACCGTCGGCACCAGCGTCCTCGGCGCGATCCTCGCGCACCGCGTCACCACCGAGCTGGCCAAGGGCCTGAAGGCGGCCGGTGTCACGGCCCCCGGCGGGCAGGGCGAGGGCGGCGGGGGCGGCGTCCCGGACATGAAGTCCCTGCCCGCTCCCATGCGGTCCCTCGTCGAGCACGCCTACGGGGTGGCCACCGCCGACCTGTTCCTCGTCGCCGCGCCCTGCGCGCTGCTGGCGCTGATCACCGTGGTGTTCATCAAGGAGAAGCCGCTGAAGACCACCAGCGGCATGGAGCGCCTGGCCGAGGAGTCCGCCGCCGAGCCGGGCGAGGCCGCGCAGGCGCCGGTCGTCTGACCCCGCCGACGCCCGTACGCCGAAGGGAGCAGTGCCGGTGCGCACCGCTCCCTTCGGCGTACGCCGCCGTGCCGCGCGCGGTCCTCAGCAGGGGACGCGGAACCCGTGCTCCGTGCCGTCGGCGCGGGCGAGCTGCGCCGCCTCGGCGCGCGAAGCGGCCGCGGTGCCGTCGGCGCGCAGTGCGGCGCGGGGCGGGGCGACCTGTCCGACCCGGGCAGCGGCGGCGGACGCGTTCTTGACGCTCACCCGGTCCAGGGCGGCCGGGGCGAGCACCTTGCGGCTGCGGACGTACGCCACGAAGCTCTCGAAGTCCCTTGTGTGGCGCACCGGTTCGGTGAAGCCGGCGAAGGCGGTGAACCCGTCGGCGCCCAGCAGGGTGTAGGCGGTCGCCGCCAGCCGGTAGTGACGGGCGAGGTCCAGCGGGCGCCCGTCGACGAGGACATCGGCCGGGTCGACACGGTCACCGGCCGGGCCGGCCGCGTCGAAGGCACAGCGCACGTTGTGCGACACGGCCAGCGGCGCGAAGCGCAGGGTGCCGTCCGGCGCCTCGGTCCACTGCTGCTCCAGCGCGTCGTGGAGCTGGGCGCCGGTGACGGTGACGGTCAGAATCGGGTCGCCGTAGCCGAGGCTCTGCCAGGCCTGGCCGAGGGTGACGGTCCCACCGGACGCGGTGTCCCGCACGAGGTCCCTGGCTATGATGCTCTGCCCGGTCCGCGGCGCGGCCACGATCAGGGCGAGTTCGGCCGGGGTGTTCGGGTGGGTGTTGCCGTCGTTCATCGGGCCGAGCGGCTGCCGCCCGGCCCACAGCGCCCAGTCGGCGGCCAGATCGCCCATGGTGCTCTCGCCGCTGTCGTCACGTGCCCGGGTGAAGGAGGCGGTCTGCCGGCCGATGGGCGTACGGGCACGCCGGGCGGCGTAGCCCTCCCAGTAGTCGGCGATCTGCTGGACCTCGCGGTCCGGGGCGATGTCACGGGTGTTGGGGTGGTTGACCGAGGTGGTCAGGGCGCGGACGACCTTGCCGGTGCGCGGGTCGAGGCGCAGGCTGATCTCGTTGATCAGCTGACCGTGGCAGCCCGCCTCGACGAAGGGCCGGGGGACGCCGTCCGGGTCCGGGACCATCATGGTGAAACGGCAGTGCCAGTGGCCGGTGACGATGGCGTCGATGTCCGGGGAGACCTTGAGCGCCAGGTCGTAGGCGGGGCCCGAGGGGTTGCTCCCGGTGGTGAAGTCGCTCCCGGCGACCGCGCCGTCGTGCATGCTCAGCACGATCGCGTTGACGCCGCGCGCCTTCAGCTCGGCGGCGCGGCGGTCGACGGTGGTGATCTCGTCCAGCGAGGACAGCGCGGGCTGGTAGGAGGTGGGTCCGGTGTCGGTGCCCACGGCCGTCAGATGGATGAACCCGATGGGCAGTCTGCGTCCCCGTCCGGCGTCCACCCATTCGATGTTGTACGGCGGCAGCACGGTGCGGCCGGTGCGCGTCCAGACCATGTTGGCGCTGTAGTAGCGGAAGTCCGCGCCGCGGAAGCGCCGCCCGGTGGAGTCGGGGAACGCGTCGTCCACGCCTATCCTCGGGAAGGGGACGCCGTCCTGCATGTGCGCGTTCAGGAAGGCCGGTGACTTGTCGAACTCGTGGTTCCCGGCGGTCGCGAAGTCCAGTCCGAGCCGGTTCAGCGCCTCGATGGTGGGCTCGTCGGCGAGGCTCTCGGCGTCGAACTCCCAGCCGGAGAAGAGGTCTCCGGGCGCGAAGAAGAGCGAGTTGCGGCGGCCGTCGCGCAATCTCTCCAGATGCGCGGCCAGATAGCCGACGCCGCCCACGGTGTACTGCTTCCCGGCGGCGCCGGTGACGACGGCGGTACTGCCCGGCGCCGCCTGCAAGTAGCCGTGCAGATCGGTGATGTTGAGCAGTTGTACGTCCACCAGGTCGTGCGCGGTGCCCGCGTCCCTGGCGTCGTCGGTGGCGTAGGCGGGTGTGCCGACCGCGGCGGCGGTGACGGCACCGCCCGCCGCGGTCAGGAAGGTGCGCCGTCCGAGCTCTCGTGCCATCTGGCCCTCCGGGTCATGGGAGCGACCACGGGAGTCAACCGGCCCTCCGGGGCCCCGCGGTCACCGTCGGGCGGACCGCACATGAACAGTGGGCGGACGGGACGGGTGAACCGCGGTCGGACAAAGCGTGCTGGTGCTACTTCCTTACCCACCGGCGCAGTTGGACGCTCCAGACGACGGCGGCGGCCAGCGCGACGGCCACGACCGCGCCGGACATGCCGGCCCGGACGCCGAAGCGCACGGTGAGCGCGCTCGCCACCAGCGCGCCCAGCGGCACGCCCAGGCCGGAGGAGAGCATGCGGCGGGTGGTGTTGACGCGGCCCTGGAGCGCGTCCGGGGTCACTTCCTGCGAGTACGTCATGGTGTTGACGAGGACGACGAGGTAGGCCGAGCCCCACGCGGCCAGCGCGAGCGCGGCGAGCCGCCAGTCCGGGGCGCGGACGACGGCGAGGCCGAGCAGCGCCCCCGCCGGGAGCACCCCGAGCAGCAGCGGGAAGGCGGCGAAGCGGCGGCGCAGCCGGGGCAGCAGCAAGGACCCGCCGATGCCTCCGGCGCTCCACGCCATGTACAGCAGCCCGATCCGCCCGTCGGACCCGTGGATGCCCAGGCCCCGGTCGGCGAAGACGACGAGCTGGCCGACGATCGCCCCGCCGGAGAACGACTGGAGGGTGCCGACCACGGTCATGACGCGCAGGGTGGGGTGCCGGCGCAGGAAGCGCAGCCCCTCCCGGACGGACTCGGTGAACGCCGGGCGCGGCGGTGGTGGCGCGGTGGTGCCGTGCGCCGCTGCGGTGCCGTGGGTGCTGTGGGTGCCGTGGGTGTCGTAGGTGCCACGGGAGACGGCCCGGACGAGCAGCGCGGACACGGCGAACGACAGGGCGTCCAGCGCCAGTGTCCCGGCCGGCCGGAGCACCAGGATCAGGCCGCCCGCCAGCGCGTTCCCGGCGATCCGTACGACGGTCTCCGTCCCCTGGAGGGAGCTGTTGGCGGCCGCCAGTCTCTCCTTGCCGACGATGTCCGGGACGACTCCGTAGACGCCAGCGTCGAAGAAGAGGCCGAGCCCGGCCGACGCGAACGCGACGACGAGCAGATGCCCGCCCGTCAGCATGCCGAGGGCCGAGGCGAGGGGTACGGAGGCGAGGCAGGCCGCGTTGAGCCAGTCGCTGACGATCATCAGACGGCGCCGGTCCGTCCGGTCCGCCACCGCGCCCGCGATCAGTCCGAAGACCACATAGGGCAGGGTCCCGCAGGCCGCGACCAGGGACACCATCAGGGGCGAGTGCGTCTGCTGGAAGGTCAGCACGGGCAGCGCCACCGCGGTGACGGCGGAGCCGAGCCCGGAGGCCGCGCGCGACATCCAGAAGTGGCGGAAGCCGGGAACACGGCGCAGGGGCACGCTCTTCTTCACGTCGACTTCTTTGCTGAGCAAGGTACTTGGCGGTTCCGGCGGGCGCTGGGGCGAGGACGTCACAGGGGCTCCCGAAGGGGTGGGTGGGCCGCGGCCGGGCCGCGGCGGACAGGTGGTCGTCCGGCGGCGCCGTGGCGGCGTCACCGGGGAGGGGAAAACAGCGAAACCCCACTGGCGGGAGCCAGCGGGGTGCGTCGTGCGGGTGTGCTGTACAGATGTGCTGTGCGGGTGGTCGGCCGTGGCCGCCGGTCCGCTGCCGGGAGGCCGGTCGCCGTCGCGTACGCCCGCAGGTCCGTGTGCGCGCTCAGAAGGGCGCCGGATCATCGGTTTCAGGGCGGTGAGATCCGCGACCGCTCGGTCGTACCGAGCCCGGGACGACGAGGTGCCCCGGGGAATCGGACGAAGAATAGCAGGTGCGGGGTCGAGCGGGCCGTCCGGACGATTCCGACCAGGGGAGGTTGCGCTGTTCGCCGAGGTGGTCGGCGAGTCCGCGCAGGCCCGCGTCGGCTGCGGCCTCCCAGCGGTCCAGGGCGATGTCGGCGACGCGTTCGGCCTCGCAGCCGTCCTCGAAGAGCGGCTCCGCGCAGCGCCGTTCGGCGCAGACGCCCCGGCGCGCCGAAGCATCCACGGCGGGCCGCCTCCACCGCGTCCAGGGCTTCCGCGTACCGCCGCAGGGCGATCAGCAGCCAGGTGCGGTGCAGGTGCGGCAGCCAGGCACGCGCGGCCGACTCGTCGGTGACGGCGGCCGGTTCGGCGCGCAGCGAGGACTCGGCCGGCACCAGCGGGGCCCGGCCGCGCAGGTGGAACGGCTCGGCCTGCGGCAGGGCCGTCTCGGGATCCACCACGGGCACCGTCCCGGCCGTCGCGGCCCGGCGGGCGAGGGCTTCGCGTGCCCGCGCGGCCGGGTCGAGCGCGGCCGGTCGCCCGTCCGGACCGCTCACGACCGGCCGGGCCATGCGGTGCACCAGCGGGCCGCGACCCTGCTGGGCCAGTTCGAGCATGAGGACGGTCTCGTCGTCCGCCCCGAACAGGTCGACGGTGCCGCGCGCGGCGGTCTCGGCCTTGGTCCACTCCCGCTGGGCGAGCCGTGCCGTGCAGTCACCAGAGTGCCCTCGCCCAGGGGGGTCCGCAGCAGGCGCAGCGGCACGGTCGGGCGGGCCGCCTCGCGCCAGGCGTGGAGGGCGGTCGCCGCGGCGCTCTCCCACCGGCCCGCCGACACCTGCAACCCGCCTTCCTCCAGCTTGAGTTCGGCGATCCGCCACCTCGTCCCGTCCAGTCGCAACCGCAGCTCGGGCTCCACCGCGGGCCCCGCCTCCGCGGCCCAACGTGCACCAGCCGCCGCCGGCCTGCCCCGGAGCGGTGCGGAAGTCGCCGGGGACCGGATGTCCCCGGCGCCGCTGATCCGGCTGTCTAGGCCGCCGGGGCGTGCAGGCCCGATGGTCCGGGGACGCAGTGGGCGGTGTAGAGGCGGACGGCGTCGTGCAGCCGGTAGCGGGTCCCTCCCCCGTCGCCGGTGCCGCTGACGTGGGTCACCTGGCGGTAGAGCAGTTCGTCGAGGAGGTCCACCGCGTGCTCCCTGGACGGGGTGACGCGGGCCATCACCTCCGCGGCGCCGAAGTCGCCGCGCAGGTCGACGAGTCGGTGCAGCGGGGCGGCGATGTGCGCGGGCAGTGCCCGGTGGTAGGCGGCGACACTGTCCTGGAGCGACAGGTCGCCGACGCGCAGGAAGCGGATCCGCTGCTCCTCGTCGGCCAGGCGATGGGCGAGGTCGCGCAGCGAGCGGTGGGGACGGGTGGAGAGCCACAGGCCGGCGATGTGCAGGGCCAGCGGCAGCCGGGCGCAGAACTCGACGACGGCGGTGGCGGCCGGGCGTTCGGCCCGGGTGCGGGCGGCTCCGACGAGGTCCTCCAGCATCTGGTGGGCGTCGGCGCGGCCGAGTGCCCCGACGTGGTGCGAGAACTGCCCCGGCAGCGCGGGCAGTTCGCGGCGGGCGGCCACCAGGACCGCGCTGCGCACGTCGTCCACGAGCAGGGGGCGCACCTGGGCCTCGGTGTCGGCGTTGTCGAGGACGACGAGCACCCGGCGCCTGCTGAGCATGTCCCGCAGCCGTGCGCCCGCCTCCTCGGGGCCGTCCGGGTCGGGGGTGCCGCCCAGCGACCGCAGCACGCGGCGGACGAGCCGGTCGGGGGTGAGCGGGGCGGAGGCCGGCGGGTGCAGGTCGACGAAGATCTGCCCGTCCGGGAACCGGGCGCGCAGGGCGTGGGCGGCGCGCAGGATCAGGGAGGTCTTGCCGGCGCCGGGCGGTCCGACCACGACCGCGAGCCGCTGGTGGTCGGGGCGTTCACGGGCCGAGAGATGGGCGTGCAGGGAGTCGACGAGCGGCTGCCGGCCGGCCAGCCGGGGGCGGGGGGCCGCGGGGAGTTCGGCGGACAGGGCCGCGGGCCGTGGTGCGGGGCGCTGCTCGGGGCGGGGGGTGCGCAGCAGGTGCCCTACCTGGCCGGGTGGCAGGCCGAGGGCCTGGGCGAGCAGGCGCAGGGACTGCTTGCGGGGGCGTGCGGTGTGGCCGGTCTCCAGATTGCGGATGGCCCGGACGCTCAGCCCGGACCGGCGGGCCAGGTCCTCCTGGGTGAGGCAGGCCGCCTCCCGTGCGTCGACCAGGGTCGCCGCGAGCGCGTCCAGGGTGATGGTGTCGGTCACGTCATGCCCATCTCGTCGTGCTTGTCATGACATCTCTGGATCGGTGTGTCGTGGGGTGCGGAAGTCGGTGGGCCGGGAGGGGGGAGGGCGCGCGGGCAGGGGCGTGGGGGGCGGCGCGGTGGTGGTTCGGCGGCGGGCGGTTCGTCAGGGCGTCGCGCGGGCGCGGTGGCGGGGACGAGGCCGGGCGCGGCGGGCCCGCACCTGCGGGGTGCCGCCGTCGCGCGCGGGACGGGAACGGCGTGGATGGGAACGGCGCGGGTGAGGACGGTGTGGGCGTGACGGCGCCGGGCCGCCGTCGGCGCGGCGCCGGGGCGCGGCCGGTGCCGCGAGGACGGGCGCGTCGGCCGGTCCGGTCGCGGCCGGGCGGGCGCCGTGGTCCTCGGCGGGCGGGGTGTGCGGCGATCCATGGTCGGGGGGCCTGCGGTGCGGGCCGGGGCGGCGGCGCGCCGACCGGTGCGGCACAGTCCCCGACGACCCGGGGACCGTGCGCGTGCCGCGGGTCCCGGGGGTGCCGGGAGCCTCGTCCGTGCCAGGGGTCCCGGGGGCGCGGCCGGACGGTGGCCGGCGTCCGCCCGCGCGGTCGCCCGGCGTCCGCCGTGCGGCGGTGCGCGAGGGGGCGGGCCGGAGGGCGAGCCATGGTTCGGCGGGCCTGCGTAAGCGGGGCACCAGCGCCTCCGTCGTTCAGAACGTGCTGCTCTTGCGGTTGCGTTCGGGCACCCGAACGGCACGGCCGTGGCAGGCCGCGCACCGGGCGCCGATGACATCGTTGGCCGCGGCCCGCCTTCCCGGCCGCCTCAACGGCCTCCCGTTATAGCCCTCAACCAGCCATTGGTCCAGTCCAGTTGAGTGAACCACGGGTCGGCCGTGCCCCTTCGGGCACACCGGTGCACGACCGGCCCCGACAGCGGGTTCCCGGTGGTCGGACCTCCTTGACGCCGGGTAAAAGTCTAGGCCAAGCTCGCCGGTGAAGGTCTACACCAATCGGTGCCGGGCCCCGTTCACCGACCCGACGGTGATGCGCAACGGGCCCTGCCGACAGGCGTACACCGGCGCACGACCTGTAGGAGGGGGCCCTGCCGCACGTTCGCGAGGAGACCGTGCCGGCGCCGTCCCCGGCGACGAGCGGGACGGTGCCGACGACCGGGCGGCCGCCCGTTCGGGGGCGTCGTTCCGGCCGGTCGCCCCACCCCGCAAGGCAAGGCTGTGAGCGCGGTCCGAGCGACGGCGCCGCGAAAGGATGACGCCCCCGATGACCATGAGTGCCACCGGCAACGAGTCCCTGTCCCGCGACGCCCTCGCGGTGCTTCAGCCGGGTTTCGCCGGCACCACGGCGCCCGACTGGGTGCACCGCCGTATCGACGAGGGCCTGGCCGCCGTCGCCCTGTTCGGACGCAATGTCGCCACCGCCGGCCAAGTGGCCGAGCTGACCGCGCGGTTGCGGGCGCAGAAGGACGATCTCCTGGTCGCGATCGACGAGGAGAGCGGTGACGTCACCCGGCTGGACGTGCGGACGGGATCCGCCTTCCCGGGCAACCACGCGCTCGGCGCGGTCGACGACACGGACCTCACCCGGCGCGTCGCGCGCGAGCTGGGCCGCCGCCTCGCCGAGTGCGGCGTCAACCTCAACTGGGCGCCGTCCGCCGACGTCAACGCCGACCCGGGCAACCCCGTCATCGGCGTACGGGCCTTCGGCGCCGACACCGACCTGGTGGCCCGGCACACCGCCGCCTATGTGCGCGGCATGCAGTCCAGCGGCGTCGCCGCCTGCACCAAGCACTTCCCCGGCCACGGCGACACCAACGTCGACTCGCACCACGCGATACCGCGCATCGACGTCGACGCCGAGACGCTGTACAAGCGCGAACTGGTGCCGTTCCGCGCCGCCATCGAGGCCGGCACCCGGGCCGTCATGAGCGCGCACATCCTGGTGCCCGCCCTCGACCCGGAGCGCCCCGGCACCCTCTCGCACCGGATCCTCGTCGAGCTGCTGCGCGGTGAACTCGGCTACGACGGGCTGATCGTGACCGACGGCATCGAGATGCAGGCCATCTCGCGCGCCTACGGCCTGGAGCGCGGCGTCGTGCTGGCCATCGAGGCGGGCGCGGACGCGATCTGCGTCGGCGGCGGACTGCACGACGAGGCCACCGTGCTGAACATGCGTGACGCGCTGGTCGCCGCCGTGCGCGGGGGCGAACTGTCCGAGGAGCGGCTGGCGGACGCCGCGCGGCGGGTGCGCGAGCTGGCCGGCTGGACGGCGCGGGTCCGTGCGGAGGCCGATGTCGCGGCCGACGAGGAGGTGGGGCTCGTCGCCGCCCGCCGCGCGCTGGCCGTCACCGGCGAGGCGGCCCGCGTGGACGCGCCGGTCTACGTCGCCACGTTCAACCCGGCCCCGAACATCGCCGTCGGACACGAGACGCCCTGGGGGGTCGACGCCGAGCTGGAGCGGCTGCTGCCGGGCACCACGACCGGCACCTTCACCGACGCGGAGGCCGGCCCGGACGCCGGGGCCGCGGCCCTGAAGGCGGCGGGCGAGCACCGGATCGTGGCCGTGGTGCGCGACGAGCACCGGCACCCGTGGATGCGGTCGGCCCTGGACACGGTGCTGGCCGCACGCCCGGACACGATCGTGGTGGAGATGGGCGTCCCGCAGTCCCCCGCGCGCGGCGCCGTGCACATCGCCACGCACGGTGCGGCCCGCGTGTGCGGGATGGCCGCCGCCGAGCGCATCGTCGCGGGCTGACCGGCACCGGCCGGCCCACCACCGCCCGGCACACCCGGCGGCGGAACACCTCACCAGGGCGGCGCGGTACCTCCGCGCCGCCCTTCGGCATACCGGCAGTTCCGCTTGGGCGCGGCCGACGACCGGCACTTCACAGGCACTTGGGGGCAGCTTCGGCAGACCCGCGTTGACACCACAAATGGTCTAGTCCACCTTGGGAGGGCCTCGGTTCGACCAGCGCGCACAGCGACCACCGCGCAGAGCCGAGTTCCGGCCGTTCGGCCCCGCACGCACCACACGCCCTGGAGTGATCCCATGCCGGAATCCGCCCCGTATCTGCATCGCGCTCCCTCGGCCCGCCCCTACTTCAGCTCGGACGGCGAGACCTACCTCGCCCAGACACCGCTGCGCGACATCGAGAAGTCCCGGCCGCTGCGCGTGCTGTCCGAGGAGGACTTCGCCTTCTGGCAGACCTACGGCTACGTCGTCGTCCGCGACGCCGTCTCGCCGGGCGCGGCCAAGAGCCTGCTGGAGTTCGCCTGGGAGTTCCAGGGCCTGGACCCGGACCGCCCCGAGACCTGGTACGAGGAACGCGAGTTCCGCTCGGACCTGGACCGCGACCTGCACGTGTACGGCTTCGTCGAGGCATACCACCACCAGCTCCTGTGGGACAACCGGCAGGACCAGCGGGTCTACGACGCCTTCGTGGACGTGTGGGACTGCGAGGAGCTGTGGGTCACCCTCGACCGGCTCAACCTCAACCCGCCCAACCGGGGCAACCGTTCGCGCTCGCTGATCGCCCCCACCGACGAGGGTTTCGACATCGAGCTGCACTGGGACGTCGACACCACGCTCGGTGTGCTGCCGCAGCGGGTGCAGGGCATCCTCGCCCTCAACGACACCGACGCGGCACTCGGCGGCTTCCAGTGCGCGCCCGAGCTGTTCCGGCGGTTCGAGCAGTGGCGCATCGAGCAGCCGCAGGACCGCGACCCGATCCGGCCGGCCGTCGACCGCGCCGAGTTCCCGGTGGTACGGCCCGAGCTGCGCGCCGGTGACCTGCTCATCTTCAACGGCCTGCTGGCGCACGGGGTCGCGCCCAACGTCTCCGAGCGGGGCGTGCGCGCCGCGCAGTACCTCTCCATGATGCCCGCGCTGGAGGAGCACGAGCAGCTGCGGCGCTCGCGCGTGGAGTCGTGGCGCACGCTCAGCACCCCGGACTGGAACCCGACGCTGCTCGGGGACGCCGTCCGGCCCGAGGCCGACCGGTACGGCCCGGCCACCCTGAACGACCTGGGCCGCAAGCTGCTCGGGCTCGACACCTGGAGCGGACGCGAGGACGCCGAGTGACCGGGCCGAACGCACCCGAGCGGATCTGCCTGGCCCTGCCCACCAACAGGGCGTGCTCCCCCACCCTCGCGGCCGTCGCAGCCGAAGCCGCCTACGCGGCGGCGCACTTCGGCGTCGAGGTCCACCTGCTCGTGCTCGACTCGTGCGACGAGCCGACCCGCGCCGAGCACGCCCGTGTCCTGGCCGGGCTGCCCGCCGCGCCGGGTGTGGTCACCCACCACCTCGACGAGGACCGGCAGCGGGTCTTCCTGCGGCGCGTGATCGAGCGCTCCGGACGTGCCGACGCCGGCCGGCTGCTGTCGCTGCTGCTGCCGGACGACGTCTCCTACGGCGCCTGCACCGACCGGGTGTTCCTGATCGCCGCCGCCCTCGGCTGCCGCTCGGTGCACCGCAGGGACTCCGACAGCGCCTACCAGACCTTCGAGGGCGCGCCCGTCTTCCCCGTCCACCACGAGGCGGCCGCGCTGGGCCGGCCCGCCGCGCAGGTGACGGCCCTGGTGTCCGAGACGGTGCTCGACCCGGCCCTCGCCCGGCGTCCCGTCTCCATGGCCGGTGCCTCGTTCATCGGTGAACTCTCCGTGGACATCGGTGAGATGGCCGAGCTGGACGCGGCCGTCCACCACGACGTGGTGAGCCTGTGGGCGCCCGGCCACTGGTCCGAGGAGAGCCGGCGGGAGCTGGTCGAGGAGTCCTTCCGGGGCGCCGGGACCGATCCGTTCACCGGCGACCGCTCGACGCTGACGCTCGTCGACCCCATGCGGGTCGACATGTGCAACATCGCCTTCAGCCGCGCCGTGTACGAACGGGTGCCGCTGCCCCCGGCCACCCGCACCATCGGCAGCGACTACTTCCTCATCCACCTGGTGCACGACGCCACCCTGCCCGGGGTGCTGCACAACCGGCACATCGAGAACTTCTACACCCCGGAGCGGCGCACGGACGCCGGGTTCCACGCCTACCAGACGCGGTTCGTGAAGTTCCTGCTGTCCATGCTCTACTTCCACTTCGTCTACGACCGGATGGCCGCGGCGGGCCCCGCCCTGCTCGACGGCGAGCAGCGGGTCCGGCCCGAGGCCGTCGCCGCGCTGCTGCGCGAGAGCACGCGTCTGGACCGGGACGAGAATTTGTGGCGCCTGGACCGCGTCGACACCGCCTACCGCAAACTCGGCGGCCGGTACGCGCAGTTCGCCGAGTCACTGAGCACACGGCGCGAGCTGCTGCTCGACGAGGCCGTGCGCGACATCGAGGAGTTCGCCCTGCTGACCGACTCCTGGGCGGCGCTCACGCGCGCGGCCCGTGAGGACGCGGCCGGGCCCGACGGGACCGGGAGCACCAGCGGGTGAGCACGGACGACGTACCGGCGCGGCTGGCCCGCGCCCTGGCCGCCGCGGACTCGGACCGCCTCGTCTACGACCTCGCCGGGATCAGGGACCAGTACCGGCGTCTGCTGGCCGAACTCCCCGGTGTGCGCGTGCGCTTCGCGGTGAAGGCGTGCCCGGTCGACGAGGTGCTGGACTGCCTCGCCCGCGAGGGCGCCGGCTTCGACGCGGCGAGCCCCGCCGAGATCGGGCAGGGCCTCGCCAGGGGCGTGCCCCCGGAGCGGATCCACTACGGCAACACCGTGAAGTCCGACGCGGCGATCGCCGAGGCGTACCGCCTGGGTGTGCGCACCTTCGCCACCGACAGCGTCCAGGACGTGGCGGCCCTCGCCGCGCACGCCCCCGGCTCCCGTGTCTTCTGCCGGCTGGCCACCACCGGCCAGGGCGCGCTGTGGGGGCTGAGCCGCAAGTTCGGCTGCTCGGCCGAGGACGCGGTGCGCGTGCTGGAGACGGCCCGCGCGGCGGGACTGGTCCCGGCGGGGCTGTCCGTGCACGTCGGCTCGCAGCAGATGACGGCGGAGGCGTGGCGGGACGCGTTCGACACCCTCGCCGACGTGCTGACGGCACTCGACGAGCGGGGCATCGTGCCCGATCTCGTCAACCTGGGCGGCGGGCTGCCCGCGCTCGGCTATCTCGACCGGCACGGCCAGCGGCTCGATCCGCCCCTGGACAAGATGTTCGCCGTCGTCCGGGAGGGCATGGAGCGGCTGCGCGAGGCCAGTCCCGTGCCCCTGGACTTCGTCATGGAGCCCGGCCGGCACCTGGTCGCCGACCACGGCGCGGTCCGCGCGCACGTGTACCGGCTGACCGCCCGGCAGCAGCCCGGCGGCGCCACCGCCCGCTGGCTCTACCTCAGTTGCGGCAAGTTCAACGGCCTCTACGAGATGGACCAGCTCTGCCACCGGCTGGTCTTCCCCGGCCACGCCGGCGCTCCGCTGGTGCCCGCGGTGGTCGCGGGCCCGACGTGCGACAGCGACGACACCTACGGCGCGGACGGCCACCGGACGCCGGTTCCGGAGGACCTCGCCTCCGGCGACCCGGTCTGGATCCTGTCCGCCGGTGCCTACGCCACCAGCTACATGACCCAGGGCTTCAACGGGTTCAGCCCGCTGGACTGTGCCACCACGGACACCGCGCCGGACGCCCCGGCGGGCACGGCGGCGGACGCGCTGCCGTACGCCGTGCCGGGCACCTGGGTGGCGGCCGGGCCGGAGGGGACGCACTGACGTGGACCACGCAACGCGCGTCCGCGCCCTCGCCGACGCCGACTGGCCGCAGGTCGCCGCCCTGGAGGCGGCGGCCTACGCCGGCAGCGGCCTCACCGAGGGGCAGGCGGCGCTGGAGTCCCGGGGCCGCGTCTCGCCCGGCACCTGCTTCGTGCTCGACCTGGGCGACCGGCTCGGCGGGTACGTCCTGGCCCTGCCCTACCCGGAGGCGGCCTTCCCCGACCTGACCGCGCCGGAGCGGGCCGCCCACCGCACCGCCAACCTGCATCTGCACGATCTGGTCGTGGACGAGCGCCTGCGCGGCCGGGGCCTGGGCGCCCGGCTGGCCGGGCATCTCACCGCCGTCGCGGCGGACCGGGGCTTCGAGCGGATGTCGCTGGTCGCCGTCGCCGGGCTCGAAGGCTTCTGGCGCGGGCTCGGCTACCGGGCGCACCGCGACATCGAGGTCCCGTCCGGCTACGGCCCCCACGCGCTGTACATGTCCACCAGGGTGCCTGTGCGCGGCCCCTCCTACAGGAAAGAAGCGGGCCGATGACGGTGCTCCGCGTCCGTGACGAGTCGGCCCGCGCCAAGTGGGCCGTCGCGGCACTGTTCTGTTTCCTCGGCTTCCAGTACGCCACCTGGACGAGCCGGCTGCCCGCCCTCAAGAGCCGGCTCGACCTGTCCGAACAGGAGCTGGGCCTGCTGCTGATGGCCTGCGGGGTGGGCGCGGCGGTGTCCTTCCCGCTGGTCTCGTACCTCATGCGGCGGCTCGGCTCACGGCGGCTGTCGCTGGTGTCCGGGCTGTGCCTGGCGGTACTGCTCGCGGCCCTGTCGAAGGCGCCGGACTACCCGGTGGCACTGGTGATCATCTGCGCCGACGGGGTGGCCGTCGGCGCCCTGAACGTGGCCATGAACGCCCAGGGCGCCGCGCTGGAGAAGCGGTTCCGGCGCACGGTGATGTCCCAGTTGCACGCGACCTTCAGCGCGGGTCTGCTGGGCGCCGCGCTGCTGGCCTCCGGGGTGAACCTGCTGACCTCGGCCGTCACGGCGCACTTCGCCGTGGCGTTCGTCCTGCTGCTGGTGCTGCTGGCCTGCGCGCGGCGCGGCCTGCTCGACGAGCCCGAACCGGCCGCGGGGACGGCGCCCCAGGAGGCGGGTGCGGCCGAGGGCGCGGACGCGGCGGCGGACGCTCCCGCCGGGCGGCGCCGCAAGAGGCTGAGCCTGCCCGGACGCGCGACCCTGTGGATGGGCTGCGCGATGGTGTTCGGCACCATCACCGAGGGCGCCATGAACGACTGGTCCGCGCTCTACATGAAGGACATCGCCAAGGCGTCGGCGACCGTGGCGCCGTTGGGCATCGCCGTCGTCTCGGTCATGATGCTGCTGGCCCGTGTCTTCGCCGACCGCTGGCGCACCCGCTGGGGCGACGGCCGCGTGGTCGTCTGCGGGAGCGCCGTCGCGGGAGTCGGACTGGCCCTGGCGCTGCTGGCCGGCGGTGTCGTGCCGACCCTGCTCGGGTTCGCCTGCGTGGGCCTGGGCGCCGCCGCCGTCACCCCGTGCGTGTACGTGGCCGCCGCCGCGGGCGGTTCGGACGCGCTCGCGCTGGTGGCGGCCATGGGCACCACCGGTCTGCTGATCGGGCCCGCCCTGATCGGCTTCATCGCGGGCTGGGGCGGCCTGGTGGTCGGCATGTCCGCCGTGGCGGTCTCGGCGCTGATCGTCTCCCTCGCGGGCACCCGGATCAGCTGGAGCACCCACGCCCCGGCCGCCCCGGCGGCTGCTCCGGACGACCGGGCGGCCGGGGACCACCCGGTGGCCGGGGAGCCGCGGGCGGCCGAGGACCGGCCGGTCGCCGAGGGCCTCACTCCCTGAGTGTCGTCGCGGTCGGCCGGCGGGACGCGCCGGTCGCACCGCGGACACCGCTCAGCGGACGCAGCCGGTAGGTGTAGCGGTAGTCGCGGTCGGCGAGGAGCTTGTACTCGTCGTGGGTGTGCGCGCCCCAGCTGTTGTCGCCGCCCACGCCCATCTGGCGGTGGTTCAGCCGCAGGACGACCTCCTCGCGCGCGGTGAGCTGGTAGTCGTGGCGCGCGCCGAGCGACAGGTCCTCCGGGGTGAAGTGCGAGGCGTTGAACTCCAGCAGCGGTTCGCCGGAGGCGAGCAGGCCGTTGCCGTCGCCGTCGGTCAGCGCGACCCAGCGCACATCGGTCTTGTTGCCGTTCTCCTGCGGGCGGATGTACGGGGTCCACTGGCCGGACACGGTCCCGGAGTACAGCCCGACGTCCGTGCCGTCGTTGCGGTCCCAGTGGTTCTCCTCCGGGCCGCGCCCGTAGTAGTGGAGGTGCTCCAGGCGGCCGGGCAGGAGCAGCAGTGTGCCGACCTCCGGCAGGTAGGGCAGGCTCGCCGCGCCCGGGTGCAGGGTGTTGTCCACCTTGATCTCGGCGTTGCCGAACACGGTGTACGTGGTGGTGTAGGCCGAGGCGACGGTGGTGGGCAGGGTGCCGGTGACCGCGATCTCCACGGCCCGCTCGCCCAGGGCCCGTACGGCGACGCCGGTCACCGTGCGGCGGGCGCCGGCGTCGCGCCAGGTCTGGTTGCGGGTGTGCTGGCCGTTGCCGCGGTCGTTGTCGGTGGGGGCCCGCCAGAAGTTGGGTACGGGTCCCGAGGTGATCAGGCCGCGGCCGTGGGCCTCGTAGGAGGTGATGACGCCGGTGCTCCGGTCGACGGTCACCGAGAAGTCCCGGCCGGTGACGGTGATCGCGCGCCCGTCGTCCCGGTGGCGCAGGGCCGGGACGCTCTCCAGCGGCCGCGGGGTGACGGCCGGGCTGCCCGCGTCGACGGGGAGCTGTGCCCTGGCCACCTCGAACCCGGCGTCCGCCCACGGGGTGGACTCCCTTGTGGTGAAGGAGAGTTCGAGGAAGTACTCGGTGCCCGGGGCGGGTGCGGCGGGCAGGGCGAGGGGCACGGTGATGTCCTTGCGGGACAGCGGCGCCACATCGAGCTGCGCGCGGGTCAGTCTGCCGCGGCGCACCGCCTTCCCGTCCGCCACCAGGGTCCAACCGGCGTCGAATTCCCGGAGGTTGGTGAACAGGTACTCGTTGGTGAGAGTGAGCGCCCCGGAGGAGAGTGCCCCGGAGGTGAGCGCCCCGGTGCCCGCGGCCGGGCTCACGCCGATCGCCTGGTAGATCCGTTTGACCTCGGCCGCCTTGCCGGTGTGGCCGCGGTCGGCGGTGACGATCCCGTCGGCCTGGAAGTTCCCGTCGTTCGGGTTGTCGCCCCAGTCGCCGCCGTAGGCGAGGAACGTCCGCTCCCCGGACCGCTCGCGTCGCACCCCGGCGGTGGCGGCGTCGAACCAGAACCGTACGCCCTCGTCGCCCGGTGTGCGCGCGTCGGAGGCGAGTTCGGCCGCGCTCAGGGCGCGGGCGTACACCCGGGCCCGGCGGATGGTGCCGCTGAACGCACGGGTCGGGTTGTCCACGTCCCCGCCGAGCGCGAGCGGCGCCGTGTTGGAGCCGGGCCGCACGGTGGTGGCCCGGGTGGCGCGGGCCGCGCCGTCGACGTACAGGGTGAGGGTGCCGGCCCGGTCGTCGAAGACACCGGCGACGTGGTGCTCGGTCCCGGTCCAGCCGGCCGGCGGTTCCCAGCTCGCGGTGATCCACTGCCCGGCGGCGTGGATGAAGAACTCCAGCCGGGAGTCGGTCTGTTTCAGTGCGTACTGGGTGTCGCCCTTGGCGATCAGCGGCTGGTGGTAGCCGGTCACGCGCGGGGTGATCCACGCCTCCAGGGTGAGGGAGCCGGTGAGGTCGAGGCGGTCGTCGCGGCCGAAGACGGTGGTGCCGCAGACGCCCTCGCCGCGGGTGAAGCCCGCGTGGGCCGGCAGCACCTCGCCGGTGAGCGCGGCCGGTCCCGTCTCGGTGAGCGAAGTGCGTTCGGGGGTGGGCCAGTTCAGGCCCTGGTCGACGAAGTCCCAGATCCAGCCGCCCTGGAGCACGTCGTGGCGACGGACGATGTCCCAGTACTTCTTGAAGTTGCCGTTCGAGTTCCCCATCGCGTGGCAGTACTCGATCATGACGTACGGCCGGGTGTCGCCCGTGTCCCTGGCGCGTTCCTCGATCCGGGCGGGGCTCTCGTACATGGCGGAGCGGATGTCGCTGATCCCCGGCCGGTCGTCGCCCTCGTACTGGATGACCCGGGTGGTGTCGTAGGAGCGGATCCAGTCGTGCATGGCGACGAAGGTGCTGCCGCCGCCCGCCTCGTTGCCCAGGGACCAGATGACGACGCAGGCGTGGTTCTTGTCGCGGTGCACCATGTTCTGCGCGCGGGCGACACAGGCGCGGGTCCAGTCGGGGTGGTCGCCGGGGAAGCGGTCGCGGATGCCGTGTGTCTCCAGGTTGGTCTCGTCCACCAGGTACAGCCCGTACTCGTCGGCCAGTTCGAGCCAGTGCGGGTTGTTGGGGTAGTGCGAGGTGCGGACGCTGTTCATGTTCAGCCGCTTGATGGTCCGGATGTCCTCGGCCATGTCCGCGCGGGTCAGTGCCGTGCCCCGGTCGGGGTGCATCTCGTGGCGGTTGGTGCCGCGCAGCGAGACGGGCTTGCCGTTGATGCGCATCAGCCCGTCCCGCAGGGCGAACTCGCGCAGGCCCACCCGGTGCGAGAGGGTCTCGGTCACCTTGCCCGCCGGGTCGCGCAGCCGCAGCACGGCGGTGTACAGCTCGGGGTGCTCGGCCGACCACAGCCGGGGCGCGGGGACGGCCCGGGAGCCGTGCACCGTCACGTCCTGCCCGGCGGGCACGGAGCCGAGGTCCGCGCTCTGCTCCAGCGGGCGCGGCCAGACGGCGTGTCCGCGCGGGTCGTACAGCTGGGTCTCCACGGTGTACCGGCCCTCGCGCGCGCCGCCGTAGGCCCGTACGCTCGCGGTCACCGCCAGGTCGGCGGCGGTGTACCCGTCGCGCAGCGGGGTCTCCAGCCTGAAGTCGCGCAGATGCACGTCGGGCGTGGAGTACAGATAGACCGAGCGGAAGATGCCGCTCACCCGGATCATGTCCTGGTCCTCCAGCCAGTCGCCGTCCGAGTAGCGGTACACCTCGACGGCGATCTGGTTGGTGCCCGGCTCCAGGTACGGCGTGATGTCGTACTCGGCGGGGGTGTACGAGTCCTCGTGGTAGCCCGCCAGCTTGCCGTTGATCCACACGTAGTGCGCGGACTTGACTCCTTCGAAGTGCAGGAACGTCCGCCGTCCCGCCCAGTCGCGCGGCACGGTGAAGGTGCGCCGGTAGCGGCCCACGGGGTTGTGGCGGGTGGGCGCGGCGGGCGGCTGCGGCTCCTCGCCCAGGCCGTTGGCTCCCCAGTAGGGGTAGGTGATGTTGACGTAGATCGGGACGTCGTGGCCGTGCGTCTGCCACACCGAGGGGACGGGGAGGGTGTCCCAGGAGGAGTCGTCCAGGTCGGTGCGGTAGAAGGTGTCGTCGCCCTGGTCGGGGCGGGCGGACCAGGAGAAGCGCCAGGTCCCGTCGAGGCTCTGCCGGTACGGGGAGCGGGTGCGGTCGGCCTTGAGCGCCTGGTCCGTGCCGGCGTAGGGCATGAGCGTGGTGTGCGGGGGCTCGGTCCCGAGCCGGAAGACGTCGATGTGGCCGTTCCACTCCGCGCCGGTGGCCGTCGGCCCGTCGCCGGTGGCCGCGGACGCCGGGCCCGGGAGCGCGGGCACGGCGAGGGCTCCGAGGACCGCGGCTCCCGCTCCGATCAGACGGCGGCGGCTGACGGCCGGCCGGGCGGGACCGTGCGCGGCGGGCGGGTGCGGGTGCTGCATGACCATGGCCTTCCTCGATGCTGGACAGTGCGCCGCCGTGGGGAGCGGAGCGCCGGCAACTGTCCGATGCTGTTGGTAAACCGAACACGAGCTTTCGTCGGTCGCCGGGTCGGCGACAGGAGCGATGTCGGTGTGTCGAACGGAAGTTGACGCCGGTGCAGATCGCTGACGCTGGTGGCAGAGGGGGCTGTGGAACCAGGCACACCCTAGGACCCGGACGCAACCGAGGCAATGATGCTGTCGGACTGTGTTCGTTCTTGGTGAACGGCCGGGAGCGTACCGGTCCACCTGACCACCGCGTCCGAATGATGAGACGGCGTTGCCGCATATTGATACATGGTATTTACATGCATCTTATGCGCAGCCCAGACACCCCGACCGCCCCCACCGGTACCCCCACGCCTCCGGCCGGGACCTCCCCCGCCGACCGCGCCGCCCGCCGGGCCGTCACCGTCTTCCCCGTCCTCGTCATCGCCGCGGGCGCCGCCGGTCTCGCCTTCCCCGGCGCCTTCGCCGGATACGGCACCGACGTGCCCTATCTGCTCGGCGTGATCATGTTCTGCATGGGGCTCACCATGTCCCTGGAGGACTTCAAGGGCGTGGCGCGCCGGCCGTGGGTGGTGCTGCTCGGTCTGGCCGCCCACTACGTGATCATGCCGGGACTCGGCTGGCTGATCGCGCACCTGCTGCACCTGTCGCCCGCGCTCGCCGCCGGTGTCATCCTCGTCGGCTGCGCGCCCAGCGGCACCGCCTCCAACGTGGTCACCTACCTGGCCCGCGGCGACGTGGCCCTGTCGGTCTCCGTGGCGACCGTCTCCACCGTGCTGGCCCCGTTGCTGACCCCGCCGCTCACCCTGCTGCTCGCGGGCCAGTACCTGCCCGTCGACGCGGGCTCGATGGTGACCGACATCCTCAAGACGGTGCTGCTGCCCGTGCTCGGCGGTGTGGTGGTGCGCCTGGTCGCCGGGCGGTACATCGGCCGGGTGCTCGGCGCCATGCCGTGGCTGTCCTCGCTGGCCATCGCCGCGATCGTCGCGGTGGTCGTCGCGGGCAGCGCGCACGCCCTGAGGTCCGCCGCCCTCACCGTCCTGCTGGCGGTCGTGCTGCACAACGGCTGCGGGCTCGCCCTCGGCTACGGCTGCGGCAGGCTCACCCGGCTCGGCCGGCCCGCCTCCCGCGCGATGGCCTTCGAGGTCGGCATGCAGAACTCCGGCCTCGCCGCCTCGCTCGCCACCGCCCACTTCAGCCCGCTGGCCGCCCTGCCCGCCGCCGTCTTCTCCGTCTGGCACAACATCTCCGGCGCGCTGGTCGCCGCCTGGATGGCGCGCCGCACACCCGGTGCCGCGGGCGCCGCCGAAGGGTGAGCCCCGGCGCGGAGCTCAGCCCGTCTTCCGGTCGAACCAGAGCGTCACGAAGGTGGGCAGCAGGCCCGCCCAGAACAGGAACTCGGGCACGGTGCGCTCCGTCCACGGCACCTGGGTGAGCAGCAGGGCGCAGACCATCGCCCAGGCGGCCTGGCCCAGGACGATCCGCGGCCACGGACGGCGGCGGACCAGCGAGACCAGATTGATCCGCACGCCCGCGCGCAGCCTGCGGTAGCGCAGCAGCGCGCCCACGCCCCAGATCACCGCCATCGGAACGAGGTCCCACAGCCGCTGCCCCGGCGAGAGGGGCAGCGCGCGGGAGGTGTCCGAGGAGAACAGCCCGACACCGGCGCCGGCGAGCGCCACACAGAGCAGGGCGAGCCAGCGGGTCCCGCGCAGCAGGCGGTAGGAGGCGTGGTCCAGGCCCTGCCGCAGGGCGGCGGAGCCGGGGGTGACGGCGAGCGCGTCCGCGTACAGGGCGGCCGCCTCGGCGGCCCTGACACCGGCCGCGCTCGCCACCTTGCGGGTGCGCCTGGCCAGCGCCTCCGGGTGCTGCGGGTCGAGCCGCAGGATCGCCCGGTCCAGCGCGTCGGCGGCGGCCGCGTCGCCCGACAGCCGGGCGATCAGCTGGGCGACCTCATGGGCGTACACCTCCTCCGGACCCAGCCGCAGCGCCTCGCGCGCGAGGGCGGCCGGCTCCGCGGCCAGTTCGGTCAGGTCCCGCGCCTCCAGCTGTCCGCCCCTGGCCTGGCCGCGGCGGACCAGCCGGGCCCGGAAGACGAGGTCGGCGAGCCGGGCGTACGGGTACCAGTGGTGCGGGGCGAGGCGCACCGCCGCGCGCAGCGCCTCCTCGGCCTCCTCGAAGCGGCCGTCGACGTGCCGCAGCACGGTGCCGCGCAGGATCAGCGCGTCGACGTACTGCGGGTCGGCGCCGAGCGCCTCGTCGCAGGCGTCGAGGGCTTCGCGGTGCCGCTGGAGGGCGTGCCGGGCGCGGCCGAGCAGCAGCCAGGCGCGGGCGTCGTCGGGGTACTCGGCGAGATGGCCGCCCAGCAGGGCCGCGGCCTCCTCGTACCGCCCGAGGCCCAGGAGCCCGTCGGCCCGGCCGACCGCCGGGTGTGCGGTGGTCACGGCCGGTCCGCTCCCCTCCGGACGGCGGTCACAGCTTCCGCTTCTTCTTCAGATAGGCGACCAGGTCGTCGTACATGCCGCCCTCGTTGGCGAACATCGCCACGTTGCGGGCCGAGGCGAACCAGGGGCCGGTGGAGGGCACCACGTCCTGGGCCGCGGCCAGCAGGTCCTTCGTGCCGATCATCCGGACGGTGCCGGTGCGCGCGGAGTCGAGCAGGGCGCGCTCGGCGGCGGCCTCGCACACATGGGCGAGGTCGGCCCCGGAGAAGCCGTCGGTGGCCTTGGCCAGGCGGCCCAGGTCGATGTTCTCGACGGGTCGTTCGCGCAGGTGGTAGCGGAGGACCGCCTCGCGCGCCGGGGCGTCGGGCGGCAGGACGAGCAGGGTGCGGTCCAGGCGTCCGGGGCGGCGCAGGGCGAGGTCCACGTCCCAGGGGACGTTGGTCGCGGCGAGCACGAACACCCCTTCGTTGGCCGCCGAGTCGATGCCGTCCAGCTCGGTGAGCAACTGGTTGACGGTGTTGCGCATGCCGCTGTGCGCGGTGCGGCTGCGCTTGGCACCGAGCGCGTCCAGTTCGTCGAGGAAGACCACGCAGGGCGCCTGGCGGCGGGCCGTTTCGAAGATCTCGTGCATGTTGCGCTCGGAGTTGCCGACCCACATGTCCAGGACGTCGTTGACGGACACGGACAGGAAGCCCGCGCCGAGTTCACCGGCGACCGCGCGGGCGATGAACGTCTTGCCGCAGCCGGGCGGCCCGTACAGCAGCAGTCCGCCGCGCAGGCTCTTGCCGTAGAGCCTGCGCAGTCCGGGGTTGCGCATGGGCGCGAGGAAGGCCGCCTCCAGCCGGTCCTTGACCTCCCGCATCCCGCCGACGTCGGCGAGGCGCACGGTGCCGGGCGCGTCCACGTCCCAGGCGCCGGCGCCGCCCGGGTCGTCCTGCCCGTCGGCGGCCGACGGGGTCTCGGCGAAGCGCGGCGGCACGATGTCGCCGACCTGCTCCTCGGCCGCCCGCCAGTCGAAGCCCTCCGGAGCGGGCGGCCGGGGCTCCTGCGGCGCGGCGGACTCCTGCGCGGGCGCGGACGGGAGCCCGGCCGGGGTCGGCGACTCGGAGGCGGCCGGCGGCTCGGAGGTGGGCGCGGGCGCGGACGCGGGCTGCTGCGGCATGCCCATGGCGCGCGCCATCAGCTCCCGGGCCTGGGCGTCGCCGGGCGCGTGCTGGAGGGCCACGGCGACCTCGGCGACCGCCGCGTCGCACCGGCCCGCGCCGAGGAGCAGTTCGGCCAGGTGCAGGCGCAGGGGTACGTCCGCGGGTGCCGCCGCGACGGCCGATCGCAGGCTCTGGATCAAGGGAGAGTCTTCCGCCATGGCGTCCAGCCTACGGAGGCCGTGATCACCGCCCGCGCCCCGCCCCCGGGTCCGCTCCCGGCCCGCCCCGCGAATTTTGCTTCACCGTACACGTAGATGCATAATGTGCTTATGCATAAGCGGGTTATGGACCAGCCGGAGGCGGACGCGACCGCCGAGGACCTGATGACCGCCGTGGAGCAGATGGTCCGGTACGTGCGCCAGAGCGCCACGGCCGGCGGTCTGAGCACCGCGGCCTCCATGGCGCTCGGGCGGCTGGGCCGCGAGGGGCCGCAGCGGCTCACCGAACTCGCCCGCGCCGAGAACGCCTCGCAGCCCAACATGACCCAGCTCGTCACCCGTCTGGAGCGCGCGGGCCTGGTGCGGCGCACCGCCGACCGGACCGACGGCCGGGGCGTCCTGGTGGAGGCCACCGAGACCGGCCTGGAGGTCTACCGGCAGCGGCGGGCCGAGCGGATGCGGGCCCTGGAACGGCTCGTCGGCGAACTGACCGGGCCCGAGCAGCACGCGGTGCGCGTCGCCCTGCCCGCGCTGGCCCGCGCCGTCCAGGACCGGCCCGCGCCTTCCTGACACGCACCTCCCCGGCGTGCGCCGGACCGGCCCGTGCCGTACGGGCGCGGCGCACCCGCCCCCGTTCCGCCAGAGCGGCGGCCCGCCCCGCCGGGCCCCGAGAGCGTTCCATCGACACACCCGAGTGGAGAGAAGCGGTAATGAGTGCACCGCACGGAAAGACGGCCAGCCCGTTCCGGCAGCCGAAGGCCGTCTGGGCCGTGGCGTTCGCCTGCGTGATCTCGTTCATGGGGATCGGCCTGGTCGACCCGATCCTGCCCGCCCTGGCGGAGAGCCTGCACGCCACGCCGAGCCAGGTCTCGCTGCTGTTCAGCAGCTATCTGATCGTCACCGCCGTGGCGATGCTGTTCGTCGGCTGGTTCTCCAGCCGCTTCGGCGCCAAGCGCACCCTCGTCATAGGTCTGGCCGTCATCGTCGTCTTCGCGGCGCTGGCCGGCTGCACCGGCTCCATCGACGGCATCGTCGGCTTCCGGGCCGGCTGGGGCCTCGGCAACGCCCTGTTCATCGCGACCTCGCTGGCCGTGATCGTCGCCTCCGCCAGCGGCGGCTTCGCGGGCGCGATCATCCTGTACGAGACCGCGCTCGGCCTCGGCATCGCGGTCGGCCCGCTGCTCGGCGGCGAACTGGGCGCCGTCAGCTGGCGCGGCCCGTTCTTCGGCGTGGCCGTCCTCATGGCCATCGCGCTGGTCGCCACCCTCGTCTTCGTGCCCTCGCTGCCCAAGCCGAAGCGGCCCACCTCGCCGCTCGCCCCGCTCAAGGCGCTGCGCCACCGCGGGCTGCTGACCATGGGCATCATGGCGCTGCTGTACAACTGGGGCTTCTTCACGATGCTCGGCTACGCGCCGTACCCGATGAAGCTGAACGCCCATGAACTCGGGCTCGTCTTCACCGGCTGGGGCCTGCTGGTCGCCGCGTTCAGCGTCTTCTTCGCGCCCCGCCTCCAGGCGCGTTACGGCACCGCACCGGTCCTGTACGCCAACCTGCTGGGCCTCGGCATCGTGATGGCGGTCATCGCGGCCGGGGTGTCCACCCCCACCGTCGTCATCGTCGCGGTCATCGTCAGCGGCGCGTTCATCGGCATCAACAACACCCTCACCACCCAGGCGGTCATGCTCGTCTCGCCGGTCGAGCGCCCCGTTGCCTCCTCCGCGTACGGCTTCCTGCGCTTCATCGGCGGCGGCCTGGCGCCCTACGTCGCCGGGAAGCTGGCCGACGCCACCGACCTCAGCGTCCCCTTCTACCTGGGCGCCGCCACCTTCCTGCTCGCCATCCCGGTCCTCGCCAGCGGACACGGGCTGCTGCGCCGGGCCGAGGCGCACACCGGTGAGGGGGAGCCCGTGACGCCGGCGCTCACCCCCGTGGGCACCCCGGCCGCGGCCGGTGCCCGGCCGGTCGTCGTCGCCGTCGGCGCCCATGACGGGGCCGCCGCCGTCGTCGACGCCGCCGCCCGCATCGCCCGTGACACCGGCAGCCCGCTGGAGGTCGTGCACGTCGAGGAGACGGCCGTGGTGGAGGAGCAGGCCGTCGACACCGAGTCCGACGAGCGGGCGCGGGCCACGGTCACCGCCCACCTCGACCGGCTCGCCGCCCAGGGGGTCGCCGCCTCCGGCCAGATCCTGACCGGCGTCGGCGACCACGCCGCCGCGGGCCGCGCCCTGGCCCGGCACGCCGCCGGAGTCGGGGCGCGCGCGGTCGCCGTGGGCCGCTCGCCGCGCGGGCCGCTCGCGCAGTTCGCCGACGGCAGCTTCACCGCCGCCCTCACCCGCGCCGCCGAGTGCACGGTCGTCCTCGTCGACGCCGACAGCGCTCCCCGGGAGCTGACCGAGGACGCGCTGAGCGAGCTGCGCGACAGCGTGGTCTGACCCGGCCGGTCCGGTACCGCACGGGCCGCGGCGCACCCGGGCGCCGCGGCCCGCCGGTGTCCCCGGGCCCTCCCCGCGCGCCCTGCGGACTCCGCGGGCTCTACGCTCCCTCGGCGAGCAGTTCCGCCAGCACCTCGGCGAACGCCGTGATCCGGTCGAGCTCCGCTCCCCGGCGGGCCATCCGGAACCCATGGCGGCGCCCCCAGAACGCCGCCTGGACGGCGTGGAGCTGGGCCCACCGCCGGACGCGTGCGCGGTCGAGTCCCGCGGCCTCGGAGAAGACGTCCACGATCCGCCGCGCGGCCCTGCCGAGGTCGTCGGCACCGATGAGGGACAGCGCCCGGGACTTGAGCAGTGTCCCGCCGTCGTGGGCGGGATCCCCCGCGTATCCCTTGGGGTCGACGGCGAGCCACGGTTCCCGCTCGCCGGGCAGGATGTTCCCGGCGTGCAGGTCCCCGTGGACGAGCAGCTCCGGCTGGGCGCGGCCCTGTTCACGGACGGTGGCGAGCGCCGCGCCCAGCGTCCTCGGCGCGAGGCGGTGCGGCAACTCCCGGGCGTCCGCTTCCAGTTGTGCCTCCCACTCGGGGACGCGGTCAGCGAGCCGGGGCAGCCCCGGCGGTGCCGGGACGGCCAGCCGTCGGCTGAGCCGGCCCGCGACCGCCACCAGTTCGTCGCCGTCCGCGAGCCGGCCCAGGGGCGTGGTCCCGGCCCGCTCCAGCAGCAGCGCGTAGCGCGCGTCGTCGCGCGCGTGCAGCAGGACGGCGCCACGCCCGCGCCAGGCGGCGAACGCGTCCGGCTCATGGACGTTGCCGGGGTGCGGAAAGGACACCTTGAGCACGGCGGGCCGCCCGCCGGGCCGGAGCACGGGGACCACCAGCCCGACTCCCCCGTGCAGCACCGCCCCGTCGAGCACGCACCCCCAGCGCCGCATCAGCTCTTCCGCCAGCGCGGGCAGCCGGGCGATCCAGGCCGCCCCGGGCGCCCCCTCGCGCTCGACGGTGGCCCGGGCCAGGGCCTCCGGAATCACGATCATCCGTGCACCCTACCGGCGGCCCCGCGCACTGCCGGGAACCGGCAATTCCCTTACCGGGAAAGGCCCGTCGAACGGGTCGGTGCGCACTCTGGTCAGCGGGACGGCGGTGCGCTATACCTTCTTCGCGTGATTGATTCTGCTTGTTTGAGCATCTTACCAAGCACGTTCAATCATCATTGTCCGGTTCAGTGACGTGTGCGAAGGGATCGACATGACCGCTCCACCCCGCAGACGCAAGGCCCGCCGCTCCTCGGGGGCGGCACTGGCGGCCGCGGCCGTGCTCGCGGTGCTCGCGACCACGGCCGGCCCCTCGGCACCGGCCCTGGCGGCCGAATCGGCCGGCACCGCGGCCTCCTCCGTGATCGGCGCGGTCACCGGCTTCTCGCACTCCGGCGCCGCCTACACGTTCACGGCGGGCACGGCCAAGGCCCGGGTCACCTTCGTCACGGCCGACACCTTCCGCATCGAGGTCGCCCCCGACGGCACGTTCACCGACCCGGTCGGCGCCGACATCGTGCTGCCCCAAGGCAAGGCGCCCGCCACCCGCTGGCGCGACCGCGGCGACCGATACGAGCTGTCCACGGACAAGGTGACCCTGCGCGCGTACAAGTCCGCGCTGCGGTTCGGCCTGTACCGCGCCGACGGCACCCGGCTGTGGGAGGAGTCGCGCGGCATCAGCTGGGACGGCACCTCCACCACCCAGACCCTGGCGCGCGGCGCCGACGAGCAGTTCTACGGCACGGGCGAGCAGAACGGCAGCGGCAACACCTCGCACCGCGGCAAGACGCTCCAGGTCGGCGTCGACTACAACTGGAACGAGGGCGGCCACCCCAACTCGGTGCCGTTCTACCTCTCCTCGGCGGGCTACGGCGTCTACCGCAACACCTACGCGCCCGGCACCTACGCCTTCACCGACCCGGTCACCACCACCGAGCGGGAGAACCGCTTCGACGCCTACTACTTCGCCGGGAACTCCACCAAGGACGTCATCGGCCAGTACACCAAGCTGACCGGCCGCCCGATGCTCCCGCCGGTCTACGGCCTGGAGGTGGGCGACTCGGACTGCTACCTGCACAACGCCAACCGCGGCGAGCGGCACACCCTGGACTCGCTCAAGGTCGCCGACGACTACGCCAAGAACGACATGCCGCTGGGCTGGATGCTCGTCAACGACGGCTACGGCTGCGGCTACGAGAACCTCGCCGAGACCGCCAAGGGCCTCAACTCCCGCAAGACGCAGCTGGGTCTGTGGACCGAGGACGGCCTGGACAAGCTGGCCGACCAGGTCAAGGCGGGCCAGCGGGTGGCCAAGCTGGACGTGGCCTGGGTCGGCGACGGCTACAAGTTCGCGCTGGACGGCTGCAAGGCCGCCTACCAGGGCATCGAGGACAACAGCGACGCGCGCGGCTTCACCTGGGCCCCGGAGAGCTGGTCGGGCGCGCAGCGCTGCGGAGTGCAGTGGAGCGGCGACCAGTCCGGCAGCTGGGACTACATCCGCTGGCAGATCCCGACGTACGCGGGCGCCACCATGTCGGGGCTGGCCTACACCTCCGGTGACGTGGACGGCATCTTCGGCGGCAGCGCCAAGACGTACACCCGCGACCTGCAGTGGAAGTCCTTCCTGCCGGCCGTGATGACCATGGACGGCTGGGCCGCCAAGGACAAGCAGCCCTACCAGTACGGCGAGCCGTACACCAGCATCAACCGCAAGTACCTGAAGCTCAAGGAATCGCTGCTGCCGTACATGTACACGTACGCGGCCGAGGCCAACCGCACCGGCGTCGGCGCCGTGCGTCCGCTGGCGCTGGAGTACCCCGACGACCCGAAGGCGGCGGGCGACGCCGCCAAGTACGAGTTCCTGACCGGCAAGGACTTCCTGGTCGCGCCGGTCTACAGCGACACCTCGGTCCGCGACGGCATCTATCTGCCCAAGGGCGACTGGGTGGACTACTGGACCGGCAGGACGTACCACGGGCCGGTCACCGTGAACGGCTACCAGGCGCCCCTGGACACCCTGCCGCTGTTCGTCAGGGCGGGTGCCGCGATCCCGATGTGGCCGGGCGTCAACTCCTACCAGGACCGCACCGCCGGCTCCCCGCTGGCCTGGGACGTCTACCCGCAGGGCCGCAGCACCTTCACCCTGTACGAGGACGACGGCGTCACCCGGCAGCACCGCGCCGGGAAGTACGGCGAGCAGCCGGTGACGGTGACCGCCCCGCGCAGCGGCGCCGGGTCCGTGCGCATCGCGGTCGGCGCCGAGTCCGGTGACTTCACCGGCAAGCAGAAGAGCCGCCCGTACGCCTTCACCGTGCACACCGGTTCGGCCCCGGCCCACGTGGGTCTGGACGGCCGGACGCTGCCCCGTCTCACCTCGAAGGCCGCCTTCGACGCGGCCGGCCAGGGCTGGTGGTACGACCCCTCCGACCGGGCCGGGGTCGTGCAGGTGAAGACCCGCGCGCTGAGCACCGCGCACGGCTTCCGGATCGACCTCGCCGGGGCGAGCGCGCTGGGCGGCAAGGTGCCCGGGGCCACCGGAGACGTCACGGTCACCGCGCCCGAGGAGCTGGGCGCCGGAGTGTCCGCCGAGGTGAACGTGGACTTCACGGCGGGACGCACCGGCGCCACCGCGACCCGGCTGTCCCTGACCGCGCCCGAGGGCTGGACGGTGTCACCGGCCAAGGAGCTGGGCCGCGTCGCGCCGGGCCGCCGGGTGAGCGCGCGGTTCACCGTGACCGCCCCGGCCGGTGCCACGGCGGGCGAGGCCGTGCTGAGCGGCGGCGCGCGCTACCGGGCGGCGGGCGAGGAGCACACCGCCACCGCGCGGACCGCGCTGCGCACCATGCCCGCGCCGCCCAAGGGCGACAGCTGGGCCAGTGACCTGGCCTGGCTGGGCTCGACCAACGGCTACGGACCGGCCGAACGCGACCGGAGCAACGGCGAGTCGGCGGCGGGCGACGGCCGTCCGCTCACCCTGAACGGGACCACGTACGCCAAGGGCATCGGGGTGCACGCGGACTCCGACATCGAGTTCTGGCTCGGCGGGCAGTGCTCCTCGCTGACCGCGACCGCCGGTGTCGACGACGAGATCAACGGCTACGGCGGGGTGTCCTTCTCGGTCGTCGCCGACGGCAAGAAGGTGTGGTCCTCCCCCACCGTCAGCGGCGCCTCGGACCCGCTGTCGGTGAACGTGCCGCTGACCGGGGCCCGCCATGTCCACCTGGTGGTGACCGACACGGACGGCACCAAGTCCGGTGACCACGGGGACTGGGCGGACGCGAAGTTCCACTGCGCGGGCTGACCGGTCCGCCGCACTACGGTGCCCCGGCCCCCCGGGCCGGGGCACCGGCCTGTGCGGTGCTGGCCCGGACGATCAACTGCGGGTCCACCGAAGCCGGTTCGGGCACCGCGCCCGGGTCGGCGATCAGCCGCAGCAGATGCGCCACGGCGAGCGTGCCCATCTGGCTGAACGGCTGGGCGACGGTGGTCAGGGACGGCGAGCAGTACTCGGCCAGCTCGATGTCGTCGACCCCGACCACGGAGATGTCCTCGGGCACCCGGCGCCCCAGCTCGTGCAGGGCCCGGATGGCGCCGAAGGCCATCTCGTCGCTGGCGACGAACACCGCCGTGGCGTCCGGGATCCGGCCCAGGATCAGCCCGTTGCGGTAGCCGGAGGCCGGGGACCAGTCGCCCTCCAGCGGCGGCGGCACCGGCCGGCCCGCCTCCTGGAGGGTGCTGCGCCAGCCGTCGCGCCGCGCCGCGGCCTCCAGCCACTCCTCGGGGCCCGCGATGTGCCAGACCGTGTCGTGGCCGAGGTCGAGCAGATGCCGGGTGGCCAGCCGGGCGGCCAGGCCCTGGTCGATGGCGACGACCTCGGTGGCGTCGGTGCGCGAGCCGTCGATGGTGATGGTGGGCGTGGCCCGGGTGAGCTGCTCGATGCGCGGGCTGCCGTGGATCAGCGGCACCGACAGGATGACGCCCTCCACGTCCTGGTCGGCCAGGCGGGACAGGGCGGACTCGATGGCGGAGGTGTCCAGCGAGGTGGTGGTCGCGGTGCTGACCGCGTACCCGGCGGCCTGAGCGGCGTGCTCGATGCCCGAGGTGACGGCGGCCCGCGAGTAGAAGTTCGTCTGGAGCGTCACCACGCCGATGGTGCGGCTGCGGCCCGAGGAGAGCATGCGGGCCGCGTTGTTGCGGCGGTAGCCGAGCTGCTCCACCGCGGTCAGGACCTTGGCGCGCGTCTTCTCCTGCACATTGGGGTGGCCCGACAGCACCCGGGAGACGGTCTGCGCCGACACCCCCGCCACCCGGGCCACGTCCGCCATCCCCGGCGGCCGTCCCCCGCCGTCCTTGAGCTTCGCCATGGGTTCCTTCCTCGTACCGGACGTCGATGATATCGCCCACACGGCCGTTCATCAGCTCTTTCACCGGGTCGGGGCTTTCCCTGGACCCCACTATTGGCATCGATAACATTCTCTGCCATAGTTTCGGCATTCAGCGCGCCGGCCCACGGCCGGGACCTCTGCCCCGTGCCGTGCGCCTGGCCTCGCGGAGGCACCTCCTCCGCACCACCCAAGCCCTTCAGGAGGAGCCGTGAAGCGATCCATTGCCCGAATTGCCGGGATAGCGGGAGCGTTGGGCCTCGCCCTCACCGCCACGGGATGCGGCGGATCCGACGGCGGCTCGTCCTCCGCCTCCGGCAAGGGATCGATCACATTCTGGGGTTGGGCGCCCGGATACGAGGACGCCGTCGCCGCCTTCAACAAGAGCCACCCGGACCTCAAGGTCACCTACCAGGCCGTGCAGCCGGGCGCCAAGGGCGGCTACCAGAAGATGCTCAACGCGGTGAAGGCGGGCAACGCGCCCTGTCTGGCCCAGGTCGGCTACGAGACGCTGCCCAGCTTCGCCGCCCAGGGCGCCCTGAAGGACGTGACCAAGTACGCCTCCGCCGACCAGGGCGACTACCAGAGCGCGGCCTGGCAGTCGGTCTCCCTCGGCGGCGCCGTCTACGGCGCGCCCGTGGACACCGGCCCCATGGCGCTCTTCTACAACAAGAAGGTCTTCGACTCGCTCGGTCTGAAGCCGCCCGTCACCTGGGACGAGTACCGCGAGGACGCCAAGAGGATCCACGCCTCGAACCCGCACCGCTACATCTCCTCGCCCTACCTGGACTACGACTACGCGGGCCTCGCCTGGCAGACCGGCGCCGGATGGTTCGGCGTCCAGGGCGACGCCTGGCAGGTGACCATGGCGTCCGCGGCCAACAAGCGGGTCGCCGACTACTGGCAGGGCCTCGCCGACGACAAGCTGATCAGCGGCGCCCCGATGTACGACCAGGCCTGGTACACGGGCATCGGCAACGGTGACATCGCCACCGTCGTCGGCGCCGTCTGGCAGGCCGGTGTCATCAAGGGCGGCGCGAAGAGCGGCTCGGGCCAGTGGGCGGTGGCACCGCTGCCGCAGTGGAGCAAGGGCGCCGGCCAGGTGGGCAACGCGGGCGGCTCCGCGACCGCCGTCCTCAAGGGCTGCGACAACCCCGAGGGCGCCTGGGAGTTCGCGCACTGGCTCGGCACCGACCGCGACGCCTTCGGCGGCCTGGTCGAGAAGGCCGCGCTCTACCCGGCCGCCAAGAAGCTGCTCGACCTGCCCCAGCTGAAGGGCGGCGACCCGTACTTCGGCGGCCAGAAGATCTACGACGTGTTCGCCGCCGCCGCGCCGCAGGTCAACTCCAGCTGGACCTGGGGCCCGCTGATGACCAAGACCGCCGCCGACCTCGACGACGGCCTCGGCAAGGCGTGGGCGGGCAAGGGCACGATCGCCGGCGCGCTCAGCGGCGCGCAGGACAAGACCGTGTCGGAGATGAAGAAGCAGGGCCTGAAGGTCGCCGAGTGAACGAGTCCGTGATCGACGGGGCTCCCGCGGCGCCGGCCGTGAGCGGCGGCCGGCGCACCGCCGGCGCCGCCCGGCCGGCGCCCGCCGCCGCGCCCGCGCGTCCGGCCCGCTCACGCCGCCTGCGGCCCCTGCTCTTCTGCGCCCCCTTCCTGGTCCTGTTCGCCGCGATGTACGTCGCGCCGATCGTCTACGCGGCGGTCAGCAGCCTGTTCACCGTGCACCGCTCCGGCCTCGGCCTGACCGCCCCGACCAAGGTCTTCGACCCGCTGGGCAACTACAGCAGGGCGTTCGGCGACGGCGCCTTCCTGTCCTCGCTCGGCCGGGTCGCGCTGTTCGGCCTGGTCCAGGTCCCGGTGATGCTCGGCACGGCTCTGGCCCTCGCCCTGCTGATCGACTCCCGCTCCGCGCGCGGCAAGGGCTTCTTCCGGCTCTCCAGCTTCCTGCCGTACGCCATCCCCGGCGTGAGCGCCGCGCTGGTCTGGTCGTTCATGTACTCCTCGCAGTCCAGCCCGATCAACCGGCTGCTGCACCCGGTCGGCTTCTCGATCCCGTTCTTCCACAGCGAGGTGGTGCTGTGGTCGGTGGCGAACATCGTCACCTGGAGCTGGGCCGGGTACAACATGATCATCATCTACGCGGCGCTCCAGTCGATCCCCGCGGAGGTGCTGGAGGCCGCCCGGATGGACGGCGCCTCGGCCCTGCGGATCGCCTGGAGCATCAAGATCCCGGCGGTGCGCGGCGCGCTGGTCCTCACCGCCGTGTTCTCCATCATCGGCTCGGCGCAGCTCTACAACGAGCCGACCGTGCTCCAGCCCGTCTCCGACGGCTCGATCTCCTCGGCGTTCACCCCGATCATGTCCGCGCAGAACGCGGTCGCGGCGGGCAACTACCCGTACGCCGCCGCGCAGTCCGTCCTCCTGGCCCTCCTGGTGGGTGTCGTGTCCTTCGTGTTCTTCAAGCTGACCCACCGCGGGGAGGAGCAGGCATGAGCGCGCTGAGCACACGGCCCGCCCTGGTCCGCTCGCGCCGGGAGAGCCGCCCGGCGAGCCGCGTCACCGTCATGGCGCTGCTGGGCCTGTCGGCCTTCTACTTCCTCTTCCCGCTGTGGTGGCTGCTGGTCTCGGCGACCAAGCCGTTCGGCGAGCAGTTCTCCGGCAACGGCCTGTGGTTCGACGGCTTCGGGCTGTTCGGCAACATCTCCCGGCTCAGCTCCCAGGACGGCGGCATCTTCTGGCGCTGGATGCTCAACAGCGTGCTGTACTGCGGGGTCGGCGCCCTGCTCGGCACCGCCTTCTCGGCGCTGGCCGGGTACGCGCTCGCCAAGTACGACTTCCCCGGGCGCGGCGCGGTGTTCGGCGCGGTCCTGGCGGCCGTACTGGTGCCCAAGGTGCTGTTCACGCTGCCGCTGTACCTGATGTTCTCCGGGGTGCATCTGATCGACAACCCGCTGGCCGTGCTGCTGCCCAGCGTGGTCAGCCCGTTCGGCGTCTACCTCTCCCGGGTGTTCGCCGCGCAGACGGTGCCCGACGAGGTGCTGGAGGCCGGACGGCTGGACGGCGCGGGCGAGTTCCGCATCTTCCGTACCATCGGGGTGCGGATGATGCTGCCCGCGCTGGTGACGATCTTCCTGTTCCAGTTCGTGGAGATCTGGAACAACTACCTGCTGCCCGCGATGGTGCTCGGCGACGACCGGCTGCAACCGGTCACGGTCGGCCTGGTCGGCTGGAACGCCAGCCATGTCGCGGTGCCGCCCCCGCTGGTCGTCATCGGCTCGCTGGTGTCCGTCGTCCCGCTTCTGATCGCCTTCCTCGCGCTCCAGCGGTTCTGGCGCGCGGGCATGACCGCCGGAGCCGTCAAGTGACCACCTCAGCACCGCAGTCCGCGCACACCGCCGCCGCACCGGAGGCGGCCCCGCCCCTGCTCACCCACGCGGACGGCACGCTGCTGCGGGCGGGCCGCCCGCACCGCGTCCTGGCCGGCTCGCTGCACTACTTCCGCGTCCACCCCGCCCAGTGGGCCGACCGGCTGCACCGGCTCGCCGCGCTCGGCCTCAACACCGTGGACACCTACGTCCCGTGGAACTTCCACGAACGCGTGCCGGGCAAGGCCGGGTTCGACGGCTGGCGGGACCTGCCGCGCTTCGCGGCCCTGGCGCAGGAGGCGGGACTCGACGTCATCGTGCGCCCGGGTCCGTACATCTGCGCCGAATGGGACAACGGCGGTCTCCCGGCCTGGCTGACCGGTACCCCGGGCATGCTGCTGCGCACCTGCCACGGGCCCTTCCTGGACGCCGTCGCCCGCTGGTTCGACGAGCTGATCCCGCGCGTCGCCGCACTCCAGGCGGGCCGCGGCGGACCGGTCGTCGCGGTGCAGATCGAGAACGAGTACGGCAGTCACGGCGACGACCAGGACTATCTGCGCTGGGTGCGCGACGCCCTGGTGGCGCGCGGGATCACCGAGCTGCTGTACACGGCGGACGGGCCGACGGCGCTGATGCAGGACGGTGGCAGCGTGCCCGGCGAGCTGGCGGCGGCGACGTTCGGTTCGCGTCCGGACGAGGCGGCGGCCCTGCTGCGCTCGCGGCGCGCCGGCGAGCCGTTCGTCTGCGCCGAGTTCTGGAACGGCTGGTTCGACCACTGGGGCGAGAAGCACCATGTGCGGTCCGCCGTCAGCGCGGCCGAGGACGTGGGCCGCATCCTCGACGCGGGCGGTTCGGTGAGCCTGTACATGGCGCACGGCGGCACCAACTTCGGGCTCTGGGCCGGTGCCAACCACGACGGCCAGCGCCTCCAGCCGACGGTCACGAGCTACGACTCGGACGCGCCCATCGCCGAACACGGCGCGCTCACCCCGAAGTTCCACGCCCTGCGCGAGAAGCTGGCCGCGCCCGGCGCCGGTGCGGCCCGGGAGCTTCCCGAGCCGCCCGCCGACGCCCCGCTGCTCACGCCGCGCACCCTGGAGGTCACCCGGCACCCCGGTCTGCTGAGCGCGCTGCGGGCGGTGGCCGAGCCGGTGCGCGCCCCGCTGCCGCTGAGCTTCGAGGAGCTGGGCCAGGCGTCCGGTCTGGTGCTGTACTCGGCCGAGCCGCTGCTGCCGCCGGGGCCCCAGGAGCTGACCGTCACCGGGCTGCACGACCGCGCCCAGGTGTTCGTCGACGGCGCCCCCGTGGCCGTGCTGGACCGCGAGACGGCCTCCTTCACGGTGCCGGGTGCCGGGGCCCGGGTGCGTCTCGAACTGCTGGTGGAGAACCAGGGCCGGATCAATTACGGGCCCCTGCTCGGCCAGGGCAAGGGCATCCTGGGCGGGGTCCGGGTGGAGCGGCGGCTGGTCCACGGCTGGACCATGCGCCGGCTGCCGCTGGACGAGTGGGGGCGGCCGGAGACCGGCCGGGCGCTCGCGGCGGCGTCCGGCGAGGACCGGGCCGGATTCGCCACCGCCCGGCTCACCGTGACCGAGCCGGCCGACACCTTCCTGGCCCTGCCGGGCTTCTGCAAGGGCTTCGTCTGGGTCGGCGACACCCTGCTGGGCCGCTACTGGGAGGCCGGCCCGCAGACCACGCTCTATCTGCCCGCTCCGCTGCTGAGGGCCGGGGAGAACACCCTCACCGTCCTGGAGCTGGAGCGCTTCGGCGACCGTCTCGCCCTGCTGGACGGACCTGAGCTCGGACCGGCCGAGGAGTACGTCGAGACCTTCGACTGACCGCGCACCGCCGAGGGGGGCCACCGACCGGACCGGCACCGACACCGGTCCGCCGCACCGCACAGGAACCACACCCAGGGGCCGGCGCACCCCGCGCCGGCCCCCTCCCGAGAAGGAGAACCTGTGTCCACTCACCGCAAGAGACTGGCCGGAGCGCTGCTCGCCGCGGTCCTCGCCGCGGCGACGGCCGTCACCGGCGGCGAGGCCCTCGCCGCCCCCGAGGCACCGGCGGCCGCCGCCCCCTCCTACACCGTCACCGTCGGCGCGAAGGGCTCCTGGACCCACCCGGACGACACCCCGGCCGCCCCGTACCTCGACAAGGACGGCACGTTCCACTTCCAGCAGGCCCACTCCCTGTACGGCGCGAACGACGGCCGCGCGTGGACCTTCTTCACCGGCAAGGACCTGGACAGCGCCACCCGCGACGGCGCCCTGAGCGACGCGGTGGACCCGGCCGAGTCCCGTGACCGCAACAACGACACCACCTGGCGCTGCAACAACAGCCCACCGGCCGGGAGTCGAGCTACGCGCCCACCGGTTCGAGCTACGCGCAGAAGAACTACTGCGATCTGGCGGGCGTGTGGGTCGACCCGGACACCGGCGACTGGTACGGGCTGGTCCACAACGAGTTCACCCCGCAGCCCTTCGGCGACGGCCTGCACTACGACGCGATCGACTACGCCGTCTCCAAGGACCAGGGGCGGACCTGGACCGTCGAGGACCATGTGATCACCTCGCCGTACAGCACGAAGCGCGGTGACACGGCGGCCTTCCCGCAGCAGACCTTCGACTACGGCGACGGCGACCCGCGCCTGTTCGCGGACACCGCCTCCGGCTACTTCTACGTCTTCTACGGCTCGCGGATCGTGGACAAGGGCGGCAGCTGGAAGGCGTTCCACGCGCATGTCGCCCGCGCGCCGATCGCCTCCAAGATGGCGCCGGGCTCGTGGCAGAAGTGGTACGACGGCGCCTGGTCCCAGCCCGGCACGGGCGGCCGGGAGAGCAACATGGTGCCGGTCGACTCCGCGCACCCCACGGGCTACACCCCGGCGGACAAGGAGTACGACCCGACGCGCGCCGGCACGGTCGCCCAGCAGGTGGCGGCGGGCACCACTCCCCCGACCTCGCCGCTGTTCGTCATGGACATCACCTACAACGCCTATCTGGGCCTGTACATAGGAGAGCCCCAGGCGGTCGACCAGAGCGGCGGCGCGCCGCAGCAGTTCTACGCCACCGACGACCTGGCCTCGCAGAAGTGGCGGCTGATCGGTGACACCGGCGGGCACACCACCGCCTCCTGGTACCGCTGGTTCCTGGACCCGGCGAACCGGACCAGTTCGGCGGTGGTCGGCAAGTCGTTCCGCTCCTACTGCTCCTTCGGCTGCTCGGGCGGCTCGTCCGGCGAGTACGTGAACGTCACCATCGGCTCCTCGGCGCCGACCGCTCCCCTGGACACGAGCCGCGCCTACCGTGTCTCCAGCGGCGGCGGCCGGGTCCTCGCGCAGGTCACCGGGGGCTCCGCGGCCACCTCCGAGGCGAGCGCGAACGGTTCCGCCCTCCAGCCGTGGATCTTCACCGGCAACGGCGACGGCTCGTACCGCGTCGCCAACGCGTCCACCGGCGGCCTGCTGGGCGTGGACTCCTCCGCCACCGCGCAGCGCGCCTGGGGCACCCGGCCCACCGTCACCCCGGCGGGACCGGGCGGCGCCACCGTGGGACAGCAGTGGTGGGTCGTGCCCGGCACCGCGGCGGACGGCCGGGCGAACGGCACGTACCGGCTGGTCAACCGCTACAGCGGTCTGGTGGTCGGTCTGTCGGGCGAGTCGGCGCGGCCCGCCGAGACCACCCCGGCCCGCTTCTGGAACGCCGGCGGCGGGGTCGGCGGCACGCGCACCGGGGCCGAGCAGACGCTGACGCTCACGCCGACCGGGGCGGCCCAGGCGCCGCTGGAGGGCACACACACCCTCACCACCGGCCAGAAGGTGCTGGAGAGCCCCGGCCGCAGCACCACCGCGGGCACGGCGCTCGGCATCTGGACGCCGAACGGCGGCGACCACCAGAAGTGGCGGTTCACCCGGCAGGACGACGGCTCCTACGAGCTGGTCAACCTCGCCTCGGGGCTGTGCGCCGACGTGGAGAGCGGTTCCACCGCCTCCGGCGCCCGGGTGATCCAGTGGACCTGCACCGGCGGCACCAACCAGCGCTGGAGGGTCGGTGCCGCGGCGGACGGCACCTCCACCGTGGCCTCGGTGCGCAGCGGGCTGCTGCTGACCGCCGGTTCGACGGCCGACGGCGCCGCGGTGACGCAGCGCCCCGCGGCGGACTCACCGCTCCAGCGGTGGCTGATCGGCTGATCGCCCCGCCCCGCGCCCGCCCGGTCCCCGGCCTCCCGGGGGCCGGGCGGGCGCCGCCGTGTTTACGCGTGCCCTGTTCGCGCCAGTCGTGTTTAGAGCCCAGGGCGTTTATGGCCCGGAGCGCCGGGTCACTCATCGGTACGACGGCAGGGAGCAGACATGATTCGTTCAGCGGACCTCCGCGAATGGCGCAACCACGACGTGGTCGACCAGGAGGGTCACAAGATCGGCGCGCTGGAAGCGGTCTATGTGGACACCGGCACCGACGAGCCGGCCATGGTGACCGTCCGCGCGGGGCTGCCCACCCGGCAGCGCCTGTTCTTCGTCCCGGTCGACGACGCGGTCGTGGGGCCCGACTACCTGAAGGTGGCCCAGCCCAAGGGGCTGGTCAAGAAGGCCCCCTCCATCGGCACGGACGACGTGCTGCCCGCCGAGCAGGAGGCCGCGATCTTCCAGCACTACGACCTGCCCTACCGCCCCGGCGTCGGCGGAGAGCGGCGGCTCGCCCGCCGCTGACCGGTGGGGCCGTGCCCCGAGGAGGAGCAGATGGCCATCGACACCGTCGAACGGTTCCTGACCGCCCTCGACCCGCGCCACCGGGAGCAGGTGCGGGAACTGCCCCGGGAGGAGCGGGACCGGCTCGCCGCCACCTGGGAGGACGAGCTGCGCGAGGACACCGACCTCGACACCCTGAGCGAGCTGTCGCCCGCCGCGGCCGAGAGCGAGGCGGCGGCGCGGGTCGCCCGGAAGGTCCTCGACGGACCGCGGGACTGAGGGCCGCGCACCTGGCGCCCGGCGCCCGCCGCGCCTCTGGTGAAGGAGGCGGGCGCCGCCGCCCGGCCAGGGCGTGAGCGCACGTCCGGGCCGGCCGCGGCGGGCCGGCCCGGAGGCACGGGCGGTCAGGACAGGTCGAACCGGTCCAGGTTCATGACCTTGGTCCAGGCCGCGACGAAGTCGGCCACGAACTTCTCCTTCGCGTCGTCGCTCGCGTACACCTCGGCCAGCGCGCGCAGCTCGGAGTTGGAGCCGAAGACCAGGTCGGCACGGCTGCCGGTCCACCTGACCTCGCCGGTGGCCGGGTCGTAGCCCTCGAAGGCGCTCGCGTCGGCGGAGACCGCCCGCCACTGCGTGCCGAGGTCGAGCAGGTTGACGAAGAAGTCGTTGGTGAGGACGCCGGGCGTGGCGGTGAGGACGCCGAGCGGCGACTGCTGGTGGTTGGCGCCCAGCACACGCAGCCCGCCGACCAGGACGGTCATCTCGGGCGCGCTGAGCGTCAGCAGGTTGGCCCGGTCGATCAGCAGGTACTCGGCGGGCAGCCGGTTGCCCTTGCCCAGGTAGTTGCGGAAGCCGTCGGCGGCCGGTTCCAGCGCGGCGAACGACTCGACGTCCGTCTGCTCCTGCGCGGCGTCCACCCGGCCGGGGGTGAAGGGGACCTCGATCTCGAACCCGGCCTGCGCTGCGGCCCGTTCGACGCCCACTCCGCCGGCCAGGACGACCAGATCGGCCAGCGAGACGCCCTTGCCGTCGCTCCGCCCGGCGTTGAAGGACTCCTGGACGCCCTCCAGGACGCGCAGCACGGCCGCCACCCGGTCGGGGTCGTTGGCCTCCCAGCCGCGCTGCGGTTCCAGCCGGATGCGGGCGCCGTCGGCGCCGCCGCGCTTGTCGCTGCCGCGGAAGGACGAGGCCGACGCCCAGGCGGTGAAGACCAGTTCGGACACCGGCAGGCCGGCTTCGGTGATCTTCGCCTTGAGGGCGGCGACGTCCTCGGCGTCCAGGAGCGCGTACGTCCGCTCGGGCAGCGGGTCCTGCCAGAGCAGGACCTCGGTGGGGACCTCGGGGCCGAGGTAGCGGGAGACCGGACCCATGTCGCGGTGGGTCAGCTTGAACCAGGCCCGCGCGAAGGCGTCGGCGAACTCGTCGGGGTGCTCCAGGAAGCGCCGCGAGATCGGCTCGTAGACCGGGTCGAAGCGCAGCGAGAGGTCGGTGGTCAGCATCGTGGGGGCGTGCCGCCTGGAGGGGTCGTGCGCGTCGGGGACCGTACCGGCGCCCGCGCCGTCCTTCGGCCGCCACTGCTGGGCGCCCGCGGGGGACTCGAACAGCTCCCACTCGTAGCCGAACAGGGTCTCGAAGAAGCTGTTGTCCCAGGTCGTCGGGGTGGCCGTCCAGGTCACCTCCAGTCCGCTGGTGATGGCGTCGCCGCCCTTGCCGGTGCCGAAGGTGTTCTTCCAGCCGAGGCCCTGGTCCTCCAGGCCGGCGGCCTCCGGGTCGGGTCCGACGTGGTGGGCCGGTCCCGCGCCGTGCGTCTTGCCGAAGGTGTGGCCGCCCGCGATGAGGGCGACGGTCTCCTCGTCGTTCATCGCCATCCGGCGGAAGGTCTCGCGGATGTCGCGGGCCGCGGCGATCGGGTCCGGATTGCCGTTCGGGCCCTCGGGGTTGACGTAGATGAGTCCCATCTGCACGGCGCCGAGCGGGTTCTCCAGCTCGCGGTCGCCGGTGTAGCGCCGGTCGCCGAGCCAGGTGGTCTCGGGGCCCCAGTAGACGTCCTCCTCGGCCTCCCAGACGTCCGCGCGGCCGCCCGCGTAGCCGAACGTCTCGAAGCCCATGGTCTCCAGGGCGACGTTCCCCGCGAGGATCAGCAGGTCGGCCCAGGAGAGGTTGCGGCCGTACTTCTTCTTGACCGGCCACAGCAGGCGGCGGGCCTTGTCGAGGTTGGCGTTGTCCGGCCAGCTGTTGAGCGGGGCGAAGCGCTGCTGCCCGGCGCCCGCGCCGCCGCGGCCGTCGCTGATGCGGTAGGTGCCCGCGCTGTGCCAGGCCATGCGGATGATCAGCGGGCCGTAGTGCCCGAAGTCGGCGGGCCACCAGTCCTGGGAGGTGGTGAGCACCTCGGCGAGGTCGCGTTTGACGGCCGCCAGGTCGAGGCTGCCGAACGCCTCGGCGTAGTCGAAGTCCGCGCCGAGCGGGTTGGCCACGGCGGGGTTCTTGGCGAGGATCTTCAGGTTGAGCCGCTCCGGCCACCACTGGCGGTTTCCGCCGCCCTGCGTGGGGTGCGGGGCGCGCCCGTGCGCGACCGGGCAGCCGTCACCGGTGTCCTGAGTCTTCGGATCGGTGACGATGGCCTCGTGGTTCTCGGACATGGGAATCCTTCCGGGCTGGCGGATCACGGTGCTCAGGTGCGGGGCGCGCCGGAACAGGCCGGGCAGCGGCCCCAGTAGACGACCTCGGCCTCGTCGACGGTGAAGCCGTGGCCCGCGGACGCGGTGAGGCAGGGCGCGCGCCCCGTCGCGCAGTCCACGTCGGCGACGGCACCGCACGAGCGGCACACGGCGTGGTGGTGGTTGTCCCCGACGCGGCCCTCGTAGCGGGCCGGGCCTCCGGCGGGGGCGATACGGCGTACGAGTCCGGCCTCGGTGAGGGCGTGCAGCGCCTCGTACACGGCCTGGAGGGAGATGTGGCCGACGCGGGCGCGCACCCCGGCGGCGACGGCCTCCGCCGCGAGGTGGTCACCGGCGCGCACGGTCTCCAGGAGGGCGACGCGGGCGGCCGTCACACGCAGGCCGGCACCGCGCAGCTCTTCGGCGGTGGTCGGGGGCCGGGCTGCCGTCATGGCGCAGAACCTACCGCCGCAAAGACGAACCGTTCAAGAAAACGAACGGTCAAGATCCGGTCGAGCGGCGGGAGTCGGCGGGGCGGCGGCGAGACCGCGCTCCAGGTCGTCCAGGGCCCGCCGGGCCGCACCGATCCGTTCCAGCAGGTCGTGCCGGTCCTCGGCGGGTGCGGGGACACGCGGGGGCGCGGGCGGGTCGTCCCGTTCCATCTCCCGGGCCTCGTCCAGGGAGGTCAGGACCACGCCGATGAGGACGTTGACCAGGACGAAGGAGGCGAGCAGCACATAGGAGGCGTAGTAGAGCAGGCTCCAGCGCGACACCTCCAGGCCGGCGTGCACCGCGTCGCCGATGCCGTCCAGGGTCATCAGCAGGAAGAGGGTGAGGGCGGCGCGGCCGAGGGAGCCGTAGTGCTGCGGGTCGGCGTGGCCGAAGAGGACCCAGCCGACCATGGCGTAGACGTACAGCAGGAGGGTCCCGACGAGCAGGAAGCTGAGGGTGCCGGGCAGGCTGCGGGCCACCGCGACCAGCACGACGCGCAGTTGGGGCAGGAAGCGGGCGGTGCGCAGCACGCGGGCCAGGCGCAGCAGCCGCAGCACGGTGGCGTTCTCGCGGACCAGGGGCAGGAAGGCGCAGAGCACCACGGCGAGGTCGAAGAGGTTCCACGGGTCCTTGAGGAAGTCCCGCGGCCGGTCGGCGTGGGCGGCCAGGCGCAGCAGGATCTCCGCGGTGAACACCGCCAGGCAGGCGTGTTCGGCCAGGCGTAACCCGTGGTGCCACCGTGCGGCGAGTCCGGGGTAGGTCTCGACGCCCAGCAGGGCGGCGTTGAGGAGGATGACGGCGAAGACGGCGAGGGCGAACCACCGGGCCTCGGTGAGGCCGCGGCAGCGGTGTGCCAGCCGGGTGCGGGCGGTGTCCGGCGCGGTGGCGGTCTCCCGGGGGTGCTGCTGCGGCATCTGGCGCCGTCGCTCCTTCACGCAGGGGTCGCCTGCGGGACCCGTGATGATCTTCTACAGCACTGTAGATGATCACGGACGGGCGTGGCCCGCTCCCGGCCGGCGCCCGCACCCGCGGGGCGCCGGCCGGGGACGCGGCGCGCGGTTCAGCCGCCGAGCGCCGCCAGGACGACCTGCTTGGCCTCGTCCTGGACCCGGCCGAGGTGGTCGGCGCCCCGGAAGGACTCCGCGTAGATCTTGTACACGTCCTCGGTGCCGGACGGGCGGGCCGCGAACCAGGCGTTCTCGGTGGCCACCTTGATGCCGCCGATGGCGGCGCCGTTGCCGGGCGCCTCGGTGAGCACGGCGGTGACCGGCTCGCCCGCGAGGGTGTCGGCGGTGACCTGGGCCGGGGACAGCTTGGCCAGGCGCGCCTTCTCCTCGCGGCTCGCCGGCGCGTCGATCCGGGCGTAGGCGGGCTCGCCGAAGCGCTCGGTGAGGGCGGTGTAGTGCTGGGAGGGCGTCCTGCCGGTGACGGCGGTGATCTCGGAGGCGAGCAGGGCCAGGATGATGCCGTCCTTGTCGGTGGTCCACACCGAGCCGTCGCGGCGCAGGAACGACGCCCCGGCCGACTCCTCGCCGCCGAAGCCGAGCGAGCCGCCGGCCAGTCCGTCCACGAACCACTTGAAGCCGACGGGCACCTCCACCAGGGGCCGGCCCAGATCGGCGGCGACCCGGTCGATCATGCCGGAGGACACCAGCGTCTTGCCCACGCCCGCCCCCGACGGCCACTCGGTGCGGTGGGCGTACAGGTAGGAGATGGCCGTGGCCAGGTAGTGGTTGGGGTTCATCAGACCGGCGTCCGGGGTGACGATGCCGTGCCGGTCGGCGTCGGCGTCGTTGCCGGTGGCGATCTGGAACCGGTCGCGCCGCTCGATGAGCGAGGCCATGGCGTACGGCGAGGAGCAGTCCATGCGGATCCTGCCGTCCCAGTCCAGCGTCATGAAGCGCCAGGTGGGGTCGGTGAGCGGATTGACCACGGTCAGGTCGAGCCGGTGCTGCTCGGCGATCCGTCCCCAGTACGCCACCGAGGCGCCGCCCAGCGGGTCGGCGCCGATCCGTACCCCCGCGCCGCGGATCGCGTCCAGGTCCAGCACGCTCGGCAGGTCCGAGACATAGGCGCCGAGGAAGTCGTGGCGGCCGGTGGTCTCCGCGGCGAGCGCCCGGGTGTACGGGATCCGCCGTACGTCCTTCAGGCCGCCCGCGATGATCTCGTTGGCGCGGTCCTGGATCCAGGAGGTGGCCTCGGAGCCGGCCGGGCCGCCGCTGGGCGGGTTGTACTTGAAGCCGCCGTCGGCGGGCGGGTTGTGCGAGGGGGTGACGACGACGCCGTCCGCGAGGCCCGAGGAGCGCCCGCGGTTGTGGGTGAGGATGGCGTGCGAGACGGCCGGGGTGGGGGTGTAGCCGTCGGCCGCGTCGATGAGCACGGTGACGCCGCCTGCCGCGAACACCTCGAGGGCGGTGACCCGGGCGGGCTCGGACAGGGCGTGGGTGTCGGCGCCGAGGAAGAGCGGGCCGTCGGTGCCCTGGGCCGCGCGGTACTCGCAGATCGCCTGGCTGGTCGCGGCGATGTGGTCCTCGTTGAAGGCCGCCGCGAGGGAGGAGCCGCGGTGTCCCGAGGTGCCGAACGCCACCCGCTGGCCCGGTTCGGCCGGGTCCGGGTGCAGCGCGTAGTACGCGGTCACCAGGCGGGCCACGTCGATCAGGTCGTCCGGTCCGGCCGGCCCGCCCGGTGCGCCCGCTCGTTCCTGCTGCATGACTGCCACTCCTCGTCCTCGGTGTCCGGTGCCTGGGGTTCCAGGTGTTCCGGTGGTCGACGGCCCTGTGTCCACTCGCGATCTCCATCTTCCCCCGCTCGCGACCGGCCGACGCACCCGAGTCCGAGGAGCGGGACCCGGGTGCGGGAGGGGCGGGGGCGGCGCACCCGGCCCCCGCCGGTCGTTCAGCGCCGTGCCACCAGCCGGGACAGGGCGATGTTGAGTTCGAGGACGTTCACCCGGGGTTCGCCCATGAAGCCCAGGGTGCGGCCCTCGGTGTGGTCGGCGACCAGCCGCTGCACCCGGGCGGGCGGCAGGCCGTTGCGCTCGGCGACCCGGTACACCTGGATCCGCGCGTACTGCGGGGAGATGTCGGGGTCGAGACCGGAGCCGGAGGAGGTGACCGCGTCGGCCGGGACGTCGGCGGGCGAGACGGGATGGCCGGGCACCGAGTTGTCCTTGACGACGGCCGCCTGGGCCTCCCGTACCTGGTCGACGAGGGTCTTGTTGTCGGCGGCGAGGTTGGTGGCGCCGGACACCAGCAGCTTGTAGCGGGTGTTCAGGGTGTTGGTGGCCAGCCCGTTGGCGGGCCGGCCCTGGAACCACTTCAGGTCGGCGGCCGGTGTCCGCTGCCCCTTCTTGAGCGGGAGGTCGTAGGACTGGCCGATGAGGGCGGAGCCGACGACCCTGCCGCCCGAGCTGACCTCGGAGCCGTTGGCCTTGCCCGGGAACAGCCCCTGGGCGATGCCGGTGACCAGGAGCGGATAGAGGACGCCGGTGACCAGTGTCAGCACGAGCAGCGCGCGCAGGCCCGCGCCCAGCAGCCGGGCGGTGTTCGGGAGGGTGTTGTTCATGGCCGTCAGCCGATTCCGGGAATGAGGGACAGGAGCAGGTCGATCAGCTTGATGCCGGCGAAGGGGGCGATCAGCCCGCCGATGCCGTAGAGGCCGAGGTTGCGGCGGAGCATCCGGTCGGCGCTCATCGGCCGGTAGCGCACGCCCTTGAGGGCGAGCGGCACCAGCGCGACGATGATCAGCGCGTTGAAGACGACGGCGGACAGGATCGCCGAGCTGGGCGAGGACAGCTGCATGACGTTGAGCTTGTCCAGGCCCGGGTAGACCGCGGCGAACAGCGCCGGGATGATCGCGAAGTACTTCGCCACGTCGTTGGCGATGGAGAAGGTGGTGAGCGCGCCCCGGGTGATCAGCAGCTGCTTGCCGATCTCCACGATCTCGATGAGCTTGGTCGGGTTGGAGTCGAGGTCGACCATGTTGCCGGCCTCCTTGGCGGCCGACGTGCCGGTGTTCATCGCCACGCCGACGTCCGCCTGGGCGAGGGCCGGTGCGTCGTTGGTGCCGTCGCCGGTCATCGCGACCAGCTTGCCGCCCGCCTGCTCCCGCTTGATGAGGGCCATCTTGTCCTCGGGGGTGGCCTCGGCGAGGAAGTCGTCGACGCCCGCCTCCTCGGCGATCGCCTTGGCGGTCAGCGGGTTGTCGCCGGTGATCATGACGGTCCTGATGCCCATGCGGCGCAGCTCGGAGAATCGTTCCCGCATGCCGTCCTTGACGACGTCCTTGAGGTGGACGACGCCCAGCACCCGGGCTCCGCGCCCGTCCTCGACGGCGACCAGCAGCGGGGTGCCGCCCGCCTCGGAGATGCCCGCGACGATCGTGTCGGCGTCCTCGGCCACCGTGCCGCCGCGCCCGGTGACCCAGGCGGCGACCGAGCCGGCCGCGCCCTTGCGGATGCTGCGGCCGTCGACGTCCACCCCGGACATCCGGGTCTGCGCGGTGAACGCGACCCATTCGGCGCCGGCCAGTTCGCCCTGGTGGCGCTCCCTGAGCCCGTACCGCTCCTTGGCCAGGACGACGACGGAGCGGCCCTCGGGCGTCTCGTCGGCCAGCGAGGAGAGCTGGGCGGCGTCGGCGAGTTCGGCCTCGGTGGTGCCGCGCACCGGCACGAACGCGGCCGCCTGCCGGTTGCCCAGGGTGATGGTGCCGGTCTTGTCCAGCAGCAGCGTGGAGACGTCGCCCGCGGCCTCGACCGCCCGGCCGGACATGGCCAGCACATTGCGCTGCACCAGCCGGTCCATGCCCGCGATGCCGATGGCCGACAGCAGCGCGCCGATCGTGGTCGGGATCAGGCAGACCAGGAGCGCCACCAGCACCACGAGCGTGAGGTGGGTGCCCGCGTAGTGAGCGAAGGGCGGCAGGGTGGCACAGGCCAGCAGGAACGCGATGGTGAGCGAGGCCAGCAGGATGTTCAGCGCGATCTCGTTGGGCGTCCGCTGCCGTGCGGCGCCCTCGACCAGGCCGATCATCCGGTCGATGAAGGTCTCCCCCGGCCGGGTGGTGATCCGTACGACGATCCGGTCGGAGAGCACCTTGGTCCCTCCGGTCACCGCGGACCGGTCACCGCCGGACTCCCGGATGACGGGCGCGGACTCACCGGTGATCGCGGACTCGTCGACGCTCGCCACGCCCTCGACGACGTCGCCGTCCCCGGGGATGATGTCGCCGGCCTCGCAGACCACCCGGTCGCCGATGGCGAGGGCGGTCCCGGCGACCTGCTCCTCGGTGCCGTCGGCGGCCAGCCGCCGGGCCACGGTGTCGGACTTGGCCCGGCGCAGGGTGTCGGCCTGGGCCTTGCCGCGGCCCTCGGCGACGGCCTCGGCGAGATTGGCGAAGACCACGGTCAGCCAGAGCCAGACGCTGATGGTCCAGCCGAACCAGTCGCCGGGGTGGACACAGGAGAAGGCGGTGGTCAGCACCGAGCCGACCCAGACCACGAACATCACGGGCGACTTGACCTGCACCCGCGGGTCGAGCTTGCGGAAGGCGTCCGGCAGCGACCTGAGCAGCTGCGCCGGGTCGAAGAGGCCCGCGCCGACCCGGCCCCGGTCCGGGGAGTGCCCGGTGGGCAGGTCGGGGTGCGGCGCACGGGCGGGGGTGACGGTGGACATGGAGTCCTCTTGGCTCTCGGAACGGCGTTCGGTGCGGCTGTCCGTACCAGTACGGCTGTCGGTGCGGCTGTCCGTACCGGTACGGCTGTCGGTGCGGCTCTCGATTCGCGGGGTCATCACGCCAGCCCTTCGGCGAGCGGGCCCAGCGCCAGGGCCGGGAAGTAGGTCAGCCCGGTGATGATGAGGATCGCGCCCACGAGCAGCCCGGCGAACAGCGGCTTCTCGGTGCGCAGGGTGCCCGCGGTGACCGGTACCGGCCGCTGCTCGGCCAGCGAGCCGGCCAGCGCCAGGACGAACACCATCGGCAGGAAGCGGCCGAGCAGCATGGCCAGTCCGGTGGTGGTGTTGAACCAGTCCGTGTTCGCGTTCAGACCGGCGAAGGCCGAGCCGTTGTTGTTGGCCGCCGAGGTGAAGGCGTACAGCACCTCGGAGAAGCCGTGCGCGCCCGGGTTGAGCATCGAGTGCGGCGGGGTCGGCAGCGCCATGGACAGCGCGGTGAAGACCAGGACGAGCGTCGGGGTGACCAGGATGTAGCAGGCGGCGAGCTTGATCTCGCGGGCGCCGATCTTCCGGCCCAGGTACTCGGGGGTGCGGCCGACCATGAGGCCCGCGATGAACACCGCGATCACGGCCATGATCAGCATGCCGTAGAGGCCGGATCCGGTGCCGCCGGGCGCGATCTCGCCGAGCATCATCCCGAGCAGGGTGATGCCGCCGCCCAGTCCGGTGAAGGAGGAGTGGAAGGAGTCCACCGCGCCGGTCGAGGTGAGGGTGGTGGCCACCGCGAAGATCGAGGAGGCGCCCACGCCGAAGCGGGTCTCCTTGCCCTCCATGGCGCCGCCCGCGAGCTGCAGGGCGCCCTCGTGGTGGGCGAACTCGGTCCACATCATCAGGGCCGTGAAGCCGAGCCAGATGGTGGCCATGGCCGCCAGGATCGCGTAGCCCTGGCGCACCGAGCCGACCATCAGGCCGAAGGTGCGGGTCAGCGAGAACGGGATGACCAGGATCAGGAAGATCTCGAACAGGTTGGTGAACGGCGTGGGGTTCTCGAAGGGGTGGGCGCTGTTGGCGTTGAAGTAGCCGCCGCCGTTGGTGCCCAGCTCCTTGATGGCCTCCTGCGAGGCGACCGCGCCGCCGTTCCACTGCTGCGAGCCTCCCATGCTGTGTCCATCGAAGAACTGACCGACCTCGTGGATCCCGGAGAAGTTCTGGATCGCGCCGCACGCCACCAGCACGACGGCGGCGAGCGCGGCGATCGGCACGAGGATGCGCACGGTGCCGCGCACCAGGTCCACCCAGAAGTTGCCCAGCTCGCCGGTGCGGGACCGGGAGAAGCCGCGGACCAGGGCGATGGCGACGGCGATGCCGACCGCGGCCGACACGAAGTTCTGCACGGCCAGACCCGCGGTCTGCACGACGTGCCCCATCGTCTGCTCGCCGGCGTACGACTGCCAGTTGGTGTTGGTGACGAAGGACGCCGCGGTGTCGAACGCCTGCGCGGGCTCGACGGAACGGAAGCCGAGGGAGAGCGGCAGCACCCCCTGGATCCGCTGGAGCAGGTACAGGAACAGCACACCCGCCGCGGAGAAGGCGAGGACCGCCCGCAGATAGGCGGGCCAGCGCATCCGCGCCCCGGGGTCGGCACCGATGCCCCGGTAGATCCACCGCTCGACACGCCAGTGCCGCTCGGTGGTGTAGACCCGGGCCATGTAGGAGCCGAGGGGTATGTAGGCCAGTGCCAGTGCGCCCATCAGGGCGAGCATCTGGAGCACACCGGCGAGTACGGAACTCATGGCGGGGCTCAGAACCTCTCCGGGAAGATCAGGGCGAGGACGAGATAGCCCAGCAGGGCGACGGCCACGATCAGGCCGACGACGTTCTCGGCGGTCACAGCTTCGTCACCCCCTTGGCGACGAGGGCCACCAGCGCGAAGACCGCGAGTGTGGTGACGACGAAGGCCAGATCGGCCATCGTGAGCTCCTGGAATGGTTCGGATGCTTCGGACGAGTAGAGGAAAACCCCTGTACAGGTCGGTCCGAACGTCCGTTGACGCCTCTCATACGGCCCGCGCCCCGGCCTTGACGCCGCCCTGACGTGGCCCTGACGCGGCTCTGACACCGGGCGCCACCTCGGCGTTTCCCGCGGAGGCCGACGGGTACGCGGCGGGCGTGATCCGCACCGAAGCGGACCGGGCGCGGGGCGCCACCGTCACCGTCCGGCCGTACGGCAATCCCCTGCCGCTGGGGTTCTTCGCCTTCGGCATCGGCATGTTCCTGCTCGCCGGGATCTCCCTCGGGCTGATCGGCGGCGACCAGATGCGCCCGGCGGGCATCCTGCTCGCGGTCTTCGTCTTCCCGCTGGAGTTCCTGGCCGCGGTGATGGCCTTCCTGTCCCGGGACACGGCGGCCGCGGCGGCGCTCGGGCTGTTCGCCACCTCGTGGGCGGCGCAGGGCGTGCTCCACATCGCCGCGCCGGACCAGGACCGGAGCGTGGCCACCGGCATGTACCTGGGCGCCTTCGCCCTCATGCTGGTGCCGCTCGCGGTCACCGGCTTCCTGGGCAAGACGCTGCTCGGCGCGGTGCTGAGCGTGTCGGCGGTGCGCACCGCGCTGGCGGCCGCCGACGAGCTGGGTGCGCCGGAGGCGGTCCGGCTCGCCGATGCCGCCGCCGCGCTGCTGCTGGTGCTGCTCGCCCTGTACGCGGGGACCGCCTTCCTGCTGGAGGACCTGCGCCGGCGTACGGTGCTGCCCGTCCGGCGGCGCGGCGAGGCGCGGCGCGTCATGGAGGAGGCGGACGACGGGGCGGACCGGCCGCCGCGCGAGCCCGGCGTCCGCGGGCAGCTGTGAGCGCCGGGGACGGGTCCGCGGCGAGGCCGGCCGGGGTCAGGTCTGGGTGACGGCCGCAGCCAGCAGGACGGCCGCGGCGATCACCGTGAGTCCGGCGATCGAGAAGGCCAGACAGCGGGCGCGGAGCCGCTGGTAGCGCTCCTCGTACTCGCCGCGCAGCGCCCGGCAGCGGTCGGCGACGCGTTGCAGATCGGCCCGCGCCCGGGTGAGGCTGTCGCGGACATAGTGCGCCTCGATCTCCTCGCGCTGGGCGGTGGTCAGCCACGGCAGCGGCTCGGTGAAGGCGCGGGCCCGCTCCTCGGCCTCGGCGATCCTGGCCTGCCACAGCAGATAGCCCTCCACCTGGTCGGCCAGGTGGGCGGGGGCGAGCGGCTCCTCGCCCGTGCGTCCCGCCGCGTCCGTCATGCCGGCAGGCCCAGGTTCTCCTGCCGGTCCGCCAGCGACACCTCCGGGTGGTTCAGGTCGAACGCCGGGGACTCGCTGCGGATCATGGGCAGGGTGACGAAATTGTGCCGCGGCGGCGGGCAGGACGTCGCCCACTCCAGCGACCGGCCGTAGCCCCACGGGTCGTCGACCTCGACCTTGCGGCCGTACTTCGCCGTCTTCCAGATGTTGTAGAGGAACGGCAGCATCGACAGGCCCAGCAGGAAGGAGCCGATGGTGGAGACCATGTTCAGGCCGGTGAAGCCGTCGGCCGCCAGATAGTCGGCGTAGCGGCGGGGCATGCCCTCCGCGCCCAGCCAGTGCTGCACCAGGAAGGTGGTGTGGAAGCCGACGAACAGCATCCAGAAGGTCATCTTGCCCAGCCGCTCGTCGAGCATCTTGCCGGTCCACTTCGGCCACCAGAAGTGGAATCCGGCGAACATCGCGAAGACGACCGTGCCGAAGACGACGTAGTGGAAGTGGGCCACCACGAAATAGCTGTCGGAGACGTGGAAGTCCAGCGGCGGGGAGGCCAGGAGGACACCGGTGAGACCGCCGAAGAGGAAGGTCACCAGGAAGCCGGCCGCCCACAGCATGGGGGTCTCGAAGGAGATCGACCCCTTCCACATGGTGCCGATCCAGTTGAAGAACTTCACGCCGGTCGGGACGGCGATGAGGAAGCTCATGAAGGAGAAGAACGGCAGCAGCACTCCGCCGGTGACGAACATATGGTGCGCCCACACCGTCACGGAGAGCCCGGCGATGGAGATGGTGGCGCCGACCAGGCCCATGTAGCCGAAGATCGGTTTGCGGGAGAAGACCGGGATGATCTCCGTGACGATGCCGAAGAACGGCAGCGCGATGATGTACACCTCGGGATGCCCGAAGAACCAGAAGAGGTGCTGCCACAGCAGCGCTCCGCCGTTGGCCGCGTCGAAGACATGGGCGCCGAACTTGCGGTCCGCCTCCAGGGCGAGCAGCGCGCCCGCGAGGACGGGGAAGGCGAGCAGCACCAGGACACTGGTGAGCAGCACGTTCCACACGAAGATCGGCATGCGGAACATGGTCAGGCCCGGGGCGCGCATGCAGACGATCGTGGTGACGAAGTTGACCGAGCCCATGATGGTGCCGAAGCCGGACAGCGCCAGACCCATGATCCACAGGTCGCCGCCGATGCCCGGTGAGTGCACCGCGTCGGTCAGCGGGGAGTAGGCGAACCAGCCGAAGTCGGCGGCGCCGTTCGGGGTGAGGAAGCTGCCCACCGCGATCAGCGAGCCGAGCAGGTAGAGCCAGTAGGCCAGCATGTTCAGCCGGGGGAAGGCCACGTCCGGCGCGCCGATCTGCAGCGGCATGATCCAGTTCGTGAAGCCGGCGAACAGCGGCGTCGCGAACATCAGCAGCATGACCGTGCCATGCATGGTGAACGCCTGGTTGAACTGCTCGGTGGACACGATCTGGAGACCCGGCCGGGCCAGCTCCGCGCGCATCACCAGCGCCAGGATGCCGCCGAACAGGAAGAACACGAACGAGGTGACCAGGTACAGCGATCCGATCGTCTTGTGATCGGTCGTCGTGACCCACTTGACCACGACGGCTCCGGGTCGCAGGCGACGACGGGGACCGGTGGTTTCCGGTGTGATCTGCTGAACGTCTGTCATGCGGCCCGTGACACGCTTTCTCTCAAGACATGGATGCGTGGGTTCCGCCCCGCAGGGCTCGTCCTCATCCTCGCGTCTTGCGCGCGCGAAGCGCCGTCCGTCGTCGCCGGAATGGCCCAACGCCCGGCGGAATGCACCCGGTCGGCCTACTCCCCCGGCTACTCGGCCGGGGGCGCGGGGGGCGCCGGCCGGTCGGTGGCGACGGTGTGGGGCGGGAGTTGGGCCGGGCTCACCCGCTCGCCCAGCACCTCGGCCATGAACCGCACCAGCCAGCGCTGCGCGGGGGTGCGCGAGGACTCGTGCCGGGCGTAGAGCGCCACCTCGGTCGGCTCGGTCTCGAACGGCAGGCGGACCAGGCGCACCCGGTGGGAGGCGGTGAAGACCTCACCGACGTACTCGGGGACGATCGCGATGAGGTCGGTCTGCTCCAGCAGATAGGGCAGCATCGAGAAGCGGGTGGCGTCCACGGCTACCCGGTCCAGGAGGTCGTGCGCGGCGAGCACGGCCCGCGGCACGACGTGTCCGCTGGGACCGAAGACCGTGGCGTGGTGCTCGGTGGCCAGGTCCGCGAGCGTGACCGCGTCGCCGCGGATGCGCGGGTGGTCGGCGGCGACCATGCCGACGTAGCGCTCGTGGAAGAGCGGGATCCGCACGGTCCGGTGGGAGGTCAGCACCGGGGTGGCCACGAACGCGTCGAGGTCGCCGCGGCGCAGTTGCTGCTCGGCGTCGTCCACGTCCAGCGCCCGTACGGTGAAGGAGACCCCGGGCGCGCGCTCACGGGCCGCGGCCAGCAGCCGGGGCAGCAGGGTGGCCTCGCCGAGGTCGGACAGGGCCACGGTGAAGCAGCCCGCCATGACCTCCGGCTCGAAGGTGTCGGCCTGGCGGACGGTGCCGTCGATCTCGGCGAGGGCGCGGCGCAGCGGCTCGTACAGCCGCCGGGCGCCCGCGGTGGGGCTCAGCCCGCGTCCGGTGCGCCGGAACAGCTCGTCGTCGAAGTGCCGGCGCAGCTTGCCCAGGCTGTAGCTGACGGTCGGCTGGGTGACGTGCAGGGTCTCGGCGGTGGCCGTGACACTGCCGGTCTCGTACAGCAGGACGAAGACCCGCGCGAGGTTGAGATCGAAGGTCTTCATATCGACCAACTCTATAACGCGGGCCCACAACATCTATTGGTGTTCATGTCGGAGCGTTGCCTAGCGTGCGTTGCGTCACTCCGAAAGGAACTTCCGGTGTCCTCCGTACGTCGTGTCTCCCACGAGTTCCTGAAGCGTCAGGGCCTCACCACCGTGTTCGGCAACCCCGGCTCCAACGAGCTGCCGTTCCTCGCCGGCCTGCCCGCCGGTTTCCGCTACGTCCTCGGTCTGCACGAGGGTGCCGTCGTCGGCATGGCGGACGGCTACGCGCAGGCCACCGGCCGACCTGTGCTGGTCAACCTGCACGCCGCCTCCGGCTCCGGGAACGCCATGGGCGCGCTCACCAACGCCGTCTCCGCCCGCACCCCGCTGGTGATCGTCGCCGGGCAGCAGGTGCGCCCGGCCGTCGGCCCGGAGGCGAACCTCGCCAACGTCGACGCCCCGGCCCTGATGAAGCCGCTGGTCGGCTGGGCGGCGGAGCCGGCGTGCGCCGAGGATGTGCCGCGCGCCCTCGCCCAGGCCGTCTTCGAGACGCGGCTCCAGCGGCGGCCGACGTACCTGTCGGTGCCGTACGACGACTGGGCGGCCGAGGCCGGCGACAACACCCTGGCGGTGCTGGACCGGCGGGTCGAGCGCGGTGCCGAGCCGAGCGCCGGACAGGGCCGCCGGCTGGCGGAGCTGGTCGCCTCGGCGCGCCGGCCCGCGCTGGTGCTGGGCGGCGACATCGACGCGGCCGGGCTCTTCGACGGCGCGGTGCGGCTGGCCGAGCGGCTGGGCGGTCCGGTGTGGGCGGCGCCCTCGCAGTTCCGGCTGCCCTTCCCCAACCGGCACCCGCTGTTCCGCGGTGTGCTGCCCGCCGGGATCGCCCCCGTGTGCGCGGCGCTGGAGGGCCACGACCTGGTGCTGGTGCTGGGCGCTCCGGTGTTCCGCTACCACGAGTACCTGCCCGGCCGGTATCTGCCCGAGGGCACCCGGCTGATCCAGGTGACCGAGGACGCGGCAGCGGCGGCGCGGGCCCCGATGGGCGAGGCGCTGGTCGCCGACCCGGGCGCGGTCATCGAACTGCTGACCGAACGGCTCGGCGCGCCCACCGCGCCCGTCGGCCCGTACCGGCCCGTGCCCGAACCGGCCGCGGGTGAGGCCGGACGCCTGCACCCCGAGCAGGTCTTCGCCGCGCTCCGCGACGAGCAGCCCGAGGACACCGCGTACGTCGTCGAGTCGACCTCCACGAGCGCCGCGTGGTGGCGCCAGATGGACCTGCGCCGGCCCGGCTCCTACTACTTCCCCGCGGCCGGCGGGCTCGGATTCGGGCTGCCCGGCGCCGTCGGGGTCGCCCTGGCGCAGCCGGACCGGCCGGTCGTCGGCGTGATCGGGGACGGCTCGGCGAACTACGGCATCACCGCGCTGTGGACGGCCGCCCAGCACCGGGTCCCGCTGACCGTCGTCCTGCTGCGCAACGGGACGTACGGCGCGCTGCGCTGGTTCGGTGACCTGCTCGGGGTGCCCGACGCGCCGGGCCTGGACATCCCCGGCCTGGACTTCACCAGGATCGCGGAGGGCTACGGAGTCGCCGCCCGGCAGGCCGGGGACGCCGAGGAACTGCGGGCCCTGCTCGCCGAGCGTCCGGACGGACCGCGGCTGATCCAGGTGGACACGGTGCTCACGACGCCCTCCTGACGGGAACAACGCCCGCAGCGCGGCACGCGGCACCTGCTGGCCGCCCCCGCGCACCACCCACGGAAACGAGAGGGAACCTTCGATGACACTCCTGGACAGCGGCGTCTGGGCCGGAAAGCTCTTCGGCGACGGCTGGGCGGACGCCGGTGCGACGCGGCCGGTCACCGAACCGGCCACCGGCGACCGGCTGGGCACCGTGGGCCTCGCCACGGCCGAGGACGCGGCGCGCGCCGCCGCGCGGGCGGCCGAGGCGCAGCGCGGGTGGGCGGCCCTGCCGCCGGCCCGCCGGGCGGGCGTCCTGCGCCGGGCGGGCGAGCTGCTCACCGAACACGCCGCCGAGGCCGAGGAGTGGCTGGTGCGCGAGGCGGGGTCGGTGCGCGCCAAGGCGGCCTTCGAGGTGGGGCTCGCGGTCGGCGAGTTCTTCGAGTGCGCGGGCCTGCCCACGCATCCTCAGGGCGAGGTGCTCACCTCCGAGGAGGCCCGCTGGTCCCTGGCCCGGCGCCGCCCGGCCGGGGTCGTGAGCGTCATCGCCCCCTTCAACTTCCCGCTGCTGCTCGCGCTGCGCTCGGTGGCGCCCGCGCTCGCCCTGGGCAACGCGGTGCTGCTCAAGCCGGACCCGCGGACCGCGGTCAGCGGCGGGGTCGTCATCGCACGGATCTTCGAGGAGGCGGGGCTTCCCCCAGGCGTGCTGCACCTGCTGCCGGGGGACGGCGAGGTCGGCCGGGCCGTCGTCGAGGCCCCGCAGGTGCGGGTGGTCTCGTTCACCGGATCCACTCCGGTCGGCCGGGCCATCGGCGAGCAGGCGGGCCGTCTGCTCAAGCGGGCCCATCTGGAACTGGGCGGGAACAACGCCCTGGTGGTGCTGCCCGGCGCGGACGTGGGCAAGGCGGCGTCGGCGGGCGCCTTCGGCTCCTATCTGCACCAGGGGCAGATCTGTATGACGACCGGCCGGCACATCGTCCACGAGTCGCTGCTGGAGGAGTACACGGCCGCGCTCGCCGCGAAGGCCGCCGCACTGCCGGTGGGCGACCCGGCCCGCGCGGACGTGGCGCTCGGCCCGCTCATCGACCGCGGCCAGCTGGAGCGGGTGCACCGCATCGTCACCGAGTCGGTCGCGGCGGGCGCCACGCTCGCGGCGGGCGGCGAGAGCGACGGCGCCTGCTACCGCGCGACCGTGCTGTCCGGCGTCACCACGGACATGCCGGCCTGGCGGGAGGAGGTCTTCGGCCCGGTCGCGCCGGTCCTCGGCTTCGCCACGCTGGAGGAGGCCGCGCGGATCGTGGACGACTGCGAGTACGGCCTGTCGGTGGGCATCCTCGGCGACGTCGGTACGGCGATGAAGCTCGCCGACCGGATCGAGTCGGGCAAGGTCCACATCAACGAGCAGACGGTCGGCGACGAGCCGAACGCGCCCTTCGGCGGGGTCAAGGCGTCCGGCACCGGCTCCCGCTTCGGCGGCGCGAGGGCCAACGCCGAGGCGTTCACCGAGACCCAGTGGGTCACGATCCGTCCGGACATCGCCGACTACCCGTTCTGAGCCGGCTCCCCGTTCTTAGCCGGCTCCCCGTTCCGAGCGGCCCGCCGTCCGTCCGCGGACGCCCGCCCGCCGTCCCGTCCCCGACAACCGGCAGCCCGTTCCCTTGCGCGATCCTCCGCTCCGTCCCCGCTCCGCCCGCACCCGCTCCCCAGGGGGGTATGTCCCGATGACATCCACCGTCCCGTCCCACGCCCCGGACCGGACCGCCGCCTCCGGACGCAACGTCTGGACCGTGGTCCTGTGCTGGATCACCGTCATGCTGGAGGGCTACGACCTCGTCGTCCTCGGTGCCATCATCCCGACCCTGCTCAAGACCCACCATCTCGGCATGACCGCCGGGGACGCGACCACGATCGCGACCCTCTCGCTCGTCGGCGTGGCCGTCGGCGCGGTGTGCGTGGGACCGCTGGCCGACCGGCTGGGGCGGCGGCGGCTGCTCATCGCCTCGGTGCTGCTGTTCTCCGTCTTCACGCTGCTGGTGCCGCTGGCCGGCTCGGTGACGGTGTTCGCCCTGCTGCGGCTGGTGGCCGGGCTGGGGCTGGGCGCCTGCATGCCGGTGTCGCTGACGATGATGGCCGAGCACATGCCCGCGCACCGGCGGGCACGGGCCAGCACCCTGACCATGACCGGTTACCACACCGGTGCGGTGATCACCTCGCTGCTGGCCCTCCAGGTGACGGACGACTGGAAGATCCTCTTCTATGTGCTCGGCGCCGCCGGTCTCGTCATCGCGGCCGTCCAGTGGTTCCGGCTGCCGGAGTCGGAGGCGTTCGTCCGCACCCGGGAGACGGACGGCGACGGCTCCTCACGGGTGCCGTTCACCGAACTGCTCAAGCCGGCGTACCTGCGTGCGGGCATCGGTGTCTGGGTGGCCTCGTTCATGGGGCTGCTGCTGGTCTACGGGCTCAACACCTGGCTGCCCAAGCTGATGAACGACGCCGGCTACCCGGTGCCCACGGCCGTCACCCAGCTCCTGGTGCTCAACGTCGGCGGGGTCGTCGGTCTGCTCGTGGGCGGGTACGTCGCCGACCGCCGGGGCATCAAGGGCACCACGGTCGCCTGGTTCGCGGTCTCGGTGCTGATGCTGGCCTGTCTGAGCGTCAGGATGCACAACGACCTGCTGCTCGACCTGGTCGTCTTCCTCACCGGAGTGTTCGTCTTCTCGGCCCAGGTGCTGGTCTACGCCTACGTGACCGACTTCTACCCGGCGGCCGTGCGCGGCACCGCCCTCGGTTCGGCGTCCGGGATCGGCCGGATCGGTTCGATCGTGGGTCCGTCGGTCACCGGCGCCCTGGTCACCGCCGGGATAGGCCACCCGTGGGGCTTCTACTTCTTCGCGATGGTCGCCGTCCTCGGCTGCGCCGCGGTGCTGACCCTGCCGCGGGCCGCGGCGAAGGCCGGGTGAGGGATCTCGGGGTCGGACCCTGACACGGCGTCAGGGTCCGGTCAGGGTGGCGCCGGGGATGTCACGGATAGTGACCGACCGGTGCGGTTCGGCAGGCTGGGGACATGCCGAAGACCACTGCGCACAGTCCCCGCCCCCGCTCCCGTCCCCGTCCCCGTGCCCTCTTCGCCGGGGCCCTGGCCGGTGCGGTCGCCCTGGTGGGCCTCGCGGGCGCGCTGCCCGCGAGTGCCGCACAGCCGGGCGCTCCGTCCTTCTCGTCCGTCTCCGCTCCCTCCTCCGGCTCCGGTCCGTCCGGCTCCGCTCCGTCAAGTTCCGGCCGTCCCGGCCCCGTCACCGCTTCCGTGGCCGTGCCGACGGACTTCCGCGACTGCCCCGCCCTCCCGGCGGGCGTCGACCCGGCCGCCTGGCGCTGCGAAGTGCACGCCGCCGCCCCGCGGTTGTCGATGGGCGGCCTCGCGGTGACGCTCGCACCGATCACCATGACCCACGCCGAAGGACCGCTGCCCGACGGGACGCCGGGACAGGTGTGGGGAGCGATGCACAGCACGGCCACCCCCGTCCCGGGCGGCCTGACCGGCACCGCGCGGGCCGGCCTGACACCGCTGACGGGCCTGTCGCTCCAGCCCGAGTACGGCGGCCGGTCCGACTTCTACACGGGCCGGTTCAGTCTCCGCTTCCGGCTGGTGAGCCCGCTGCTGCCCCGCAGCTGCGTGATCGGGGCCGACGCGCCGGTCGACTTCGCCCTGAAGCGGCCGAGCCCCTCGGAGTGGCTGTCCACCGACCCGCCCGTGATCCGGTTCTCCGCGTACGACGACACGTTCGCCGCCCCGGCCGCCGGGCACTGCGGTCCGCTGACCCGCATACTCGGCCGCCGGCTCGGACTGCCGGCGCCGAGCGGCAACCTGATGAGCTACGACGCGATCTACACGTTCCGGACCTACGACACCCTGCCCGTCCGCTGACGCGCCCCCGGAACGGGTGACCCCGCCGTTCGAACGCCGCCCGGCGACCCGCAACCCCCCGTGCCCGTACGCAGTTGCTTCCCTGGTACCCCCTCTGCGACGGAGGCTTCTCTTGCGTATGACCGACATCCAGCGCTGCGAGGTCCGGCCCGGACGGCTGGTCGAGTGGACACTCGACCCGGCGGCCGTCCGGACCGCATCGGATCTCCCGGACGATGCCCGACCGCCGGCGTACATCCAGGAGTCGCACATCAGGACGGCCAGGTCCGTCCGCGAGGGCGGGCTGTTCGTGCCGACCTGGCTGGGCACCGCGTTCGACGTCCCCGGCAGAGTCGATCTCGACGCGCTCGGAGAGGCCCTGCGCGGCTGGATGCTCCGGCACGAGACGCTGCGCAGCGGCTTCCGCTGGACCGGCGACGACATGCGCCGCTTCACGCTCGACGCCGCCGACGTGGCACTGCGCCGCGAGACGATCGGCGACTTCGACGACCCGGGCGTGCTGGTCCAGCATCTGCAGGACCGTTTCGACCGGACCGCGGACGCGCTGCGCTGGCCGAACTTCCTGTTCACGGCGGTCGTCCGGGAGGACGGTGCCAGCGTGTACATGGCGTTCGACCACAGCAACGTGGACTCCTACTCGGTGCAGCGGATCCCGGCCGAGATCCATGAGCTGTACGGTGCCGGTGCCGGAGGGAGCCGCCCGGAGCCCCGGCCGGTCAGCAGCTATGTCGACTTCTGCCGGACCGAGCGGGCCGACGCGGACGGGATCGACCGCACGGACGCCGTCGTCGGGCGCTGGCGGGACTTCATCGGCCGCTGCGACGGCCGGCTGCCGAACTTCCCCCTGGACCTCGGTCTGGAGCCCGGTGGTCCGCTGCCCCGCCAGAAGCTGATGAACGAGATGCTCGTGGACGCCGGCGACGCGGCCGCCTTCGAGGCGTACTGCCGGCCCTACGGCGGCAGCCTGGTCGGCATCCTGGCGGCCACCGCCCTGATCGTCCACGAGATCGGCGGGGAGCCGGTCTACCGCACGGTGGTCCCCTTCCACACCCGGCGCAAGTCGCAGTGGCGGGACTCGGTGGGCTGGTACGTGGGCGGTGCGCCGATCGAGGTCGAGACCGCGCGGGCGGCCGACTTCCCGGCCCTGCTGCGGATGGTGAGCGACCGGCTCCGCGCCGCCAGGCCCTTGTCCAGGATGCCGCTGGCCCGGGTGCTGCGGCTGCTGGGGGCCGACTTCCGGCCGACCTCCCCGGATCTGTACTCGATCATCTCGTTCGTCGACGCCCGGGACATCCCCGGCTCCGGCGACTGGACGGGGCTGAAGGCGTACGGCCTGATCAGGGTCTCCTACGGCGACCAGGTGTGCGCGTGGATCAACCGGCTGCACGAGGGGCTCCAGTTCGCGAGCCGCTATCCGGACACCGACATCGCGTACAAGAACATGCGGCTGTACGTGGAGCAACTGCGGGAGGTGATCGTCTCGGTGGGCCGTCCTCAGGTCTCCTGAGGGAGCTCGGGCAGCGCCAGTTCCGCCCAGATCACCTTGCCCTCGGGGGTGTACCGGGTGCCCCAGCGCTCGGTCGTGCGCGCCACCAGGAACAGGCCCCGGCCGCCCTCCTCGGTGGTCGCCGCGTAGCGCAGGTGCGGGGAGGCGCTGGTGCCGTCGGAGACCTCGCAGATCAGGGCGCGGTCGTGGATCAGCCGGACGTGGATCGGTGCCGATCCGTAGCGGATGGCGTTGGTGACCAGTTCGCTGAGGACCAGTTCCAGGACGAAGCCCAGTTCGGCCAGGCCCCATGCGTCGAGCTGCGCGCAGGCGGCGACCCGGATGCCGGCGACGGCGGCCGGGTCGGGCGGCACGTCCCAGTCGGCGATCCGCTCGGGCGGCAGTGCGCGGGTGCGGGCCACGAGCAGGGCGACGTCGTCGCGCGGCCGGGCGGGCAGCAGGGCGTCGAGCACGGCCCGGCAGTGTTCCTCCGGGTCCCGCTCGGGGTGTCCGGCCAGCGCCCGGCGCAGCAGTTCCATCCCCTCGTCCAGGTCGCGGTGGCGGTCCTCGATGAGGCCGTCGGTGTACAGGGCGAGCTGGGTGCCCTCCTCCAGTTCCAGTTCGGCGGTGCGGAAGGGCATGCCGCCGAGGCCGAGCGGCGGTCCGGAGGGCAGGTCGGGGAAGGTGACGGTGCCGTCCAGGCGGACCAGCGCGGGGGCCAGGTGTCCGGCGCGCGCCATGGCGCAGCGGCGGGAGACGGGGTCGTAGACCGCGTACAGGCAAGTGGCGCCGACGACGTTGGCCGCGGTCTCGGGGCAGTCCTCGTCCTGGTCGATGCGGCCGACCAGGTCGTCGAGGTGGCTCAGCAGTTCGTCGGGAGGCAGGTCGAGGGTCGAGAAGTTGTGCACCGCGGTGCGCAGGCGGCCCATGGTGGCGGCGGCGTGCAGACCGTGGCCGACCACGTCCCCGACGACGAGGGCCACCCGGCCGCCGGGCAGTGGGATCACGTCGAACCAGTCGCCGCTGACGCCGGACTGGGCGGGCAGGTAGCGGTAGCCGGCCTCGACGGCGCCGTGTTCGGGCAGGGCCCGCGGCAGCAGGCTGCGCTGGAGGGTGACGGCGAGGGCGTGCTCGCGGGTGAAGCGGCGGGCGTTGTCGATGCTGACGGCGGCGCGGGCCACGAGTTCCTCGGCCAGCGACAGCTCCTCCTCCTCGAAGGGGCCGTGCTCCTTGGAGCGCCAGAAGTTGGCCACGCCCAGCACCGCGCCGCGGGCCCGGATCGGTGCGGTGATCAGCGAGTTGATGCCGTAGTCGACGATCCGCCCGGCGCGCTCGGGGTCCTGTGCCTGCCAGCCGGCCGCCGAGGCCAGGTCGGGCAGCCGTTCGGACACTCCGGTGCCGTAGCCGCGGGCCTGCGGAGTGGTGGGCACGAAGTCGATCAGCCGGCCCTTCTCGTAGAGGGGATGGTCGTCCCGTACGCCGCGCACGGCGACACGGCGCATCCCGGCGGAGGCGGGTTCCGGCTCCTCGCCGCACAGGACGGCGTCGTCGAGGTCGACGGTGACGAAGTCGGCGAAGCGGTCCACGGTGACCTGGGCGAGTTCGTCGGCGGTGCGGGCGATGTCGAGGGTGGTGCCGATGCCGAGCCCGGCGTCGTAGAGGAGGTTGAGCCGTTCCCGGGCGACCTCGGCGCGGCCGGACAGCGCCTGGAGTTCCGTGGAATCACGCAGGGTGACGACGGTGCCCGCGGGTCCTCCGTCGCGGTCGGTGGGGCGCTGGTTGACGGCGAGCAGGAGTCCGCCGGCGAGATGGACCTCGTCGGTGGCCTCCCGGCCGGACGCGAGCAGCGCCGCGGTCTCCGGCTCCAGTTTCGGGAGCTTGGCCACCGGCCGGCCCTCGGCGTCCGGCGGGAGGTCCAGGAGCCGCCGGGCCTCGTCGTTGGCCAGCAGCAGCCGGCCGTCGCCGCCGACGATGAGCACGCCTTCGCGCACGGAGTGCAGGACCGCGTCGTGGTGGTCGTACATGCGGGTCATCTCGTCCGGGCCGAGGCTGTGGGTCTGGCGGCGCAGCCGCCTGCCGACCAGGGCGGTCACGGCGGTGGCCAGGCCCAGGGCGATGGCTCCGGCGGTCAGGATGATCGGGATCTGGTGGTAGACCTGCCCGGTGACGTTCTTGACCTTCAGCCCGGCGGAGACCAGGCCGACCACATGGCCGCCGGTGTCCTCGACCGGGACGATGGCCTGGACCTCATGCCCGAGCGGCCCGTGCACGCTCTCGGTGCGGACCTGACCGGCCAGCGACGGGCCGATGGTGCCGACGAAGCGCCGGCCGATGCGGTCGGGCAGGGGGTGGGTGTAGCGGATGCCGTGGGTGTCCATGACGACGATGAAGTCGACGCCCGCGGTCCGGCGGCCCGCCTCCGTCAGCGGCTGGAGCACGGCCGAGGGGGTGGGCCCGCGCAGCGCGGCGACGACACCGGGGGCGTGGGCGAAGGTCTGGGCGACGGCGACGGAGCGGCGTCTGGCCTCGGCACTGGTGTCCCGCTGCGACTGGAGGAGGAGAGCGAGGACGGCGCCGATCACCAGCAGTACCACGAGGGCCACCTGGAGAACGAACACCTGTCCGGCAACGCTTCGCGGACTCTTTCCCGCCAGCGACCGCCCCGGTATCCGTCGAAGACGGGCAAAACGGTCTGCCATGCGGCCTTTGTAGCACCGACACGCCCGAGTCGTCACGGGTTGGGCGGATGTTCGTCGGCCGGTACCGGTCCTTGAGACGGCGGTTTCAGCGGGTGGCGGGGTCGCGCAGCAGCGCGTCCAGCCGGTCCAGGATCCAGGACCAGGTCTGGCCGGAGTCGGGCGCGCTGTGGCTGAATCCGCCGGCCAGCTCCAGGCTCACATAGCCGTGGAACACGCTGCCGAGCAGCCGGACGGCGTGGGTCTCCTGCGGTTCCGCCAGGTCGTAGCCCCGCAGGACGGCCCGCGTCATCTGGGCGTGCCGCACGCCCGCGCTCGCGGCGGCCGTCTCCGCGTCGAGCGGGAGCCGGGCGGCGGTGTAGCGGCCGGGGTGCTCACGGGCGTACCGGCGCAGGACGTCGGCGTAGGCGGCCAGCGCCTCCTTGCCCGCCCGTCCGGCCAGCGCCTCGGCGGCCCGGTCGGCCAGTTCCTCCAGGGCGAGCAGGGCGATGCGGGTCTTGAGGTCCTGGGAGTTCTTCAGATGCGAGTACAGGCTCGCGACCTTGACGTCGAACCGCCTGGCGACCGCCGAGACGGTCACCTGTTCGAAGCCGACCTCGTCGGCCAGTTCCGCCCCGGCCCGGACCAGGCGGTCGGTGGTGAGTCCCGCGCGTGGCACAGTGCTCCCTTCTGTTGCCTGAAGGGATTGTGCCCGCGCCTAAAGATGTTAGGCAAATGGCCGTCGTGGGTCGTCCGCCATGGGTCGTCACGGGTCGTCATGGGTCGTCCATGGGTCGTCATGGCGTCCCGGCGTCCCGAGGTGCCGCCCCCGGGCGCCGGAAGGGCCCCGTCCGCCCGAGTGGTGTCCCGGGCGGACGGGGCCCTCCGGCCACGGACCCGGACCGCTAGTGGTCCGTGCCGGCGGGAGAACCGACGGCCGGCGGAGCGGTCATCAGCTTCCCGAACAGGGCCATGCACGAGGAACAATGACCGGCCCGCTGCGCGTTCGCCCCGTCGACGCGCCGGCCGAGCCGCCGCCCGCAGAGCGTGGTCACCGTGTTCTTGGCCATGACATGCCACACCGGCGCGCCGCCCGGTTCCTCGGCTCCTGCACACATCTCATACATGATCGGCTCCCTTGATGGACGCCTCTCTGACTCCAGGAGACACCCGATCAGCCGTAGGCACGCAGTCACGGAGGGCCATTCGGGTGACACGCCGGGTGGGGGCCCGCGGGCCGGACCGGGCGGGCGCGGTGCCATCATGGGCGCCATGCGGAAGAGCGGTGCGATACGGAAGGCTGCCGCGACGGTGGTCTGCGGAGCCCTCGCGATGTCCCTGACCGGGTGCGGCGGCTCGGGCCACTCCAGGGCGAAGGGCGGCGGGAACGGCGGCGCGAGCGGGACGGCCGCCGCTCCGCACGGCACGGCACCGGCCCGGGTGCCCGGCATCGGCGACCGGCTCTGGCGGCAGGTCCCGGCCGCCACCCGCCAGGTGGTCGCCGTCTACGGCGCCGGGCCGGACTCCCCCGACGCGACGGTGCGGCTCTTCACCCGGCAGGGCTCCGGCTGGCGGCAGGAGCGCTCCTGGCCCGCGCACAACGGCCGCAACGGCTGGACGGCCGACCACCACGAGGGCGACCAGCGCACCCCCGTGGGCGTGTTCACGCTGAGCGACGCGGGCGGGGTGCTGGCCGATCCGGGGGCCCGGCTGCCGTACACCAGGTCCGCCTCCTTCCAGGCGCCGCACTCCTGGAACAAGAACTCCTGGCACGATTTCGACTACGTCATCGCCATCGACTACAACCGGGTGCGCGGCACCTCGCCGGAGGACCCCACCCGGCCCGAGGGACAGCACAAGGGCGGCAGCATCTGGCTGCACATGGACCACGGCAGCGGCACCTCCGCCTGCGTGAGCCAGTCCGAGGACGCCATGCGCTACCTGCTGCGCACGCTCGACCCGCGCCTCCACCCGGTCGTGGTCATGGGCGACACCCGGGACCTCGCCGCCTGAGCCGGCGTCCACGAACCGGACGGACCGGCGACAAGGTGCCGGATGCATCTACTGTCTGTCGTGCCGACGGACGGGGACCGCACGCACCGAAGGGGAGCCCTGGGATGGCCGAGGAGACGACGGAACGCACAGCGCCGCACGGACCGGAGGCCGTCGTGGCGCTCCGCGAGGTGGGCGTACGCCGCTACACCACCGACCAGGTGATCCTCGACGGCGTCGACTGGACGGTCCGGCCCGGCGAGCACTGGGCGCTGCTGGGCGCCAACGGCGCGGGCAAGACCACGCTGCTGCGGCTGCTCGGCGCGCTCATGCACCCCACCTCCGGCAGTGTCGAGGTGCTCGGCGCCCGGCTCGGCCGGGTCGACGTGCGGGAGCTGCGGGCCCGGATCGGACACGTCACCTCCGCGCAGCGCGTGCCGCAGGACCTCGACGCCCACACGGTGGTCCTCACCGGCCACACCGGCACGGTGCAGCCGCTGTGGCGGTCCTACGACGACGAGGTGCGCGAGCGTGCCCGCGCGCTGCTGGCCGAGCTGGAGATCAAGGAGCTGGCCGACCGGCCGTACGGCGTCTGCTCGGGCGGGCAGCGGGCCCGGATCCTGATCGCCAGGGCGCTGATGGCCGAGCCCGCGCTGCTGCTCCTGGACGAGCCGTTCAACGCCCTCGACCTGCCCTCCCGGGAGGACCTGGTGGAGGCCATGCACCGGCTGGCCGAGGGGCGTCCGCGGCTCGCGACCGTGACGGTCACCCATCATCTGGAGGAGCTGTCCCCCGCAGTGAGCCACGCGCTGCTGCTGCGCGAGGGCCGCATCCTGACCAGCGGGCCGGTGGCGGAGGTGCTCACCGGCGACCGGCTGACGTCCTGCTTCGGCCGGCCGATCGCGGTGAACCGGCACGAGGGCCGCTGGTGGGCGTACTCCGGGCGGCAGAGCGGCTAGGGCTAGGACCTGTCGTTCGGGACCGGCCGGTCACGGAATTCGGCGTGGCACAGCGTGGCCTGATGCCGCTTTCCACTACCGGCAGTAACGTGATCAACTTTGGCTCCAGGTGCTCCGTACAGCCGAGTTGAGCGCCGTTCGCCGTCCGAACCCCCCGTGCGAGGATCCTCATGCCGCCCCAGGGCGATGCTCTGCCGCAAGCGCATTCTGACTACCGCAACCATCTGGAGACGTGCCGCCAGTGCCGTGCCGACGCCGCGCCCTGCCCCGTGGCGAAGCATCTGCTGCGCCTGTACAACAACACGCGCAGGGCGGCGGCACGCGTCAACTGACGTGACAGCGGCGGCGGCAGGACCTCGGACCGGGTTCCCGCCGCCGCTCCGTCGTACCGGGCGGCGCCGCATGGGGCCGGCGAGAGGCCGGTTCCGGCCAACGTGCCGCGAGGGACGGCAGGTTGGTGCACGCGGACCGGACGGCACCGGGGATCCCGCGGACCGGCGCCCTCCGTGCCGCCGGGTGCGGTACCGGCTGCCGCGCGCACCGCCACGCACCCCTTTCGGCCGACCGGGTGACCACCCCCGAAGGCCGGGGCCACCGCGCGGAAATTGACCGTCGAGATCAGCGGACGCGCCGCCCCAGTTCTCCCACATATCGCCATAAAACGTGTGTTATTCATTCATGCACACACCTACGCGGCGCACTTTGCTCAGTGCCTCGATCATGGCTGCCGGCTCGGGTCTCCTGGGAGCCTGCTCGGGGTCCGGCTCCTCCTCGGAGACGGGTCCGCACCCGGGAACCGTCCAGGGCTCCGGCACCGCGGACGGCGGCCACCGCCCCTTCGTCCCCAAAGGCCCCAAGGGGTACGTGAACCCGTCCGACCCCGAGGTGCTGGCCGCCGAGCGCAAGCGCGGCACGGGACCGGTGCGCACCTTCCGCCTCACCGCCGCCGAGGCCACGTGCGACGTGGGCGGACGCTCGTTCCGGACGTGGACGTACAGCGACAGGCTGCCCGGCCGCGAGATCCGGGTGACACAGGGCGACATCCTGGACCTCACGCTCGCCAACCGGCTGCCCGTCGCGACGACGCTGCACTCGCACGGGGTCCGGCTGCGCTGCGACATGGACGGTGTGCCCGGCCTCACCCAGCCCGGGATCAAGCCCGGCGAGGAGTTCCGCTACCGCTTCGCGGTGTCCTACCCGGGCACGTACCTGCTCCACTCGCACGAGGGCATGCAGCCCGACCGGGGGCTGTACGCGCCGCTGATCGTGGACGACCCCAAGGAACCGCTGTCCTACGACAAGGAGTGGGTCGTCGTCCTGGACGACTGGGTGGACGGGGTGGAGGGCTCCACCCCGGACGGCGTGCTCGCGCAGCTGCACGGCGGCAAGCACCCGGCGATGAGCATGGAGATGGGCGGCGACCATCAGCAGGAAGGTTCCGGCAGTCCGCGTCCGTCCGGTGGGCGCAGTGCGCCGTTGCGCAGGGCGGCGGGCGGCCCGTCCCGCATCCTGCGGCAGTCCCACAGCCGTCTCCTGGACGGCATGGGCGGCAATGTGGACTTCCCGTACTACCTGATCAACGGGCGGCTGCCGCAGTCCGCGCAGGTGTTCCGGGCCAAGCCCGGCGACCGGGTGCGGCTGCGGCTCATCAACGCGGGGGCCGACACCGCCTTCCGGGTGGCGCTGGGCGGCCACCGGATGACGGTCACGCACACCGACGGCTACCCGGTCGAGCACCGCGACACCGACGCGCTGCTCATCGGCATGGCCGAACGCTACGACGTGGTCGTCACCGTCAAGGACGGCACCTTCCCGCTGGTCGCGCTGGCCGAGGGCAAGGGCGACAGGGCGAAGGCGCTGGCCGTGCTCCGTACCGACCAGGGCAAGGGCCTGCCCGCGCCCTCCGTCCACCCGGACGAGCTGGACGGCCGCCTGCTGCCGGCCCACAGCCTCAGACCGCACGAGTCGGTGGCCCTGCGCGACGAGAAGCCGGACCGGGAGATCCGCATCCGGCTGACCGGCAACATGAAGGACTACAACTGGGCCTTCGACCACCAGCCCTACTCCACCGAGCACCGCCACGCCGTCCGCCAGGACGAACGGGTCCGGCTCACCCTGATCAACGCCACCGACATGTGGCACCCGCTGCATCTGCACGGCCACACGTTCGCGCTGACCGGCCTCAACGACATCGGCACCCGCAAGGACACGGCGATCGTGCTGCCGCACCGCAAGCTGGTCGCCGACTTCTACGCCGACAACCCGGGCCTGTGGATGCTGCACTGCCACAACCAGTACCACTCCGAGTCCGGCATGATGACGATCCTCGGCTACCGCAGGTGACGACCGGTGCGGGCACACCGGCCCGGCGGGTGCTGCGCACCCCGCGCGCGGCCGGGCTGGCCGGGATCCTGTTCGCGCTGCTGCTCGCGGCGGCGATCGTGCTGATCCGGCTGGGGATCCCGGAGGGCGCGGAAGCGGCCGCCGCCCCGGTCCGCACCGACCCCGCGCGGCGGGACGCGGTCCGGGCGGCCCTCGCCCTGGTGCCGCTGGCCGGGATCCTCTTCCTCTGGTTCACCGGGGTCGTGCGCACCCATGTGGGGGCCGCCGAGGACAAGTTCCTGGCGACCGTGTTCCTGGGCAGCGGGCTGGTCTTCGTGGCGACCATGTTCGGGGCAGCGGCGGCGGCGAGCGCCGTCGTGACGGCCGCGCACCCGTCCTCCGGCGCGGTGTCCTCCCCCGCCACCCGGGAGTTCGGCCGCCGGCTGGCCCACGAGCTGATGACCGGGTACGCGATGCGGATGGCGGCGGTCTTCACCTGCTCGTTGTCGGTGATGGGACACCGGCTGCGGATCCTGCCCCGGTGGCTGACCGTGCTCGGGCTGCTCGCCGCGCTGACCCTGCTGTTCGCCTCCTCGACCGTGCCCTGGGCCGAGCTGGTCTTCCCGGCCTGGGCGCTGGTGCTGAGCGCGTACATCCTCGCGGTGGCCGGCCGCGCCGGGCCGGCCGCCGCGACGGCGGACTGAGCGCGGCGGCCCGTCACTCCGACGGGCGGTTCCGGCGCGCGGACCGGCCGCCGGGCCCGGGATGCTGTCCGAGGGGAGATGACCGCCGTCCGAGGGCGCCCGCCGAACGGGTGGTCCCCGAGGACCTGGCCGCCGGAAGGGCGGGTCACCGATGAGGCTTGTCGTCGATCTCAACAGATGCCAGGGCTACGCGCAGTGCGCGTTCCTCGCTCCGGACGTGTTCACCATGCACGGCGAGGAGTCGCTCGTCTACAGCCCCTGGGCCGACGACGAACAGCGGGAGAAGGTGGCCCGTGCCGTCGCCGCCTGCCCGGTGCAGGCCATCACCGCCGACGGTCTGGACGGACCGGGCGAGCCGGCGGCCGCGGCGGGGCAGGGGGCGCCCGATGCCCGCTGAGCAGTTCCACGAGTGGCTGCGCCGCGAGGGCCGCATCGTCGTGGTGGGCGCCTCGCTGGCCGGTCTGCGGGCCGCCGAGACCCTGCGCGCGGAGGGCTTCCGCGGCTCGCTGACCATGATCGGCGACGAACCGTACCAGCCGTACGACCGGCCGCCGCTGTCCAAGGCGGTCCTGCTGGGCAAGGCGGCGCCGGACCGCACCGACCTGCCCCGGCGCCGCGACATCGACGCCGTCTGGCGGCTGGGCACGGCCGCGACCGGGCTCGACCTGGCCGCCCAGCGGGTCCGGCTCGCCGACGGCGACGAGGTGCCCTACGACCGGCTGCTGATCGCGACCGGGGTGCGCGCCCGGCCCTGGCCCAAGGAGGAGGAGGCCCAGCTCGACGGGGTCTTCGTGCTGCGCACCCGGGACGACGCCGTCCGGCTGCACCGGCGGCTGAAGGCCGGTCCGCGCCGGGTGTTCGTGATCGGCGCCGGGTTCACCGGTTCGGAGATCGCCTCCGCCTGCCGGGACCAGGACATTCCGGTCACCGTGGCCGAGCGGGCCGACGCGCCGCTGGTGGGTGCTCTGGGCGGCGTGGTCGGCGCCGTCGCCGCGGAACTCCACCACGACCACGGGGTGGATCTGCGCACCGGCGTCATGGTCACCGGCCTGGAGGGCAGCCCGGTCGGCCGGGTGCGGGCCGCCCACCTGTCCGACGGCAGCGTCGTCGAGACGGACCTCGTGGTGGTCTGCCTCGGCGCGACCCGCAACACCGAGTGGCTGACCGGCTCGGGGCTCGGCGCCGGTCCGCGTGGCATCGCCTGTGACGCGGGCTGCCGGGCCTTCGACTTCCGGGGCATCGTCACCGACGACGTGTACGTGGCCGGGGACGTGGCCCGCTCCCCGCATCCGCTGTTCAGCTACCAGTTCCTGTCGCTGGAGCACTGGGGCAACGCCGTCGCCCAGGCGGAGGTGGCCGCGCACAACATGATCAGCGCCAGTTCGGACCGCATCCCGCACATGTGGGTGCCCGCCTTCTGGTCGTCGCAGTTCGGTGTGAACATCAAGTCCGTGGGCGTGCCGTCCATGGGCGAGCAGATCATGATCACGCAGGGCTCGCTCACCGAGCGGCGCTTCGTCGGCGTCTACGGCTACCAGGGCCGCGTCATCGCCGCCGTGAGCTTCGACAACACGCGCTGGCTGGAGTTCTACGAACGGCAGATCGAGACGGGCGCCCCGTTCCCGGTGGAGTACCCGACGATGGACCGCCGTCCCGAGGGCCGCAAGGCGATGCCGGCCGACTTCCCCGACCCGTCCCTGCCGACGCACGGCCCGACGGTGACGCTCAGCGGATACTCCCCCGCCGACCGGCGCCTGGTGTTCACCCCGTCCCGCCACTGACCGCCGCACGGCCCGAGCCCCGCCCCTCCTTCCCCACCCGAGGACCTCCCATGACGCAACCGTCGCTGCTGCGCCGGATCACCGACTACTCCAGCCGTGCCGACCCCTACCCGCTCTACGCGGAACTCCGCAGGACACCGGTGCTGCACGAGGAGGAGGGCGGCCCGTACGTCGTCAGCTCCTACTACGACATCCTGGGACTGCTGCACGACCCCCGGATCAGCTCGGACGCGGGCAACCTCACCGCCCCGGGCGCCGACGAGCTGTCGGAGCCGGAGGCCACGGGGCTGCCGCCGAGTTTCATCCGGCTCGACCCGCCCGAGCACGACCGGCTGCGCCGGATCGCCAACAGCTCGTTCGGGCCGCCGCACCGGCCGCACCGGATCGACGACATGCGCGAGGAGCTCGGCCGGATCGTCGCCGAACTCCTCGACGAACTGGGCGACGAGCGGGAGATCGACCTCGTCGACCAGTTCGCCTACCCCTTCCCGGTGACCGTCATCTGCCGGCTCCTCGGGGTGCCGCGCGAGGACGAACCGCGCTTCCGCGCCTGGGTCGACCCGATCGTCACCGGTCTGGACCCGGACTCGCGCAACGACCCCGGGGCCCCGGTCCAGCGCGCCGCGCAGGAGGCGCGGGTCCAGCTCGGCATGTACCTGGCCGGTCTGGCGGAGCAGCGCGCCAAGGAGCCCCGCGACGACATGCTGTCCGACCTGATGTCCGGTCACGGCCCGGACGGCGCCATGTCCACGATGGAGGTGCTCAGCACGGCCGTGCTGCTGCTGATCGCGGGCCACGAGACGACGGTCAACCTGATCACCAACGGCATGCTGACGCTGCTGCGGTACCCGGAGCACCTGCGGCGGCTGCGCGAGGACCCGGGGCTGTCGGCCGCCATCGTCGAGGAACTGCTGCGCTACGAGCCGCCGGTCCAGCTGGTGCCCTCGCGCACCTGCATCACCGACATCGAGCTGCGCGGGGTGACCATCCCCAAGGGCTCGCGGATCTGGCTGGTCCTGGGCGCGGGCAACCGGGATCCGGAGCGCTTCACCGACCCCGACCGGTTCGACCCGGACCGCGGCGACATCCAGCACCTCGGGTTCGGCAGCGGCGTCCACGTCTGCTTCGGCGCCCCGCTGGCCCGGCTGGAGACCCAGATCGCGCTCACCGCGCTGGCCCGGCGCCTGGACAACCCCCGGCTCGTCGAGGACCCGCCGCCGTACCGGCAGAACGCGGTGCTGCGCGGCCCGCGGCATCTGAACATCGCGATCGACGGCGTACTGCCCTGACCGGTACCGGCCGACGGCCGACGGACTCCCGACGGATGCCGGCAGCTTCCGATGAATTGCGGTGGGTTGCAGTGGATTGCGGTGGATTTCGGTCGCACGGAGGTTCCACGGAGGAAACTTCTGGACAACTCGAAAAAATCAGACAAAATAGTCAACGTTGTCATCGCGACGCACCGCGACTCACCGCGATCTCGAGGAGCCGCCCCCGCATGGCGTACGGAGCCCACCACAGCCCCACCCCGCCGCCCCGCCCCGACCTGGGTCCGGCCCGCGACTGCGAGCACTGCCTGGGCTGGGGGACCGTCGTCACCCATGACGGCCGGCACGAACTGTGCGGCACCTGCCAGTCCGGCCCGGACGGCGGCCCGCCCTTCGGCCCGACCGCCGCGCCCCGGCACGCACCGGACTGAGCGGCCGCCGCCTCCTCCGTCCGGGTGACGCACGTCCCCCGTGCGAGTGGTGGTGCTGCTCCGTCCGAGTGGTGCGTCCCTGCGCCCCGTCGTAGCGTCATTGGAAGGTTCTGACGTCGTCGCCGGGAGCGGAACATGGGCGGACACGCAGTGAGGACAGCAGTCACACTCGGTGCAGCCGTAGTGCTCAGCGCGGCTCTGGGAACGGTCTCCGCGGCCTCAGCGGCACCGGCGACACTGACAGCGGCCGGACACACATGGCACCGGCAGCCCGTCTTCGTGGACTGCCTGTGGAAGCCGCGGGCGCGGCCCGAGGCGTTCATCCTGGCCTGCGGTGACGGCAACAGCCGCCTGTCCTCGCTGCGCTGGACGAGGTGGGACGGCCGCGCGGCTGTCGCCCGGGGCGTCAACGTCGTCAACGACTGCAAGCCGTACTGCGCGGCCGGCACCTTCCACTCGTACCCGGTCGTCGTGCGGCTCGACCGCGCGGAGCCCTGGAAGAAGCACCCGCGGGTCCAGCACTTCACGCAGCTCACCCTCGTCTTCCCGGGCGCGCGGCCGGCCGGGTACGAGCGCACGGTGACCTACCCCCTGTGGAACTGAGCGGGGTCCGGAACCCGGTCGTCCCCGACCGGCGGTCCGGTGGCGGCGCGCGTGTCCGGCGGGCGCTCCCCGGGCCGCCGGTCGCGTCGTGCCTGGGCTTTTCCGCAGGTCTGACACTGTTTCGCCGCGCCCACAGGGGAACCCGGGGTGTCTGCCGAGCAAGGGAGCAGCCGGGATGCACTCGATCACCAAGGGCCTGCTGGCGGGTGCCGCGGGCACACTCGCGCTCGACCTGGTCTCGTACGGCGACATGCTGCTGCGCGGACGGGCGGCCAGCACCGTCCCGGCGCAGGTCGCCGACCGGCTGGCCGGTCGCGCCGGGGTGCCGCTGGGACAGGGCGAGGAGCGCGAGAACCGCAGCCAGGCCGCGGGGGCGCTCATGGGGTACGCCACCGGGATCGGCGCGGGCGTGGCCTACGGCCTGCTGCGGCCCCGGCGGCGGCCGCTGCCGGTGCTGGTGGCGGGGCCGCTGCTGGGCGCCGCCGTCATGGCGGGCGCCAACGCGCCCGCGACCGCGCTCCGGCTGACCGATCCGGGCTCCTGGGACCTGGCGTCCTGGGTGTCCGACATCGTCCCGCACCTGGTGTACGGCCTGACGACCGCGGCGGCCTACCACGCCATGCGCTGACCGGCGGGACGAGCGGGGCGGAGAAGGCGAGGAAGGCGAGGAGGGGAAGCGGACGGCACCCGGACCACAGGAGCGGGGAGGCACAGTGACGCTGCGCATCGGTGCCGAGGAGGAGTTCCACCTCGTCGACGCGGAGACGGGCCGCCTGGTGCCCCGGGCGGGCGCCGTGCTCGAACGGCTGGGCGGGCCCGGGTACGCGCCGGAGCTCCAGCGGTCCGTCGTGGAGAGCAACAGCGGGGTGCACGCCACCCTCGAAGGGCTGCTGGCCGACCTCACCGCGTCCCGGCGGCGGCTGGCCGCCGCCGCGTCCGCCCTCGGGCTCACGGCGGTGGCCGCGGGCACCGTCCCGCTGGCCGCCCCGGCCCGGGGCGACGTCACTCCCGACCCGCGCTACCAGCGCATGGCCGACCAGTACCGACGGCTCGCCGACGAGCAGTTGATCTGCAGTGCGCAGGTGCATGTCGACGTGCCCGACCGGGACACCGCCGTACGCGCCATGTGCCTGGTCGGGCCGTGGCTCGCCCCGCTGCTGGCGCTCTCCGCGAGTTCCCCGTACTGGCTGGGCGCGGACACCGGGTACGCGAGCTGGCGGACGATGCTGTGGCAGCGCTGGCCGACCGCGGGCCCGGCGGGCTGCCACTCCGGTGCCGCCTCCTACGACGCCCTGCTTGCGGACCTCATCCGCTCGGGCGTCATCAGTGACCCCGGGATGGTCTACTACGACGTCCGCCCCTCGGCGCACCAGCGCACGCTGGAGCTGAGGATCTGCGACGCCTGCCCGCGTGTGACGACGGTGGTGCTGGTGGCCGGTCTGTTCCGGGCCCTCGTCCACGACGCCTGCGCCCGGCTCGCCCGGCGCGAGCACCCCGGCTGCGACGGCCGGCACGAGTGGCTGCGGGCCGCCGCCTGGCAGGCGGCGCGCTCGGGTCTCGAAGGGCCGCTCACCGATCCCGTCACCCTGCGCCCGGCCCCCGCCCGCACGGTCCTGCACACCCTGCTGGCCCGGCTCCGGCCGGTGCTGGAGGCGTACGGCGACTGGGACGCCGTACGGGAGCTGCTGGAACTCGCCCTGGCCGACGGCAGCGCGGCGCGGCGGCTGCGGGGCGTGTACGAACGCCGGGGCCCGGCCGCGGCCGTCGCCGCCCTGGCCGCCGAGACGGCGGCGGGCGCGACCACGGCCGCCGCGCGGGCGCCGGACGCGGCGGCCGGATCCGGCGCGGCGCGTTCCGCACCGGTCGAGGCGGCCGGCGGTTTCGGCACCGGCCGGGCGGGCAACCCCTTGTCCTGACCGAGCCGTGTGCGGGAGCCACCATGTGGAAGCGCTGGAAGCGCAGGACGGGCACGGGGGACGCGAGGGGCAGGCGGCGGGCGCGGCCCGCCGAGCCCGTGGCGCTGGAGCTGTGCGATCTGTGCGCGCTCACCTTCCCCGCGTGCGAGGCGGTGCGGGGACGGGTGCCCGACTCCTCGGCCGTCCACCCCACCGACGACTGGTTCGACGGGCTGCGCCTCGTCACCGCGTGCAGCGAGGCGCACCTGGCCGTCGTCCGTGAACGCTACCGGCACCGGCCCTTCGTGCAGGAGGAGCTGTGGGCCGCGAAGATCGAGCGCGCGCTGAGCGGCGGCACTCCGGTGCTCACCATGGAACGGCTCGGCTGCCGCACGGGTCTGCACGAACCGGAGATCCGGCGTGCCATCGCCTGGCACAACGCGCACCTGCCGCCGGATGAGGCGCCCGGAGCCTGAGTCTCCGGACAGCGGTCGGCCGTCCGGGGACACGGTGGTTTCGGCCGTACGGTCCCCGGGCACCCGTCGCGCGCCCGTCCGCGAGCACCGGGTGCGCGCCGAGCGAGGAGGCCACAGATGCCGCAGAGGCCACAGACGACCGCGAACCACGCGAACCAGCTGTACGGCCCGCAGCCGGACGTGGCGCGGGCGGCGGGGTACCCCGACGCACCGCCGCGCGTGGGCTTCTTCACCGACACCTCCGTCTGCATCGGCTGCAAGGCGTGCGAGGTGGCGTGCAAGGAGTGGAACTCGGTCCCCGAGGACGGCCTGGAACTGACCGGCATGTCCTACGACAACACGCGCGGTCTGGGCGCGGACACCTGGCGGCACGTGGCCTTCATCGAGCAGCAGCGCCCCGCCGGCCACGGTGCCGGCGGGCAGGGCGGCGGCCACGGCGGCTTCGACGCCTTCGAGGCCGCCCGCGCGCTCGACGACCCCGCGCGCTCCCCCGCCGCGCCGCCCGCCCCCGAGGGACGCACCGAACTGCGCTGGCTCATGTCCTCCGACGTGTGCAAGCACTGCACCCACGCGGCCTGTCTCGACGTGTGCCCCACCGGGGCGCTGTTCCGCACCGAGTTCGGCACGGTCGTGGTCCAGCAGGACGTGTGCAACGGCTGCGGCTACTGCGTGCCGGCCTGCCCGTACGGGGTGATCGACCAGCGCAAGGAGGACGGCCGGGTCTGGAAGTGCACCCTGTGCTACGACCGGCTCGGCGCCGGGATGGAACCGGCGTGCGCCAAGGCGTGCCCCACCGACTCCATCCAGTTCGGCCCGCTGGACGAGCTGCGCGAGCGGGCCGCCGCCCGGGTGGCGCGGCTGCACACGGCCGGTGTCACCGAGGCCCGGCTCTACGGCGAGGACCCCGAGGACGGGGTCGGCGGCGACGGGGCGTTCTTCCTGCTGCTCGACGAGCCCGAGGTCTACGGTCTGCCGCCCGACCCGGTCGTGACCACCCGGGACCTGGCCGCGATGTGGAGGCACGCGGCGACGGCCGCCGCCTCGCTCGCCCTGCTGGGCGCCGCCGCCTTCGCCCGGAGGCCGCGATGAACGGGCCGGAGCGGCCGGACCGGCGGCGGTCGGACGTCACCCGGGAGGGCGTCGAGGGCGCGCGCCCCGGCCGCGACGCGCTCGCGCCCGCCCCCTCCGGGAGAGCGGCGGGCGGACGCCGCAGAGGAGGGCGGCGGCGCGGGCGCGGGGAGCGGCCGATGGTCCCCGAGGCCGCGTTCACCTCGTACTACGGCGAGCCGGTCCTGAAGGCACCCACGTGGAAGCCGGTCGACATCGCCGGATACCTCTACCTCGGCGGGCTGGCCGGCGGGTCGTCGCTGCTGGCGGCGGGCGGGCACGCCACCGGGCGGCCCGGACTGGCCCGGGTGGCGAAGGCGGGCGCGGCGGGCGCCATCACGCTCTCCCTGGGCGCGCTGGTGCACGACCTCGGCCGGCCCGCCCGGTTCCTCAACATGCTGCGCGTGTTCAAGCCGACCTCGCCGATGAACACCGGATCCTGGCTGCTGGCCGGGTACGCGCCGCTGACCATGGCCGCCGTCGCCTCCGACGTCACCGGCCGCCTCCGGCTCCTCGGCGCGGGCGCCACCGCCGGGGCGGCCGTGCTGGGACCGGCCGTCGTCACGTACACCGCGGTCCTGCTGTCGGACACGGCGGTGCCGGCCTGGCACGAGGGCTACCGCACGCTGCCGTTCGTCTTCGCGGGCTCCGGGGCGAGCGCGGCGGCCGGTCTCGCCCTGGTCTGCGCACCCCTCGCGCAGACCGGACCGGCGCGCCGGGCGGCCGTGCTGGGCGCCGCGCTGGAGCTGGGCGGCTTCCGGCTGATGAAACGCCGGATGGGTCTGGTGGCGGAGGTCTTCGAGCAGGGCCGGGCGCACCGGCTGCTGCGGGCCGCTGAGCTGCTGACCGCGGGCGGCGCCGTGCTGGCGGCGTGCACGGGCACGGGTGCGGGCGGGCGCGGGCGGCGAGGGCGCGGCCGGTTGCCGGGGTTCGGTCGCGGTCGCGGTGCGGCGGTGGTCGCGGGGGCGGCCCTGCTGGCCGGGTCGGCCGCGCTGCGCTTCGGGGTGTTCCACGCGGGCGTGGCGTCGGCCGAGGACCCCCGGTACACCGTCGTACCGCAGCGCGAGCGGCTGCGGGCCCGCGCGGGCTGACCCGTCCGCGTCGAGGCCGGTTTCCCCGGGGCGCCGGAGGGTACTCAGCTGCCACCGCGCCGCCGAGCGCCGCACCGGGGCCGAGCGCCGTACCGGAAAGGAGGCCCCCGTCATGGGTGTACGCACCTGGATCGACTCCTGGCCGGTCTACCGCCAGCTGAAGGGCACCGACCCGCTGGGCCGCGGGGCCGCCGCCAAGAGCGGGCCGAGCGAGCGGCTCACGCCCCGGGTGTCCACCGCGGACGGGGTGGTCAAGTCGATCTGCCCCTACTGCGCCGTGGGCTGCGGCCAGAACGTGTACGTGGAGGACGGGCGGGTCACGCAGATCGAGGGCGACCCCGACTCGCCGATCTCGCGCGGGCGGCTGTGCCCCAAGGGCTCGGCCAGCCTCCAGCTGACCACCGGGGACGCCCGCGAGCACCACGTCCTGTACCGGCGGCCGCACGGCACCGGCTGGGAGCGGCTCGACCTGGACACGGCGATGGACATGATCGCCGACCGGGTGATCGCGGCGCGGCGGGCGGGCTGGCAGTGGGAGGTCGACGGCACGCGCACCCGGCGCACGATGGGCATCGCGAGCCTGGGCGGCGCCACGCTGGACAACGAGGAGAACTACCTCATCAAGAAGCTCTTCACCGCGCTGGGCGCGATCCAGATCGAGAACCAGGCGCGTGTTTGACACTCCTCCACCGTTCCCGGTCTGGGAACCTCGTTCGGCCGCGGCGGCGCGACCACCTTCCAGCAGGACCTGCAGAACTCGGACTGCATCGTCATCCAGGGCTCGAACATGGCCGAGTGCCATCCGGTCGGGTTCCAGTGGGTGATGGAGGCCAAGGCCCGGGGCGCGAAGGTGATCCACGTCGATCCGCGCTTCACCCGCACCAGCGCGCTGGCCGATGTGCACGTGCCGCTGCGCGCGGGCTCGGACATCGCCTTCCTCGGCGGGATCATCAACCACGTCCTGAGCACCGGGGCGTACTTCCGCGAGTACGTGGCGGCCTACACCAACGGCCCGGTGGTGGTGCGCGAGGACTTCCGGGACACCGAGGACCTGGACGGCGTGTTCTCCGGGCTCGACCCGGACACCCGCACCTACGACAACAGCAGCTGGCAGTACGAGGGCACCGAGATGCAGGCGGCCTCCGGGGAACGCGACCTGGAGTACGAGCAGCGCACCGGCGGCGGCGCCTCGGTGAGCGAGGCGGCGCGCGGCGAGTCCCACGGATCGGGCGGCGCCGACATCGGCGAGGGCGAGCCCGAGCGCGACGAGAGCATGACGCATCCGCGGTGCGTGCTCCAGTTGCTCAGGCGGCACTACGCCCGCTACACGCCGGAGCTGGTCGAACAGGTCTGCGGGGTGCCGCAGGAGCTGTTCCGCCAGGTGTGCGAGCTGGTCACGGAGAACTCCGGGCGCGAGCGGACCACCGCGTTCGCCTACGCGGTCGGCTGGACCCAGCACACCGTGGGCGTCCAGTACATCCGGGCCGCCTCGGTGCTCCAGAGCCTGCTGGGCAACATCGGCCGGCCGGGCGGCGGCATCCTGGCGCTGCGCGGGCACGCCTCCATCCAGGGGTCCACGGACATCCCCACCCTGTTCAACCTGCTGCCCGGCTACGTCCCGATGCCGCACGCCCACCAGCAGGAGGACCTGGACGCCTTCGTGCGCGGCGAGGCGGCCCGCAAGGGCTACTGGGGCAACATGCGCGCGTACCTGGTCAGCCTGCTCAAGGCGTACTGGGGCGAGGCGGCCACCGCCGGCAACGACTACTGCTTCGACTACCTGCCGCGGCTGACCGGCTCGCACTCCACGTACGAGACGGTGATGGCGCAGCTGGAGGGCGCCTGCAAGGGCTACTTCCTGATGGGTGAGAACCCCGCGGTCGGCTCCGCGAACGCCAAGCTCCAGCGGCTGGGCATGGCGAACCTGGACTGGCTGGTCGTGCGCGACTTCTCGCTGATCGAGTCGGCCACCTGGTGGCAGGACGGCCCGGAGATCGAGTCCGGTGAGCTGCGCACCGAGGACATCGGCACCGAGGTGTTCTTCCTGCCGGCCGCCGCGCACACCGAGAAGGACGGCAGTTTCACCAACACGCAGCGGCTGCTCCAGTGGCACCACAAGGCCGTCGACCCGCCCGGCGAGGCGCGCAGCGACCTGTGGTTCACCTACCACCTCGGGCGGCTCGTCCGGGAGAAGCTGGCCGGTTCGCCGGAGCCCATGGACCGGCCCGTGCTCGATCTGGCCTGGGACTACGCCGCGCGGGGCGAGTGGGGCGAGCCGGACGCGGAGGCGGTGCTCGCCGAGATCAACGGCCGGGACGCCGAGGGCCGGCCGCTGTCCTCGTACGAGCAGTTGCGCGACGACGGTTCGACCGCCTGCGGCTGCTGGATCTACTGCGGGGTCCAGGCCGACGGCGTCAACCAGGCGGCCCGCCGCAGGCCGGGCCGGGAGCAGGACTGGGTGGCCGCCGAGTGGGGCTGGGCGTGGCCCGCCAACCGCCGGATCCTCTACAACCGGGCCTCGGCGGACCCCGACGGCAAGCCGTGGAGCGAGCGCAAGGCGCTGGTGTGGTGGGACGCGGACCGGCGGGAGTGGACCGGCCACGACGTCGCCGACTTCAAGAAGGACAAGTCCCCCGGTCACCGGCCGCCGCCGGACGCGACCGGCCCCGAGGCGCTGTCGGGCACCGATCCGTTCATCATGCAGGCCGACGGCAAGGCGTGGCTGTACGTGCCCTCGGGGCTCACCGACGGGCCGCTGCCCACGCACTACGAACCGCAGGACTCGCCCTTCGAGAACCTGCTGTACGGGCAGCAGCGCAACCCGGTGCGGCAGTTGATGCCGCCGGTGCCGGACAACCGCTACCAGCCCAGCGGCGGCGAGCCGGGCGCGGAGGTCTTCCCCTACGTGGCCACCACCTACCGGCTCACCGAGCACCACACGGCGGGCGGCATGTCCCGCTGGCAGCCGTATCTGGCGGAGCTGCAACCGGAGTTCTTCTGCGAGGTGTCCCCGGAGCTGGCCGCCGAACGCGGGCTCGAACACACCGGCTGGGCGACGATCGTCAGCGCCCGGGGCGTGATCGAGGCACGGGTGCTGGTCACCGACCGGATGGCACCGCTGCGGGTGCACGGCCGGACCCTGCACCAGGTGGGCCTGCCCTACCACTGGGGTCCCAACGGCTACAGCACCGGTGACGCCGCCAACGAGCTGGTGCACCTGTCCCTGGACCCGAACACCCACATCCAGGAGACGAAGGCGTTCGCCGTGGACATCCGGCCCGGCCGCCGCCCGCGGGGCCCGGCGGCCCCGGCGCTGGTGCGCGCCTATCGGGCGCGGGCGGGCATCGACGAGCGGACCGGCACGGAGCTGTGAGCCGCGCCCGGTCCGGGCCGGGTGCCGTCCACAGCTCCGTGCCGGTCCGAGGCTGCCTTGCCGGGGGGCTATCTGAGGACGAGCGCGTGCGTGCCGCGCGGGCGCAGCTCGCCGATCACCGGGGCGCCGGGGACCTCTCCGGCCACCAGCAGGCCGCCGGAGGTCTGGGCGTCGGCCAGGAGCAGCCGGGTGTCCTCGTCGGTGGTGCCGAAGTCGGTGAACGGGGTCACCCACTCCAGGTTGCGCCGGGTGCCGCCGCTGACATATCCGTCCCGCACCGCCTGCCGGGCCCCGTCCAGATACGGCACGGCGGCGGTGTCGAGGACCGCGGTCACGTCGGAGGCGCGGGCCAGTTTGTACAGATGGCCGAGGAGCCCGAAGCCCGTCACATCGGTGGCGCAGGTGGCACCGGCGGCCAGCGCCGCCTCGGCGGCCGCCCGGTTGAGCGCCACCATGGTGGCCACCGCCTGCTCGAACCGCTCTCCGGTGGCCTTGTGCCGGTTGTTCAGCACCCCGAGGCCGAGGGGTTTGGTCAGGGACAGCGGCACTCCGGGGCGGCCGGTGTCGTTGCGCAGCAGCCGGGCCGGATCGGCGAGTCCGGTGACGGCCATGCCGTACTTGGGCTCCGGGTCGTCCACGCTGTGCCCGCCGCCGACGTGGCAGCCCGCCTCGGCGGCGATGTCCAGGCCGCCGCGCAGCACCTCGCGGGCCAGTGCGAAGGGCAGCACCTCGCGCGGCCAGGCGAGGAGGTTCACGGCGAGGACCGGACGCCCGCCCATCGCGTAGATGTCGGAGAGGGCGTTCGCCGCGGCGATGCGCCCCCAGTCGTAGGGGTCGTCGACGACCGGTGTGAAGAAGTCGGCCGTGCACACCATGGCCATGCCCTGTGTGCCGCCGTCCGCCGCCGCGGGCAGCCGTACGACCGCCGCGTCGTCCCCGGTGGCCGCTCCCACCAGCAGCGCGGCCCTGCTGGGCACCGGCGGCGCCGCCGTCAGCGACCCGAGCACCTCCTCCAGTTCGCCCGGCGGGATCTTGCAGGCGCAGCCGCCTCCGTGGGCGAACTGCGTGAGCCGTACGGGCGTTTCGCCGGTCGTCGTCATGCGGGTCCCTTCCGGTAGCCTGAGCGGGCGGTGGAGGCGTGTGGGTGCCTGGTGGCCCTCCCGGTCTTCAAAACCGAGGTGCCCGAGGATCTCGGGCAGGCGGGTTCGATTCCCGTCCGCCTCCGTCTCCCGCCCCTTCTTCCTTGTGTCCCTGCGGGCGGCAGCGGCGGTGCCGGTCGTCCAGGCGTTCGGTGTGGCCGTGTGCGTCGAGGAGTTCCAGGAGGGGGACGGCGACCCGGCGCGTGGTGTCCAGGGCCCGGCGGGCCTCGCTGAGGGTGAAGGGCTGCGGCAGACGGCGCAGCACAGCGGCGGCTTCGGTGTCGGCGCCCGGCAGCAGGACCACGCCCTCGGCGAGCCGCAGCAGGGCGCCGGAGCGGACGGCTGCCGCCAGCTCCTTGCGGTGGAGGCCGAGTCCGGCGAGGCGGTCGGCCTCGGGTGCGCGGAAGGGCGTCTTCTCCAGTTCCCCGCGCAGGACGTCGACGGCGGCTGCCAGGGGCGGGGGCAGGGCCGGGCGGAGGCCGCCTCGGACGTACAACCGGCCTTGTCCGGAGACGAGTCCGCGGTCGCCCGGCGTGCGGACGAGGGCGTCGACCAGGGTCCGGTCGGGCAGGCCGAGGAGGCGCCGGGCCGCCTCCGCGGGCAGGCCCGGTTCCATGGGGTGCTGCCGCGCGTGCCGTTCGACCTCGGCGGTCAGCCGTGCGCGCAGGCCGGTCCAGTGCTCCGGGTCGGCCAGCCAGTCACCGGCGACCGGCGCGGTCGGCGCGGGCACCCCCATCGCCAGCAGCTCGGCGCGGCGCACGAGCCCGCGGCGGCGCAGCTCCGCCGCGCCGTCCGGTGCGCCGGTCATCCGCGCGAGGTCCGCCGCGCGGGCCCGGCCCGCGCCGCGCCGTTCGAGGCGCGGCGGACGGACGTCGAGGACGGTCACGGCGCAGGGCGGCCGGGTGCCGCCCGGCTCGCGCAGCACCGCACGGTCCCCGACGCGCAGCGGCAGACGCCGGGCCAGTGCCAGCCGCGCGGTGTCCTCGCCCAGCGGGCGCACGGTCACCGGGACGGCCGCCGTGCCGAGGTGCAGATGGACCTCCCGGGGCAGTTCACCGGCCGGGACGCCGCCGATCCGGACGTCGGCGACCTCGGTGAGCAGCCAGCGGTCCGGGGTCAGCAGCACCTCGCCGCGGCGGAGGACACCGTCCGGGGCGCCGTGCACGTTGACCGCCACCCGGGCGACGCCGCTGACGTCCGTGCGCTGCTCCTGGAGGCACTGCAGCCCGCGCACCCGCAGCGCGGTCGTGCCGTCCGAGGTGACCAGCCGGTCCCCGACCCGCAGGGTGCCCGCGCCGAGCGTGCCGGTCACGACGGTGCCGTGTCCGCGCATCGTGAAGGCGCGGTCCAGCCACAGCCGTACGTCGGCGTCGGCCGGCGGCGCCGGCAGGGTGCGGGCGAGGCGGGTCAGCTCGGTGCGCAGCGTGTCCAGACCGGCGCCGGTGACCGCGCTCACCGCGACGGACGGCACGGCGCCCAGCGAGGTGGCGGCCAGCCGCCGCAGGGCGTCGGCGCGCACCGGTGCGGGATCGGCGAGGTCGCCGCGGGTCACGGCGAGCACGGCGTGCCGCACGCCGAGCGCGTCGAGGATCGCCAGGTGTTCGGCGGACTGGGCCTGCCAGCCCTGGTCGGCGGCGACCACGAAGAGCACGGCGGGCACCGGGCCGACCCCGGCGAGCATGGTGGCGACGAACTTCTCGTGTCCGGGCACGTCGACGAAGGCCAGGTGTTCGCCGTCCGGCCCGGCGGGCGTCCACACGAAGCCGAGGTCGAGGGTGAGTCCTCGGCGGCGCTCCTCCTCGTGGCGGTCGGGTTCCATCCCGGTCAGTGCGCGCACCAGGGCGGACTTGCCGTGGTCGACGTGCCCGGCGGTGGCCAGGACCCGCATGGCGCCCCGCCTACCTTTCCGCTGCCCGGCGTACTGCCTCGGCCTGTCGTACGGCCTCGGCCAGCGGTTCGTCGTCCTCGGGCGGCACCGCCCGCAGGTCCAGCAGGCAGCGCCCGGCCTCGACGCGTCCCACGACGGGCCGCGGACCGGCGCGCAGCGCGGCGGCGCAGGGCTCCGGCAGGGACAGGGCCGCACTGGGCAGCACCACTCCGGGCGCGCCGCCGCCGCCGACCGCGGCCGCGCAGGCGACGGCCCGGACGTCGACCCCGGTGCCGCGCAGCGCGGCGGCGAGCCGTTCGGCGCGGCGCGTCAGCTCGCCCGCGTCGGCGGTGAGAGCCGTCTCGGTCGGGGTGGCGGGGCCCGTCAGGGTCGCCTCCAGCGCGGCCAGGGTCAGCTTGTCGACGCGCAGGGCGCGGGCCAGGGGATGGCGGGCGAGCGTGCCGACGAGGCCGGCGTCGCCGAGGAGGAGGCCGCACTGCGGGCCGCCGAGGAGTTTGTCGCCGCTCGCGGTGACCAGCGCCGCTCCGGCCCGCAGCTCGGTCGCCGCGTCGGGCTCCTCGGGCAGCAGCGGGTGCGGGGCGAGCAGTCCGGAGCCGATGTCGACGACGACGGGGACGCCCAGCGCCGCCAGCTCCCGGGTCTGCGCGGCGCGGGTGAAGCCGGTGACACGGAAGTTGGACGGGTGGACCTTCAGGACGCAGCCCGTGCCGGGGCCGACGGCGGCGGCGTAGTCGGCCGCGTCCGTGCGGTTGGTGGTGCCGACCTCGCGCAGCCGGGCGCCGGTGGAGACCAGCAGGTCGGGCAGGCGGAAGCCGTCGCCGATCTCCACCATCTCGCCGCGGCTGATGACGATCTCCCGCCCCGCGGCGAGCGCGGTGGCGGCGAGGACGAGGGCGGCGGCGCCGTTGTTGACGACGTGTGCCGCCGCGGCGTCCGGCACCCGGGCGCGCAGCGCGGCCAGCGCGGAACGGCCGCGGCGGGCCCGGGTGCCGGTGGCCAGGTCGAGTTCGACGTCGGTGGGTCCGGCCGCGTCCCGCACCGCCCGCCGGGCCGCCTCGGACAGGGGCGCCCGGCCGAGGTTGGTGTGCAGCAGGACGCCGGTGGCGTTGATCACCGGGCGCAGTCCCCCGGCGGTGGGCGGCAGCAGCGCGACCGCCGCGTCCGGTACGTCCTCGGGGGCCAGGGCGCCGTGCCGTGCCCGGTCCTGGGCCTGCCGCACGGCGGCCTTCACGGGGCGCGGTCCGAGCCGCTGCGCGGCCCGGACCAGACGGGGATCGCGCAGTACGGCGTCGGTGCGGGGTACGCGCCGCCGTGCGTCGCCGCCGCCGCCATCGGGGCGGGGGCCCGCGGCTCCCGCCGCCCCCGGGCCGGACAGGTCCGAGGTGCCGGGCCGCTCAGGCCGTTCGGAGGGACTGGGCCGTTCGGGTCGTCCGGAGGAGCCGGGCCGTCCGGGCCGTCCGGGTGTTTCCTGTTGGTACCGTCCCGCGACCCGCTGGTGCACGCCGTCCCTCCGTTCCGGGCCGAGCCCGTTCTCCGGCCGTCCGAGCAGCCCATCGTCCCTCAGCGGCCGCGGTCCTCCGCACGACACGCCGGTACCCCGGCGGCGGCGGAGGACACGCACGGACCCGATGGACCCGATGGAGGGAGAGGCGGCGGGATCAGGTGCTGAGCAGGCGGTTGAAGAACGACCGGTAGTGGCGCAGCGCCTTGCGCAGGTCCTCCGTGTCGACCCGTTCGCCCTGGCTCCACTGGCTCTCCAGCTCCTGCTTGTGCCGGGAGAAGGTCGCGGCCAGCGTCTGCATGACGTCGGCCACCAGGGCGTCGGCGGTGTGCACGGCCTCTCTCGGGTCGTCCACGAACTGGCTCTGGATCTCGTGCCAGCGCTCTCGGAAGCCCTGCTCGTCCTCCGGGGTGAGCAGCCGCGGGGCTGCCTCGCCCTCGTCGGCGGCCGTGCCGGTGCTCGCGGCGGACGCGTCGGTGCGGCCGTCGCCGGTGGCGGGCTCATCCATGGCGGACCCGGTCGCCGCGTCGGTACGGCCGGTGTCCGGCGCGCCGGGCCGTGAGTCCGGCCGTTCCCGGGCCGCGGACGGGTCGGCCGCGCCCTCCGTGCCGGGTGCCGTGCCCGCGGTGTCCCGGGCGCCACCGGAGGTGCGGTCCCGGTCCGGTGTCTGCTCCCTGCGCACGGTGCCGGTGCTCTCGCCGGGGTAGACGGGGGCTCTGCGGGCGCCGGTCCGCTGCTCCTCCGTCTCCTGCGCGGGGGCGCCGGAGGGCTGCTGTGCCAGGTCCTCGGTGGACAGGCCGCCGCTGAAGCGGCGCGGTTGGTCCTTGTCTGCGTGCATGGTGTTCCTCCCTGCCCGGCCGGTGCCGCGGGGGCGCCGGCCGGTGTGGCAGGCCGGGTGTGTCAGGACCGGGCGGGCTGCGCCCGGCCGCCGTCGGAGAGCAGTTCGTCGAAGAGGGCGCGGTAGTGCACCATGGCCCCCCGCAACTGCTCGGTGGTGGCCTTGCTCCTGGTGCTGAGCGTCTCGACCTCGTGGGCGGCCCGGTAGTGCTCCAGCGTGCTGCCGTGCTCCACCGAGAGGTCGGCCGCCTGCTGTTCGAACCCCTCCGTCGGATAGCCCCGCTCGTGCATCAGCGAGGTGACGAGCCGGTCCGCGTCGTGCACCGCCTCCGCGGGCCGGTCGACGAACTCCTCCTGGACGCCGCTCCACTCGCGCGTGTAGCGCTCCCGCGAGACCGCGGGCAGTGGCTTGATGTCCAGCGAGTCGTGCCGCCTTTCGCGTTCCTTGAGTTCGCGCTCACCGGCTCTGCGGCTCTCGGCGCCGCCGACGGTCCGTTCGTACTCGGGCCCGAAGCGTTGGCGCAGACGGCGACGCCTCGTCAGCAGAGAGGCCGCCACGGCGATGAGTGCCAGGACGACGACGATCGGGATGATGATGGCGAGAAGTGTTCCCGTGGACATGTGATGCACCCCCTTGGGCACTGTTCCGCGTGCCCGTCCTCGAGGGCCTCATGCGCGAATCCCCCCTTCCCGCGCGAATCCCCCGTCCTGATCGCGTCTGACCGCGCTCGGCCGCGTGATTCGGCCCGGGTTCCGCCCGGGTTCCACGCGGGTTCCGGACGAGTTCCGTGCTCAAGATGCCGACCCGCGAGCGGGCGACTAGCGTCTACCAGTGAGAGCCGCAACCGGGGGCACGCCCCGTCCGGCCAGGTCTCCGCAGAGGGGCCCGTCGCCGCGGTACCGGCCCGTGAGAGTACACGCGGGCGGCACGGCGGTGCCGGAGACCGGGACGTGCTTCTCACTCACGCGGCGACGCCTACGACCGCGCCGCACATTCTCTGTCCAGGGCGCGGCCATCAATCCCGTGCGGTCGATCCATTGCACGGGACGATGGAAGGAAAGGTATTACTCATGCGAGCACAGCGCGTCAAGCGCCTCTTCGCCGTGTCCGCGGCCGGCATCGTGATGGCCGGTGGCGCCGCGATCGGCGCGGCCGGGACCGCTTCGGCCCATGACTCCGGCTACGACTCCCACCACAACTCCGGTTACAGCAGGGACTGCTCCGACCGTGGCGGCTGGTGGAACGACTGCAACGGCTACGGCGACCATCGCGGCGACCGTGGTGGCCACGGCGACCACCGGGGCGACTACGGTGACCATGGACGTGGCGGTGACCACGGACGCGGCGACCACGGTGGCGACCATGGCGGACGTGGCGGTGACCACGGCGGCGGCCACGGCGGTGGCGGTCACGGTGGCGGCGGTCACGGCGGTGGCGGTCACGGCGGTGGCGGCGGTCACGGCGGTGGCGGCGGTCACGGACGCTGACCCCGGCACGACACAACAGATCACGGCGTGCGGCCCGGTCGTCCGGACCGCACGCCGTGCGGTGTCTGCGGGCCGAGGGGTGACGGCCGGGCCGCCGCCGCTCGGCCCGCCGTGTCGTCCGCTCAGCCCGCCGCGTTGTCCACCCGTATCCTGACCTGCTCCTCCAGCCGCCGCAGGCTGCTGTCGAGGGCGTCGCGGGCGGCCCGCTCCCCGGGGTCATGGCTGTCCTCGAAGAACGACAGGTGCACGGTCACCTCGCTGGCGCCGCTGCCGATCCCGGCGACCTGGAGCCAGCCCGCGTAGCCGCCCTGCTCACGGGTGCCCCACTCGATCCGCATCTGGTCGGGCTCGGTGCGCAGCAGGGCGGCGGTGTCCTGCCCGGTGTCGTCCTCGTGGACGGTGACGGCGGGCGGGTCCTCGGCGTGCACGTGCAGGACCTCGGGCAGCCAGGCGTCGAACCGTCCGACGTCGGCGGCCTGGTCGAAGACGTGTTCCGGCTGTGCGGGCATCGTGCGGGAGCGTTCGTACTCGGACATGGCGGCACCGTCCCTCCGCTCGGTTTCGTGTCCCGACCGCGTGCCCGTTCCCGCCGGGTCGAAAAGTCCCGGCCGGGCCGCCGGCCACCCTCCACGGGCCCCCTCCGGGCCGTGGCCCCGTCCTCCGTCGGCTCCTAGGTCGTGTCCGGCCGGTGCCGCAGCGCCTGGAGGACCGCCCAGACGACCGAGACGAACGGGACCGCGACGATCGCGCCGATCACCCCGGCGACGATGCTGCCCGCGATGACGGAGACCGCGACGACCAGCGGGTGCAGCCGCACCGCCCAGCTCATCACCAGCGGATGCAGGACATGGCCCTCCAACTGGCCGATGACGACGATGAGCACGATCACGGCCAGCGCGGTGAGCGGGCCGCGTCCGGCGAGGGCGACCACGGTGGCCACCGCGAGCGCGATCGGCGAGCCGACCAGCGGGATGAAGGCCGCGAAGAACTCCAGCAGGGCCAGCGGCAGCGCGAGGGGCACCCGCAGCACGAACAGGGCGACGCCCACGAGGACGGCGTTGGTGGCGGCCACGATGATGATGCCGCGGGTGTACCCGGCGAAGGCCTGCCAGGCCGCCTGCCCGGCCCGCTCCCAGACCGGCCGGGCACCGGCGGGCAGCTGATCGCGCGCCCAGCGCCACAGGCGTTCCCCGGAGTGGATGAAGAAGACCGAGGTGAACAGGGCGAGCGCGCCCGCCGTGACCAGTTCGACGAGCCGCCCCAGACCGCTCACCGCGCTGTCCACGAGGCTCGCCCGGTGGGCGGAAAGATAGGACATGAACTGGTTCTGGAGCGCGGAGAGCCGGCCCGGACCGATCCGGAACGGCGAGCGCTGGAGCCACTGCTCGATCCGGTGGATGCCGCCGGTCAGCTCGTTCGTCAGGCGCCCCCACTCCCCCGCCACCGCCTCGCCCACGAAGGCGAGCAGCGCGGCGAGCACCAGCAGGGAGAGCACCAGCACGGCGGCCACGCACAGCGGCCGGGGCAGCACCTGGTTCAGCAGGTCGGCGAACGGGCGCAGGACCGAGGTCACGACCAGCGCGACGAACACGGCCACCGCGATGAGCTGGAAGCGGCCCAGCACGGTGAAGACGCCGTAGACGGCGGCGCCGACCAGGATGAGGCGCCAGGCGTAGGCGGCGGCGACGCGCAGCCAGGGGACGGTGCGCTCGGCGCGCGGGTGCTCGGCGGCCGGGGCGGTCCGCTCGGGGCGTGGTCGCGGCGGGAGCCTCGTGGAGTGCGCCGGTCTGCTGCCCAGGACCGTGTCGCCCGGCCGGCGCCCGCGGCCCCGCCCGGCCGCCGCACCGCCCGCATCCGTCACCGCGCCTCCCGCTGCCGACGTACGGTCAGGTCCCGGTCACCGTACGGGGCGCTCCGGCCCGGCCGTGGGCGCCACGCGCCGGGGCGGGAGTCATCGGCGTGCGGGGCTCCCCGTCCGGCGCAGATGGTCCTCGATCAGGGCGAGGGTGGCGTCGGGCTGTTCGAGCTGCGGAAGGTGGCCGGCCCGGGGCACGACCTCGATCCGGCCGTCGGCGAAGGCACCGGCGTACGCCGCACCGTAGGCGGGAGTCACCACGCGGTCGCTCTCCCCCCACACGAGCAGGGCGGGCGTACGGACGCGTCCGAGCCTGCGCAGCAGCTTGGGGTCGTGCATGTAGGGGTCGCCGGCCAGGACACGCATCGTGGCCAGGTCGGCCTGCCGCCGGGCCGCCTCTCCGGGCGGTGCGCCGGCCGTGGCGGCGAGGAAGGGCGCCGGGTCGTGCCAGGAGCGCTCGGCCAGACCGCGGGCGTCGAGGGCGAAGACGTCGGTGACGGGTTCGGACGGTACCCGGACGCCGACGGCGTCGACGAGGACCAGGCCGCTGATCACCCCGGCCGTGTCCCGCACCGCCATCTCGGCGGCCGTCCAGCCGCCCAGCGAGGAGCCGACGACCAGGACGTCGTCCAGGCCGCGGTCGTGCAGGAGGTGGAGGTAGGCGAGGGCGAGGTCGTCGACCCCGGTCAGCCACGCGGGCCGGTGGGTGCCCTCCCAGCCGGGGTGGACGGGGGTGAGGGTGTGGGCGGTGCGGGAGAGGTGCGCGGCGATCCCGGCGACGGTGGCGCGGCCTCCGCCGCCGTGCAGGATCAGCACCGGGCGGCCGGTGCCGGACGCGGAGAGGGTGAGGGGCAGGTCGGGGTACACGTGCGCCGTGTGGTCCGTGAACATGCCGGACACTGTAACTAAGCATCTTTATATAAGCTAGCTTAGTCATGCTCTAGACTCTCCCCATGGACGCCGACCTGCAGACACTCGGCCGGGCCGTCAAGCTCGCCCAGTACCGCCAGCACCGGGCGCTCGACAGCGCCCTGTCCGCGGTGGGGACGACGCTCGCCCAGTGGGACGCGCTGCGGGCGGTCGGCCGTACGCCGGGCGCCTCGGCGCGCGAGCTGGCCGCCGCCACCTTCCAGAGCGAGCAGGCCTTCGGCACGCTCGTGGGCCGGCTGGCCTCGCAGGGGCTGGTCGAGCGCACACCGGGCCGGGGCAGGCGGATCGAGCACCACCTCACCCCGGCGGGCGAGCGCGTCCTCGCCTCCGGCCACCAGGTCGCCGACGAGGTGCTGGCCTCGTGCTTCGCCGCGCTGTCCGACGACGACCGGGAGCAGTTGCTCCTGCTGCTGCGGCGCCTGACGTCGGACGACGGCGCCTGACGGAGAACGGCCCGGCCGCCCGCGGTTTCGCCTCCCCGATCCGTCCGGCGCGCCGGGAGCGCAGGTCCCCGCGCCCGTGCCCGGCGGCGGACCGCATGCGGGCCTGCGGCCCCGTCGCGGGATCGGCCGTCACCGGCGCATCGGCTGTTGTCCGGGCGGGGCCGCGCCGTGCCGGCCGGCCCGCGCGGCCGTGCCCGCGGCGAGAGGTGACGTTACGCCTCAACGGGCGGGCGTCGCCGCCGCCTTGCGCCCCACGCCCGCGTACACCCAGTACTGGGAGGGGTTCTCCGGGATCTCGTCCGCGTCGCCGGGCCGCCACAGCGGTACATGGACCAGGCCGGGGTCCACCAGGTCGAACCCGTCGAACAGCGAAAGGATCGCGTCGTACGAGCGGGCCGTGACCGGTGACGTCGCCCGGTCGCGGTACAACTGCCCGACGGCCGCCGCGGTGTCCGGGCGGTCCTCGTCGGTGGCATGGGTCAGGGCGAGCCAGCCGCCCTCGGGCAGCGCGTCCCGGAACGCGGCGACGATGGCGGCCGGGTCCTCTTGCGGGGTGACGAAGTGCAGGATCGTGATCATCAGGACGGCGACCGGCTGCCCGAAGTCGATGAGTTCGCGCACCCGGGGCGCGGCGAGTATCTCCTCCGGGCGCCGGATGTCACCGGCGACGATGGCCGCGCCCGGGTTGTCGGCGAGCAGCGCCTCGCTGTGCGCGACCGCCACCGGGTCGTTGTCCACGTACACCACCCGGGCACCGGGAGCGGCGGCCTGGGCGACCTCGTGGACGTTGCCCTGGGTGGGGATGCCGGAGCCGAGGTCGATGAACTGGCGTACGCCCGCCTCCGCCAGGAAGCGCACCGCGCGGCCCAGGAAGGCCCGGTTGGCACGGGCCAGGGTGCGGACCTGGGGGTCGATCGCCGTGAAGGCGGCCACCGCCTCGCGGTCTATGGCGAAGTTGTGCTCACCGCCCAGCATGGCGTCGTACATCCTGGCCACACTGGCCTTGCCCGGATCCACGCCCTGCGGCAGACCGTCCCCCTGGAGCATGACCAACTCCCCTACTGATCGGTGACCTTGACCCGGCATCATATAGTTGCGCACGGCACACGCCACCGCTCCCCCGCACACCCGACCACCTGGAAGCCCCGGACCCACCCCACAGCCGGACGGCTTCCCGCGCTCCGGACACACCGCCGCGCACCTCACCACCCGCCCCACGCCGACACCGGCCCCACCCGGAAGGCAACGACCCTGCGGAACACAGAACGCACCGAACCCCGCGTCCGCCGTGAGCCGGAAGGCGCCCACCCCGCGCCTGCCGTCCGCCGCCGGTACTTCTCCCCGGCCGCCGACGCCATCGGGTCGCAACTCGACCTGGAGCTGACCGGCCGCCATGTCGTGCACGCGCTGGCGCCCGGTTTCTGCGACGCGGCCTCGGTCTACCTGCTCCAGCGCTGGCTGGTGGAGGAGGAGGCGCGCATGGCCGCCGATCCGCCGCAGATCGAGGCGCGCCGCCTCGCCCTGCGGATAGGAGCGGACGCGGCCGAGGACTGGGAGCATCTGCTGCCGGTCGGCGAGGTACTGGTCTTCCCGCGCGAGACGCCGTACGCGCGGGCCGTCGCCAGCGGGCAGACGCAGCTGCTGGACGGCGTCGACGACCACACCGCCGAACGGCTGCTCAAGACCGGCCCTGACCACATGGGCGTGGACGCCCTGGTGCGCAGCGCGTCGTTCCTCATCGTCCCGCTGCGCCTGCGCGGCACGGCGGTCGGCTTCATCGCCTGCACCCGCGGCCCGGACCGCGAGCCGTTCGCGCGGGTGGAGGCCGTGGCCGTGGAGTCGCTGGGCTCCCGGGCCGGTGTCGCGCTGGACAACGCCCGGCGCTACGAGCGGGAGCGCCGCACCGCGCTGGCGATCCGGCGCAGCCTGCTCCCGGACACCGGGCAGAGTTTCGAGGGCTGCCGGGTCGCCCACGGCTACCGGCCCGCCGGGCAGGACACCGTCATCGGCGGCGACTGGTACGACGTGCTGCCCCGGGCCGGGCGCCGCCTCGGGATGATCGTGGGCGACGCGATGGGGCACGGCCCGGAGTCCGCCGTCGCCATGATCCAGCTGCGGACCGCGGTGCGGACCCTGGCGGCGCTCGACATCGGCCCCAGCGAACTGCTGCACCGGCTGGACGCCGTCGCCGGTGACACGCCCGGCGCGCCCTTCGCCACCTGCATGTACGCGGAGTGGGACGCGGATCTGAACCTGTGCACCTTCGTCGGGGCCGGTCATCCGCCGCCGCTGATCCGGGGGCCGGGCGGTCCGGCCCGGCGCGTCTCCCTCGTCACCCCGGGGCTGCCGCTGGGGCTCGGCACGGGCCGCTACGAGCCGACCGTGCTGCCGCTGTCGGAGCCCTCCCTCGTCCTGCTCTACAGCGACGGTCTGGTCGAGTCCCGTACCCGCGACATCGACCAGGGCATCACCCGGCTCGCCCGGGACCTCGACGCCGGTACCGAGGAGGCGCCGGAGCCCGACGGCCCGGACGCCCTGCCGTCGTTGTGCCGCAGGCTGCTCGCCGGTTCCGGCGCCGACGACGTCTCCGACGACCGGACGCTGCTGCTGGCCGAGCTGACGCCGGGCAGGCGCTGAGCCGGGCGGAAGCGGAGCCGCGGGCCCACCGGCCCGGGGAGCACGTCCGTCCGGTGCTCGTACCGGTGTGCCACGCCCCGGGCGGCCGGGCCGGGCCGGGCCGGGCGCGCGCCCCTCACGGGGTTGTTATGACGGCTGTCATGGTCCATGCTGCTGCCCATGGCGGCCGTACGACGGCGTGCGTGCGTGCGGGGCGGGTCTCGGGGAGGAGCCATATGAGCGCGGTACTGGCACGGACGCTGTGGGAGCGGTACGAGCCCGTCCACAGCCTGGTCTACTTCGCGCCCGAGGCGCGGCAGGCCGCCGCCGAGGCCGGTCTGCGCGGCTTCTGGATGGGCTACTTCGCGCTGCGCGCAGCCCCGCTCGGCCCGGTCGGCGCACCGGTCGTCACCAGTTCGTTCTACGTCTTCCCGCCGCACCACGTGCGCCGCGCCCTCCCGGACGCGTGGGAGCTGGCCGCCCCGGCGGACGCGCTCGCGGCCCGGCAGCACGCCATGGACGAGGCCCTGACCCGCCTGTTCGGGCGGGACGCGGTCACCGGTGCCGCCCTGACCGAGGCGGCCGACCTGGCGTGGGCGGCGGCCGAGGCGGCGGACACCGCCGGACGGGTCCTCTCCGCCGCGAACCAGGCCCTGGACCGGCCCGCGCAGCCGCATCTGCGGCTCTGGCAGGCCCTGACGACGCTGCGCGAGCACCGCGGGGACGGACATGTCGCCGTCCTGGTCTCCCTCGGTCTCGGCCCGGTCGCCGCGATGGTGCTGAAGACGGCGGCGGGCGAGTCCGACGCGGGGCTGCTGCGGGAGATCCGTCCCTGGGAGCCGCAGGCGTGGCAGGCGGCCGAGGCCGCCCTGCGAGCGCGCGGCTGGCTCGACGCGGACGGCGCCCTGACCGCGGCCGGGGCCGCCGGACGGGCCGACATCGAGGCGCGGACGGACGCGGCGGCGGCGCAGCCGTGGGCGGCCGTGGGGGCGGACGCCGGGGCGCGGCTGGCCGCGCTCCTCGAACCCCTGGCCGAGACGGTGCTGCGCGCCGGTCTGATCCCGGCCGGCAATCCCGCGGGGCTCACCGGCGCGCTCTGGGAGTCCGCGCGGGCCGCCACCGCGGCGGCCGGCGGCACCGGCGGCTGAGGCATCCGGGACACAGGAGGCCGAGGCGGCGACGGCCGGGCGGGCCGCGCCGGTCAGGAGCGGTGGCGCGGGCGGGCCGCGAGGACGGCGACGTCGTCGTCGGCCCGGTCCGCCGCCAGCCCGGCCAGGATCTCGTCCAGCAGCCGGGACACGGCCTGCCCCGGCCGGACGCGCAGGGCGGCGAGCCGGGCGAGCGAGACGTCGATGTCCTCGCCGCGCCGCTCGATGAGGCCGTCGGTGAACAGGACCAGCGTGTCGTCGGGCAGCAGCGGCCGCCCGACCGGCTCGTAGGCGCCCAGTCCGGTGCCGAGCGGAGGGCCGACCGGCACCGGGACGGGTCCGGCGGTGCCGTCGCCGTGGAAGACGACCGGTGGCGGATGGCCCGCGCCCGCGTAGGTGGCGGTGCCCCGCGCCGGGTCGAGCAGCGCCAGCAGACAGGTCGCCGGGCGGCGGCCCCGCTCCTCGGCCATCGTGGCGTCCACCTGGCGCAGGATGCGGTGGGGCGGCAGGTCGGCGGCGGCGACGTAGCGCAGCATCGAGCGGTAGGCGTTCATGTCGACCGCCGCGTCCAGCCCGTGGCCCATGACGTCGCCGATGACCAGCAGCGTCCGGCCGAAGTGCAGACGTACCGTCTCGCACCAGTCGCCGCCCACCAGCGTGCCCCGGCCGGCGGGCAGATAGCGGGTGGCCAGTTCGATGTTGGGGTGCGGGCGGCCCGGGTCGGCCACCAGCACCTGCTGGAGCCGGCGGACCTGCTCGCCCATCTCCTCGTGCTCCTCCGCGTGCCGCAGATGGGCCGCCGCCACGCGTGCCGTGTAGTGCACCGCCGCCGTCTCGTCGTCGTCGAAGAGCCGCCCGGTGCGCAGGGCGAGGGCGACGCCGTAGACCCGGCCCCAGGCGAGCAGCGGCACCGACAGGGCGGCCAGGCTCACCCCGCCGGCCGCGGTGAAGGACGCGGTGATCGGATGGCCCGCGTCCAGCGCCTGGACGACGACGTCGAGGCGCGGGACCCGTTCGAGGCCGGCGAGGAGGGCGCGGCGGCCGGACACGGCCGCGCGGTGCAGGGCGCCGGGCGGCCCGGCCGCCCGGCGGCCGGTGCCCCGCGGGTGGTCGAAGAGGTCCACGGTGGCGGCCTCGCAGAACTCCCCGGCGAGGAACTCGGCCAGTTCGGCGGCGGTCCTGCGGACGTCCAGGGTGGTGCCGATCGCGCCGACGGCGCGTTCGGCCCGCGCGAAGCCGTCCGCGCGGGCCGCGCGGCCCGCGTCCGCCGCACCGGGTCCGGGTCCCTGCTCGCCCTGCACCGGCCGCCCCTTTCCCACGGTCCGGGGATCCGGACGGGCGCGCCGCGGACCTCCGGATCCTTCCACCGGCTCCATCCCAGCACCGACCGGGGCCGCGGGCGGGCAGCGACCCGCGGTGCGGCGCACGGAACGCGCCGGCGCTCCGTGCGGGCGGCGGCGCGTCTCAGCCGGCCCCGCCGCGCCCGGACAGGGCGTCCCTGAGCCGGTCGATCATGCCCGCGCCGGGCGCCAGGAGCTTGTTGCCGGGCGGCGTGTCCGGGGCGGAGGGATGCGGCCGGGTCGGCGCGGTCCGCTTCGCCGCGCGCACCTTGTCGCCGAGCTCCTCCAGTTCCCCGGCGCCCGCCGCTTCGCGCAGCCGGGGGAAGAGGTTCCGCTCCTCGTCCGTGACGTGTTCGCGGATCTCGCGCATCAGGCGCCCCATGAGCTGGTCGAAGCGGATCTCGTCGGCCGGGCAGCCCTCCAGGTCCTTCATGGTGCGCTCCGCCCGCGCGTGGTCGTCGATCTCCCGGTCGGCGATCGCGTCGCCGTCCGGCAGGAGCCGCCGTACGGCCGGGTAGAGGTACATCTCCTCGGCCACGGAGTGCCGGACCAGTTCGATGGTGGCCTGGTCCGCCAGGTTCTTGCGCCGTCGGTCCCCGGTGGGGAGGGCCTCGATCTGCGCGAAGATCTCCTCCACCTCGCGGTGGTCGGTGGTCAGTTCCTGGATGACGTCTCCGCCGTGTCCCATGGCCAGGCTCCTCGCCGCTCGAAGGTGATGCGTACCGCCGGACGGCCCGGCGGGTTCCCGGACCGGTCCCGGCCACACCGTCGCGCGCCGCCCGTGCGGGCGTACGCCGCTGATGACGAAGCCGCTGCGCGGGCGGGTCGGGACGCGGCGCAGCGAGATGCGCAGGTCCTGGTCGGGGACGTCGTACTCCAGCCGGGCCAGGCGCACGGCGAGGGCCTGGAGCAGCCCGAGGGTCACGCCCTCGCCGGGGCACCGGTGCCCGGTGCGCGGGTCGCCGCCGCCCTGCGGGATCAGCTCGTCGCGTGCGGGCGGGTGCGCGAGGAAGCGGTGCGGGCGGAAGGTGTACGGATCGCCCCACAGGGCCCGGTCGTGGTTCTGGCCGTAGACGTCCAGGAGGACCATGCCGCCCGCCGGGAGCGTGTGCCCGCGCCAGGTCAGGTCGCGGGCGGCCAGGCCGCCGAGGAAGGGCGCGAAGGGATAGAACCTGCGCACCTCGTGGGCGAACGCGACGGGCTCGGCGGGGTCCGGCTCCCGCAGCCGGGCCCGGTGCTCGGGGTGGCGGTGCAGCGCGTGGGCCGCGAAGGCGACGAACCAGCTGACGGCGACGGTGGGGCGCAGCACGTTGAGCAGTTCCACCGCGGCGGTGTACGGCGGCAGCCAGGCACCCGAGGCGTCGCGGTGCCGGGCGACCCGCTCCAGCACGGAGCCCGCCGGTGCCGGTACGCGGCCCGCGCGCACGTTCGCCACCAGGAGGGCGAGGCGTTCCTCCTGACGGTGGCGGGCGCGCCGGGCGCGCCAGTGGCGCGGGCCCGGGGAGGCGAAGCCGTCGACCATCGCGATCAGGTCGCGGGCCACCGCCCGCGCCCGCGGTGCGTCCAGGGGGACACCGGCCCAGCGGTGCACGCCCCGGGTGAGCGCCACGGCCGCCTCGTCGAAGAGGACGACGTCCGGACGGCGTGCCCAGTCGGCGGCGGCCTCGTCCCACGCCCGGGTGACCTCGTCGACGACGCCCGCGATCCGGTCGGCGTGCAGCAGCGGCAGGAACAGGCGTTTGCGCGCGCGGTGCTGTTCGCCGTCCAGGGTGTGGACCGCGCCGTGGCCGAAAAGGGTGGCCTTGACCGGTCCGGGGAGTGCTCCGTCGCGGCGGACGTGCCGCTCGTCGTAGAAGAACCGCACGGCGTCCGGTCCGCGCAGCGCGAGCGCGGGCCGTCCCAGGAGGCGGGTCTCCACGACGCCGTCGGTGCTGCGTTCCATGAGCTGGGGCAGCCAGGTGTACCCGGCCGCGAGCAGCGGGAGCGTCTGGTCGGCGAGGAGATGGCGGGGGCGTCGGTCGGCGTCCATGCCGGGCCGGGTTCCCCGGGCGGCGTGCCGGAACCACGCGGATACGGTGCGTGTCCGCGTGGTCCCGTGAGCGGCGGCGGGGCGGGCGGCGTGCCCCGGGAGGGGTGGGCCGACCGCCCGCCGCCGTCAGCGGACCGGCCTGAGGTCCGTGATCTTGCGGGTCCTGAGGTCGGACCGTACGTCGATCTTCGTCACCTGGGCGTTCCTGCCGTCGCTCCAGGTGAGGTAGACCCTGCTGGTGGCGTGGCCGCCGCCCGAGCCGGCGTAGGCGACCTTCCACTTCACCGGCACGTTCTGCGCGAAGAGGACGCCGTCGGCGTGCTCCCTGGCCTCGTACGCGGCGACGGCCCTGCGGGCGCCCGCGGTCAGGTAGAACGCCTTCAGCGCCTTGGCGTCGGCGCCCGCGGCGGGATCGGAGCCGTCCCAGGCGGTGTCGATGTAGGCGCCGTAGAAGTCGGCGACCCGCTGGGTGACGCTGCGCGGGTCGCCCTGGGCGGCAGCGGCGGGCGCGACGGACGCGGAGAGGGTACGGGCGGCGGTCCCGGGCGCGGCCGCCGTACGGGCCGGGGAGGTCCCGGGGCCCGCGGCCACCGGGGTCATCGCGGTCAGGGAGCCGGCCGCGGTGAGCGCGGCGGCGGCGATCAGGATTCGTCGGGTGCGGACACGCATGGGCATGTGAGTGTTCCCCCAATGCATGAGGCCGGGTCGGTTCCCGGCTCGTCGGTCGTCGGACAAGACCGGTGCGCACCGCTCTCCGGTTCCGTAATGTCCCGGAAAACTGTCACAGTTCCGAAAGACGAAGAAGGTTGCCCGGTGTTCCGGCCAGATCCGGTCCGGTCCCTCCGGCTCGAATGCATCCGGCGGGTCCGGGAACCCGGCACAGGCCGTACACCCCTCACGTCTGGAGAGGACCATGAGTCTGCTGCGCGTGGCCGGTCGTCCCCTGCTCGCCTCCATGTTCGTCGTCGGCGGCCTGAACTCCGTCCGCAACCCCGAGGCCGTCACCCCGCTGGCCGAACCGGTCGTCCGTCCGGTCACCGAACGCGTGGCCCTCCTGCCCGACCGGACCGAACAGGTCGTACGGCTCAGCGGGGGTGTGCAGGTCGCCGCCGGTGTGCTGCTCGGTCTCGGGCGGCTCCCCCGGCTCTCCGCCCTGGCGCTGGCGGCCACGCTGGTGCCGACCACGCTGGCCGGGCACCGCTTCTGGGAGGCGAAGGACCCCGGCGAGCGGGCGCAGCAGCGCATCCACTTCCTGAAGAACCTCTCCATGCTCGGTGGGCTGCTCATCGCCGCCGACGACACCGGCGCCGCGCCGTCGTGGCTGTGGCGCGGCCGGCACCAGGCCCATGAGCTGCGGCGCGACGCCGCTCTGGTACGGCGTTCGGTCCGGGCGACTGCGGGACCGGCCGCCGCGGTCGGCGGCCTGCGGGCCAAGCTGCCGGGCTGAGCCCCGGCGCCGGGCTGAGCCCCGGCGGCGGCGCAGGACTTCGCGGGCCCCAGCCGGTCACCGGCTGGGGCCCGCGAAGTCCTGCGTGGCGGCGGCGTCAGGGCTTGAGGGTGTCCTTGCCCTTCTCCTTGGCCTGGCGCGCGTCGCCCTTGGTCTTCTCGGCGCGGCCCTCGGCGGTCATCCGCTCGTTGCCCACGGTGCGGCCGACCGTCTCCTTGGCCTTGCCCTTCATCTGTTCCTTCTTGCCTTTGGCCTTCTGGTCTCCAGCCACGGTCGCTCACTCCCAGCCGTGATCGAGGTCGGTGTCACCGCGCCGGGTGTCCTGTGCGGTGCGCGGCAAACCTGGCCCCGGTCCGGGCGCACCGCGTCCGGGGGAACCCCCGCCGCGCGTTCCGCACCTGTCCGTACGGCCGTCGGAGTGAACGGAGCCGTCCGGACCCGGCGAGGGGGTGCGCGCGGGCCCGCCGGACGCCGGGGCCGGGGGCCGCCGCCGGTGGTCGCGGCGCCAGTCGAGGACGGCCACCGCCAGGGACGCCAGCATCGCCACGAGCGCGGAGCCCACGGCCAGCGCCACGGCGGCGCGGTAGTCCTGTCCGGTGGCGGCGAGCACCGCGTAGAACAGGCCGGGCAGCGCGGCCGTGCCCACGGCGCCGCCCAGGCGCTGGCCGGTCTGGAGGGCGCCGCCCGCCGCCCCGGCCATCCGCACGGGTACGTCGCGGAGCGTCATCGTCACGTTCGGTGAGATGACGCAGCCGCTGCCGAGCCCGCCGACGAGCAGGGCGGGCGCCGCGAGCCAGGTGAGCATGGCGGGCGGGGCGGAGTGCAGGATCAGCGCGGTGGCGCCGAGGCCGAGCACCACCGCGACCAGGCCGCAGACCGTGAGCAGCCGTCCCAGCCGCTCCACCAGGCGCCCGGAGACGACCGCGGCGGCGGCCGAGCCGATGGCGAACGGCGTCACCGCGAGCCCGGAGCGCAGCGGCTCGTAGCCCAGGCCGTTCTGGAAGAAGAGCGCGAACACCAGCCATACGCCGCTGAAGCCCACGAAGTACAGCGCGCCGAGCGCGGTGCCCAGGCCGTAGCCGCGGGTGCCGGTGAGCAGCCGCGGGTCCAGCAGCGGCTGTCCGTCGCGGGCCGCCACCCGCGCCTCCCACCGGGCGAAGCAGGCCAGCAGCAGCGCGCCGAGCGGGAACAGCCACCACAGCCGGTGCAGGCCGCCGCTCTCGGCGAAGACCAGGGGCAGCATCAGGGCCAGGACGCCGGTGCCGAGCAGGGTCACGCCGGGCAGGTCGAGCCGTTCCCGGCGGCCGGGCGCCACCTTGGGCAGCAGCCGCAGGCCGAGCAGCAGGGCGACGGCGCCGACGGGGACGTTGACGTAGAAGATCCAGCGCCAGCCCTGGGTGCCGTGGGCCAGGGCGAGGATCAGGCCGCCGGTGATCGGCCCGACCGCGCTGGAGACGCCCACGACGGCGCCGAAGAGGCCGAAGGCGCGTCCGCGTTCGGCCCCGCGGAACATCTGCTGGATCAGCGCGGAGTTCTGCGGGGCCAGGCAGCCCGCGCAGGCGCCCTGGGCGAGGCGGGCCACGACGAGCCAGGTGATGCTGGGCGCGGCGCCGGCACCGGCGCTGCACAGCACGAAGCCGGCCAGGGCGCACAGGAAGATCCGGCGGCGGCCCATCGCGTCGCCGAGGCGGCCTGCGGGCACCAGGACCAGGGCGAACGCCAGGGCGTAGCCGGACACCACCCACTGCACGGAGGACGCCGAGGTGCCCAGGTCGCGCTGCATGGACGGCAGCGCCACGGCCACGATGGTGACGTCGAGCAGGCTCATGAAGCCGGTCGCCAGCGTGACCCACAGGGCCTTCCAGCGCCTGGGGTCGGGCGTGCCCGCCGGGTCGCCGCGGCGACCGCCGGACCGCACTTGCCTGTTCACCCACGCTCCTCCCGGTCGCGGCTCGCGGGCGCGCACCGGCCGTCGGCGTCCCGCGCGCTCCAGGGGCGCGTTCCCCGGGCCGCGGAGCGGAACACCCTCACGGACACGATCGCCGCTCGGCGCGTCCGGGGCCACTTCAGCGCGTCGCGTCCGGCGGAGCGGCCGGCCGCGCGCGCCGGCCCCCGTGGGTGAAATCGCTCCGGTGGAGAAATAATGGTGTGAGAGGTTGGAAGCCGGGTACACGCTGCCCAGGCCGCACTCGGTGACGGGGCGGTCACGACGGGCAGGAACAGCAGCTGAGAGGGAGGGCCGCGCGATGGCGTTGACCGCGGAGGCGAAGGCGATCCGAGCTCGGACGGAGCTGCCGGAGGTGCCCGACCCCTCACAGGTCGCGCCGACCGACGCACGCGCTCTGTCCCGGGTGTTCTTCGACCGGCTCGCGCACCTGGAAGAGGGCACGCACGAGTACCAGTACGCCCGCAACACGCTGATCGAGATGAACATGTCGCTGGTGCGGTACGCGGCGGGCCGCTTCCGCAGCCGGGGTCCCCAGGAGATGGAGGACATCGTCCAGGTCGGCATGATCGGCCTGATCAAGGCGATCGACCGGTTCGAGATCTCCCGCGAGGTGGAGTTCACCTCCTTCGCGGTGCCGTACATCGTCGGCGAGATCAAGCGTTTCTTCCGGGACACCACCTGGGCCGTGCATGTGCCGCGGCGGCTCCAGGAGGCCCGGGTGGAGCTGGCCAAGGCCACCGAGGAGCTGAGCAGCCGGCTCGGGCGCAAGCCCACCACAAAGGAGCTGGCGGAGCTGATGAACCTCCCCGAGCAGGAGGTCATCGACGCCCGGGTGGCGTCCAACGGCTACACGTCCGCGTCCCTGGACGCCGCCGTCAGCAGCAGCGAGGACGGCGAGAGCGTCCTGGCCGACTTCATCGGCGCCGAGGACATGGGCATGGAGCTGGTGGAGGATCTGCACAGCCTCGCGCCGCTGCTGGAGGAGCTGGACGATCGGGACCGGCAGATCATCCACATGCGGTTCGTCGAGGAGCTGACGCAGGCGCAGATCGGCGAGCGGCTGGGGATCTCGCAGATGCATGTCTCGCGGCTGCTCAACCGGCTGCTGAGGCGGCTGCGGCAGGGCCTGCTGAGCGTGCACTGAGCGGTCGTCGCGGTCGGCGCGCGCCGGCCGTGACAGCGTGACGCCGAGGACGGGCGCCGGTCCCGGGAGGAGATCCCGGGACCGGCGCCCGTTCCCGCGCGTGCGGGTGGTCAGCGGGTCACGGTGTGCCGCTCGTCGGGGACGCAGTGGGTCATGGTCAGGCCCTCCACGTCGCGCGGCGGGTTCTCGCCCAGCCGGGACAGCCGCTTGCGGTCCTCGTCGGTGAGGTCCTGCCCGGCCAGCGGCTCAAGACCCGCCACGTCCTGGGGCGAGACGCCGATGCCCTCGCCGACCCTCACGCCCAGCTCGTTCTCGACCAGCAGGAAGTGCCACACCATGCGCTCCTGCACCGGCCGGTCGCACCGGGAGAGCTGGCCCACCAGGTTCTTCACGAGGTCGTCGCGCTCCCACTGCTCCATCAGCAGATAGCGCTGGCCGGCCTGCTGGTAGTCGTTGGCGCGCGGGATGCGGGCGCGGGTCAGCCGGCCGCGGATCTCGGGCCCCTGCTCCTCGTGCGCGGGGTACACCGCCTCCTGGAGGCCGCCCGTGATGGACGGCTCGTAGTTGACGAGGGGGTTCGCTCCGCCGCCGTCGATGTGGTACGTCATCTGGCCGTCGCGCTGGTTGGTGTGCACCGGCGCGTGCTTGGGCTGGTTGACCGGGAGCTGGAGGTAGTTGGGGCCGACCCGGTAGCGCTGGGTGTCGCTGTAGGAGAAGGTGCGGCCGACCAGCATCTTGTCGTCGGAGAAGTCCAGGCCGTCGACGAGGACGCCGGTGCCGAAGGAGATCTGCTCGTTGTCCGCGAAGTAGTTCTCCGGCATCCGGTCGAGGACCATCCGGCCCACCGGCCGGGGCGGGAAGTCCTGCTCGGGCCAGGTCTTGGTGTCGTCCAGCGGGTCGAAGTCCAGCTCCGGGTGGTCGTTGTCGTCCATCATCTGCACGAGCAGTTCCCACTCGGGGTACTCGCCGCGCGCGACCGCCTCGTAGAGGTCCTTGGTCGCGTGGCCCAGGGACTGCGCCTGGACGTTGGCCGCGTCCTCCTCCGTCATGCTGCGCACGCCCTGCTTGGGCATCCAGTGGTACTTGACGAGGACGGTGCGGCCCTCGTCGTTGACCCACTTGTAGGTGTTGACGCCGAAGCCCTGCATGTGCCGGTAGTCGGCGGGGATGCCGCGCGGGCTGAACAGGTTGACCAGCATGTGCATCGACTCGGGCGTCTGCGACATGAAGTCGAAGATCCGCCGGGGCTGCTGCTCGAAGGTCACCGGGTCGGGCTTGAGGGCGTGGATGACGTCGGGGAACTTGATGGCGTCCCGGATGAAGAAGACGCCGAGGTTGTTGCCGACGAGGTCCCAGTTGCCGTCCTCGGTGTAGAACTTCACCGCGAAGCCGCGCGGGTCGCGGGCGGTCTCGGCGGAGTCGCGGCCGCCGATCACCGTGGAGAAGCGGACGGCGAGTTCGGTGCGCCTGCCGCGCTCCTGGAACAGCCTGGCCCGGGTGTGGCGGCCGATCGGCTCGTCGCCCCAGGCGCCGTACGCCTCGAAGTAGCCGTACGCCGTCACTCCTCGGGCGTGCACCACCCGCTCCGGGATGCGCTCCCGGTCGAAGTGGCTGATCTTCTCCAGGAACTGGTAGTTCTCCAGCGTCGCGGGACCGCGGGCGCCGACGGTCCGCTGGTTCTGGTTGTCGTAGACGGGATGGCCCTGCCGGTTGGTGAGGGCCTTCGGGTCGTCGCCCGGACCCTTGCTGGATACGTCCGTCATGCCCGTGGACTCCTTCGACGTCGTCGGCTCGGTCCCGCGTGGCGGCCGCGGGGCGCTGGCGGATCGCCGTCCGGCACGACGCGGCGGTACGCACACGCACCACCGGGTGACCTTTTCACCCGTATCCACGCGGATATGTTCACCTTCGCACCGTTGCCCGCGCCCCACGGCCGGGGTTAGGCCGTCCGGCAGGGCCGGATCCCGGACCGTTCCGGCTCAGCCGTCCACCCGGCCGTCCGCGGGGTCCGGGACGCGGCCGGCGGGAGAGGCGGGGGCGGTCTCGCCGGCGAGGGTCTGCTGGGCGTGCGGGACGACGCGGATCAGCCTCAGGACGCCCCAGACGATGAGGCCGGCGCCCGCCAGTTCCGGCAGGAGCCAGACGCCCGTGCGGATGTGCTCGCCGAAGAGGGTGACGCCCAGCAGCAGACTCACGGTGGCGTCCCCGATGGTCAGGGCGGGCTGGGAGGCGGCCAGCGAACCGGCCTGGAGGGCGTTCTCCAGGAGCAGCAGCGAGCAGACGCCGACGACGGCGAACCCGTAGGTCTGCCAGGTGGTGAGGAAGGCGGTGAAGCCGTCGGCGTCCAGGATGCCGCTCGCGGACTTCAGCAGGGCGGCGGTCAGCGCGTTGCCGATGGCGGCGGCGGCCGCCAGGGCGGCGGCGCGCAGCAGGGGCGAGCGTCCGGGGCGGGCCAGGGCGAACGCCCCGGCCATCGCCCCCAGGCAGCCGATCAGCGCGGGCACCCAGCGGACCATGGGCGCCTGGTCGTGGGATCCGGAGGGCGAGGCGGCGACCAGGACCAGGGCGAGCCCGGCGACGACTCCGGCGACGGCGGCCCAGCCCCGGGCGGGCAGGCCCCGGCGCATGAGGGAGCCCGCGATGAGCAGGGCGAACGGCAGTTCCATGATGAACAGCGGCTGCACCAGCGCCAGCGGCCCGTTGACCAGCGCGAGCGCCTGGAACATGGCGGAGGCGACGACCCCGCAGATGCCCGCGAGCCACACGGGATGCCGGGCCAGGGCGAGCAGCAGCCGCAGTCCGCCGCCGGTGGGCACGGCGGAGGCGGCCTTCCGCTGGAAGGCGGTCCCCACGGCGTTGCTCGCGGCGCCCATGACGGCGAAGAACACGGCCAGCCCGATCACAGGTCCACCATGCCCGACGCGCGGCGTTCCGTCCTGCCGCGACGAAGGGGGCCGGGCGAGGCGACGCCGGACGGGACGACGGGGTCGGACGCGACGCCGGGCGGGGCGGCGGGGTACGTTCGGGAGGCCGGTCCGCGACCATCATGAGGTCTTTGACTTGTCATAAGTTAGGCTTATGACCTCATAGATCGGACCCGCGTACCCACTTAGGCTTGCCTTAGTTTAGGGTTGCCGTCGAGTCGTCGTTTCACCGCTCGAAGGGAACCTGATCATGCCGCGCCCCCTGCGGGTAGCCATCGTCGGAGCCGGCCCCGCCGGCATCTACGCCGCCGACGCTCTTCTCAAGTCCGGCGTGGCCACCGACCCGGGTGTGTCCATCGACCTCTTCGAGCGGATGCCGGCGCCGTTCGGCCTGATCCGCTACGGCGTCGCCCCCGACCACCCCCGGATCAAGGGCATCGTCACGGCCCTGCACCAGGTGCTGGACAAGCCCCAGATCCGTCTGTTCGGCAACGTCGACTACCCGGGCGACATCAGCCTGGACGACCTGCGCGCCTTCTACGACGCCGTGATCTTCTCCACCGGCGCCACCGCCGACCGGGCGCTGTCCGTGCCCGGCGCCGACCTGGACGGCTCCTACGGCGCCGCCGACTTCGTCTCCTGGTACGACGGGCACCCGGACGTGCCGCGCACCTGGCCGCTCCAGGCCGAGAAGGTCGCCGTCCTCGGCGTCGGCAACGTCGCCCTGGACGTGGCCCGCATCCTCGCCAAGACCGCCGACGAGCTGCTGCCCACCGAGATCCCGCCGAACGTCTACGAGGGCCTGAAGGCCAACAAGGCGCTGGAGATCCACGTGTTCGGCCGCCGCGGTCCCGCGCAGGCGAAGTTCAGCCCGATGGAGCTGCGGGAGCTGGACCACTCCCCCAACATCGAGGTCATCGTGGACCCCGAGGACATCGACTACGACGAGGGCTCCATCGCCACCCGGCGCGGCAACAAGCAGGCCGACATGGTCGCCAAGACGCTGGAGAACTGGGCGATCCGCGACGTCGGCGACCGCCCGCACAAGCTGTTCCTGCACTTCTTCGAGTCCCCGGCGGAGATCCTCGGCACGGACGGCCGGGTCACCGGTCTGCGCACCGAGCGCACCGAGCTGGACGGCACCGGCAACGTCAAGGGCACCGGCGCCTTCAAGGACTGGGACGTCACGGCCGTCTACCGCGCCGTGGGCTACCTCTCCGACCGGCTGCCGAAGCTGCCCTGGGACGAGGACTCGGGCACCGTCCCGGACGAGGCCGGGCGGATCATCGGCGAGACCGGCGAGCATGTGCAGTCGGCGTACGTGACCGGCTGGATCCGGCGCGGTCCGGTGGGCCTGATCGGCCACACCAAGGGCGACGCCAACGAGACGGTCGCCAGCCTGCTGGACGACTACGCCTCCGGCCGGCTGCACACCCCGGCCTCCCCTGACCCGGAGGCCGTCGACGCCTTCCTGGCCGAGCACGGCGTCCGGTTCACGACCTGGGACGGCTGGTACCGCCTCGACGCCGCGGAGAAGGCGCTCGGCGAGCCGCAGGGCCGCGAGCGCGTGAAGATCGTCGAGCGCGAGGACATGCTCGGGGCGAGCGGCGCGTAGCACCGGCACCGCGACGCCCCCGGCCCCGGCCCCGTACGACGGACGAGCCGTGCCCCCTCGAAGGCGGCACGGCTCGTCCGTCGGTGGTGCGCCGGTGCGCCGAGGCGCACCACGCCGCCCGAAGGCGCCGTTACTTGTTCGCGCACGCGTTCCCGGTGGCGGGGTTGAGCAGCCCGATCACGTCGATCGAGTTGCCGCACAGGTTCAGGCCGAGGTCGATGGGGACCTGGATGACATTGCCGGAGAGCACTCCGGGGCTGCCCACCGCGACGCCCTCCGCACCGGCATCGGCGGCGGCGGTTCCCGCGCACGTCATCAGGGCCGCACCCGCCAGGACCGCGGCGGCCGTCATTCGGATCCTCATGGAGAACTCCTGTCGTTGGAAGGGGTACGTGCCTCCACACTGAGGGCGTCCGCCGCCCAGGGGTGGGAGGCGGCGGCCGAACGGAGTAGCCACGTCAGCCTCCCCGGGGGCCGGGCTGGGCCGAACGGGGTGTGGCGGCGGGCGGGACGCGGGGCTCGGCGGCGGTGGGGCCGGGGCCGCGTCAACGCCGTACCCCCACGCACCGCGGGTTCCAGGTGCTCCGCCGACGCATCCGGGCCCGGCCGGAGTGCGACGGCGCACCACCGCGCTGACCTCCGCCGGAGCCCCTCACGGCGGACCGTGGGCGCCCGTGGGCACCGACCGCGCGGCCCCGGCCACCGGCCCCGCCGAACCGATCATGATCCGCTGCGGTGATACTGGGAGACGACCGCCGTCCCCGCCCGCAGATTGGCCCATGTCGAACTCTCCCGCTCCCCGTCCCGCGGCCCCGCCCACCGTGTGGTGCGCCCGAGGCCGCCACTGTGGCCCCGCTCCGGCGGACGCCGTACGGCGCCACCTGGAGAAGCTGGAGGCCGACTCCGTCCTGCACAGCCACACCGAGCCGGACGACGTCGACCTCTCCCGTGAGCATGTCTTCGAGGCGCGCTGGCTGGCCCCGGGCGAGGTGACCGTGCGCGCCCGGCTCTCGCTCTCGCCGCTGCGGGGCGCCGCCGACGAACAGCAGTGGACGCTGATCGCCGAGGCGGAGCAGCCCTGGGACCCGCGCTGGCCCTCTCCCGCCTCGATGTTCTGGCCGGGCCGGCCGCCCCGGCCGGCCGGGGCGGAGGAGCCCGGCACCGGCTGGGACCACGAGGCCGTCACCGGACTGCGGCTCGGCGACGTCAACCAGCTGCCCGAGGACGACAAGGAGCTGCGGCGGGTGCTGCGGCACGCCGTGCGCGACACCTGGTGCGTCCATGTCGTCGTGCACGAGGCCATGACACCCGACGAGCGCGGCCGCCCGGCGCTGGTGCGGCTGCTGCCCGAGGGTCTGCGGCACCGGGTCGTGGAGCACCGCGCCGCCCCGCAGCGCCTGCGGGCCGTGAACTGGGTGCTGGACGACTACGGGGCCCGGGTCCCCCGGGGCGGCGCCGTCGTCCTGCCCGGCAGCCCGGCGGCCCCCGGCTACGAGGCGGAGCGGTTCTCCGTGCGCAGCGTCTTCCTCGACGGCAACGAGCCGACCGAGGTCCTGGACGCGGTACGGCGGTTCGACGCGCTGCCGAGGCCGCTGCCCGAGGGCGGCGACCAGGCGCTGACGGTGCTGCGCGAGCAGTGGCACCTGATGACGATGGAGGAGGAACTGGTCCGCGCGCGCGAGCTGGTGGCCATGTACGCCGAGGCCCTGGACGCGATGACGAAGTCCCGGGACCTGTACCGCGACGCGGCCGAGCGGGCCAACGAGGCGCTCGCCGTGTACCGCGAGGCCGCGGGCGCGGAGGGTGTCCCGCCGGTCCGCAGGCCGGCCGCCGGTCCGGCCGGGCTCTCGCCCTTCCAGCACCTGGCCCGCGGTCTGGAGCGGCTCAAGGGCGGTGCCCTCGCCCGGCGCGCGGCTGCGCCGCCGGAACCGGAGGCGCAGCCGTCGCAGGCACCGCCGGTCCCCTCGCCACCCCCGCCCCCACCACCACCGCCGCCGCCCGCGTCCCGGGACGGCGATGCCGCGAAGGGCCCGGCCGGGGACTGACACACCGCCCGGCCGGGAGGCGGGGCCGGGGTCCCTGTCCGCAGGGCCGGCCGGGTGCCGTCCGCGCGGACGGCCCGGGGCTCGCGGCGTGTCCGGACGTGTCAGGTGCCGCTGTGTGGATACGCGGTCTGCACCGCATCACGCGTCCGGAAGGTCATCCACGCCATGGGCAGCGACCAGCACACCGGGCACCGTTCCGGAACATCGTTCCGGGTCAACGGCGAGCCCCACACCCTCCTCCTGGACCACCGCCGCGTCCTGCTGGACGTGCTGCGGGAGGATCTCGGTCTCACCGGGGCGAAGAAGGGCTGCGACCACGGCCAGTGCGGAGCCTGCACGGTCCTCGTCGACGGGCGCCGGACGAACGGCTGCCTGCTGCTCGCCGTCACCCTGGAGGGGTGCGAGGTGACGACCGTCGAGGGTCTGGCGGACGACGACGGGGAACTGCACCCGCTCCAGCAGGCGTTCCTTGACCGGGACGCCTTCCAGTGCGGCTACTGCACCCCGGGCCAGCTCTGCTCCGCCGTGGGCGTGCTGGCCGAGGCCGCGGCCGGCCACCCCTCGCACGTCACCGGCCCCGCCGCAGCCCCCGGCCGTCCCGTCCCGCTGGATCCGCGCGAGATCCGGGAGCGGATGAGCGGCAACCTGTGCCGCTGCGGGGCCTATCCGCGCATCGTCGAGGCCGTGGAGGACATCGTCCCGTGAAACCCTTCGGCTACCTACGGGCGGGCAGTGTGGACGAGGCGGCGGACGCCTTCGCCGCGCACCCCGGGGCCCGCTATCTCGGCGGCGGCACCAATCTGGTCGACCTGATGAAACTGGGCGTGGAGCGCCCGGACTTCCTCGTCGACGTCACCGGGCTGCCGCTGGACACGGTGCAGGAACTGCCCGACGGCTCGCTGCGGGTGGGCGCCACCGTGCGCAACAGCGACCTCGCGGCGCACCCCCTGGTCCGCGACCGCTGGCCGGTGCTGTCGCAGGCGCTGCTCGCGGGCGCCTCCGGCCAGTTGCGCAACGCCGCCACCACCGGCGGCAACCTGATGCAGCGCACCCGCTGCCCGTACTTCCAGGACCTGTCCAAGCCGTGCGCCAAGCGGGAGCCCGGCAGCGGCTGCGGCGCCCTGGAGAGCGTGCACCGCGACCACGCCGTGCTCGGGTACTCCGACCGGTGCATCGCCACCAACCCCTCGGACATGGCGGTGGCGCTGTCCGCCCTGGACGCGCGCGTGGAGCTGTACGGGACGGAGGGCGCGCGCAGCGTCCCGGCGGCCGAGTTCCACCGGCTGCCCGGCGAGCATCCGGAGCGGGACACCGCACTGCGTCCCGGCGAGCTGATCACCTCCGTGGTGCTCCCGGCGGCGGCCGCACATCTGCCCTCGGCGTACCGCAAGGCCCGCGACCGGGCCTCCTACGCCTTCGCCCTCGCCTCGGTCGCGGTGGTGCTGCGGGTCGCGGACGGTGTCGTGGCGCACGCGGGGATCGCCTTCGGGGCGCTGGCCCACCGGCCGTGGCGGGCGCGGCGCGCCGAGGAGGCCCTGCTCGGCTCACCGGTCACCGCCGAGGCGTTCGCGGACGCCGTCGACCGGGAGCTCGCCGCGGCCCGGCCGCTGCGGGACAACGCCTACAAGGTGCCGCTGGCCCGCAATCTCGCCGTGGACGTGCTGACCCGGCTCGCCGAGCCCGCCACGGTCTGATCCCGGGCCGCACGGCGCCGCGCCTCGTTCCACCGCCCACCCCAGTCACAGGAGGACCCCATGTCCGTCGCCGCGACCGTGCTGGGCGCTCCCGTCGAGCGCCGCGAAGGACGCCTGAAGGTCACCGGCGGCGCCCGCTACGCCGCCGAGTACCGGCTGCCGGGCCGGGTCCACGCCTGGCCGGTGCCGGCGGCGGTGGCCCGGGGCCGGGTGACGGCGGTCGACACCGCCGCCGCTCTGGCGCTGCCCGGCGTCCTGACGGTCCTCACCTGCGAGAACGCCCCGCGAATGGCGGAACCGGAGGACGCGGCGCTCGCCGTGCTCCAGGACCCGCGGGTGCCGCACCGCGGCTGGTTCGTCGCCCTGGCCGTGGCCGAGTCCCCGGAGGCGGCGCGGGCCGCCGCCGAGGCGGTCGAGGTCACGTACGCGCAGGAGGAGCACGACGTCACGCTGCGCGTGGACCATCCGGGCGCCTACGAGCCGGAGACCGCCAACGGCGGCTTCCCCGGCCGCCGCGAACACGGCCATCCGGAGAGCGCGTTCGCCGCCTCCGCCGTCCGGGTGGACGTCGGCTACAGCGTGCCGCCGCTGCACAACCACCCGATGGAACCGCACTCCAGCACGGCCCACTGGGGCCACGGCCGGCTGACCGTGTACGCCTCCAGCCAGGGCGGCACGGCGATGCGCGACACGCTGGCCCAGATGTTCGAGCTGCCCCAGGAGCGGATCACCGTCGTCTCCGAGCACGTCGGGGGCGGCTTCGGCTCCAAGGGCACCGCCCGCCCCGACACGGTGCTCGCCGTGCTGGCCGCCAAGGCGACCGGGCGGCCGGTGACGGTGGCGCTGCCGCGCCGCTTCCTGCCCGCGGTGGTCGGCCACCGGGCGCCCACCCTGCACCGGATCCGCCTGGGCGCCGACGCCGACGGCCGGCTGACCTCCCTGACCCATGTGGCCACCACCTGGACCTCGCGCATCAAGGAGTTCGTGGAGCAGGCGGCGGTGCCCGGCCGTGTCATGTACGCCGTGCCGCAGAGCCTCACCACGCACCGGGTGGTGCCCCTCGACGTGCCCTCGCCCTCCTGGATGCGCGCGCCGGGCGAGGCGCCCGGTATGTACGCCCTGGAGTCCGCCCTGGACGAACTGGCCGGTGAGCTGGGCATGGACCCGGTGGAACTGCGGGTGCGCAACGAGCCCGACCGGGAGCCGGACAGCGGCAGGCCGTTCAGCAGCAGGCACCTCGTGGAGTGCCTGCGCGAGGGCGCCCGCCGCTTCGGCTGGGCCCACCGCGACCCGCGGCCCCGGTCCCGGGCGGAGGGGCCCCTGCTGATCGGCACGGGCGTGGCCTCGGCCACGTACCCGGTGTACGTGCAGCCGTCCGCCGCCCGAGCACGGGCGCTGCCCGACGGCACGTTCGTGGTCGGGATCAACGCCACCGACATCGGGACCGGGGCCCGGACGGTGCTGGCCCAGGTGGCGGCGGACGCGCTGGACGTGCCGCTGGACCTGGTGCGCACGGAGGTGGGGGACAGCGATCTGCCGCCCGCCTCGCTGGCCGGCGGCTCCTCCGGGACCGCGTCGTGGGGCTGGGCCGTGCACGAGGCGTGCCGACGGCTCAAGGAGCGGCTCGCCGACCACGCCGGGCCTCCGCCCGGGGCGGGGCTCAGCGCGCGTGCGGACACCACCGGCCAGGCCGACGCGGGGAGCGCCTTCGCCCGGCACGCCTTCGGGGCGCACTTCGCCGAGGTCGCCGTCGACACGGTGACCGGCGAGGTGCGGGTGCGCCGGATGCTCGGCGTGTTCGCCGCCGGACGGATCCTGAACGCCCGTACCGCCCGCTCGCAGTTCATCGGCGGCATGACCATGGGGCTCGGCATGGCCCTGACCGAGGGCAGCACCATGGACCCGGTCTTCGGGGACTTCGTGGAGTCGGACCTGGCGTCGTACCACGTGCCGGTGCACGCGGACGTGCCGGACGTGGAGGCGTACTGGGTCGAGGAGACCGACACCCGGCTCAACCCGATGGGGAGCAAGGGGATCGGTGAGATCGGCATCGTGGGCAGCGCGGCGGCCGTCGGCAACGCCGTCCACCACGCCACCGGGGTCCGCTTCCGTGAGCTGCCGCTGACGCCGGACAAGGTGCTGAGCGGACTGGCCGGGTGACCGGCCGTCCGGTCCCGGCCCCCGGCCGCGCGCCGCACCGCCCGGCGAGGGTCCGCCTCCCCCGCCGGGCGGTGCGGCGCGCGGTCCGGTGGTCAGCCCTCGGGCCGGGGTGCCGGGTGCCGTTCGGCCATCTGCACCATCAGCAGCAGGGAGAGGGCGGCCAGCGAGGCGAGCGCGGCGCACACGGCGGTGAGCCCGGCGCTCGACGGCGGCGCCACGGTGACGGCCAGGGCCCGGGACAGCTCGGCCGGTGCGAACCGGCCCTCGGCGTAGCCGAGCGCGGCCAGGGCGGCGGGCAGCACGGATCCGGCGACCAGGACCGTCACCCCGGCCCGGAGGACCAGTGCGAGCGCCAGCGCGCCGCACAGCGCCGACGCCGCGAGGGCGGCGCCGTAGACGAGACCGGACGCGCCGTCGCGGTGCAGCGGGAAGTGGGCGGCGGCGCACACCACGAGGGCCGCCGCCGCGACCCAGCCGGGCCAGAAGACGAGCCGTCCCGGTGCGCGCGCCGCACCGTCCTGTCCGGCCGTGTCGTCGTCCGCCGCCTCCGCGGCCAGGGGCTCTTCCGGGTCGCAGGGCGTGCCACCGGGGCCGGCGCACTGCTCCGTGCCCGTCCCTGCGGCAGCCGGTTCCTGCGGGGCGGCGAGAGGCGGGTCCTCCGCCGCGGTGTGCGGCGGCGGACCGGTCCTGTCCTGGCGGGCGAGGCCGCCGAGAAGGTCCGCCAGTTCCTCGGCGGTCCGGGCGCCGACCGCCGCGCGGACGGCGACCCGGGCGCAGTGCGGCTGCTGCGGCGCGCGGTGCAGCAGCGCCAGCAGGCGGGTGACCTCGGCGAGGTCGCGGTGCTCGACGGCGGCCCGGATGGTGGCGTCGGCGCTCTCGGCCGGGCGCGGCGGCCGGGTCAGCTCGGCGACAAGGCGGACGACCTCCTCCACCGGGCGGTCCAGGGCGGCGGCGCGCAGGACCCGGCCGGTGGTGTCGGCGTACCGCGGGGAACCCTCCAGGAGGGTGACGAGCCGGACGACCTCCTCAAGGGGCCGGTCGCCCACGGCGCAGCGCACCGGTCGATGGGCCGGTTCGCCGTCCGCGGCCCCGCCCTCACCGCCGCCGGCCGGGGTGCCGGGCGGTCCGGCCCGGTGGATCTCCTCGGTGAAGGCGATGACGGACTGGAGGGACGGGTTGGGCTGTGGTGGTGAAGAGCGGGTGGTCATCTGGGCTCCAGGGCAGGGGTGCGGGCCGCTCCCGCGCCCCCGGATCGCGGCACGCGACTTACCCTGGCCATTACAAGAGCGTGCTCTGCCGGTGCGCCACCCGGGCGCGGCGCACGGGTGACCGCGGCGGCGGGGCCGGTACGAGGGACATGAGGAACATGAGCGACGTCAGGGACGCGAGCGACATGAGGGAGGGGAGCGGGACGTGGACTTCTCCATGAAGGTGATCCTGGTCACCGCGGTCCTCGCGGCCCTGGTGCTGGGCGGGGCGGTCACGGTGTTCGTCCGGCTGGTGCGGGCCCGGCGGGCGCTGCGGCGCGCCGGGCTGCCGACCGGACCGCGCTGGGTCTTCTGGGGCGCCGTCCTCTATTTCGTCCTGCCGGTCGATCTGCTGCCCGATCCGGTGTATCTGGATGACATCGGTGTCCTGCTCCTCGCCCTGCGCACGCTGCACGGCGCCGCGGGTGCGGCGGGCCCCTGGCCGGGGCGGCGGCCGGTGCTTTCCGGCCGCCGGGGACTGCCGGACGCCCATGATCACGCTCCGTGAGGAAACCATTCACTCGTTCGATTCGTATAAGTCTCCGGAACCCGAAACAAAGTCAGCGGGCCAAGCGAGAACGCACGGATGACCACCGCTTGATCGCGGCTGCACCGACAGGGGAGAGACGATGCAACCGTTCGCGCTCAACTACGCACGTCCGGCCGTGGAGTGGGATGCCGGTACGCCCTACGTCTATGACGCCGGGCTCCAGCTGAACGTGCTCCCGGACGGCAGGATCGCCGCGTGCGACCAGGCACTGCTGAGGGAACTGGGCACCACCACCTCGACCGCGGGCTCCAAGACGCACTTCGACGACTGAACACGGTCGGCGACGATGACCGTACTGATCCTCACCGGCGAGGAGGACGTGACGGCGGACATGGTGGTGGTCCACCTGAACGCCTCCTCGATCCCGGTGGTCCGGCTCGATCCGGCCGACCTGACCGCGGGCGCCACGCTGTCGGGCGAGTACGCGCACGGCACCTTCGACGCCCAGCTGTCCTGCGGGGGACGGCTGGTGAGCCTGAGCGGGCTGCGCGCCGTCTGGGTGCGCCGGCCCGGCGTTCCGGCGTCCCGGGCCGCCCAGCCCTCGTCCTGGCTCACGGAGGAGGCGGCCCAGGCGCTGTACGGCATGCTGGGCGGCTGCGGCGCGCGCTGGATGAACCATCCCGACGCGGCCCGCCGGGCCCGGGTGAAGCCGTGGCAGCTGCGACACGCCCAGCGCTCCGGGCTGCCGGTGCCCGCGACCCTGATCACCACCGTCCCGCAGGCCGCCAGGGAGTTCGCCGCGCGCTTCCCGGACCTGGTGGTCAAGCCGGTCTCCGGCGCGCATCCGCAGGAGCCGCCGCGGGCGGTGCCCACCACCAGGGTCGCGCCGGACGCCGACTTCGACGCGGTCGCCTACGGTCCCACGCTGCTGCAACGGCGGGTCGACAAGCGGGCCGACATCCGGCTGACCGCCGTGGGCGGCACCCTGCTGGCGGCCCGCAAGGAGATCCCGGCGGACGCGGACCCGGACGAGGTGGACGTCCGCTTCGCCTCCTCGCGGACGCCGTGGCGGGCCGCCGAGGTGCCGCCCGGTACGGAGGCCGCCGTACGCGCCTATCTCCGGACGGCCGAACTGGCTTACGGTGCCTTCGACTTCGCGGAGGACTCCGAGGGGACCTGGTGGTTCCTGGAGTGCAACCAGTCGGGGCAGTTCGGGTTCATCGAGGTGGAGACGGGCCAGCCGATCGCCCGCACCATCGCCGCGTGGCTGGCCCGGCCGGGGGCGCCCGTGGCCGGATCGTGACCTGCCTGCCCTGGCACGCGACGGCACGCAGTGCCACGAAGCGCCACGGGCGCCCCCGGCGTACGCCAAGCGGACCGTTCAGACGGCCAGCGAGAGACCGCTGTCGCCGTCGGTGTCCTGCGCCGCCTCCGCCGTCCGGCCGGTGGCCAGCAGCAGCGCGTCCGCGCGGACGATCGCGTCGTGGATGCTCGTCGTGCCCATCATGACGCACAGGGTGTAACTGACGTCCTCCAGCTCCCGAGCCGCATCGGCCCGCTCCCTCTCAGCCTGCGCGATCTTCAGTGATGCGTACCGAGTCAGCAACGTCCTGACGATCTTCGGGTCCGGAACCAGCACGGAGCGCCCCTCTCTCGATTTTTTGCTGCGTATGCCCCAGGCACGCCGTGCCATGCATGCCGACCGCCTCGCGACACATGATTGACCAGATTCAGTCGATTCCCGGTGGATCATCCGTGGATCGACCGGCGCACCGCGCGGCTCTCGGATATCCGGCCCGGGGGCGGCGCGCCCTCGGCGGAGGGGAGGAAGGGGCCGGGGGTGTCGGAGCGGCGGGTGCCGCGCGTGCCGCAGCGGTTCGCCGCCGGGCCCTGGTCGGGGCGGGGCGCGGCGCCGCGGGCACGCCGCGCGCGGCCGGGCCGCGCACCACGCTCGATCCGCTGGGTGAGGGTCACCGGGGCCTCCGCTGCGCACTCGGCCGCACCTGCGCGGGCAGCCCCCGGTCACGGCGGCACGGCGCCGTACGACCCGGCAGAAGGTACCCGCAATATAGGTGCTTTTCGGCCCTTCGGCCAAGATTGGGTCGGCGCCACGCACCGGGCGGGCAGGAGAACGGCCCGTCAGAAGCCCGGCACGGCGCAGGGCTTGCGGCCGCCGAGGGGCGGGGGCGGGGGAATCTTCGGGTGTCTGGCGGGATCCCGACGGACGAGAACGGGCCAGAGGTCTCCTGCCCCGAGGTCAGGGACGCCCGGACTGCGGGGGGAAAACGGGCATATCGAGGGAAAGCGCGGAGGGCCGGGTCACTCGGCGAGGGCGTCGGCCAGTTCCGTGGTGGCCCGGCTGATCTCACCGTCCTGCTCGGCGAGCAGTTCGCGCAGGGCGCCGGAGCGGGCGCGGACCGCCTGCCGGGCCCGCCGCTCCCACACCACCGGGTTCTCCCGGTGATTGAGGAGCTTGGGGTAGACGGCGGCGACGCTCTCCCACTGGCGGGCGTCGGCGATGCTCCTGAGCAGCTGGATGATCTGCGGACGACAGGTCACCTGGGGCGTCCGGGCCAGCTCCCAGAGGAAGGGCACGGTGGGGGCGGTCGCCTGCTCCACCACGAAGCCGTACTGGCAGATGCGCCCGCGCAGCTCCTTGAGCGCCGCCCGCGCGGTGTCGGCGTCGCCCCGGGCCATGCTGCGCAGCAGTGGGGGGATGCCGGCCGCGGAGCCGGTGGAGTCCCTGATGTCGCTCCAGGGCACCTGCCCCAGGGCCGAGAGGGACGCGGGGGCGGCATGGGTCGCGCGGTCGGTGCGCTGGGTGCTCGGCTGCTCCGTCGGTGCGGTACGCATGGCGTCGGGCCTTTCCGCGGCGGTCGTATGGGGGGTGGGTCCTTCAGTGGGGCGGGTGCGCGGGCCGCGTCGCCCCGGCCGTCCGGACGGGCAGGGACGGGGAGGTGCGGATCCGGGCGCGTCCCGCGCCGGTGGCGCGGACGAGGTGGGGCGATCCGGGCGGGGCCGGGTCCGCTGCGCCCGGTGTTCCGGGCGGGAGATTCGCGGACGAGAGCACGGCATCTCCCTGATGAGACGTCACCTGCCAGCGTCTACACAGGGGTTGACGCCCCCGCTATTATCCACGCTGTCAGCGCCCGCGTGCAATTGCACGCGAAATTTCTCGTGAAAGTGCGCGGGACGGGGAAGGATCCGGACGGAACCCGCCGGAGCCCGACAACGGCCCGGCGCACCTCACGACGGAACGTGAACAGCGAGGAGACTGCGGTGCCATCGACGCCGAACGGAGTGCGGGCCAGCTCTTTGGACGCCCGCTGGATCAAGAGCAGGCACAGCAACGCCGAGGGCAACTGTGTGGAGGTCGCCGCCCTGAACGGCGGCGGGATAGCGGTACGCAACTCCCGGGACCCCGACGGCCCCGCCCTCGTCTACACCCCGGCCGAGGTGGCGGCGTTCCTGGCGGGCGCCAAGGAGGGTGAGTTCGACCACCTGTTGTGGTGATCGGCGGCCGTCCGCGGGCGAGCGGAGGGCAGGTGCCGAGTCACCGATAGGTGTTCGGACGGATGCCCTCCGCGCGGGACCGGTGCGATAGTGTAAATCTCAAGTCCGCCGGTCCACTGGGGAGTCAGGATGTCCGCCGAGTCGCAAGGCCGCTCCCGCCTCGAACCCTATCTGGACGGTTCCGAACCGGCGCCCACTTTGCTGAAGTTGCTGGTCGGTGTACAGCTCACCGGCTTCCGCGAGGACGCCGGACTGTCCCAGGAGCAGGCGGCCCGGGGTCTCGGCTTCAGTGCCGCGAAACTCTCGCGCATCGAGTCGGGCAAGGGCCGTCGGCCTCCGGCGGAGGGCGACGTGCGCGCCCTCCTTCAGCTCTACGGCACCGGCGACTACGAGTCCTCGGTCCTGCTGAAGCTGCTGCGGCGCGCCGGTGAGCCCGGCTGGTGGCAGCGGTACGACAAGCGGCTGATGCCCGAGTGGTTCGACCGCCTCGTCGGTCTCCAGGAGGCAGCGGCCGCGATCCGTACGTTCGAGCTCCAGTACGTGCCCGGTCTGCTGCAGATCCCGGCGTACACCCGGGCGGTGGTGGAGCGCGGACTGCCGACCGCGCCGTCGAACGAGGTGCAGCGGCGGGTGGAGCTGCGCACCCGGCGCACCGATCTGCTGCGCCGCGAGGATCCGCCGCAGTTGTGGGCGGTGCTCGACGAGTCGGTGCTGCTGCGCGTCCTCGGCAGCCGCGAGATCATGCGCGAGCAACTGGACCATCTGATCGAGATGGCGCAGCTCCCGCATGTCACGGTGCAGGTGGTGCCGCTGGACGTGACCAACGCGTCCGCACCCGCGATACCCATCACCTATCTGCGCTTCGGCGGGCTCGACCTGCCGGACGTCGTCTACCTGGAACACATCAGGAGCGCCAACTTCCTCGAGGACCGGGACGAGACCGAGGAGTACCGGATCGCCCTGGACCGGCTGGCCGACGAGGCCCTGACGCCGGCGAAGTCACTGGAACTGCTGCGCACCACGGCCCGGCAGCGCTACCCGGCGCCCTGAGCGCGCGCCGCGTCCGGGACGCGGCAGGACGCCCGCGCCCCGCCCCCGCCGCTTCCTCGGCTTCCTCTTCCTTCCGTTCCTTCCGTTCTTACCGTTCTTCCGCTGCTCAGCGGACCACGCCTATGCCGCCGAACTCCACCCATTCGTGGGTGAGCTGACGGGGCGCCACCTCGGTGTCGGGACGCCAGGTGGAGACCTCGACCAGGCCCGGCTCCAGGACGTCCAGGTCCTCGAACCACTCGGCGACGTCCTTCTCCTCGCGCACCCTCCCCCAGTGCCCCTGGGTGGCCTTGTCCATGAAGTCGGTGACGAACGCCCGCACCTCGGCTTCCTCGCTGACCAGTTGGCACATCAGCATGATGCTGCCGGGCACGAGCCGCTCCCGGACCCGCCGGACCACGGCGAGCGGGCCGTCGGTGTCGCTGTCCGGGATGCAGTGGAAGACGGAGTTGAACAGCACGGCCACCGGCTTGGAAAGGTCGATCAGCCGCCGGGTGTCCTCGTGCGCGAAGATCTCGTCGGTCTGCCGCATGTCGGCGTGTATGACCGCGGTGCGCTCGTCCTGCTGGAGGAGGGCGCGGCCGTGCACCAGCACCATGGGGTCGTTGTCCACGTAGACGACGTGGGAGTCCGGGTCGATGCGCTGGGCGACCTGGTGGACGTTGTCCTGGGTGGGCAGACCGGAGCCGTGGTCCAGGAACTGGCGTATCCCGTACTCCTGGGCGAGGGTGCGGACGGCCCGCTGGAGGAAGCGGCGGTTGTTCAGGGCGAGCCGGCGCGTGCTCGGGACGACCTTGTCGAGTTCCTCGCACGCCGAGCGGTCCGCCGCGTAGTTGTCCTTGCCGCCGAGGTAGTGGTCGTACATGCGCGCGGCGGTCGGCACATGCTCGTCGATGTTCGTGGACAACTGGTTCTCCGCAGGCATCCATTCCCCCAGGTTCACCGGGGCCACCGCGTCAACGGGCCCGGTCCGAACAGAGGTTACATCCTACGGAGGCCCCGTTCGCCGTCACCAGCCACGGGACGGGCGGGCCGCCCGGACCCGGCCGCCGATCGTCCCGATCCACCCGATCGTCACAGACTCTTCACGCCGCCGGACCCATCGAAGGCGCGCTCCGGAGCACCCGCCTGCCTGTCGGAGGAGGAGGCGTCGTGGTGGTCGTCGCTGTTCTGTTGCTGCCGTTCGTGGGTGCACTGCTGCTGATCATGGACCGGATCGAGGACCGGTTGTCCGCACCGGCCCCGGCCCGCGGCCGGCCCGCCCGGCACCGCGGACATCTGCGACTGGTCCCCGGCGGCCGCCGCACCGCCGTAACGGGGGCCGCGCGGGACGAGCGAGACGCTATGGAGCCCGCGCCGGGACGGGACGCGGACGGCGGGGCCGGTGCGGGCCGGGAGACGGGCGACGGGACCGCTCCCGGCGCGGACGGCGGGACCGTGCGGGACCTGGGGCGGCGGCACGCCGCCTGACCGGAGTCCGGTGCACGTCCCGGCGAGTGGCCCGGCGCGGTGACGCTCCGGCGGCCCCGGGGCCCGCGCCCGCTCGCCGCGCCAGCGGGCCGCTGTGGCACCCTCGGGCGGGACCGGCCCGTATCGACGCGGACCGTCACCCCGCTCGGCACCGTGGAGAGGCAACCGCATGCGCATCGGACTGCTCGGCACCGGCCCCTGGGCCCAAATGGTCCACGCCCCCGCCCTCGCCGGGCACGGCGGACTGGAGTTCGCCGGGGTGTGGGGCCGCCGTACGGCTGCCGCCGCGGAACTGGCCGAGCGGCACGGCACCCGCGCCTACGCCGACGCCGACGCGCTGCTCGCGGACGTGGACGCGGTCGCCGTCGCGCTGCCGCCGGACGTCCAGGCGGAGTTGGCGGTGCTCGCGGCCCGCGCCGGCCGCCATCTGCTGCTGGACAAGCCGCTGGCACCGACGGTGGAGCAGGCCCGCGCGGTGGTCGAGGCCGCCGAGCGGGCGCAGGTGGCCTCGGTGGTCTTCTTCACCACCCGCTTCCAGAGCGCGCCGCGGGCGTGGATCGCCGAACAGGCGGAGCGGGGCGGCTGGTTCACGGGCCGGGCGCAGTGGCTCGGCGCCCTGTTCGGCGGCGCCGAGGACAGTCCGTTCGCTGCCTCGCCGTGGCGGCGGGAGAAGGGCGCGCTGTGGGACGTGGGCCCGCACGCGCTGTCGGTGCTGCTGCCGGTCCTGGGCGACGTACGGCGGGTGACGGCCGCCGCACCCGGCCCGGGGGACACCGTGCATGTGGTCCTCGACCACACCGGCGGCGCCTCCAGTACCCTCACGCTCAGTCTCTCCGCGCCGCCCGCAGCGGCCGGGACCGCGGTGGAGGTGCGGGGCACGGAAGGGACGGCCGTCCTGCCGGAGGGCACCGAGGAGGCCGTCGTCGCCTTCACGCGGGCGGCCGACGCCCTGACGGAAGCCGCCCGCACCGGACGCCCGCACCCGTGCGACGCCGCGTTCGGGCTGCGGGTCACGGAGATCCTGGCGGAGGCCGGTGACCTGCTGGGCCGCGACGGCGACTGAGCCGGGAGCACTCCTGAGCCGGGGCACTGCTGAGCCGGGAGGCCGGCCGGGCGAAGAGTGCGGAAGGCGGGCCGGTGCCCGAGCCCGGTCCGCCGCCCCTCAAGGCTTCCTCGAAGGCGCGTACCCCCGGACCAAGTGATTCCGAATTGCCCGTCCTGTGGTCAACCGCCGTGGGGGAAGCGGGAGTCGGGGTGGGGCACCAGGGGTTGGCGCGGTGGGTGGTGCTGCGTAGCATCGGGCCTTCCGGCGGCGTGTGAGAGCGCTCTCACGCGCTTCGCCGCCCCTCCCCCACACCCTTGTCCGGCTTCAAGGAGGCTCCCCCACATGACTCCTCGTCACCAGCGTCCGCTCGGCCGCAGGACGTTCCTCACCGCTCTCGGCGGCGCCACCCTCGCCGCGCCCGCCCTCGCCGCCCTCGCTCCGCGCGCCCTGGCGGATTCGGCCCGCCCCGCGGCGGCGGGCGCCCTCCCGCTGACGATCGCCAACAACAGCGGTTCCTACGACAACGCCTCCGTCCACGTGTACATCGTCGGCAATCAGGACGGCGCCCAGGTCCGGGTCACCCCCGACGGCACCCTCGCGCCCGTCTCGGTCGCGGACAACGGCGCGGACGGCTTCACCGACTACGCGATCCCGCTCGTGGGCGGCGGCGAGACCCGGCTGTCGCTGCCGTACATGTCCGGCCGGATCTACGTCTCCCTCGGGCAGAAGCTCAAGCTGCGCGCGGTCACCGACGGCGACGGCCGGCCCGCCCTCCAGTACCCGGCGGGCTGGGTGTCCTCCGACCCCAACCACCCGGTCCTGCACGACTGCGCCGAGTTCACGTACAACGCCTCCGGCATGTTCTGCAACACGACGATGGTCGACATGTTCAGCGTGCCGATGAGCCTGCGGCTGACCGGCGCGCAGGACCAGACCACGGGCACCCTGCGCGACGGCGGCCGGGCCGCCGTGTTCGACACCGTGCGGCAGGCCGGTGACTTCGCGCGGCTCGTCGTGGACGACACCCGGGTGATCGCCCCGGGGCACGGCCTGGACGCCGGGCTGTTCCCCGCGGACTACTTCGCCCCCTCCATCGACGAGGTGTGGGACACCTACGGCGGCAAGGACCTCACGGTCGCCACCGCGGCGGGCACCTTCACCGGCCGGGTGCGCGACGGCAGGCTCGCCTTCACCGGGCCGGCCTCCGTCTCCTTCGCCAAGCCGTCGACCCGGGACGTCCTGTTCTGCGACGGCGCGCTCGCCGCGCCCAACGACGGGACGACCGGACCGGTCGCGGCCGTGCTCGGCGCCGGGTTCAACCGGTCGGTGCTGCTGGACGGCGCCCCGCAGCCGGTGACCGACGCGGGCGCCTTCTACACGGCCACGATCACCAACCACTACTCCCGCGCGGTGCACGCGGCGACCGTGGACGGCAAGGCGTACGGCTTCGCCTTCGACGACGTGGCGGGCTTCGCCTCCTACGTCCAGGACACGGCGCCCACCGGGCTCCGGCTGACCCTCACACCGTTCTAGGGCCTGTCCTCGCGTCCGGTGTCTGTCCTCGCGCCGCCGCCCCGCCCGGTCGCCGCGGGGCCGCCCCGGCACCCGCGGGGCGGTGCCGGGGTGCGGGGTCGGGGACGGCGTAGCAGCGTGGTGGTGTGGTGAAGCCGCCTGCCCTGCTGTCTCTGTCGCCGCGCCGGGACCCCTACCGGCGGGGCTGGCTGCGGGGCGCCCCGCCGCCGCGCTGGGTGCGGGTGCTGCCGGTGGCGCTGGCCGCCGTGGTGTGCGTGGTGACGCTGCTGAGCCCGAGCCCGCTGGACATAGGGTTCCTGCTGGGCGCCATCCCGCCGCTGGCCGTGCTGTCGTACGGGCCGCTGACCACCGCGCTGCTCGGCGGCGTGGTGGTGGTCCTGCTGAGCGTGCCGGCCTTCCGGCTGGACCATCCCGGCAACACCGACCTGGAGACGGTCACCTTCGTGGCCGCCCTCAGCGTGCTGCTGTCGTACGTGCGCAGCCGCCGCGACGCCCAGCTGGACCTGGCCCGTACGGTCGCCGAGGCCGCGCAGCGGGCCGTCGTGCCGCCGCTGCCCGAGCGGGTGGGTCCGGTGCGCTGCGCCGGTCTGTACCGGGCCGCGCAGCGCGGCACGCTGGTCGGCGGGGACTTCTTCGACGTGCGGCGCGGGCCCGGGGGCGTACGGGCGGTCATCGGCGATGTGCAGGGGCACGGGCTCGCGGCGGTCTCCACGGTCGCCGCGCTGCTGGGCAGTTTCCGGGAGGCGGTGCTCGACCGGCCGGGCCTGCCGGAGATGGTGGCGGCGCTGGACCGCCGTCTCGTGGTGGACTCGGCCGAGGTGCGGCACGCGGAGCTGTTCGCCACGGCGGTGCTGCTGGAGTTCTCCGGGGACGCGCGCTCGGTGCGGATCGTGACGTGCGGCCATCCGCCGCCGATCCTGCTGCGGGCAGGCGCGGCGACGGAGATCGCCGTCGTCCCCTGGACGCCGCTCGGCCTCGGCCTGTCCGACGCGCTCCCGCCGCACGACGGGCACATCGAGCGGCTGCTCCCCGGCGATGTGCTGTTCCTCGCCTCGGACGGGGTCACCGAGGCGCGCGACACGGACGGCATGTTCTATCCGCTGCTGGACCGGCTGCCCCTGCTGGCCGCCCACGATCCGGCGGCCCTGGCCGACCGCGTGCTGGCCGACGTCCTCGCACACTGCGGGACGATCCGCGACGACGTGACGATGCTCGTCCTGACACCGGGCCCGCCGGAACCCGACCGCTGAGCCGGTCCGGACCCGGACCACTCGGGACCCGAACCGGTCGGTCCCCGAACCACTCGGGACCCGAACCGCTCGGCACCCGAACCGCTCGGGACCCGGTCCGCCGGGACCCGATCCGCCAGGGACCCGCTCAGGCGTGTGCCGTGCAGGGCAGCGGTCCGCCGACTCGGGCGCCGTACCGGACGGCCACGGAGCGCGCCTCCGCAGGAACCGCCTCCCCCCTCGGCCGGTCCGCGCCCCGGGCGCGGCACCCCGCACCAAGCGGACCCGGGCCGGACCGGAACCCCGCGAACCCCGCTCAGGCGCCCGGCGCGCACCCGGCCGCGCACAGCGCGCCGTGGCCCGTGGCCGCGCAGACCGGAGCCGGGGCGGCGGGTCGCGGGAAGGGCACGGTGCGCGAGGGCGGCGGGAGCGGGCGGGCGGACGCACCGGAGGTGTCGGGGACGGCGTGTGCGGCGGCGGACCATGGTGCGCCGTGGGTGCGGAGCCGGTGGCGCAGGCCGCCCGCGCCGATGGCCCCGGCGACGAGGACACCGCCGATCACCAGCGCGCCCCGGGCGCCCGCCGCCTGCATCAGCAGCCCGAGCAGCGGCGGCCCGACCAGGTTCCAGCCCGTGCTCGCCGTGCGCCACACCCCGAGGACCCGGCCGCGCAGGTGTGCCGGAGGGTCGGTCTGGAGGACGGTCGTACCGGCCGTGTCGGAGACCGACTCGACCACCGCCATCGGGGCGACGAGCAGCAGCAGGACCCAGAGCGTCGGGGAGAGACCGGCGGCGATCTGGAGCACCGCGCCGGCCGCCGCGAGGACGCCGACCAGCCGGACGGAGGGGCTGCGCAGGCGTCCGGCCAGCACGGCGCCGGCCACGCCGCCCACCGCCAGCACGGTGGAGACCGTGCCGAACGCTCCCGCGGCCCCGCCGAGCGGCCCGGTGACCAGCACGGCGAGGGTGAGCCCGTAGTTCCGGCCGAAGACGCTGCTGAGCGCGGTGATGCCGGCCAGGGCGACGAGGGCGGGGCGGCGCAGGAAGAAGCCGAGCCCCTCGCGGGCGCCGGTGCCCCGCCGGGCGGCTGCCGGGGCGGCGGAGGGTGCCGCGGAGGGCGGTGCGGCGGGCGTCCGCCGCCCTGCCACGGGGTGCGGGCGAAGGAAGGGGATCACCGCGGCGACGGCCAGGAAGGAGACGCCGTTGGCGATGTACGCGGCTCCGGGGCCCCACCAGCTGACCACCACCCCGGCCAGCGCGGTGCCGCCGACCCGGCCCGCGCCGCTGACCACCGAGCCCAGCGCGATGGACGAGGGCACGTCCTTCGGCGGGACGAGGTCGTTGCCGAGCAGGGCGCAGGCGGGCGAGTCGACGGTGGCGATCAGCCCGGTGACGGCGGCGAGCCCCATCAGGACCGGCACCGTGAGGTGGCCGGTGAGGACGAGCGCGGCGGTGAGGAAGCCGATGAGGGCGAGCAGGGCCTGGCTCAGCGACGCGGTGAGCCGGCGCGGCCAGGCGTCGACCGCCGCGCCGCCCAGCAGTCCGAGCAGCAGACCGGGCGCGGCCTGCGCGGACAGGGAGAGACCGGTCGCGGCGGCGGAGCCGGTGAGGTGCAGGACCAGAAGGTTCTGCGCGGTCAGCTGCATCCAGGTGCCCGCGTTGGACACCAGGTTGGCCGCCGACCACCAGCGCATGGCGGGGTGGCGCAGCGCCCGCCACGGGGCGCGGTCCGGCGAGGCCGCCGCGCGGCGCGCGGGGCGCCGGGGCGAGGGCAGGACGACGCGCCGGGCGGGGGACGCGGGCGCGGTGGAGCGGGCGGAGGGGAATGAGGCCACGGTGGGACGCTTTGCGTGAGAGACCGGACGACTGCCGTGCTGTGCCGCCGAGGGCGGCTCGACGGTGAGACATGCCGGGCACAGCGGCTGCCCATCTTCACAGACCGAGCGGCACGGTCGGTGCGCGTGCCGGTCCCCCGGGCTCGTGGTGTGCGTCAACGCGGCGCCCGCGCGGGGTGGTTGGCGGCCCGGTGGTGTTGCTCACAGGGGCGGGGACGCGGGGACGCGGGGCCGTGCCGCGTGGCGGCCGGACCGGTCCCCCGTTCCGGTCCCGCCTGCGCACGCGGCCCCGCGGAAACCCCCGCGGCGTCTCGAACTTACGTCTCGCTTACGCGCGTCAAAACCGCGTCGGTGCCCTTTCGGGCAGCCGGAGGACTCACCCGTGCACAGGTGAGTCCGTATTGCCCCTGTTGCGGCCCGTCACGGTGCGCGGTCGGTCCCCTCGGCCCCGCCGGACGGGGTGGTTTCCGGTACGAGGGGTTCCAGTACGGGCGGTTCCAGGTCGCCCGCCGCCAGCTGGGCGAGGACGACCTCGTAGAGATCGCTGCCGACGGCGAGGAGCTGGCGTTCGAGCACCGGTTCGACTCCGCGCACGTGTTCGCGCACGGTCTGCGCGTGCACGCCGAGCAGTTGGGCGGCGCGCTCGGCGTTGCCGCCCGCCGCGGTCCAGGCGCGCAGGGTGCCGCGCAGGTCCCGGGTGTCGGCGGCCAGCCGCCCGAGGAGTTCGTCGGCCCAGGTGCGCAGCGCCGGACCGGCCAGCAGTTCGTCCAGGCCGACCTGCCGCGAGCGCGCCGCGGGGGCGCGGGCCGGTTCGGGCGCGACGCCCGCCTGGGTGTTCAGCGCGAGGTGCGTGGCAGCGCGGACGGTCAGCAGCGAGAAGTCCGCGCCGAGCAGCGCCTCGACGCGTTCCACGCGGGCCCGGACGGTGTTGCGGCTCACCCCGAGGATGCGGGCGGCGCTGACCGCGGTGAACTCCAGGCCGAGCCGGGTGGTGGCGACCAGTTCGGCACGGGTGTGGTGGGGCAGCGTGTCCAGCGGGCGCAGCAGCCGACCCGCCCAGGCCCGCAGCGCCTCGGCGTCCATCAGGCGCTCGGGGTGGGTGCGCTCGGCGTACACGGCCGTGCCGTCCGGGCGGAACCGGGCCAGCGCGAGGGCGCTGACGGCCTGCCCGTAGGCCGTGGCGGTGCGGGCGAGGCTGTGCCGGATGCTGCCGCCGAGGAAGGTCCGCGGGCGGGCGCCGACCAGGGTGCGCAACGCGCGCCCGGTGGTCTCGGCGGGGGCGATGACGATGACATGGCCGTCCACGGCCGGGCAGCGCACGACCAGGGCCTGGCCGTCGGCGGCGTCCAGGCATTCGGCGGTCAGCCGCTCCCTTTCGTCGGGGTGCGCCTCCAGGACGTAGACGTGCGCGGTGTCGGTGTCGAGCAGGCCGGGCCACAGGCCCGCGGCGACCCGGCGGGCGGAGACGGTGTCCTCGACCATCAGCAGTTGCAGGATCGCCAGCCGCAGCGCGGACGCCGCCTGTTCGAGGCGGCGTCCGGTCTCGGTGGTGTCCTCGGCCCGCAGCAGCAGCTCGACGACCGCGGCGGCGCGGGTGAGCATGTCGGCGGTGCGCCGGTCGAAGGGGGTGGCGCGGGAGACGGCGAGCACCCCGGCGGCGGGCGCCTGCGGATGCCCCACGCGCACCGCGCGGACGTGCCGGGTCTCGTCCTGGAGCGCCGCCGAGGCGAACCGGCCGGCGAGGAGGTCCGCTATCACGTCGTCGGCCAGGGGCAGCGCCGCTCCGGCGAGGAGGGTGCCCGTGCCGTCCAGGAGGCAGGCCGTCCCGTGGGCGGCGCCGGCGAGCCAGGCCACCACCCGGCGCGGGTCGCGTCCCGCGGGGCGCAGCTGGTCGAGGAGTTCCTCGGCCCAGGTCGCGTGTCCGTCGTCCGCACCGTGTCCCGGCGCGGCTCCGTCCTGTCGGCCGGCCATGTCGGCCCTCTCCTCCCGCTCCGGTACACCGCACTGACCTCGGCGTTCTCGGTCCGGGACGTTACCAGCGGCGGCCTCGGCCGTCCTGGTGACGACCCGCGGGCCACACGGACGGGCGCGGTGGGAGGGGCGGCTCCGCCGACGGCTCACAGGGGGGGGTGGTGAGCGGCCGGCGGAGCCGCGGGCCCGAGGCCGGGGGGAGGGCTCCGGGCGCCGTACGCCTCTGCTTCCCCGGATTCCGCGGGGTACGCCCGTCCGTGTACGGCGGATTCGGCGGGTCCGGCGGGTCCGGCGGGTCCGGCGGGTCCGGCGGGTCCGGCGGGTCCGGCGGGTCCGGCGGGTCCGGCGGATGCAGCAGACGCGGTGGGCCCGCGGCGGGAGCCCGCGGGGCACGGGCCCCGCGCACGGCATAAGCTCGGCGGATGGCGAAGTACTTCGACGTGCACCCGGACAACCCCCAGCCGCGCGCCATCCGGCAGGTCGCCGACGGCCTGCGCGAAGGCGCGTTGATCGCGTATCCGACCGACTCCTGCTACGCCCTGGGCTGCCGGCTGGGCAGCCGCGACGGCGTCGACCGGATCCGGACGATCCGCCGCCTGGACGACCGGCACCACTTCACTCTGGTGTGCCAGGACTTCGCGCAGCTGGGGCAGTTCGTGCGGATCGACAACGACGTGTTCCGCGCGATCAAGGCGGCCACGCCCGGCCGTTACACCTTCATCCTGCCGGCGACGCGGGAGGTGCCGCGGATGCTCCAGCACCCGAAGAAGAAGACCGTCGGGGTGCGCATCCCGGACCATGTGGTCGCCCAGGCCCTGCTGACGGAGCTGGGTGAGCCGCTGCTGTCGAGCACCCTGCTGCTGCCGGACGAGGAGGAGCCGATGACGCAGGGCTGGGAGATCAAGGACCGGCTCGACCATGTGCTGGACGCGGTCCTCGACTCGGGCGACTGCGGCACCGAGCCGACCACCGTGGTCGACTTCTCCGGCGGGGAGGCCGAGATCGTGCGCCGGGGGGCGGGCGACACGTCGCGCTTCGAGTGAGGTGCGGCGCATGGCACGATGACCGTGATCCACCCGTCCTCGGCCGCCGGCTGCGGCCCGGGGGCGCCCCACCTCCGCCGGCGGGGACCTCGCCGGCGACGACCGCGCAGGAAGGCAGCGCCCCATGAGCGCCGTACAGGGACAGGCCGTCGACATCCCCACCGAGGACGGCACCGCGGACGCGTATCTCGCCCACCCCGGGGACGGACTGCCCCGGCCCGGCGTCCTGTTCTACACGGACGCGTTCGGTCCGCGCCCGCACGTGCGGGCCATGGCCGACCGGATCGCCGGGTCCGGAGCGGGCTATACGGTGCTGGTGCCCCATGTGTTCTACCGGCACGGGCCCGCTCCGGTGGTGGAGCTGCCCGACTTCATCGATCTGGCCGAGCGGCCGGAGATCTTCGGCCGGATCGTCCCGGTCATGCGGGCCCTGACGCCCGAGCTGTCGCGCCGCGACGCGGGTGCCTATCTGCGCCGGATGGCCGAGGACCCGCTGGTCGCGGACGGCCCGGTGGCGGTGACCGGCTACTGCATGGGCGCCCGGCTGGCCCTGCTGACCGCGGGCGCGTACCCGGACCGGGTCGCGGCGGCGGCCGGCTTCCACGGCGGCGGACTGGCCACCGACGCCCCGGACAGCCCGCACCTGGCCGCCCCCGACGTCACGGCGGAGCTGTACTTCGGCCACGCGGACGAGGACCCCTCGCTGCCGCCCGAGCAGATCGAGCGGCTGGAGGAGGCTCTGACCGCGGCGGGCGTCCGGCACCGCTGCGAGGTCTATCCGGGCGCCGGGCACGGCTACACCCAGGCCGACACCGACGCCTATGACGCGAAGGCGGACGAACGGCACTGGGCGGCGCTGCTCGGTCTGCTGGAGCGCACCTTCTGAGAGCGGACGGCTCCTCAGCTTCCGCGCGCGGGAGGTGAGTTGGCGGCGATCACGTCCCGACCCGCCTGCCGTGCGCCGTCCGCGCGTTGTTACGGTGCACCGCGTGTCTGACTCCTCACGCGATACCGTCGAAGGCGCCGGCTGGAACGACGCCGAACGCGGCACCTACACCCGGCTGATGCCGGACCGGGTCGAGAAACTGTCCTGGCTCAGCCCCCGGACGCTGTGGGCCGCGCGCAACGGCGTGGCCGCGGGCTGGTTCGGGGACCCCACCGGGCGGACCCGGTCCCGGTGGGTGGCGCAGCGGGCGGCGGCCGGGGCACCCGCCGACAAGGTGATCCGGCGCACCGAGGCGGACCGCTTCTCCTTCATGGTCCTCGGGACCCCGGCGAGGGCGGCGACTCCCAGTACGCCGTCGTGCCCGGCTTTCTGAAGGTCTCGCGGGACACGTCGTTCGCCGTGATCACCAGCGATGTGATCTACCCCGTGGGCAGCACGGACGACTACGGCACGAAGTTCTTCCGCCCGTACCGCGACTATCCGGCGCCGGTCTACGCGATACCCGGCAACCACGACTGGTACGAGGACCTCGGCGGCTTCATGCGCGTCTTCTGCGACGACGCCCCGCCGTTGCCGCCGAAGCCCCGGCCGCGCGCGCTGGGCCGCGCCTGGTGGCGGGAGCTGCTGTGGCACCGCCCGCGCCCGGCCGACGAGCAACGCCTCGCCGAGGCACGGAAGTTGCGTTCGGCCCCCGGCCAGCAGGCCGTCCAGCCGGGCCCGTACTGGGCGATCGACGCCGGGCCGGTGCGGATCGTCGGCATCGACACGGGCCTGCTCGGCACGCTCGACGCGGAACAGGGCGCCTGGCTGCGCGAGGTGTCGCGCGGCCCCCGCCCGAAGATCCTCCTGACCGGCTCGCCGCTGTACGTGGACGGTGAGCACCACCCCTGCCCGATCGAGGGCGGCGGCACCGTCGACGACATCGTCCGCGATCCCGCCCACCACTATGTGGCGGCGATCGGCGGCGACATCCACAACTACCAGCGCTACCCGGTGGACGTGGACGGCCGCACGGTGCAGTACGTCGTCTCCGGTGGCGGCGGGGCGTTCATGCACGCCACACACACCATCGGCCGGGTCTCGGTCGCGAACGTCACCGAGTCCGACTTCCGCTGCTATCCGCTGCGCGGCGACTCGCTGGCGTTCTACAGCGGGGTCTACGCCCGCCGGCTGCGGCTGCGCCGCTTCTTCACGCTGACCGAGGCGGAGGCCATGGCGGTGGTCGCCGAGCGGCTGGGCACGCCGCCGGTGCGCGCGCCGGGCGGCCCGGTCAGGGTCACCCGGCGCGTGCGGCTGGTGGCGAGCCTGCTGGGCGCGGGCCGCCGCCCCGGCCGCCGGGGCCGCTTCCGGCTGCCGGTGCGCACCCTGTACACGCAGTTGTTCTCGCCGGGCTCGGTCACCTACAGCCCGCCGTTCTTCAAGTCGTTCCTGCGGCTGGACGTCTCGCCCGAGGCGGTGCGGCTGCGCTGTTTCGCGGCGACCGGGAACCTCGCCCAGGAGACGGACCCGCCGGTCGAGGACGAGGTGACGATCCCGCTGCGCCCGCCCGCGTGAGCGGGCCCGCTCTCACCAGCGGCCCGGCTCGCTGCCGGTGACCGGCTCGGAGGGGCGCCCGTCCACGCCGACCGGCACCTCCCCGTGCAGCATCACCCGGTGCATGATCCGCGGGACGCCGAGGTGCGCGTTGTCGGCGGGCGCCAGGTGGACGGTGGCGCGGTTGTCCCAGAAGGCCACGCTGCCCGGCTCCCAGCGGAAGCGGACCGTGTACTCGGGGCGCACGGCCTGCTCCAGCAGCATCTCCAGGAGGGCCTGGCTCTCCGCGCGGGAGACGTCCTCGATCTGCTCGACGTAGTAGCCGTTGACGAAGAGCACCCGCTCGCCCGTCTCCGGGTGGACGCGCACCAGCGGGTGCACCGTGGCGATCTGACGCTCCAGCAGGTGGCGGACGTAGGCGTCGTCGCCGGGGCGCGGCTGGTAGCCGACGCCGAGCCGGTGCTCGGCGCGCAGCGTGTCGGCGAAGGCCCGGACCGGCGCCGAGAGTCCGGCGTAGGCGGCGGCCAGATTGGACCAGGTGGTGTCGCCGCCGTACGGGGGGACGCTCTCGGCGCGCAGGATCGTCGCGGCCGGGGGGTCGATCCGGGCACCGTGGTCGCAGTGCCAGCCGCGCAGCAGCGAGTGCCGGCGCCGCCGCAGCCACTCGTCGTGGTCCATGCCGAACCGGCCGCCCAGCTCCAGCCGGTCGGCGGTGGTCTCCACCTCCGGGACGTCCGGCGGCGAGGCGCCGCCGCGCCGGCGCAGCACCACCGGCTCGCCGAAGCGGCGCGCGAAGGCGACGTGCCCGGCGTGGTCGAGGCGCTGGCCGCGGAAGAACACCACCTTCCAGCGCAGGACCGCCGCGCGGATCGCCGCGACCGCCGTCTCGTCGAGGCCGGCGGCCAGGTCCACCCCGGTGATCTCCGCCCCGATGTGTCCGGCGACGGGCCTCACCTCCAGGCCGCCCGCCGCGGTGCCGTCCGCCGTGTCCGTGTGCGTCGTCATGCGCGCTCCGCTGGTCGTCCGTCACGTACCAGGCAGATCGTGGCAGGCTTTGCGGACGGTGGCGACAGTGCCGTGTGCCGCGCGCCCGGCGGATGCCGGTACCGGCCCCGCGGCCCCGGCCGCCCTCCGACCATCGACGGGAAGGTTCCCCCACGTGACCGGCATCCCCACCTGTCCGCTCGACGACGGCACCCGGCTGCCCGCCGTCGGCCTCGGCACCTGGCCGATGGACGACGCCGAGGCGGAGCGGGCGGTGGCCGAGGGCCTGCGCCTCGGCTACCGGCTCGTCGACACGGCGGTCAACTACGACAACGAGACCGGCGTGGGCCGGGCGCTCGCGCGCAGCGGTGTGCCGCGCGAGGAGGTCGTGCTGACGACCAAGCTCCCCGGCCGCCACCACGGCTACGAGGAGACGCTCGCCTCCTTCGAGGAGTCCCGGCGGCGCCTCGGCGTGGACCGCGTCGACCTGTATCTGATCCACTGGCCGCTCCCCCGCGTCGACCGGTACGTGGAGTCGTGGCGGGCCATGCTCAAGCTCCGTGACGAGGGCCTGGTGGGCTCGGTGGGCGTCTCCAACTTCACCCGGGAGCACATCGAGCGGCTGGAGCGGGAGACGGGCGTGCTGCCGTCCGTCAACCAGATCGAGCTGCATCCGCTCTTCCCGCAGCCTGAGCTGCGGGAGTTCCACGCCGCCAAGGGCATCCGCACCGAGAGCTGGAGCCCGCTGGGCCGCGGTCCCGCGGTGCTGGAGGACCCGTCGGTGGTCGCGGTGGCGCGGGAGCTCGGGGTGACGCCCGCCCAGGCCGTGCTGCGCTGGCACATCCAGCTCGGCGCGCTGCCCCTGCCGAAGTCGTCGGACCCGGGACGGCAGCGGGAGAACCTGGACGTCTTCGGGTTCACCCTGGACCAGGACCAGCTGGACGCGCTCACCCACGAGAAGCCGCGGCGCCTCGGCGGGGCCCCCGAGACGCACGAGGAGTTCTGAGGCGCACGAGGAGTACCCCCGGCGCGCGGGTCGGCCGGTGCGCCGGGGGTACCCGGGCCGGGCGGATCCGGCGGACAGGTGCGAGGATCCGGCGACAGGTGCGAGGAGGCCCCGTGAGCAGGGACGAACGGCTCGGGGAGTACCGCGGCAGGCGTGACTTCGGGCGGACCCGGGAGCCCTCGGGCGGCCGGGCGGGCTCCGGACCCGCTCCCCGCTTCGTGGTGCAGATCCACGACGCCCGCCGGATGCACTTCGACTTCCGGCTCCAGGTGGGCGACGTGCTCCGGTCCTGGTCGGTGCCGAAGGGCCCCTCCGACGACCCGCACGACAAGCGGCTCGCGGTGCCCACGGAGGACCATCCGCTGGAGTACGAGGACTTCGAGGGCGTCATCCCCCGGGGGGAGTACGGCGGCGGCACGGTGATCGTCTGGGACCGGGGCACCTACGAGCCGCTGAGCCACGACCGCCGGGGGCGTCCGGTCGACTTCGCCGCGTCGCTGGAGCACGGGCACGCCACGTTCCGGCTGCACGGCGCGAAGCTGCACGGCACGTACGCCCTGACCCGGTTCCGGGGCGACGACGAGGACGCCTGGCTGCTGGTGAAGAAGGACGAGGGCCGGGCGGCGGCGCACGGCACCCCCGACCCGCGCCGGGCCCGCTCGGTGCGCACCGGCCGCACCCTGGCCCAGGTCGCCGCAGACGGCGGCGCGGAGTGAATGGGACCCGCGGCCCCGCGCCCGGTCCGGGCGTCAGGCGTGGCGGGCGCGCAGGGCGGCCAGGGCCCGGTCGGCGTGGGCGCGCATGCGCAGTTCGCTGCGGACCACCTCCAGGACGGAGCGGTCCCGGCCGATGACGAAGGTGGCCCGTCTGGTCGGTGCGAGGGCCAGAGCGCGCCGTACGCCGAAGCGTTCGCGCACGGTGCCGTCCGCGTCGGACAGCAGGGGCATGCCGAGGGCGTGCCGCCCGGTGAACTCCCGCTGGCGCTCCACCGGATCACCGCTGATGCCGACGGGACGCGCCCCGACGGCGGCGAACTCGGCCGCCAGGTCCCGGAAGTGGCAGGCCTCCGCCGTGCAGCCGGGGGTGAGGGCGGCCGGGTAGAAGAACAGCACCACCGGGCCCTCGGCGAGCAGTCCGGACAGGGTCCGCGTGGTCCCGCCCTCGTCCGGCAGCGCGAAGTCCTCGACGGTGTCGCCGCGGCGCGGCGCGCCCTGCCCGTTCACGCGGCGCGCCCCGCGCCCTTGGCGACGCTGCGCGCCCACAGCACCAGCGGGACCTGGAGGGGCAGCCGCCCGTAGGCCGCCGCCTTCTGCCGGGCGGGCCGGTCGCGCCAGTCCGCCGCCATCCGCACATTGGCCGGGAAGACCCCGACGAAGAACGCGGCGGTGGCCAGCGCGGCGGCCTTGCGGGTGCGGGGCACGGCCAGGCCGGCGGCCAGCGCGAACTCGGCGACGGCGCTGGCATAGGTCCAGGTGCGCGGTGCGCCGGGCAGGGCGCGCGGGACGATGGCGTCGAACTGGCGGGGCGAGGCGAAGTGGGCGGTCCCCGCGGTGGCCAGCAGAGCGGCGAGCAGCAGGGGTGAGCGTTCGGACCGGGGCACGGTTCCTCCTCCGAAGACCAGCGGCGGACCTGAGGCAGCTCCGCGGCGCGATCCTACTGGAGAGTAAGTACGACTGGGGAGAGGCCCCCGATCAGGGGAATGCGCGCGGCGTCCGGCGTGGCGCACGGCCCGCCCGTCGACATCTCAGCCGTGACCCTGCCGCTGATCGCGCCCATGCTCGCCACCCCCGGCACCCTGCCGCCCGCCGCCCAGGACGCGCGCTGGGCGTACGAGACCAAGCAGGACGGGCAGCGCGCGGTGGCCTATCTGCCCGGCGACGGCAGCCTGCTGCTGCGGGCCCGCTCGGGCGAGGACATCACGGCCGCCTACCCCGAGCTGGCGCCGCTGGGCCGCGCGCTGGGCACCGTCCCGGCGGTCCTGGACGGCGAGGTGCTGGCCCTGGACGAGCGGGGCCGGGCCAGCTTCCAGCTGCTCCAGGGGCGGATGGGGCTGGCCCACGCGCCCGCGCTGGCCGCGCGCCGTGCCGCGCGCGTCCCCGTCCACCTGGTGCTCTTCGACGTCCTGCACCTGGACGGGCGGCCGCTGCTCGCGCTGCCCTACACCCGGCGCCGCGAGCGGCTGGAGGCGCTCGGGCTGCACGGCCCGTACTGGTCCACGCCCGCCGCCGTGGCCGGCCACGGGGCCCGCGCCCTGGCCGCCACCCGGGAGCACGGCCTGGAGGGGCTGGTCTGCAAGCGGCTGGACTCGGTGTACGAGCCCGGGGTGCGCTCCCGGGCCTGGATCAAGATCCGCAACATGCGCGGCGAGGACGTGCTGGTGGGCGGCTGGCTGCCCGGCAAGGGGCGGCTGACGGGGCTGCCGGGCGCGGTGCTGGTGGGGCAGCGCGGCGGGGGGCGGCTGCGCTGGGTCGGCCGGGTGGGCACCGGCTGGAGCGAGGCCGAGCGGGCGGAGCTGGCCGGGCTGCTCGCGGGCCTGGCCACCGACGTGTGCCCCTTCGACCCGGTGCCCCCGGTCCGCGGGGCGCGCTGGGTGCTGCCCCGGCTGGTCGGCGAGGTCCGCTACAGCGTCCGCACCCGGGCGGGCATGCTGCGCCAGCCGTCCTGGCTGCGGCTGCGCCCCGACCTGGCTCCCGAGGACGCGGCGGCCGACCTGCCGGACGACACGCGGCCGTGAGGGCCGGGCCGGGTCCGCGGCGTGCGGGCCCGGCCGAAGGTCTATCGTGTCCCGCATGTCCGCGCCCGAACTGATCCGTATCGTCTCCCGCGACTCGCCCATGGCGCTCGCTCAGGTGGAGCGTGTCCGCGCCGAGTTGGCCGCCCTGCACCCCGGTGTGCGCACCGAGGTGGTGCCGGTGAAGACCACCGGTGACAAGTGGCTCGGGGAGCTGTCGAAGGTCGAGGGCAAGGGGGCGTTCACCAAGGAGGTGGACGCGGCGCTGCTGGCCGGCGAGGCGGATCTCGCGGTGCACTGCCTGAAGGACGTGCCCGCGGACCGGCCGCTGCCCGCGGGCACCACGTTCGCCGCGTTCCTGAAGCGGGACGACGTCCGCGACGCCCTGGTCCACCCCGGCGGGCTCACCCTGGACGAGCTGCCGCCCGGCACCAGGGTCGGCACCTCGGCGGTGCGCCGGATCGCCCAGCTGGCCGCGTCCCACCCGCAACTGGTCTGTGTGCCGTTCCGCGGCAACGCCAACCGGCGGCTGGAGAAGCTGGCCGCCGGCGAGGCGGACGCGCTGCTGCTGGCCGCCTCCGGTCTGGAGCGCATCGGACGGCAGGACGTGATCACCGAGGTGCTGTCCGTGGACGCGATGATGCCGCCGGTCGGCGCGGGCGTCCTCGCCCTCCAGTGCCGCGAGGGAGACGACGCGCTGATCGAGGCCGTCAGCGGGCTCGGCGACGGCGACACCCATCGGGCGGCGAGCGCGGAACGCATGCTCCTGCATGTGCTCCAGGGGCACTGCAACAGCCCGATCGCCGGGTACGCGCACGTCGACGGCGGCGGGGAACTCTCCCTGCGCGCCTGTGTGTTCACCCCGGACGGCAAGACCCGGCTGAACGCGCACGAGTGGGCGGGCCGGCTGGACGCGGCCACGCTGGGCACATCGGTCGCGGTGGCGCTGCTGCGGCAGGGCGCCCGCGAGATCATCGACGGCATCCCGCACTGACGTACGAGCCCGGCCCGCGCCGGCGCGGGGCGGGTCAGCCGGTGGCGCCGGGCTCCGCCTGGTCGCGCAGGAAGACGCTGATCTGGTGGGCGAGGCCGCCCGGCCCGCCGGGGCAGGGCGCGCCGGTGCCGACGGGCGCCTCGTGCACGCCGACGCCGCCGCTCCACAGGCGGCGGTCGGTCCACTCCTCGTCCACGCGCAGCTGCACCTGGACGTCGACCTGGTGCAGGGAGTCCTCCGGGCCCGCCGCGTACAGCACGGCGGTGGCCCGGCGCAGCGGGTGGACGTCGTAGCCCTCGATGAACTGGGAGTTGCGCCAGTCCACGAACGCGCTCTCGCCGTCGGGGCCGATCCGCACGTCGATCTGGCCGTCCTCCAGGTGGACGCCGAAGTGCTTGGTGCCGCGGTTCTCGACGGTGGCCCGCACACGGAAGTACGCCAGTCCCTCGGCGGCGTCGTCCCGGCCACGGGGCGGCTCGGCCCGTTCCAGTCGGTGGACGCGGACGCGCAGGCCGGCGTACTCGTCGTACTCCTGCCAGTCCCCGACCACGTTCGGCTCGTACACAGCGCACCTCTCGACTTCCAAGAGCTGTTTCCTATCTGTGGGCCGAGCGCACTGTCAAATGCGCGGAATGCGCGGCGGCCGGGTAATTCCGCGGCATTGACCCGTGATCAAGCCGTGCGCTGGCGGAATCCCCCGGCGGGTGATCATTTTCCCGGCCGCGGGCGTGCCGCACATCACGTCCGGCGGGGGCGGCGCGCGGCCCGCCGGTGACGGTTTCCCCCGCGCCGCCGACGACGGGCCGTCACCCCGCCGCGGTCACCGGGCCAGCCGGCCGAGCAGCGCGGAGGCCGCGGTGATGCCCGCGGCGGCGGCCAGGACGAGCACGGCGAAGTCGAGGCCGAGGTGCGCGGGGGTGCCCAGCAGCAGCCCGCGCAGGGCGTCGACCTGGTAGCTGAGCGGGTTGACCCTGCTGACCGCCTGGAGCCAGCCGGGCATCACGGCCACCGGGTACAGGGCGTTGGAGGCGAAGAACAGCGGCATGGTGATGGCCTGTCCGATGCCCATCAGCCGGTCGCGGCTGAGCACGATCCCGGCGATGGTCATGGACAGGCAGGAGAAGAACGCCGAGCCGAGGACCACGGCCGTGGCGACCCCGAGCAGCCGGAGCGGGTTCCAGGTCAGCGCCACGCCGAGCAGCGCGGCCAGCACGATGACCACGACGGCCTGGATCAGCGACTTCACCCCGGCCGCGAACGCCTTTCCGGTGACCAGCGCCGAGCGCGGGGTGGGGGTGACCAGGAGCTTGTTGAGGACGCCCGCGTCGCGCTCCCAGATGATCTGGATGCCGTAGAAGATGGCGATGAACATCGCGGACTGGGCGATGATGCCCGGGGCCATGAAGTCCAGGTAGGGCAGGCCGCCGGTGGGGATCGCGCGGATCCGGGTGAAGGTCTGGCCGAAGATCAGCAGCCACAGGGCGGGCTGGACGGCGCGGGTGTACAGCTCGGTGCGGTCGTGGCGCAGCTTCTGGAGTTCGACCGCGCACATGGCGGCGACCCGGGCGGGCAGCAGCCGCCAGCCCGCGCGGGGCTCGGGGGGCCGCACCAGCAGGCCGATGCCGTCCGCGAAGGCGGGGTCAGCCGACCCGGTGGGCGGTGCGACGGGTGCTTCGGACATCGCGGAAATCTCCTGAACTGTCGTCGAGGCCGCTGCCGGCCACCTCGCGGAAGACGTCCTCCAGCGTGGGCGGCGCGTCCGCGGCGGGGCCGCCCTCGGCGCGGCGCCGTTCGCCCAGGCCCCGGCGCAGCTCGCCGGGGGTGCCCAGGGCGCGGATCCGGCCGCGGTGCATCAGGGCGACCCGGTCGCAGTACTGGTCGGCCTCGTCCATGTAGTGCGTGGTCACCAGGACGGTCATGCCGGTGGCGGCGCGTACGGCGTTGATGTGCTCCCACACCCCGGTGCGGGCGATCGGGTCGAGGCCGATCGTCGGCTCGTCGAGGATCAGCAGGCGGGGCGCGCTGACCAGGGCCTGGGCCAGTTCGAGACGGCGGATCATGCCACCGGAGTAGGTCTTGGCCAGCCGGTCGGCGGCGTCCGTGAGGTCGACGGCGGTCAGTGCCTGGGCGACCCGCGCGGCGCGTTCGCGACGCGGCACGTCGAAGACGCGGGCGAACAGGGTGACGTTCTCCCGGCCGGTGAGGGCGGCGTCGGCGGACAGCTGCTGGGGGACGTAGCCCAGCAGCCGGCGCACGGCCATCCGGTCGCCGGCCGGGTCGTGGCCGAAGACGCGGACCATGCCGGCGGGGACCGGCAGCAGGGTGGTGACGCAGCGGATGGCGGTGGTCTTGCCGGCGCCGTTGGGTCCGAGCAGGCCGAACACCTCGCCCGGCCGCACGGCCAGGTCCAGGCCGTCGACGGCGTGGGTGCCGCCGAAGGTGTAGGTGAGCCGGGTGCAGGTGACGGCGTCGGGTGCGGCGGCGTCGCTGGTCATGGGCGGTCGCCCTCCTCGCGCAGGTTCTCGGCCAGCCGGCGCAGGGCGGGGAGCGCGGCGCGCAGCGCCTCCCGGTCGGCCTCGGGCAGCCGGTCCAGCTGGTCGCGGACCAGGGCGACGCGGCGGGCGCGCCAGTCCCGCAGCCGCGCCCCGGCGGCCTCGGTCAGCAGCAGCCGGGCGGCCCGGCGGTCGGCGGGGTCCGTCTCCCGGACCAGCTGGCCGTCCCGGACGAGCCGGTTGACCAGGGTGGAGACGGAGTTGCCCGCCAGATGCAGTTCCTTGGCCGCCTCCGAGACGCCGATGCCGGGGCGGGTCTCGACCAGGCGCAGCAGTTCGACCTCGGCGCCGCGCAGCCGGGTCACGGTCGCTCCGGCGCGCAGCCGGCGCCGGACGAGCCGCTGCACCCCGACCAGGGCGTCGGCCAGCTCCTCGGCCTGGATCTCCGGTTCCGCTTCCATGCTTCGACGTTACCTCTGTAGCAGAGGTAAGTACCGCCAAGGGCGGACCAAGACTCGGCCAAGGACACGGCGCGGCCCTTCCGGCCACAGGCCCGGGAGCGGGCGAGACGTGTTCATTGAAATGCGCATCATTTCCCGGGAATCGAATTCCGAAGAAGGCTCGCACAATCGGCGGGACAATCCACCGGACACGAATGAAATCATTTCGCGACCGGCCGGACGCATACCGTCACCGCATTCTCTGAATTGTTTCGGGATCTCCGGCTTCGGGAATCCGCAATTCAGTGCTTCGGACCGGAGGCACGCCCGTGGGAGCCGGCGCGCCGGGCCCCGATGTGATCCGGGCAGGATCTGCCCCGCGCCTCCCGTGGTGTCCGTCCATCCAGCACCTGCTGAGGGAGGCGCAGCGTATGCGTACCACCGGCAGAACGAAGTCCCACCCGCACGACGACGCCCCCGACACGGCGGCGGCCTTCGAGCGGCTCGCGGGACTGCCCGCGGGAGCGGAGCGCAAGGCGCTGCGCGACGAGCTGGTCCAGGTGTGGCTGCCGATGGCCGAGCGGATCGCGGTCCGCTTCCGGGGCCGCGGCGAGGCACTGGAGGATCTGTACCAGGTGGCGGCGCTCGGCCTGGTCAAGGCCGTCGACCACTACGATCCGGCGCGCGGCTACGCGTTCGAGGCGTATGCCGTGCCGACCGTCACCGGTGAGATCAAGCGGCACTTCCGCGATCACATGTGGACGCTGCACGTGCCGCGCCGGGTCCAGGACCTGCGCAACCGGGTGCGCCGCGCGGCCAAGGAACTGGCCCAGACGACGCCGGGCCGCTCCCCCACCGTCGCGGAGATCGCCGAGTACACCGACCTGAGCGTCGAGGACGTCCGCACCGGCATGGAGGCCCTGGACTGCTTCGCCGCGCTGTCGCTGGAGGCGGAGGTGCCGGGCACCGACGGGTACGCGCTCGGCGACGGCCTGGGCGAGGCCGACGCGCGCTACGACCTGGTGGTGGACCGGGTGGCCGTACGGCCCTGTCTGCAGGCGCTGCCCGAGCGTGAGCGCATGATCCTCTATCTGCGGTTCTTCCGGGGCATGACGCAGAGCCGGATCGCCCAGCAGCTCGGCATCTCGCAGATGCATGTCTCACGGCTGCTCAGCGGGTGCTTCGCCCAGCTGCGCGAGGAGCTGCTCGCCGAGGCCGGCTGACGCCCGCCGACGCCCGTCCGGTGCCGTTTCGGCGGCATGCGGGGGGTACTCGGCAGGCGCCCTCGGGGGTTCCGGTCGGACACTGGTGTGAGACCGGTGGCCACCGGCCGACGAGACCAGGACGTGCCATGAACCACGACACGACACCCGCCGGACCCACGACCGGCGTCGTCTCCACGCACACGGTGTGCGGCGCGCCCTGCTGGGTCAGCCTGACCAGCCGGGACCTGGAGACCACGGAGGAGTTCTACTCGGCCCTGCTGGGCTGGGAGTGGCGTTCGGCCAAGCTCGGCGACCGCTTCCGCATCGCGCTCGCCGACGGCGCCCCGGTCGCCGGGATCGCGGCGGTGGCGTCCATGTGGCAGATGGCCGTGGCCTGGACCCCGTACTTCGCGGTACCGAGCGCCGACCGGGCGGTCTCGCGGGTGCAGGAGCGCGGCGGCACCTCGGCGGTCGGCCCGATCTCGCTGCCGCCCGGCCGGGCCGCGCTGCTGGCGGACCGGGACGGCGCGACCTTCGGGATCTGGGAGGGCGAGCTGTTCACCGACTGGGAGACCTGGCGCAAGGCCGCGCCGGCCTACATCCGGCTGCACACCCGGGACGCGTTCGACGCCGCCATCTTCTACGGCGAGGTCCTGGACTGGGCGACGGAGCGGCCCGGCTGCTGCGAGGTCCGCTACGAGGGCGACGAGGTGGTCCTGCGCAGCCACGGCGAGGTGGTGGCGCGGATCGAGTCCGGTGCGCTGGAGGCGGCCCCCGATCCCACCATCCGGCCGCACTGGCAGATCCACTTCCGGGTGGCGGACGTGGCCGTCTGCGCCAGGACGGCGGAGAGCCACGGCGGCAGTGTGCTGCGCGAGGGCGCCCAGGAGGCCGTGCTGCGCGATCCGGACGGGGCGCAGTTCACGGTGACCTCCCGCAGGGAGGCCTGAACAGGTACGGCCCGCCGCCCCGCCCCCGGTGACTTCCGGGGGCGGGGCGGCGGGCGTACGGCGTCAGCGGGCCGTGCGCGGGGGCCGGGTGAGCAGGACCAGGCTGCGGGACTCGACGCGCAGGTCGCCGCCGGGCTTGTGCTCGGCCTCGTCCGGGGGGCCCTGCGGCTCGGCGGTGTCGACGACCGTGGTCCAGCGCTCCCCGTGGGCCGGGCCGGGCAGCCGGAAGTCGACCGGTTCCCAGTAGCCGTTGAGCAGCAGCAGGAACGAGTCGTCGACCACGGGCCGGCCCTGCGGGTCGGGCTCGGCGATGGCGTCGCCGTTGAGGAAGACCATGACGGAGTGCGCGTCCGAGCGCTGCCAGTCCTCCTCGGCCATCGCGCGGCCGTCCGGCAGCATCCACACCAGGTCGGGCAGCGGCTGGTCGTCGCGGGTGGCCGTCTCGCCCTGGAAGAAGCGGCGGCGGCGCAGCACCGGGTGGGCGGTGCGCAGGCCGATGACCTGCCGGGTGAAGTCCGCCAGGTCCCGCTGCTCGCGGGTGAGCCGCCAGTCGATCCAGGAGACCTCGTTGTCCTGGCAGTAGGCGTTGTTGTTGCCGCCCTGGGTGCGGCCCAGTTCGTCGCCGTGGCACAGCATGGGGATGCCCTGCGAGAGCAGCAGGGTGGCGATGAAGTTGCGCTGCTGGCGGGCGCGCAGCTCGCGCACCGCCGGGTCGCGGCTGTCGCCCTCGGCCCCGCAGTTCCAGGACCGGTTGGAGTTCTCGCCGTCCCGGTTGTCCTCGCCGTTGGCGTCGTTGTGCTTGTCGTTGTACGACACCAGGTCGCGCAGGGTGAAACCGTCGTGCGCGGTCACGAAGTTGACGCTGGCGCGGGGGCGGCGCCGGTTGTGGGCGTACAGGTCGGAGGAGCCGGTCAGCCGGGAGGCGAAGTCGCCCAGCGTGTGTTCCTCGCCGCGCCAGAAGTCCCGTACGGCGTCCCGGTACAGGCCGTTCCACTCCGACCACAGCGGCGGGAAGTTGCCCACCTGGTAGCCGCCCTCGCCCACGTCCCACGGTTCGGCGATCAGCTTCACCCGGCTGATCACCGGGTCCTGCTGGATCAGGTCGAAGAACGCGGAGAGCCGGTCCACCTCGTGGAACTGCCGTGCCAGGGTGGCCGCCAGGTCGAAGCGGAAGCCGTCCACATGCATCTCGGTGACCCAGTAGCGCAGCGAGTCCATGATCAGCTGGAGCACGTAGGGGTGGCGCATCAGCAGGCTGTTGCCGGTGCCCGTGGTGTCGTAGTAGTGCGCGAAGTCGCCGTCGACCAGGCGGTAGTACGAGGCGTTGTCGATGCCGCGGAAGGACAGCGTCGGGCCGTTCTCGTTGCCCTCGGCGGTGTGGTTGTAGACCACGTCGAGGATCACTTCGAGGCCGGCCTCGTGCAGCGCCTTGACCATCGACTTGAACTCGGCGACCTGCCCGCCGCGGGTGCCGTGGGCGGCGTAGTCGTTGTGCGGGGCGAAGAAGCCGATCGTGTTGTAGCCCCAGTAGTTGGACAGGCCCCGGCCCTGGAGCACCCCGTCGTGCACGAACTGGTGCACCGGCATCAGCTCCACGGCCGTCACGCCCAGCGAGGTCAGGTGCTCGACGACGGCGGGGTGCGCGAGGCCGGCGTAGGTGCCGCGCAGCTCGGGCGGGACGTCGGGGTGGGTGCGGGTCAGGCCGCGCACATGGGCCTCGTAGATCACCGTGTCGGCGTAGGCCCGCCGGGGCGGCCGGTCGCCGCCCCAGTCGAAGGCCGGGTCGGTGACCACGCCGAGCAGGGTGTGTCCGGCGCTGTCGGCCGGGTCGGGTCCGTGCGGGGCCCGCTCGTAGAGCGAGGGGTGGTCGTCCATCCGCCCGTCCACCGCCCTGGCGTACGGGTCCAGCAGCAGTTTCTTCGGGTTGCAGCGGTGGCCGGCCGCCGGGTGCCAGGGGCCGTGCACCCGGTAGCCGTAGCGCTGGCCGGGGCCGACGCCCGGCAGATAGCCGTGCCAGACGAAGCCGTCGGCCTCGGTCAGCGGCACCGTCCGGTGGGTGCCCGCGTCGTCCACGAGGACCAGCTCCACCTGGTCGGCGACCTCGCTGAACAGGGCGAAGTTGGTGCCCTCGCCGTCGTAGGCGGCCCCCAGCGGATAGGGGTACCCGCTCCACACGGGCACGGGCACCCCCTTCGCGCGGCTGGTGCGCCGGGTCACCGGGCCCCCTCCAGGACGGCCTCGGGGCCGGTCAGCGCGGAGGCGAGCGCGGCGACGGCCAGCTCGCGGGGCGGCTTCAGACCCTCGCGCAGGGTCGGAGCCGGCGCCTTGGCGACCAGCGGGACACGCACCCCGGCGCGGGCCCGCTGCGAGAACCAGATGACCTTGCTCCCGGTCTCGGCGGCGCAGCAGCCCCAGCCGTCGCTGGTCGCCGCGATGCGCGCCAGACAGGTGCGCAGGTCCTGGTCGGGGCGCAGGTCGTGGTTGTTCTCCCCGACCGCGGTGATGAGGTGCTGGCCGGTCCACCACATCTCGATGGAGGTGTGCTTGTCCCGGGCGTGCTCGTCGATGGCGTTCAGCAGCATCTCGGCGCCGCCGCACACGGGTTCGACGAGGTCCTCCAGATCCCAGAGCCGGAGGTGGGCGGCCAGGATGCGCCTGACCTGTCCGACCCGTTCCGGGCTGACTTCCACGTCGAGGTGGTAGTAGCAGGGCACTGCGGTCTTCATCGTCCTTGGCTCCTCACCGGCGGGGCCCGCGCTCCCTGTCCCGCCCTTGCGGACCGGACCCCCGAGCACGAAGCGTGAGCGTTTGTTGCCTCTGAGTCAGAACCACAGTGCGGGCGCTACGCCATTCGTGCAACACGAGCGGACGGCGCGGGCCGGCGAGACCGCGGGACCGGGCGGGTGACCTGGTTGAAGATCCAACAGGACGCTGTGTCGTTGAACGTGCACCATGAGTGAAAGTCTCGAGCGCCGTGAACGGGACCGCGTGCCTTCGCGTGCGCGGTCACCGCCCCGACCGTCGGGGAAACGTGCCCATCGAGCGCTCCCGAAAGGTGAACAGCGCCATGCTGCTACCCGCCAAAGCCGAAGTCGCCCGGCATCTGCGGCGCTACCGGGTGTGGGAACGCGCGATGCTCGCGTCGCCCGACGACCGCAGGGTCCGGGCCACCTTCGAGGATTCGGGCTACACGCTGTGCGTGCTGATGGGCAAGCGCTGCGCGCGGGAGGCGGCGGACGCCGCGGAGCGGTACCTGCGCACGAACCTGGGCACCTACCTGCGGGAGCAGGGCGCCGCCCGGCCGCACGTGGGCGCCCTGGCACGCCGGGGCCGCGGCGCGGCGAAGGACCGCGGTCCGGCGGAGGAACGGTGGTCCGCGGCGGAGCGGAGGGCGCCGCAGGAGCCCCGGCCCGCGGCGGACCGGCGCTCCCGGGCAGGGGCGTAGGGGACGCGGCCGTACGCCGTCCCGGGCGGCGGTCCCGGACGGCGGCACCGCCGCACGACGTACCGAGCAGTACCTGGTTCCCGGCCGGGCGCGAGCCCGGCCTCAAGCACGGTGGAGGTGACACCCATGAGTACGACTCCGAGTCATGCACCGGCCGTCGGCCGCATCCCCGTACGGGATGTGCGCCCGGCCGTGGAGAGCGGCAGGCGCCCGGCCAAGGCGGTGGTGGGCGAGACGTTCCAGGTCACCGCCACCGTGTTCGGCGAGGGGCACGACGCGGTCGCGGCGAACGTGGTGCTGTGCGATCCGGCGGGCCGGCCGGGGCCGTGGACGCCGATGCGCGAGCTGGCCCCGGGCACCGACCGCTGGGGCGCCGAGGTCACCCCGACCGCGACCGGCCGCTGGACCTACCACGTCGAGGCATGGGCCGACCCCGTCACCACCTGGCGGCGGCACGCCCAGATCAAGGTCCCGGCCGGGATCGACGCGGGGCTGGTGCTGGAGGAGGGCGCGGAGCTGCACACCAGGGCGGCCGAGGGGGTGCCCGAGGGGCCGGAACGGGACACCCTGCTTGCCGCCGTCCGGGTGATGGACGACGACTCGCTGCCGGTGATGACCCGGCTGTCGGCGGCGTTGACGCCGGAGGTGGACGCGGTCCTGGCCCGCCACCCCCTGCGCGACCTGGTCACCGCCTCCCAGCCGCTCCCGCTCCAGGTCGAACGCGAACGCGCCCTCTACAGCGCCTGGTACGAGTTCTTCCCCCGCTCCGAAGGCACCCCCGACCAGCCCCACGGCACCCTGCGCACCGCCGAACGCCGCCTGCCCGCCATCGCCGCCATGGGCTTCGACGTCGTCTACCTCCCCCCCGTCCACCCCATCGGCACCACCCACCGCAAAGGCCCCGACAACACCCTCACCGCCGGCCCCCACGACGTCGGCGTCCCCTGGGCCATCGGCTCACCCGAAGGCGGCCACGACACCGTCCACCCCCGCCTGGGCACCCTCGACGACTTCGACCACTTCACCGCCCGCGCCCGCGAACTCGGCCTCGAAGTCGCCCTCGACCTCGCCCTCCAGTGCTCCCCCGACCACCCCTGGGTCCACAAACACCCCCAGTGGTTCCACCACCGCCCCGACGGCACCATCGCCCACGCCGAGAACCCCCCAAGAAATACCAGGACATCTACCCCCTGGCCTTCGACACCGACATGGACGGCCTCGTCACCGAGACCGTCCGCATCGTCCGCCACTGGATGCACCACGGCGTCCGCATCTTCCGCGTCGACAACCCCCACACCAAACCCGTCGTCTTCTGGGAACGCGTCCTCGGCGACATCAACACCACCGACCCCGACGTCATCTTCCTCGCCGAGGCATTCACCCGCCCCGCGATGATGCACACCCTCGCCCAGATCGGCTTCCAGCAGTCCTACACCTACTTCACCTGGCGCACCACGAAACAGGAACTCACCGACTACCTGACGGAACTGTCGGGCGAGGCGGCCGCCTACATGCGCCCCAACCTCTTCCCCAACACCCCCGACATCCTCCACGCCTACCTCCAGCACGGCGGCCGCCCCGCCTTCGAGGTCCGCGCCGTCCTCGCCGCCACCCTCTCCCCCTCCTGGGGCATCTACAGCGGCTACGAACTCTGCGAGAACACCCCCCTCACACAGGGCGGCGAGGAATACGCCCACTCCGAGAAATACCAGCTCAGACCACGCGACTGGGACACCGCCGAACGCGAGGGCCGCACCATCACCCCCCTCATCACCCGCCTCAACGACATCCGGCGCCGCCACCCCGCCCTGCACCACCTGCGCAACCTGCACTTCCACCCGACCGACAACGACGCCGTGATCGCCTACAGCAAGACCACCGGCGCGGACACGGTCGTCGTGGTGGTCAACCTCGATCCGCACCACACCCAGGAGGCCACGGTCTCGTTGGACATGCGGCGCCTCGGCCCGGACGTCCCGGCGTCCCTGTCCGTGCACGACGAACTGACGGGTGAGACCTACCGCTGGGGCACGGCCAACTACGTGCGGCTCGATCCCGGGCACCGGCCCGCCCACGTGCTCCATGTCCAGCGTCCGACCACCCCGCAGACCGGAAGGCCCGCCGCGCCATGACAGTCAACGAGCCCGTCCCGGACATCTTCGAGGACGCCCCGGCCAGGGACCGCGACCCGGAGTGGTTCAAGCGCGCCGTCTTCTACGAGGTCCTGGTCCGCTCCTTCCAGGACAGCAACGGCGACGGCATCGGCGACCTGAAGGGCCTGACCGCCAAACTGGACTACCTCCAGTGGCTCGGCGTGGACTGCCTCTGGCTCCCGCCGTTCTTCAAGTCACCGCTGAGAGACGGCGGTTACGACGTCTCCGACTACACCGCCGTGCTGCCGGACTTCGGCGACCTCGCCGACTTCGTCGAGTTCGTCGACGCCGCCCACCAGCGCGGCATGCGCGTCATCATCGACTTCGTCATGAACCACACCAGCGACCAGCACCCCTGGTTCCAGGAGTCGCGCAAGGACCCCGACGGGCCCTACGGCGACTTCTACGTGTGGGCCGACGACGACACGGGCTACGCGGAGGCCCGGATCATCTTCGTGGACACCGAGGCGTCCAACTGGACCTTCGACCCGGTGCGCGGCAAGTACTACTTCCACCGCTTCTTCTCGCACCAGCCCGATCTGAACTACGAGAACCCCGCGGTCCAGGAGGAGATCCTGGCCGCGCTGCGTTTCTGGCTGGATCTCGGCATCGACGGATTCCGCCTCGACGCGGTGCCCTACCTCTACGCCCAGGAGGGCACCAACTGCGAGAACCTCCCGGCGACCCACGCGTTCCTGAAACGGGTGCGCAAGGAGATCGACCAGATGTATCCGGACACGGTGATCCTCGCGGAGGCGAACCAGTGGCCGGAGGACGTCGTCGACTACTTCGGCGACTACAGCGCCGGCGGCGACGAGTGCCACATGGCGTTCCACTTCCCGGTGATGCCGAGGATCTTCATGGCGGTGCGGCGCGAGAGCCGCTACCCGGTCTCGGAGATCCTGGCGAAGACCCCGGCGATCCCCGCGCACTGCCAGTGGGGGATCTTCCTGCGCAACCACGACGAGCTGACCCTGGAGATGGTCACCGACGAGGAACGCGACTACATGTGGGCCGAGTACGCCAAGGACCCCCGCATGCGCGCCAACATCGGCATCCGCCGCCGCCTCGCCCCCCTCCTGGACAACGACCGCAACCAGATCGAACTCTTCACCGCCCTGCTCCTGTCCCTGCCCGGCAGCCCGATCCTCTACTACGGCGACGAGATCGGCATGGGCGACAACATCTGGCTCGGCGACCGCGACGCCGTACGCACCCCCATGCAGTGGACCCCCGACCGCAACGCCGGCTTCTCCTCCAGCGACCCCGGCCGCCTCTACCTCCCCACGATCATGGACCCCGTCTACGGCTACCAGGTCACCAACGTCGAGGCATCCATGTCCTCCCCCTCCTCGCTGCTGCACTGGACCCGCCGCATGATCGAGATCCGCAAGCAGAACCCCGCCTTCGGACTCGGCACCTACACCGAACTCACCTCCTCCAACCCCGCCGTCCTCGCCTTCCTCCGCGAAGCCCCCCCGAACGGAGAAGGAGACGACGACCTCGTGCTGTGCGTGCACAACTTCTCCCGCTTCGCCCAGCCCACCGAACTGGATCTCAGCGCCTACGACGGACGGCACCCGGTGGAACTGATCGGCGGCGTCCGGTTCCCCGCCATCGGCGAACTCCCCTATCTGCTGACCCTGGCGGGACACGGCTTCTACTGGTTCCGGCTCAGCAGAGCCGCATCCCGGATCGGCCGACGAGTCTGACCGTGGCCGAGACCAAAGGAGGCGTGACCATGACGAAGACCGCATCCCTCCAGCCGAGCAGCGCGGGCGTCGCCGATCCCATGGCCTCGCTCGGGTCGCTGCTGCGCGAATGGCTGCCCGGCCAGCGCTGGTTCGCGGGCAAGGACCGGCCCGTCACCGACCTCAGGCTGCTGTCGATGACGGAGCTGTTCCCGGGGTGCCTGCATCTGCTGGTCCACGCCGAACACGCGGGCGTCGGCGCCGGGAGCGGCGGCGTCCCCGCCCCGGCCGGCATCACCGCGCCGCCGCCCGCCGACTGCTACCAACTGCTGCTCGGCGTACGGCGGGAGCTGTCCCCGCGACTGCACCGCGGCTTCATCGGCCGGCCCGCGCAGGGACCGCTGGCCGGACTCGCGGTCTACGACGCCCTGTGCGACCCGCGCTCCGCGCAACTGCTCCTGGAGCGGCTGCGCCACCCGGGCAGCGCGGGCCCGCTGCGCTTCGAGGCCGATCCGTCCGCGCTCGTCCCGGGCGGCCTCGCCCCCCGGCTGCTGGACGCGGAGCAGTCCAACTCCTCCATCGTGTACGGCGACGAGTTCATCCTGAAGGTCTTCCGCCGCATCCAGGCCGGGGTCAACCCGGACCTGGAGGTGCCGTGGGCGCTGGCCCGGCAGGGGTGCGGCCGGGTGCCCGCACCCGTGGCCTGGCTGCGCACCAACCAGCCGGAGGAGGCCACGCTCGGGGTGCTCCAGCCGTTCCTGCCCGACGCGGCCGACGGCTGGACCCTGGCCCTGCGGGCGCTCGCCACCGGCGACGACTTCACCACCCAGGCGCACCAGTTGGGGCAGGCCACGGCCGAGGTGCACCTGGCACTGGCCGACGCCTTCCCGACCGGCGGCCACCGGGAGGTCGCCCGCACGGCGGTGGCCATGACCGAGCGGCTGGACGCGGCGGCGCACAGCGTGCCCGCGCTCCGGCCGTACGCCGCCCGGCTGCGCACCGCGTTCGCCGCGCTGGCCAGTTGCGACGCGGGCCCGCCCGCCCAGCGGGTGCACGGCGATCTGCATCTGGGCCAGGTGCTGCGGGCCGGACGCGAATGGTTCGTGATCGACTTCGAGGGCGAGCCGTCCCGTCCGCTCGCCGAGCGCCGTGTCCCCGAGTCCCCGGTGCGGGACGTGGCGGGCATGCTGCGCTCCTTCGACTACGCCGCCCGCCAGCGCCGCCCCTGGCGCCCGGAGTGGGCGCGCCGCTGCCGGGAGGCGTACTGCGCCGGCTACGCCTCCCGGGCCGGCTGGGACCCCCGTAAGAAACACGCCCTGCTGCGGGCCTACGAGACGGACCGTGCCGTGTACGAAGTGCTGTACGAGGCCCGGCACCGTCCCGACTGGCTCGCGGTACCGATGGCGGCGATCGAACGTCTCGCCGTGAGAGGAGGCTGAACCGGTGGCACTGCGCGACACGTCACTGCCCGAGCCGTCCGGTCCCGTCCCGCCCCCGGCGGGACCGACCACGGCCGCCCCGCCCCTGGACCCAGGAGACCGTGAGCGCCTGCTGTCCGGGGCGCACCACGATCCGCACGCGCTGCTCGGCGCGCATCCGGTGCCGGGCGGGACCGCCGTCCGGACGCTGCGTCCGTTCGCCCGCGCGGTGAGCGTGCTGGCCGGCGGCGCGCGCGTCCCGCTGGTCTCCGAGGGGGACGGGCTGTTCTCGGCCGTCCTGCCGGGCGCCCGGATCCCCGAGTACACGCTGCTCGTCGAGTACGAGCAGGGGGAGCACGAGGTCCACGACCCGTACCGCTTCCTGCCCGCGCTCGGCGAGCTGGACCTGCATCTGATCCGGGAGGGCCGGCACGAGCAGCTGTGGCGGGCGCTCGGCGCGGAGCCGATGACCCACCAGGGCGTCGAGGGCACCCGGTTCACGGTGTGGGCGCCCAACGCGCGCGGGGTGCGGGTCGCCGGGGACTTCACGTACTGGGACGGCACCGCGTTCCCGATGCGCTCGCTGGGCGCGGCGGGTGTGTGGGAGCTGTTCCTGCCGGGTGTCGGCGAGGGCGCGCGGTACAAGTTCGAGATCACCTCGCGGTACGGCGGCCGGTTCCTGAAGGCCGACCCGATGGCGCGGCGCACCGAGGTGCCGCCGGACACCGCCTCGATCGTGACGGCCGCGCATTACGAGTGGGGCGACGCCCGGTGGATGGCGCACCGCGGGGACACGCCCGTGCACGAGGCGCCGCTGTCGGTGTACGAGGTGCACCTGCCGTCCTGGCGCAAGGGCCTGACCTACCGCGAGCTGGCCGAGGAACTGCCCGCGTACGTCAAGGACCTGGGCTTCACCCATGTGGAGCTGATGCCGGTCGCCGAGCATCCCTTCGGCGGTTCCTGGGGCTACCAGGTGACGTCGTACTACGCGCCGACCTCGCGGCTGGGCTCACCGGACGACTTCCGGTACTTCGTCGACGCCTGCCACCGCGCCGGGATCGGCGTGATCATGGACTGGGTGCCGGCGCACTTCCCGAAGGACGACTGGGCGCTGGCCCGCTTCGACGGGGACCCGCTGTACGAGCCCGGGAACGCGCAGCGCGCCGAGCACCCGGACTGGGGTACCTACGAGTTCGACTTCGCCCGTACCGAGGTGCGCAACTTCCTGGTGGCGAACGCCGTCTACTGGTGCGAGGAGTTCCACATCGACGGGCTGCGGGTGGACGCGGTCGCCTCGATGCTCTACCTCGACTACTCGCGCGACTCCGGCCAGTGGACGCCCAACCAGTACGGCGGGCGCGAGGACCTGGACGCGATGGCGTTCCTCCAGGAGATGAACGCCACGGTGTACCGGCGGGCGCCGGGTGTGGTGACCATCGCCGAGGAGTCCACTGCCTGGGGCGGGGTGACCGCGCCGACCGACCGCGGCGGGCTCGGGTTCGGGCTGAAGTGGAACATGGGCTGGATGCACGACTCGCTCCAGTACATGAGCAAGGAGCCGGTGCACCGCAAGTACCACCACCACGAGATGACGTTCTCGATGGTGTACGCCTACAGCGAGAACTACGTGCTGCCCATCTCGCACGACGAGGTGGTGCACGGCAAGCGGGCCCTGGTGTCGAAGATGCCGGGCGACTGGTGGCAGCGCCGCGCGGACCACCGGGCGTACCTGGGCTTCATGTGGGCCCATCCCGGCAAGCAACTGCTCTTCATGGGGCAGGAGTTCGCGCAGGGCGGGGAGTTCTCCGAGGAGCACGGGCCCGAGTGGTGGCTGCTGGAGGACGGCAACTGCTCGGCGGGCGACCACCGCGGGGTGCGGGACCTGGTGCGGGACCTCAACACGGTCTACCGGGACACCCCGGCGCTGTGGCAGTGCGACACCCGGCCCGAGGGGTTCCGCTGGGTCGCCGTGGACGCCGCCGACGACAACGTCCTCGCGTTCCTGCGCCTGGACGCGGCGGGCACTCCGCTGCTGGCGGTGTCGAACTTCTCGCCCGTGGTCCGCGAGGGGTACCGCCTGCACGTGGGCGGCGACGTCACCGCCTGGTCGGAGGTCCTGAACACGGACGCGGCGCGCTACGGCGGCAGCGGTGTCACCGCCCCGGACCCCGTCGGGACCGAGGACGGACACGTCCGCCTCACCCTGCCGCCGCTGGCCACGCTCTGGCTGGCGCCGCACCCCGGCTGAGCCGTACGGCCGGGCGCCTCGCGCGGCGCGGGGTGTCCGGCGGCCGTCCGAGGGCATTCGGGGTCGTACGACCCGGCGCCCGGCCGGTGTCGCCATGAGGGAAGGGCGGCAAGAGGTGCGGACCGTAGGAGTGGAGGAGGAACTCCTCCTGGTCGACCCGGGCAGCGGCGAGCCGAGGGCGCTGTCCGGCGCGGTGCTCGCCCGGGTCGAGGCGGACGACGCGGACACGGACCGGGACGTGTTCGAGAAAGAGCTGTTCGGGCAGATGCTGGAGTTCGCCACGCATCCGCAGACGGACATGGCGGCGCTCGGCGCGGAGATCGTGCGCTGCCGCGAGGAGGCGGCCCGGCACGCCGGGGAGATCGGCTGCGCGGTGGCCGCGCTCGCCACCTCGCCGCTGCCGGTCAGCCCGACCATCACCGTGAACCGCCGCTACCGGTGGCTGGCCGACCAGTACGGCATCGCCACCCGGGAGCAACTGGTCTGCGGCATGCACGTGCATGTGGCGGTCGACTCGGACGAGGAGGGCGTCGCCGTCCTGGACCGTATCCGCCCGTGGCTGCCCGCGCTGCTGGCGATCAGCGGGAACTCGCCCTTCTGGCAGGGCGACGACTCCTGCTACGACAGCTACCGCAGCCGGGTCTGGGACCGCTGGCCCTCGGCCGGTCCGACCGAGCTGTTCGGGTCGGCGGAGCGCTACCACCGGCTGGTCGCGGACATGGTGGCCACCGGGGTGATCCTCGACGAGAAGATGGCCTACTTCGACGCGCGGCTCTCCGAGCGGTATCCCACGGTGGAGATCCGGGTCGCGGACGTGTGCCTGCGCGCGGGCACGGCCCGGCTGCTCGCCACGCTCGCCCGCGCGCTGGTGGAGACCGCCGCCCGGCAGTGGCGGTCGGGCGGCGAACCGCCGGACCACGGGGTGAGCCTGCTGCGGCTGGCCGCCTGGCAGGCCGCGCGGACCGGCCCCCGGCAGGAGCTGCTGCATCCGCTGACCATGCGGCGGCTGCCGGCCGAGTCGGTGCTGCGGGGTCTGCTCGACCATGTCGCCGACGCGCTCGCCGACGCCGGTGACCTGGACGCGGCGCGGGAGGGGCTGGACACGCTGTTCGCGCAGGGCAACGGGGCACGGACACAGCGTGAGCTGCTGGAGCGCACCGGGAGCCTGCGGGAGGTCGTCGCCGCGTGTGTGCGCCTCACCCAGGAGTGAGACGGCCGCGCGGGGCGCTCAGCGGATCAGGACCAGGGCGTAGCCCAGCAGGCCCGCCGCGATCAGCAGGACGAGCAGCAGGATCAGGGTGAGCGGGGTCGCCGCCCAGCCCCGGGAGGTGGCCTCCGGCTCCCGCGGCCCGGCCTCGGGCATGCTGCTCTCGGCGGGCGGTGTCTCGCCGGGCGGCACTCCGCCGCCCGGTTCGAGCCCGGTCGTCCGGTCCGGGTCGGGATCTGGATTGACGTAGCTCATGACCCCCGGGTCCCCACTTCCGCCCGTCCGGACGCGCGGCTGAGACGGGCGCCACGGGATGCCCACGCGTAGCCCTGGCACCCACGGGAACTAGACAGGAGGACGAAGGGAAGTACGACGACGCCCTGCGCACGCCGGGCAGGGAAGGCGAGATGCCAACCGAGCCGCATGGGGACGACACACTGGCCACCGAGGGGATACCGAGCCGAACCGCCCGCTTCGCGGGCGAGCTGCACCATGTGACGGGTGCGCGCCTCGCCGCGGAGGAGTTCCTGGACGATCTGGCGCGCCGCGCCCTGCCGGCGGCCCCCGAGCACTGGGACGACATCCTGCTGGTGGTCACCGAACTCGCCGCGAACGCCGTGCAGTACGCGCCGGGGCCGTTCGTGCTGTGTCTGCGGCGGACCTTCGACGGGGTGCATGTGACGCTGAGCGACACCAGCACCACGCCGCCGGCGCCGCGCCCGTTCCATCCGAGCCGGGGCGGCGGCGGGATCGGCTGGCATCTGATCCACACGCTGAGCGACCAGGTCAGTGTCGTGGTGACCGGCCAGGGCAAGGACGTCCACGTCTTCCTGCCCTGGTGAACCGGTCGTCCCGGCGGGACCCCGCCTGAGGAGCCCCGGGCTCGCCGGGGTCCTCAGGCGGGGTCCGGCTCCCGTGGCGGCAGGCCGTGGTAGTACTCCCCCACCCGGGTCAGATAGTCCCGGTCGAGGGTCTCGCTGTCGGTGCGGAACCGCGGCGCGTCCTTGATCTCCGCCCGGGAGCAGGCCACTTCGACCCTGCGCCCGGCCGGGTCGACGCGGCTCACCACGCCCGCGGGGACGAGCGCGCTGCGGCCGAACACCCACACACCGGTGTCCACGACCAGGTGCCGCATCCCGAAGCGCTCCGCCTCCCGGTCCACATGGCCCACGGTGCCGTCGGCGGCGACGACGGTGAACCCGGTCAGGTCCGTCTCGCCGGTGCGGCCGGCCTGCGGCGGGTACGCCCAGATTCCCTCGATGGTCACGCTGCCCTGCCCCTTTCGCTCGGTGCCTCCACAGCAGCAACTACCCTGCGCCGACGGCGGCATTCGACGACCCGGGTCCGGGACCGGCACGTATGGCCGCCCGGTTCGGGGGTAGGCGCGGGTGCGCAGTCGCCCTTCGATGGAGGTACCCGTGTCCCATGCCCAGAACCCGCTGACCGTCGAGGTCACCCTCGTCCGGGAGGACGTCGCCCTGCTCACGGCCGAGGGGTACCTGGACGTCGACACCGCGACCGAGCTCCAGGCCCATCTGGCCAACCAGCTCCATCACGGCCGCCGGCACTTCCTGCTCGACCTGAGCGGAGTGCCCTTCATGGACTCCTCCGGCATGAACATCGTCCTGCGCGTCTACCAGGAGGTCCGGCGGCTGCCGGGCAGCGTGCACGTCATCGCGCCCGCACCGGCCGTCCAGCGGATCTTCGACCTCACCGGGGTCAGTCTCACGGTGCCGGTCTCGCGGACGGCAGAGGAGGCGCTGGCCCTGATCGACGCGCCGGTCGAACGGTCGGCCTGAGAGCGCGGAGGGCGGGCCCCGCCGGGGCGTCCGGTGCGGCCGGTGCTGTCGCTACTGGTGCGCGGACGGCCCGGTGCGGGCATGGTGGTGATCGACACGTGTGTGCGGGCGCCGTGCCCGGCCGGCGGAAGGAGGCCCGGCGGCACGGCGGGAGCGACGAGGTGCGAAAGCAGCGATCCGGGGGCAGGCGCTCGACGCCGCGGCACGCCGCCGGAGCCGCAGAAGGGAAGAGACACCGTGACACGACCCAGGATCCTGGTGGTCGGCGCAGGTTTCGCCGGAGTGGAGTGCGTCCGCCGTCTGGAACGCACCCTCTCCCCCAGCGAGGCCGACGTCACCCTGGTGACACCGTTCGCCTACCAGCTGTATCTGCCGCTGCTGCCCCAGGTCGCCTCCGGCGTGCTGACGCCGCAGTCGATCGCCGTCTCCCTGCGCCGCAGCAGGAAGTACCGCACCCGGATCATCCCGGGCGGCGCCGTCGGCGTGGATCTGAAGGCCAAGGTCTGCGTCGTCCGCACCATCACCGACCGGATCGTCGACGAGTCCTACGACTACATCGTGCTGGCCCCCGGCAGCATCACCCGCACCTTCGACATCCCGGGTCTGACCGACCACGCCTTCGGCATGAAGACGCTCGCCGAGGCCGCGTACGTCCGGGACCACGTCATCACCCAGCTCGACCTGGCCGACGCCAGCGACGACGCGGCCGAGCGGGCCGCGCGGCTCCAGTTCGTGGTCGTCGGCGGCGGGTACGCCGGGACCGAGACCGCGGCCTGCCTCCAGCGGCTGACGCACGCCGCCGTCAAGCGCTACCCGCGGCTGGACCCGGCGCTGATCAAGTGGCATCTGATCGACATCGCCCCCAAGCTGATGCCCGAGCTGGGCGACAAGCTGGGCCGCGCCGCCCAGGAGGACCTGCGCAGGCGGGGCATCGAGATCTCGCTCGGGGTGTCCATCGCCAAGGCCGGCCCGGAGGAGGTCACCTTCACCGACGGCCGGGTGGTGCCCACCCACACCCTGATCTGGACGGCGGGCGTGGTCGCCAGCCCGCTCATCGCCACCCTCGGCGCGGACACCGTCCGCGGACGGCTCGCGGTGACCGACGAGATGTGCCTGCCCGGGTACGACGGGGTGTTCGCGCTCGGTGACGCCGCCGCCGTGCCCGACCTCGCCAAGGGCGACGGCGCGGTCTGCCCGCCGACCGCGCAGCACGCGATGCGCCAGGGCAGGCGGGTCGCGGAGAACGTCGTCGCAACCTTGCGCGGCGGACCGATGCGCCGCTACGAGCACAAGGACCTGGGTCTCGTCGTGGACCTGGGCGGCGCGGACGCGGTCGCCAAGCCGCTCGGTGTCGAACTGCACGGGGTGCCCGCCCAGGCGGTGGCCCGCGGCTACCACCTGGGGGCGCTGCGCACCAATGTCGCCAAGGTCAGGGTCGCGACGAACTGGCTGCTCAACGCGGTCGCGGGCGACGACTTCGTCCGCACCGGCTTCCAGGCCCGCAAGCCGGCCAAGCTGAAGGACTTCGAGTACACCGACGCGTACATGACGGCGCAGCAGGTGCAGGAGTACGTGGAGAAGGCGCGTCCGCGGGCGCTGTGACGCCGCGCGGGCGGAGATCGGCGCCGCGCCCGGCCGGGCCGCTCCGGGCGGTCCGGCCGTGGCGTGCGATGCTGGAGAAACGGATCATCGCGAAGATCCACGGCAAGATCCACGGGGATCGGGAGAGAGTACGGCGGCGTGAGTGCAGCGGAGGAGTCGCTCGGGACACGGCTCTGGGATCGCGTCACGGCGTCCGATCCCGGGCTGCTGAGACTGGCCGCGGGGTCGCGGACGGCGGGATCGATAGCGCTGACCCTGGCGGTGCTGACCGCGCTGCGGGTGCCGGTCCCGCATCTGGTGGCCGGTGCGATCGCCTCGATGGCGGCCACCTTCGCCATCCGGGAGAAGCAGCGCTCCCAGCAGGCGCTGACCCTGGCGCTGGGTCTGCCCGTGGCGCTGGCGTCGGTCGCCCTGGGCGCCCTGCTGAACTCCCGGGTGATCGCCGGTGACCTCTTCTTCGTCGTCCTGATCTTCTGCGCGGTCTACAGCCGCCGCTTCGGCGACCGGGGCAACGCGCTGGGCCTGATCGGCTTCCAGATCTACTTCATGTCGCTGTTCGTCGGCGCCACCGGGCACACGCTGCCCGCCCTGTTCGGTGTCGTCACGGTCGCGTTCGCGGCCAGCGCGCTGGTGCGCTTCGTGATCGTCTACGAGACTCCGGCGGGCGTCCTGCTGCGGCTGCGCGAGGCGTTCCGGGTACGGCTGGCCCAGCTGGTCTCCGCCCAGCTGGAGCTGCTGGACGCCGGGCCCGGGGACGCCGACAAGGCCCTGGAGGCGGTGCGCGAGGGCACCGCCCGGCTGCACGAGACGGCCCTGATGATCCAGGGCCGCCTGGAGCAGGGCACCTCCGACGAGTCCGTGGCCCGGCTGGTGCAGCGGCGCATCGCGGGCGCCGAGATCTCCGCCGAGCGGCTGGGACTGCTGCTGCTCACCGCCCGCAGCAGCGAGCGGACCGACACGCTCACCCTGCACCTGCCCGGCGCGCCCGTCCCCTCGGGCGGCCGGGAGCCGGTGCGGGAGGAGGCCACCGACACGCTGCGCCGGGATCTGCGGGCGCTGCGCATGCTGGTGCTGCGGCCGGTCGGCGAGGGCGGGGGCACCGCGATGACGCATGTGCGCAACCGGCTGCTCGGCTACCGCGACGAGGAGAACCTGCCGGCCGCCTCGGCGGCCCTCCAGGACGTCTTCCGCGGTATCGGGGAGGCCGCCCGCGCGGTGCTGGGGCTGCGGGTCGCGCTCGGCGGGCCGCAGGACGAGTCCGACGACTCCCCGGCCACCACCCGCTCCCGGGAGGAGCTGGACGCCGAGGACGCCGCCATCGAGGGCGCCGAGGCGGGCGAACAGGCGCTGGAGGAGCCCGCCACCGGGCTGCGCCGGCCCACCACGCGGGCCGCGGTGCAGGTGGCGCTGGGGTCCGCGCTGGCCATCGTGGGCGGTGAGTTCCTCTCCAGCCAGCGCTGGTACTGGGCGGTGCTGACCTGCTGGATCGTCTTCATCAACACCTCGTCCACGGGCGAGATCCTGGTCAAGGGCTACCGCAGGCTGCTGGGCACCGTGCTCGGGGTGGTGGCGGGCATCGTGCTGGCCGGGCTGGTCGGTCCGCACACCTGGCCGGCCCTGGCGCTGGTGCTGCTGCTGGTCTTCGCGATGTTCTACACGGCGCCGCTGTCGTACACGCTGATGTCGTTCTTCGTCACGGCAGCGCTGGGGCTGCTCTACACGCTGCTGCACACCTACAGCCTGTCGGTGCTGGTGCTGCGCATCGAGGAGACGGCGCTGGGCGCCGCCTGCGGGATCATCGCGGCGGCCGTGGTGCTGCCGGTGCGCACCGACCGCCGCACGGACGAGCTGCTGGGCACGGTGCTGGAGCGGCTCTACGACGTCACGGGCACCGCCGTGGACCAGCTCAGCGGCGGCCCGCAGGCGGATCTCCTGGACCAGGCGCGCGATCTCGACCAGGCGCTGAGCGATCTGCGCGGCGCGGTGCAGCCGCTCACGCACCCGATCACGCCCCTGCGGGCCCGGCGCGACACCGCGCAGTACCTGCTGGCGCTGCTGGAGACCTGTGCGTATCACGCGCGGTCGCTGGCCGCGACCGCCGAGCTGCTGCCGACGCATCCGTCGATAGCCGCCGATCCGCGGCTGCGGCAGGCGTGCCGCCGGATCACGCACAACATCGCGGCGCTCACCGCGCACGTGGCCGACGAGCCGGACGCCCCCGGGATCGAGACGGGTCCGAGCATCGCGTCGCTGCTGGAGTCGGGCGGCACGCCGGGCACGCCCCGCTACGGCCGGATCACCGACCGGGTGCTGCGGCATCTGCAGCGCCTGGACGAGGGAGTGGTGGGTCTGGCCCGTCCGCTGGGCGTCCGGGTGCCGACGCCCAAGCGGTGAGACGGGTCCAGCCGGGTCAGAAGTCCGTGGGCAGGTCGCTGACGGCGGCGATGCCGCGCAGCTCCTCGGTCTCGCGGTGCCGGTCGCGGATGTAGTCGGCGATCTCCGTGAGGCGGGCCGGGTCGGCGGCCGTGGTGGCGTCGGTGACCACCCGGACCGGGCCGGTCTCCTCTATCTCCAGGACGACCAGCTCGTTGTCCAGCCGGCCGGTGACCGCGGTGGCGATGACCAGGGCCGCCTCGTCGCGTATCTGCTGGGGCAGGCCCTGGGTCTGCGGCCCGTCCAGCGGGAAGTCGGCGGTGGGCACGCCCTGCTCCCCCTGTTCGTGGATGGCGCGCAGCACCGGGTCCACCACGGTGAGCAGGAGTTCGTAGTCGTCCTCTGGCATCCGGATCCGCAGGAGGTCGAGGTACACCTCCACGGCCCGGTCGTCGGGCGGAAACTCGTCTTCGCTCATCTGCTCCGTGTTCCCCGCCCGGCGTCTCTCAGACCCGGCACCTGCGATCGGCCGGTGCCCGTGAAGGCGCGCCGGGCGCGCTCGCGCCACCTCCGGGCGCGGGGGTGCGCCGGGCGGTGGCGGGGGTGCGCCGGGCCGGTCAGTACGCCTCGGGGCGGGGTCCGGTGGGGCGGCGGCCGGTGCGCTCGGTGAGCACCTCGTCGCGGACGCGGGCGCAGCTGCGGCTGATCAGCCGGGAGACGTGCATCTGCGATATGCCGAGGCGGTCGGCGATCCGGCTCTGGGTCATGTCCTCGAAGAAGCGCATATAGAGAATGGCGCGTTCGCGCTCGGGAAGGCGGCGCAGTCCTTCCTTGGCCGATTCCCGGTCGACGACGACGTCGTAGGAGGAGTCGGCGGCGCCCAGGGTGTCGGCGAGGCTGTAGCCGTCGGCGCCGGAGGACATCTCGGCGTCCAGGGACAGCGTGCTGAAGCTCTCCAGCGCCTCCATGCCGGTGCTGACCTCCTCCTCCGTCAGCCCGGTGTGGGCGGCGACGGCGGCGAGGGTGGGCTCGGGGCTGCCGGGGTTCTGGGTGAGTTCGCGGCGCGCCACGCGCACCTTGTTGCGCAGTTCCTGGACCCGGCGGGGCACGCGCAGCGCCCACATGCGGTCCCGGAAGTGCCGCTTCACCTCGCCGGTGATGGTGGGGACGGCGTAGCTCTCGAAGGCCCCGCGGTCCGGGTCGAACCGGTCGATGGCCTTGACCAGGCCCAGTGCCGCCACCTGGCGGAGGTCCTCGATGGATTCGCCGCGGTCGCGGAAGCGGCCCGCGATGCGGTGCGCCATGGGGAGCCAGGCGGTGGCGAGTTCGTCGCGCACCGCGTCGCGCTCGGGCCCGTCCGGCAGCGCGGTCAGGCGCCGGAAGAGGGCCTCGGTCTCGGGTGCGTCGTCGTGCGGCCGCCGGGCGGGAGCGGCCGGTTCCTCGGAAGTGCGGGAACGGCTTGCCGGTGTGTCGATGAGCATGCGGATTCGCTCCTGAACGGTGGTTTCAGGGATGTACCGCGGGAGGCGGGGAACTGCCGGGCCGACCTGGAGGGCCTCGGAGCAGTCATGCCGCTCCCGCTGGCGCGCCTCCGGTCCGAAGCACGGGGTTCCGTCTGCCCGGGGGTGTGAGGAACAAACTCCGCTTCTTCGAATTCTTCGCGGCGGGCGGTCCGCACCGCCGCGGGGCCGCCCGGACCGGCCCGTCCGAGCGGATCAGCTCAGGGAGACCATGGCGCTGATGCACTTGCCGCCGGAGGGCAGGTCGGACACCTGGACGTCCCGGGCGAGCCTGCACACGATGGGCCAGCCGCGCCCGCCGCCGCGGTAGCGGCCCTGCCGGTCCAGCGGGGTGCGGGCCACCGGGAGGCGGTCACTGCGGTCGCTGACGCAGACGCGGACGTCGGGTCCGACGACATCGACGTGGAAGTCGGTCACCCCGCCGCCGTGCAGGATGGCGTTGGTCGTCAGTTCGGAGGCGACGAGCTGGGCGTCGGACACGGCGTGCGCGTCGCACGGCGGATGGCCGGCCCGGCAGCATTCGGTGATCACGTGTGCCACTTCCCGCCGGGCGTCGGCCGGGCGGCACGGTCCGAGGTGGTCCGGGGCGGAGGCGGGCTCCGCGACGGGGGTGGTCCGGTGCTTCTCGCACATCTCCTCGCTCCCTGCGGCCGACGGCTGAGGCTCACGGCCTCTCTGATCCGGCTAGCCCCTGTGTGCCCGGTCAAACATCCGTGCGGGACGGCGTACGCCGGGTGAAACCGAGTGAAACCGGTCACTCGACCCGCTTCGGGCACGGGTGCAGGGCCAGTGGTGGTTTAAGGTTCATCCATAAGCGGTGACGGGGTCGACCCGGCTGACGTCCCCCGTACATCGCCGCATACGGCCCTGGCTGGTCTCCCCCGTCCAGCCAGGGCTTTTTCATGTCCTCGCCCGCCGAGGTGCCCGTTGCGCGCGCAGCCGCCGACAATGGGCTCAGGCCCTGTCGTCACCTCCCCGCCTGCCACGCGACGCCACGCAGGCTCTTCGAGCGGGGGGACCCACTCGCCGCACCGGCCCCGGCCCCCGTACCTCCGATACCTCCGGTACGAGGACCGGGACACCAGTGCACCGGGAGCACGCACCGGCACCGCGAGCCCCGCCCCGGGCGGACGACGCGAAGGCGGCGACAGGACCCAGGCACACGCGCCGATCCGGACACCACGGCGAAGGGCCACGGGCCATGACCAAAGCGATCAAACTCCTCACCGCGCTCCCCCACAAGCAGCGCGAACGCCTCATGGAAGTCGCGCGGGAGGTCTCCTTCCCGGAGGACACCCGGATCTTCGAAGCGGGCGGCACCGCCGACCGCTTCTGGGTGATCAGGTCCGGCGCCGTCCACCTCGACCAGCAGGTCACGCCCACCCGCCGGGTCACCGTGGCCAGCCTCGGCGCGGGCGACCTGCTGGGCTGGTCCTGGCTCTTCCCGCCGTACGAGTGGGACTTCGGCGCCGAGGCCTTCAGCCGGGTGCGGACCTACGAGTTCGACGCCTCGGCGGTGCTGGCCCTGTCCGTGGAGGATCCGCTGCTGGGCCTGTCGCTGGTGCGGACCGTCGCGGAGATCCTCGCCCACCGTCTGGAGCTGACCCGGGGCAGGCTGCTGGAGCAGTACACGATCCCCCGGCGGGGCCTGTAGACGGCAGCGCCCCGCGCCTCAGATCCGGTAGCGGCGCAGCGCCGGTACGGCCGCCGCCAGCGCCAGCATCAGGACGACGACCAGGAGCCCGCCCCCGGCGACGGCCGCGCGCGGCCCGAAGAGCGAGCCGGCCGTGCCGTGCAGCACGTCGGCCAGGCGCGGTCCGCCCGCCACGACGACCGTGAAGACGCCCTGCATCCGGCCGCGCATCTCGTCGGTGGCGGCGGACAGCAGGATCGCGCCGCGGAAGACCATGGACACCATGTCGGCGACGCCCGCCACGGCCAGGAACACCACCGCGACCCACAGGTTGCGGCTCACTCCCACCCCGGCGACGGCCAGGCCCCAGGCGGTGACCGCGCCGATGACCATCCAGCCGTGCCGGCGCGCCCGGGAGAAGGTGCCGGAGAACAGGCCCCCGGCCACCGCGCCCAGGGGGATCGCCGCGAACAGCAGGCCGAGCGCCAGGCCCTCGCCGTAGGGGGCGTAGGTCTCGGCGGCCAGTTGCGGGAACAGGGCGCGGGGCATGCCGAAGACCATGGCGATGATGTCCGCGAGGAAGGACAGCAGCAGCACCTTGTGCCCGGAGATGTAACGGAAACCGGCGGCTATCTCCCGCACCCCGGCGCGGCGCTCGGCCGGGGCCGAAAGGGGCGGCAGCGCCGGCAGCCGCCACACCGCCCACACCGTGGCGCACAGTGCCACCGCGTCGATCAGATACAGCTCGGGCAGCCCGATCACGGGTATCAGCGCACCGGCCAGCAGCGGTCCGGCGACCAGGCCGGTCTGCATGACCGTGGAGCTCAGCGCGTTGGCGGCGGGCAGTTCCTCCTCGGGGACCAGCCGGGCGATGGAGGCGTTGCGCGCCGGGGAGTTCAGCCCGAAGAACGCCTGCTGGGCGGCGAGCAGCACCATCAGCACCACCACCGAGTCCAGCCCGGTCAGGGCCTGCGCCCAGAACAGCAGCGAGGTGACGGCGATACCGCAGTTGGTCACCAGCAGCAGCTTGCGGCGGTCCACGGTGTCGGCGACGGCGCCGCCCCACAGCGCGAAGACCACCATCGGCACCAGACCGGCCAGGCTCGCGTAGCCGACCCAGGCCGAGGAACCGGTGATGTCGTAGATCTGCTTGGGCACGGCGACCGCCGTGAGCTGGCTGCCGACCGCGGTGACGATGGTGGAGGACCACAGCCTGCGGTAGGCGGGGATGCGCAGCGGACGGGTGTCCATGGCCCAGCGGCGCCAGCCCCGCCGGGCCTGCTCGGCCGGGCCGGGGGTGCCGCCGGTGCGGGCCGGACTGCTGCTGTCGGTGCTCTCGCTGGTGTCCACGGGGTTCCTGGTTGCTCGTTACATCTTTCTGTCCGGGTTCACTATCGCAGCACAGACCGTGCCGTTCGCACCCGTCCGCGCTGCGGCGGGGGCCGCGGGCACGGCCCCGGCGGGCCGATCCGGCCATGTGCGGATCGTGCGAAGGTCCGGCGGGTGCCGGGCGGAGCGCCGTTTGACGCGGCGGCGGCAGGTGACCCGACGGCGAGCACATACGGCCCGAGACACGGACTACTTTCGATCGCAGGTGACTTTTCTTCATGGAGAACTGGCGAGAACACGCCGCGTGCCGCCACGAGGACCCCGACCTGTTCTTCCCGATCGGTACCACCGGTCCGGCACTGGTGCAGACCGAGCAGGCCAAGGCGGTGTGCCGCCGATGTCCCGTCCGTGAGGAGTGTCTGCGCTGGGCGCTGGACACGGACCAGACCATCGGTGTGTGGGGCGGGACGGGCGAGGACGAGCGGCGCGCGCTGCGGCGGCGCCGTGCCGTGGCCCGCCGCCGGCAGGGCTGACCGCCCGGCCGGTACGACTACTTTCCCGCCCGGGAGACCGCGGACCGCGGGTCCCCGGCCTCCTCGGTCCGCACGCCGTCCCGCGCCCCGGGCCCCGTCTCGTCGGGGGCCGCGGGCAGGCGGAGGGTGAAGACGCTGCCCGCGCCCGGCTCGCTGGCCGCGGCCGCGGTCCCGCCGTGGGCCTCGACCAGCTGACGGACGATGGCCAGGCCGAGACCGCTGCCGCCGGTGCGGCGGCTGCGGGACTTCTCCGCCCGCCAGAACCGGTCGAAGACGTGCGGCAGATCGTCCGGCGCGATGCCGGTGCCGGTGTCGGCCACCGTGAGGACCACCGTGTCGCCGTCGCGGTGCGCGGCCAGTGCGACGGTGCCGTCCGCGGGTGTGTGGCGCACCGCGTTGGAGACCAGGTTGCCGAGCACCTGCCGCATGCGGACCGGGTCGGCGTCCAGACAGGGGCCGTCCGCGCAGTCGGTGCGCAGCGTGACCCCGGCGGCGCGGGCGGCGACCCGGTGGGCCGCCGCGACCTGGTCGAGCAGGTCGCGGGCGCCCAGCGGCTCCCGGTGCAGGCGCAGGGTGCCCGCGTCGGCGGCGGCGAGGTCCTGGAGGTCGTCGATGACCCGCTGGAGCACCAGCGCCTCGTCGTGCAGGGAGGAGAGCAGGGCGGGGTCGGGGTCGACGAGGCCGTCCCGGGCCACCTCCAGCCAGCCGCGGATGTTGGTGAGCGGGCTGCGCAGCTCGTGCGCGATGTCGCTGACCATCGCCTTGCGCTGGGCCTCCAGGCGTTCGCGGCGCTCGGTCAGCGCGTTGAACGCCTGGGCGAGCAGCCCGGTCTCGTCCCGGGTGGTGACGGGCACCCGTACATGCTGGTCCGGGGGCTGGCGGGCGGCCTCGGTCAGGGCGCGCAGCGGGCGCACGAGCCGGCCGGCGACCACGGCGGTGACGGCGACCGTGACGGCCAGCACCAGACCGGCGGCACCGATGATCTTCGCCTTGTTGGCGGGCGACATGACGAACCGGGTGGCGGCCCGGTCCCCGCCGCCCAGGAAGAGCTGGGCGGCGGGGGCGACATAGGGGTCGAGCTGGTCCCGGTAGGCGTCGTCGGCGCACTGCTGCGCCTTCTGCTGTGCCTTCTGCCGCGCCTCGTGCCGCGCCTCGTCGGTGGCACCGCCGCCCGCTCCGAGGGCGCCCTTGTAGTAGTAGCGGACGGCGGTCCTCGAGACGAGGTAGCGGCCGCCGGCCCCGGGCTCGAACTCCAGGGCGCCGAGGTCGGGGTCCAGGCCGGCCCGCCGGATGCAGGCGCGGGCCCGCAGGGTCACGTCGTCCAGGGCCCTGCGCTCGGTGGCCGTGGGGGTGTTGAGTGCGCCGTCGGCGCACTCCTCCGGCACCTCGGTGACACCGCGTGTTCCGTCGTCGGAGACCAGGTAGGGGCGGCCGCCCGGGGTGTGCCGGACCGTGGTGGGGACGCCGTTGGCGGCGAAGCAGCTCCGGCGCTTGGCCGCCACCTGGTCGAGCTGCCGGCGTTCACCGGCCGGCAGCGCGTAGGGGCCGACCGCCCGCGGGTCGATCCCGCTGAGCTGGGCGCCGCGCTGGGTGTAGGTGTCGGTGTGCAGGGGGTCGACGGTGGCGGCGGGGCTGGGTGGCAGCGGGCTGCCGGGCGGCGCGGAGTCGGCGACCAGGGTGCGGTCGGCGGTGGTGAGGGCGACCCGGCGGCCGGTCTGCGCCGCGAGCCCGCGGACGGTGGCCGCGACGCCCTTCCAGTCGCGGTGGGTGGCCGCGTAGCCGCTGAGCCGGGCCAGGATGGCGACGTCGTCGGCGAGGTCCTGGCCCTGCTCCTGCCGCAGGGCGCTGGTGGTGGTCTGCACCGCCAGCCAGGCGGTCGCCGCCACCGAGCAGCCGGCGATCAGGACGGAGGCGACCAGCAGCCGCACCAGCAGCCGTTTGCGCAGCGGTATGCCGCCGCCCGGCCCGGCCTTCTTCCTCACGCCGCCGCGCTGTTCAGCTTGTAGCCGACGCCGAAGACGGTCAGCAGCCGTACCGGGCGGCGCGGGTCGGCCTCCAGCTTCTTGCGCAGGTTCATGATGTGCACGTCTATGGCCCGTTCGGTGGAGGCGCGGTCCAGTCCGCGGGTGCGGTGGAGCAGTTGGTGCCGGGTGAAGACCCGGTCGGGTTCGCCGGCCATGGCGAGCAGGATCTCGAACTCGGCCGGGGTGCACACCACCGGCCGCCCCTCGCACCGCACCTCGTGCCGCACCGGGTCGACGGCGAGCCCGGCGGCGCGCAGCACGGGGTCCTCGCGCCGCTCGGCGGCCCGCCCGCTGCGGCGCAGCACGGTCCGTATCCGCGCCATCAGCTCGCGGGGGCTGTACGGCTTGGTCATGTAGTCGTCCGCGCCCAGCTCCAGGCCGAGCAGCACGTCGTCCTCGGTGTTGCGGGCGGTCAGCATCAGCACCGGGACGTCGTCGTCCCGGCGCAGTTCCCGGCAGACCCCGAAGCCGTCGAGCACCGGCAGCATGAGGTCGAGGACGACCAGGTCGGGCCGGTGCAGCCGGGCCGCCTCCAGGGCGGCCCGGCCGTCGTGGACCACGGTCGCGGTGTGGCCCTCCAGCAGCAGGGACCGGCGGATGAGTTCGGCCTGCATCTCGTCGTCCTCGGCGACCAGCACATGTGCGCACACCTGGCGGATCCTAAGCGGTCGGCGGGCCGGGGACGGCACGGCGGTGGCGGGTGATCATGTCTCGACCATGGCCGACACATGTGAGGAACCCGTCAGGGCCGGCCGTCCGGCGCCCCGGATCCGCCGCCGTCAGGGGGTGGCCGGCTTCCCCGCGGTCTCCAGCCAGGTGCGCATGAGCGCGCCCAGGTCCTTGCCGGAGATCCGCTCGGCGAGCGCGGTGAACTGGGCCGTGGTGCCGTGCCCGCCGCGGTGGTCCGTCGCCCAGGCGCGCAGGATCCGGAAGAAGGCCCGGTCGCCGACGGCCCGGCGCAGTTCGTGCAGGGTCATGGCGCCGCGGGCGTAGACGGGGGTGTCGAAGATGTTCTCGCCGCTGCCCGGGTCGCCGGGCGGGAAGGCCCACAGCCGGTCGGTGGCCGGGCGCGCGTACAGCGCGTCGAACTCCTGCTGGGCGCTGTCGCCGCCGTGCTGCTCGGTGTAGAGCCACTCGGCGTAGGTGGCGAAGCCCTCGTTGAGCCAGATGTCCTGCCAGCGGGTCAGCGAGACGGAGTCCCCGAACCACTGGTGGGCGCTCTCGTGGACGAGGGTGGCGAGGTCGGGCGCGGAGTCGTACAGGGGGCGGGTCTGGGTCTCCAGGGCGTAGCCGACGCCCGGGGCGTGGTCGACGATGGCTCCGGCGGCCCTGAACGGGTAGGGCCCGAAGAGCCCGCTCTCCCAGTCGAGGACGGCGGGCAGTTGCCTCACCACGGGCGCGGCGGCCTTCGCCTCGCGCGGGTCGACGGCGTTGTAGACCCTGATCCCGCCGTGGGTGGTGAACTGCTCGACGCGGAACTTCCCGATGGTGGCGGTGGCCAGGTAGGCGGCCATGGGTTCGCTCTGGCGCCAGCGGTAGGTGGTGCGGCCGTGGGCGGTGCGGCTGCCCAGGTAGACGCCGTTGGCGACGGCCGTGTGCCCCTGCGGGACGGTGAGGGTGAAGTCGTACGACGCCTTGTCCAGCGGGTGGTTGTTCGCCGGGAACCAGGTCATGGCGCCCTGGGGTTCACCGGCGACGAAGGCGCCGTCGTCGGTGGGGATCCAGCCGTCCGGTGAGCCGTCGGGGTCGGTGACCGGGCCGGGGGTGCCGCTGTAGGTGACGGCGACCTGGAAGCGGTGGCCGGGGCGCAGGGCGGTGCGCGGGGTGACGACGAGTTCCTGGCCGTGGCGCCGGTAGGACGCCTTGGCGTGGTCGACGCTGACCCCGGTGACCTTCAGGCCCTTGAGGTCGAGGTCGAACCGGGTCAGCCGGGCGGTGGCGCGGGCGGTGAGGACGGCGGTGGCGTCGAGGTGGCGGGCGGCCGGATCGTACCGCAGGGTCAGGTCGTAGTGGGAGACGTCGTAGCCGCCGTTGCCGGCGAGCGGGAAGTAGGGGTCGCCGGCGCCGGGTGCGCCGGCCGCGGCGGGGCGGGCGGGTGCGGTGCCGTGGGCGACGGGTCCGGCGGCCGCGGGTCCGGCGGCCGCCAGCAGGGCCGCGACGGCGACGGGGACGGTGGCGGTCACGGCGCGGGGGACGGGCTGCTTCCTGGGGGGCGTCACGGTTCTCCTCGGGGGGACGGGCGGCGCATGATCAAACGCCCTCAGAGTAGAGCCGTGGCGGCGCCGGTTCGCCCTGCCGCGGGTCAAGTCGCCCACGGGGCGGGCCCGACCGCCCCCCGCCGGGCGAAGGGGGCGGGCCCGCCGGGCCGTTCAGGCGGTCTGTGCGGCCGCGGCGCGGCCGGCCGCGCGGCCGGAGAAGAGGCAGCCGCCGAGGAAGGTGCCCTCCAGGGCGTTGTAGCCGTGCACGCCGCCGCCGCCGAACCCGGCCACCTCGCCCGCCGCGTACAGGCCGTCGACGGGTGTGCCGTCCGTGCCGAGCGCGCGGGAGTCGAGGTCGGTCTGGATGCCGCCGAGGGACTTGCGGGTCAGGACGTGCAGTTTGACGCCGATCAGGGGGCCGGCCTCCGGGTCGAGGATCCGGTGCGGTGCGGCGACCCGGCCGAGCCGGTCGCCGATGTAGCGGCGGGCGTTGCGGATGCCCTGCACCTGGGCGTCCTTGCTGTACGGGTTGTCCAGCTGGAGGTCGCGGGCGGTGATCTGGCGGCGCACCTCGGCGGCGTCGAGCAGGGGCCGGTCGGTGAGCCTGTTCATCTTCTCGACGAGTTCTTCGAGGGTGGCGGCGACCACGAAGTCGGCGCCGTGCCGCAGGAAGTCCTGGACCGGTCCCGGCGCGCCCTTGCCCAGCAGCCGGTCGCGCAGCACCGCCTTGCGGTCCTTGGCGGTGATGTCGGGGTTCTGCTCGGAGCCCGAGAGGGCGAACTCCTTCTCGACGATCCTTCGGGTCAGCACGAACCAGGAGTGGTCGTGGGCGGCGAGGTCCTCGGTGGTGCGCAGGTGCCGCAGGGTGCTCAGGGTGTCGTAGCCGGGCAGGCAGGGGTCGGGCAGCCGGCGGCCGAGGGCGTCGAGCCAGACCGAGGAGGGGCCGGGCAGGATGCGGATGCCGTGGCCGGGCCAGATCGGGTCCCAGTTGCGGATCCCCTCGGTGTAGTGCCACATGCGGTCGCGGTTGACCAGCCGGGCACCGGCGGCGGCGCTGATGTCGAGCATCCGGCCGTCGACGTAGGCCGGTACGCCGGTGACCATGCGGGCGGGCGGGGTGCCCAGGCGCGCGGGCCAGTGGCGGCGGACGATGTCGTGGTCGGCGCCGATGCCGCCGCTGGTGACGATCACGGCCTGGGCGGTCAGTTCGAAGGCGCCGCGTTCCTCGCGGCTGGAGGCGACGCCCCGGGGCGCGTCGTCGGGGGCGAGGAGGGTGCCGCGCACGCCGCGCGCCGCGCCGTTCCCGACGACGAGTTCGTCCACCCGGTGCCGGTGGTGGAAGGTGAGCAGCCCGTCCTGGGCGGCCCGGTGCGCGTACGCGGCGAAGGGGGCGACCACGCCGGTGCCGGTGCCCCAGGCGATGTGGAAGCGCGGTACGGAGTTGCCGTGGCCGTCGGCGCGCAGGTCGCCGCGCTCGGCCCAGCCGACCGTGGGCAGCAGGGTGACGCCGTGCCCGGCCAGCCAGGAGCGCTTCTCCCCGGCCGCGAACTCGACGTAGGCGCGGGCCCAGCGCATGCCCCAGCTGTCCTCGTCGTCGGGCCGGTCGAAG